>DAHUZP010000008.1 GCA_027306505.1 Thermoplasmata archaeon | reverse complement strand
AGGGTTCCGCTCATGATGCGGGTGGCGAGGAGACCGAAGTGGGGCGTCTCCAGAGGGAGGGTCTGGAGCAGGGTGGTCCGGGCCCGAGGATAGACCGGGTCCACCGGTCCCAGATGCTCGAGGACACCGGTCCGGCACCGTCTGGCCTTCCGGTCCCAGTACGACTCGACCCGCTGGCGGTACTTGCGCCCCCCCTTGGTGACGGTCCTGATGAAGGACATACTGACCCATAGTGGTGAGTATGGCAGTCAGTAGGTTTCGGTCAATCCTCCGGCGAGAAACGTGGGACCGGGGCCTCAGGCTCGATGACGGTCATGGGATGTCGGAGGCTCGCCTTCGAGGCGGTCCAACAGACCTAATACCCCGGTCGGTTCGACGCCGCGGCGAACCTCATGGACTTCCGTCTGTCCCCCGACGAAGAGGCCTTCCAAGCGACCCTCCGCCGCTTCGGCGACGAGGTCTTGCGCAAGAACGAGCAGGAGATCGACGACAAGGGCGTGATCCCTGAGCACGTGCTGAGCGAGATGGCCCGATTGGGTCTCTTCGCGATGCCGGTGCCCGAAGCGTACGGCGGGATGGGGGCGACAGCGGTCCAGACGGAGATCGCGGCGGAGGAGATCGGGCGCGGGGACTTCTCCATGGCGACCGCGGTCTACTTCCTTCTCGAGGCCGGCTGGGGCTGGGTCCTCGCGAAGTTCGGCACGGAAGAGGCGAAGCAGCAGATCCTGCCCTCGGTCTGCCAGGGCAAGACCTTCCTGGGGATCGCGACCACCGAGCCCGGTGGCGGGAGCGACCTCGCGAACATGCGCACCCGCTCGTGGCGGGCGGGCAAGGAGTTCGTCGTCGACGGCGAGAAGAGCTTCCTCTCCGGCGTCATGGAGGCGAGGGAGCGTGGCGGAGGTCACGTGACCCTCACCCGCCAGAAGGACGGGGACGGGTTCAACTTCCTCTACGTCCCCGCTTCCGCGAAGGGCACCAGCGCGCAGAAGCTGGTGAACATGGGGCGGATGGGGATCTCCACGGCGCTCCTGCACTACGACGAGGTCCACGTCCCCGAGCACCACCTCCTGGGCGCAGAGGGCCGGGGCTTCGGCGTTGCGATGCAGGGGTTCCAGGTGGCGAGGACCTTCGTTGCCGCCGCCTGCGTGGGCGCTGCCGAGCGCGCGATCGAGACCGGGATGAGCTACATCAAGGAACGACGGGTGTTCGGCCAGCCGCTGGGGAAGTTCGAAGGGATCCAGTTCGAGCTTGCCGACCTCTACGTCCAGTGCGAGATGGTGAAGTGGCAGGTCCGCCGGGCGGCCTGGCTCATCGACCAGTACACCTTCCGGGGCGACCACTCCCATCGGTCCGAGGTCGACCGGGTCGTCGCTTCCGTGAAGCTCACCGCCCCCCAGATCGCCTTCGAAGCGGTCCGCCGGGTGATGATGTGGTTCGGAGCGAGCGGGTACACCAAGGAAGTGGGGCTCGAGCGGGGACTTCGCGGGATCATGAGCTACATGGTCGGGGCCGAAGGCGGCCTCAACGTGATGCGGATGATCCTGGGCCGCGAGCTGCTGGGCAAGGAGTTCCTCCCCTACGCCCCACCGGCAGGAGGCTGAACCCTCCCGGGGGACCTCGATGGTCCTGAAACGCCCCCGTAGGATCGTCTCCTCCTCGACGCTCGAGGAGGTGACCGAGGCCGGTCTGCACGCGTGGATCGCGCAGGCGCTGCCCGCGGGCCGCCAGGGGCTCCTGCCCGTGGGCGACGACTGCGCCGCGGTCCCCTCCGGTGGGCGGATGGCCCACCTCCTCACCACGGACGCCGTGATGGAAGGGACGCACTTCCCCCGCACGGCCGACCCTCGTGCGGTGGGACGGTTCGCGGCGAACGTGAACTTCTCCGACCTCGCCGCGAAGGGCGGACGCCCTGTCGCGCTCCTAGGGGCGCTCCTGGTCCCTGCGGACACGCCCGCCCGCTGGGCCCAGGGAGTGGTCCTGGGACTCGAGGAGGCGGCCCGGTTCGCGGGCACCCACCTCATCGGCGGGGACAGCAAGCGCAGCGATCAGCGGGGCGTCGTCCCTGTCGCCGTGGGCGAGGCGGACGTGAACCACCTGATGCCGATCTCCGGGGCGGAACCGGGCGACCTGCTCGCGACCACGGGGACCACGGGGCGGGGGAGCGCCGCCTATCTCGCCTGGAAGGAGGAGTCGCTCAGCGAGAAGGACGCGATGAGCGTCCTGCTCAACGTCCGGCCGCGGCTTCGAGAGGGCATCGCGCTCTCCTCGACGGCGAACGCTTCCACCGACACCTCGGACGGCCTCCTCGCCGCCGCGCATCACCTGTGCGCCGCCTCGGGCGTCTCGGTCCACCTGCGCGAGGACTGGGTCCCGTTCGACCCCCTCGCGCGGAAGGTCGCGAAGGCGCTCGAGCTTCCGCTCGATAAGGTCGCGTTCCTGGGGGGAGACTACGAGCTCCTCGTCACCTTCCCTCGCGAGAGCTTCGACGCGACGCTCAAGAACGTGGTGAAGGCGGGCGGGAAGATCTGCGTCATCGGCTCCGTCGCCGAGAAGGGCCCCTCGGTCTTCGAGAACAAGGAGGGGGACACCCGCCCCCTGCCCACGGGCGGCTGGGACTCCTTCGCCCCGGAAGCAGGGTAGGACCGGCGCTCTCCCCGCTCGCGACCCCGCCTCGCCTAGGTGTCGAGCGCCTCGAACCGGGTGAAGGCCCACCCCAGCGCGACCGCGCCCACGACGAGCAGGACCGCCGGGAAGACCATGGTGATCTGGTGCAGGTAGGTGAGGTAGCCCGCGGCGGAGGCCGTGACCACCCCGGCGAGGACGCCCGCGACCAGGGCCTCCGAGGCGCTCCGAGTGATGATCGACGCGGTCACCGTGGACGCGCCGAGGAAGAAGAGCAGAGCGAGGATGCCCTCGTAGAGGTGGAAGGGCGGGAACAGCGCGGCGGGGTCCGTCGGCTGGACCGGGACGACCAGCGAGGCGATGGGCCAGACCAGCGCCCCGGCGACCGCGAAGATCGCGAGCGTCGACCCCAGGACCAGCAAGAGTCGGCCCCCGAGCACCTCCGCCCGGGACTGTGGGAGGGAGAGCGAGAGCAGGTGGGAGCGCCGGGAGAGCTCCTCGCCTTCGGAGAGCGCCGCGAGGTCCAGGGTCACCATGGCGGAGAGCCCCCCGGTCACGAAGAGGCCCAGGAGCAACGCCGTTCCGTTCGTGAGGACCGTGCCGTTCGCCTGGACGTGGCGGAAATAGAGGAAGGCGATGGCGCTGCCGATCGGTCCGGCGAGGAGCGGGATCACCAGCAGGAAGATGCGCCGAGAGCGCACCCAGCGCAGGAGCTCCCACCGGGCGTTCGCGACGAGGGCGCTCATGTGGCCTCCTCCCGACCTACGTAGCGAAGGTAGCGCGAGGCGAGGTCAGGGACCTCCGGCTCGGCCCGGGAGATGTGGAGGCCCGCACGGACCAGTGACTCGACGAGCTCCGCCTGCCGCGGCTCGTCCCCCCGGAACCGAAGGCGGAAGGTCTGGTCGGGGAGCATCTCCACGTCCACCTCCATCACGGTGCAGGGAGGGAGCGCTCCCTGGACCCGGGAGAGGTCCACCGGCTGCACCGAGCGGCACCGCAGGACGCGCGGGAGGACCGCGGAGGGGTCCAGGGCACCGTGGGTCACGCTCTCGTCCCCCTGGAGACGGCCGCCGCGCAGGAAGAGGACGCGGCCGCAGACCGCCTCCACATCCTCGAGAAGGTGGGTCGACAGGAAGATCGTCCGCCCTTCCTTGCGGAGAGCGCGAAGGACCGCGCGCAGGTCGGCCCTCGCGGCGGGGTCGAGCCCCATCGTGGGCTCGTCCAGCACCAGCACGTGGGGGTCCCCCATCAGGGCCCCCGCCAGCAGCACCCGGCGGAGCTGTCCGGTGCTGAGCCCCCCCATGGGGCGATCGACCGCCTCCCGAACGTCCATGAGCCCCACCGCCCGCGAGAGGGCGGTCGGGACCTCCTTCGCGGGGATCCCCTTCACCCGGGCGATGTGCTCCAAGAGGTCGGAGCCCTTCAGGTAAGGCAGCGTCCCAGGCGTCTCCACGAGCACGCCGACGGAGGAGAGGGCCTTGCGACGCTCCAGGATGGGGTCGGAGCCCGAGAGACGGAGGTGGCCCGCGGTGGGACGGGAGAGGCCGGAGAGCAGTTTGAGGGTCGTGGTCTTCCCGGCCCCGTTGGGGCCCAGGTAGCCGACCGCCTCCCCTTCCCGAACGGAGAAGGTGACCTCGTTCAGCGCCTGGACGTCCCCGTACCTCTTCGACACCCCCTCAAGAGCGAACGCTTCCGCACCGGCCACGCCACCCGGAGGGTCGGTCCGGGATATCACGCCGCCGCTGATCATGGAGAGCGAAGCGGAATAAGCGCGGAGGCTTGGCCAGGAGCATGCCGGAGCGCCCCCGGCCCGCGAACGCTCGCCCGGAAGCGAGCCAACGGCCGTCCGAGCCCGACCCCAAGTGGGTCGCCGAGCTCACGGGAATGACCGTGGAGAAGGCCGGCTCCGCGATCCAAGAAGCGAGCGACGACCGGGGGCTCGCGGGGGCGATCCAGACCAGCCACCGCTCCGCCGGGCGTGACTACTACGCCCAGATCCGCGCGCCGTTCGAGCTCTATGCGCTGGTCCGACTGATGCGGCCTCAGCACGTGGTGGAGGTCGGCGTCTCCTCGGGGGTCTCTTCCGCCTACCTGCTGCGCGCGATCAAGAAGAACGAGATGGGCAAGCTCCACTCCATCGACCTTCCCAAGGTGCAGCGCCACCAGGTGTTCACCGAGGCGGAGGACTCCCCGGTCGCCCTCCCTGTCGGGAAGGGTTCGGGCTGGGCGGTCCCGCCCGGGTTGCGGGCGGGCTGGGACCTGCGGATCGGGCCCAGCGAGCAGGTCCTTCCGATGGTCGCGAGCGAGCTGCAGCGGATCGACCTGTTCCTGCACGATAGCCTCCACACCTTCGAGCACGCGACCTTCGAGTTCCAGACCGTCGACCCCAAGGTCCCCTCCGGCGGCGTCGTCCTGGCCGATAACACGGACTGGCTGGGGGGAGCGCTGGACCAGTACGCGGTCTCGAAGGGCACCCACGCCATCTACCGCAAAGGGATCGACCTCGGCGGCGTCCGTAAGCCCTAGCCGTTCGGGCCCGGGCCGTTCAGCGGGCCCAGGAGGGATGCGGCCGTCCAAAGGCCCCCCCACCCACCCTCGAACCCCCTGGACCGCGAAAACACGCTCTCCGCCCCGTCAGGGCTCCTCGCCCGACGACCGTCCTCGTCCCCCAGGGGGAAGTTAAGTAGGCTCCCGATGTCGGCGACTTCCCCCGAGAGGGGTGGTGCGTTGATGACGAACAACGGCGGAGCTGTGAACCCGTTCGAGACCGCTCAGCGACAAGTGGACATTTGCGCCAAGTACCTCAAGCTGGACGCTGGGGTAACCGAGATCCTCAAGCACCCGAAGCGTGAGCTGACGGTCAACTTCCCGGTCCGGATGGACAACGGGTCCTACCGTGTGTTCACGGGCTACCGTGTCCAGTACAACATGGCCCGCGGGCCCTGCAAGGGCGGTATCCGATACCACCCGCAGGTCACGCTCGACGAGGTCCGGGCGCTCGCCGCCTGGATGACCTGGAAGTGCGCCGTGGTGAGCCTCCCCTACGGAGGGGCGAAGGGCGGGGTCATCTGCGATCCCAAGTCCATGAGCAGGAACGAGCTCGAGCGGATGACCCGCCGGTTCGCGAGCGAGATCGCTCCCATCATCGGACCCGAGATCGATGTCCCGGCCCCTGACGTCTACACCGACAGCCAGACCATGGCCTGGATCATGGACACCTACTCCATGCAGAAGGGCTACTCCGTTCCCGGGGTCGTCACGGGCAAGCCCCTGTCGATCGGTGGCTCCGAGGGCCGTGGGGAAGCCACCGGCCGGGGCTGCATGTACGTGATCCGCGAGGCGGCGAAGGACCTGAACATCAAGATGAAGGGCGCCTCGTTCGCGGTCCAGGGCTTCGGCAACGCGGGGAGCGTCGCCGCGAGCCTGGTATCGAGGGAGCTGGGCGGGAAGATCATCGCAGTCTCGGACTCGAAGGGCGCGATCCTGAAGAAGGACGGGATGGACGTGGCGGCCGTCGAGAAGTTCAAGCAGGAGAAGGGCAGCGTGGTCGGGTTCCCTGGCTCCCAGAAGATCTCGAACCAGGAGCTGCTCGCGCTCGACTGCGATGTGCTCATCCCCGCCGCTCTGGAGAACCAGATCACCAAGGAGAACGCGAAGGACGTGAAGGCGAAGATCGTGGCCGAGGCCGCGAACGGCCCCACCACGCCCGAAGCGGACGAGGTGCTCTACGCCAACAAGACCACCGTGCTCCCTGACGTGCTCGCGAACGCGGGCGGCGTCACGGTGAGCTACTTCGAGTGGGTCCAGGACCTGCAGGGGTACTTCTGGGACGTCAACGACGTGAACTCCCGCTTGGAGCGCGTCATGTCCGGCTCCTACCGCGGGGTCGCGGACGTGGCGAAGAAGCACGGCGTCAACAACCGGACCGCCGCCTACATCGTAGCCGTGGGCCGCGTCGTCGAGGCGATGCGGGTCCGCGGGATCTACCCGTAGGTCCGAAGCGGCCGACGGTCCAACCAGGACGGGAGGGGGCGGCACCCGCCGCTCCCTCCCCCGACACCGCCCTTTCCCGGTGGGGCACCTGTAACCTTCATCTCTCAGGGTCCTCCCTTGGCCCACGTGGACTTCCCTCCCTGCCGGTTGGTCAGCTGGCCCGAGATCGACCGCTGGTCGGACCTCATCGCTGAGAAGGTCCGCTCCGCCTCGTGGAACCCCCAGGTCATCGTGGGCCTCACCCGCGGAGGATGGGTCCCCTCGCGGATGCTCGCCGACCGTCTCGGCACGAAGCATCTCGCGGCCCTACGGGCCCAGCACTGGGGCGTGACCGCGACGCCCTCGGGTTCCGCGGAGCTCACCGAGGAGCTCGCGACCCGGCTCGACCAGAAGCGCGTGCTGGTGGTCGACGACATCACGGACACCGGGCAGAGCCTCCAGCTCGCCGTCCGTCACGTCGCCGATAGGGGAGCCCTGGAGGTCCGCAGCGCGACCTACCTCCACATCTCCCACTCCACCTACATGCCCACCTACTTCGCCGAGGAGGTGGCCCGTGACGCCTGGCGCTGGTTCGTCTTCCCCTGGAACTACTGGGAGGACCTCAGGACCCTCGCGGGGAAGGTCCGGGCGAGCGACGGGATGCCGGCCAAGGAGGTCCAGCGCGAGCTCAAGGCGCGCTGCCTGCTCGACGTCCCCCTGTCGCATGTGGAGCGGGCCCTCGCCCCGCTCTGAGCAGGAGCCTTTGCATGGACCTGCTGCCGGTCCGTGCGTTCCACCCGGACCCTCGAGACCGGGACGCGTCCCAGCTGGTCGCTCCGGTCTACGACACGCTGGGACCGGAGGACCACCGGCGCTTCGAAAGTCGCCCTCACAACGCGGCGACCTTCTCCTCGCGCCCTAGCGAGCTCCCGGTCCCGGAGTTCCTCGACCGGGCGATGGACCGCCTCAGCGCTGCCCTCGCCGCGGGCGCCTTCGTCCAGGACCCTTCCCCCGCCCTCTACGTCTACGCGATACGTTTCCGACCCCCACCCGACATCGCGGAGTCGTTGGAGGAGCGGCAGCGACGGCCGGACTACCTGCTGCTAGGGGTCGTGGGGGCCCTCCCCCCGGGTTCGACGAGCTCGCCCCTCATCGCGCCGCACGAACGGACCTTCGACGCCCGGGTGGAAGAGCGGGTCCGGCTGACCGAACGGACCCGGACCCACTTCGCCCCCATCATGGCGGGGTACGACCGGGGGGACCACCAGGTCAACGACCTGGTCGAGTCCTACCTGGGCCTCGACCGGCGAGGGCTCTCCTTCGACGGGAAGCGGCCTCCCCTGGTGGACGTCGAGCTCGACGGAACGACCCATCGTCTCTGGCGCATCGACGATCGCGAGGTCGAGGAGAAGCTGCGTGAGCTGCTCCGACCCCAGAGGCTGCTGATCCTGGACGGTCACCATCGTTTCACCGCGGCCTCCCGTCTCCAGGCCCGCGGTGTGCCGGTCCATCCGCTGACCGTCCTTGTCGAGGCGAGGGACAAGGCCCTGCTGCTGTTACCCTGGCACCGGGTGCTCCCCGCTTCGGTCCTGACCTATCCGGAGCTCCTCGCCCGGGGCCGCTCCCGCTTCCCGACCGTCGAGGAACTGCCCCCTCACGGGGGGGTCGAGGCGGCCCTGCGTGCACTTCGCGGACTGCGCGCGAACGGGGAGAGAGGGTTCGTCGCCGTGGGGCCCCCCGGGATGGCCGTCTTCCGAACCCGGGAGACGTCGGGCGAGGGCGGGGACTACGAGGCGCTCCACCGCTTCCTGGAAGGCGACCTCCACCTCGATCCCTCCGGCTTCTCCTTCGTCCGGTCGGTCCGCTCCGCCTTGGACGCCGTCCAGCGGGAGCAGGGGGTCGCCTGCCTCCTCCCCCCCCTCTCCTTCGAGGGGGTCGAGCGGGAGGCGTTCGCCTACCGGGTCATGGCGCAGAAGTCGACCATGTTCCTGCCGAAGGTGGCCGAGGGTGTGATCTTCGCCCCCGCGATGGACGGGAGCTGACCCCGAAGAGGGCCCCCGCGGCGGAAGGGGCCGCGCTCCCTAACCGGACGAGGGAAGAGCCGTCTTCGCCGCGGCCGAGGAGGCGCGGAGGTACTGGCGGAGCGACTCCGCGAGCCCGCCGGTGAGGATCCCCAGCGCGACGCCCACCAGGGATACCGCGATGATGGACGGCGGATCGAACATCAGGATCGCCCCGAAGAGGTAGATCAGGCTGTAGCCCTCGATGCCGGCCGCCGTGAAGGAGACCAGCGCGACCCAGACGGAGCTCGGGACGCGGTGGCGCGCGACGAGCCATCGGATCGCCCGACCGGACTCGAAGGCGGCCGCCGCGCCGATCCACCAGACGAGTGCCGTGGAGAGGAAGTCCAGGAAGTGGTGCAGGGGGTTGGGGTCGGTCTCGGCGGCCCATGCCTGGTTGCCGAGGACGATCCCGAGGAGGATCAGGGCGAGCGAAAGGATCCCGAAGAAGACCGCGAGGCTGCCCCTCCTCAGGTCCGAGCCGAAGGATTGCACCTGCGAGACGATCCACTCGTCGACCTCGAAGGTCCAGAGGAAGAGGTAGAAGCCGAGCAGGAAGGTGAGCAGGATCAGCCCGTAGCCCCAGAGCTGGACCCCGAAGAAGGCCTGGAGCGAGAGCACGATCCCCAGGAAGATGAGGAAGGAGGCGAGGGGCAGGACCGTCTTCGTCCTGAGCTTCTGGTCCTTGAGCGCCCGGACCAGGGTCATGTAGGTCCCCTGGAGCGTCACGCTCTGGCGGACGTAGACCCGACGGACCGAGTCCACCTTGGTGCGGGACTGGATGATCGGGTAGAGGTACTCGTCCTCCGCTCCGTCGGAGACCATGTGGGCCGCGTCGACCTTCAGGCGCGAGAGCACCTCGTCGAACTGCTGGGCGACCTTGCGGTCGGAGATGGTCCCGACCCGGCCGTCCCCGGTGAGGACCAGCCCCTCGACCTCCTCCCCGGAGGCGCGCAGCTCGTCGAGCAGGTTCACCGCGGCGAGCATCGCGTTGGTGTCGGAGTCCTCGGGATCGGCGATCCCGAGCTTCATCACCGCGTCGAGGATCGCTTCGCGCCCCAGCACGGGCCCGCGGATACCAGCCTTGCGGCCCAGGTCATCATCTCGGTCAATGCAGATGACTAGGCGCATGGGCAAGAGGAAACCACGGTGGCTGTCACAGATATACTCTCTCTTGTGCGCGATTCTCCCCGGGCCGCTCCATAGTTCCGATGGAACCTAGGGGCACCCATCCATCCATTTGGACAGCGAAAGGAGCGGGAACCTCCCTCGGCCAGGAGAAGGGACGCCCGGCCCCGAAATGCGGGCCCCGCCGGGGAGCGGGGCCAGACGCGCCCTCCGGCCGTTCCCGGGAGGTCGGCAAGGGTTATGGCGGGTGCCCGTGAGGAGGGAGGAGCGCCCATGGCCGAGCTACCGAAGAAGAGCGAGGCCTTCTTCGAGTGGTTCAGCGAGGTCCTGGAGCGCGCGCAGGTCACCGACAAGCGCTACCCCGTGAAGGGGCTCAACGTCTGGCCGTTCTTCGGGCTCAAGGCCCGCTCCCTCATGGACCGTACCATCCGCGACGCCGTGGAGAAGGTCGGGTACGAGGAGGTCTCCTTCCCGACCCTCATCCCCGAGACGGAGCTCCAGAAGGAGGCCGAACACATCAAGGGGTTCGAATCGCAGGTCTACTGGGTCACCCACGGCGGCACGACCCCGCTCGACATCCGTCTTTGCCTCCGACCGACGAGCGAGACCGCGATGTACCCGATGTTCGCCATCTGGGTCCGCTCGCACAAGGACCTACCGCTCAGGACCTACCAGGTCTGCAGCGTCTTCCGCTACGAGACGAAGACCACCCGGCCCCTGATCCGGGTGCGGGAGATCCACTTCTTCGAGGGGCACACGGTCCATCTCGACGAGGAGGCCGCGACCTCCCAGGTCCGCGACGACCTCCGTACCTTCGAGGAGATCGCGAAGGCCCTCGCCCTGCCCTATCTGGTCGACCGACGCCCGGACTGGGACAAGTTCCCCGGCGCCCACTACTCCCTCGCCCTCGACACGCCCTTCGGGGAGGGCCGCACGCTCCAGGTGGGCACGGTCCATCACTACCGGGACAACTTCTCCCGCCCCTACGGCATCCAGTACGAGACGCAATCCGGTTCACAGGCCTACGGGCACCAGACGACCTACGGTCTCTCCGAACGCCTCCTGGGGGCCGTGATCGGCGTGCACGGCGACGACAAGGGCCTGGTGTTGCCACCCGCGATCGCCCCGGTCCAAGTGGTCGTGGTGCCCGTCCTCGGCAAGGAGGGGAAGGAAGAGGTGGCGCGCGCCGCCCAGGACCTGGGAGAGCAGCTCCGGAAGGCCGGCTGGCGCACGCGCGTCGACCTCAGCGAGGACCGCCCGGGAGCGAAGTACTACGCCTGGGAGAGCCGGGGGGTTCCGCTGCGGGTCGAGCTGGGGCAGCGGGAGCTCCAGGCCGGCAACGCGACGCTCGCCGACCGCCTGGGCACGAAGCGCAGCGTGCCGCTCGCGGATGTTCTCGCTGAAGTTCCCCGTGCCCTGGAGGCCTTCCGCAGCGCCCTCAGCGAGCGAGCCTTCGAGCGCTTCCGGGCCGAGATCCGTCCCGCGAAGCGGCTGGAGGAGCTCAAGGAAGGAGCCGCGGTCCATCTCATCGGCTGGTGCGGGAAGGAAGCCTGCGGCCACCGGGTGGAGGAGGCCGTCGACGGAGGGCTCCTCGGTCGGATCGAGCAGAGCTCCCCCCCAGGCATCCTCCCCTCGGAGGTCCCCCCCTGCATCGTTTGCGGGGAGAAGGCCCTGGGATGGGCCGGGGCCGCGCGGCCGCTCTGAGCCAGGGCGCGCCCGGGCCCGGATGGCGATGGCGCTGCGGTCCTCTGGACCCTGGGACCTCAAGCCGCAGAGGCCGAGGCACGGCGTGGCGGCAGGGTGAGCCACATCCCCGCTAGGCCGAAGCCGGCGAGGGTCGAAACGATCGCGTACATGCCGTTGTCGATCCAGACATGGAAGGAGAGGCCCCAAGCGACGTAGAAGGCGATCGCACCGGCCACCAGGAGGCCGAAGAGCCCGAAGCCGATCTGGCGGGCCGAGGGGAGCTTCCAGCTCACGCGGGGGCCGCCCCGACCCTTCGAAGCGTCGGTCTTGGACGCTTTGGAGGAGGGCACCGCGGTCGAGGCGGAGGACGGGGTGGTGGGGCTCTCGGGCGCCATGAGGGGTTGGGGCTCACGCAGGCCACCCCAGATAAGCGTTGAGCCCCGGTCCCCCCTCGCACGGCGGCGGGCAACGGGCCTCCAGGAGCCGCGCAGAGCCTTATTGGACCGATAGCGGTCTCCTTAGGACGTGGCGTCCCCGGCCTCCCGCCCCTCCGCATGGGATCGAGCCAGCCTCCCCTTGGAGAGGCTCACGGACGAGCAGCGCCGCGTCCTCGCCTACGCCAGCGCGATCGGGAAGGAGTTCGATTTCGCCCTGCTCCGCAGCGCGACGGGCCTGGCCGAGGAGCCCCTAGCGGAGCTTCTGGAAGGGCTGGTCCACCAAGGCCTCCTGCGCGAGCGCCCCGGGGGGGAGCGTTTCAGCTTCGTCCAGGAGGACGTCCGAATGCGGCTCTACCGCGAGATGACCGAGAGCCGGGTCCGGGTGATCCACCGCAAGGTTGGGGAGGCCTACGAGCGGCTCTACCCCGACCCTCCGGCGGAGGTGCTCCCCGAGCTCGGGCGCCACTACTTCCTGGGGCGCGTTCACGACCGCTCCTTCCGCTACAACCGCCGCTCCGCGACGCTCGCGAGGGAGGCGCTCGCTCCCGAAATCGCGGCCCATCACCTGGAGCGGGCACGCTCGGACCTGCGGGAGATGCCGGGCGACCACCTCGAGGAGGAGGCGGGGCTCCTGCTGGAGCTGGGCGAGCTCTATGGCCTCATGAACGACGACCTCAAGGCGGACCGCTTGTGCGTCGAGGCGCTCGAGCTCGTGCCGCCTCAGCGGCCGCTCCTCCGGGCGCTCATCCTACTCGCCCGCGCCGAGGTCGCCCGCAACCAGGCGCAGGCCGAACGAGGGCGCGAGCTCTGCACGGACGCGCTTCGGGTCCTCGAGAAGGAAGGACATCGGCGGGGTCTCGCCCGGGTGCACCGCCTGCTGGGGCGTCTCGCTTCGCTCGAAGGGAACACGAAGGTGGCCATCGAGGAGGGGGAACGCTCGCTCCAGCTCTTGGACGCGAAGGAGGACGCGCGGGAGATCGCGCGGTGCTACGTCGACCTGGGCAACGCCTTCTCGAGCGCGGGGGGGGCGGGGGACCTCTCCAGGGCGGTGGAGTACTACCGTCAGGCGCTCGACATGGTCGAGAAGCTCGGGGATTGGCATGAAGCGTCCCGGGCCTGCAACAACCTCGCCGTCGCGGTGGGCCCCAACAACCCCCGGGAAGGGGTGGAGTGGCTACAGAAGGGTCGGGACTTCGCCGAGCGGGCCCACGACCGTCGTATGGTCGGCTGGACGCTCTTCAACGCGGTGGAGTTCCGTCTCCAGCTGGGCCAGCTCGACGAGGCCGAGCGCGAGAACCATGAGGCGCGAAGGATCCTGGAGCGGCTGCAGGACCCGATCGGCATCCAGCAGATCGCCATGAACGACGGCCTTCTCGCGATCCGCCGCGGCCGGTTCGGGGAAGCGGAGGCTTCGCTCCAGCGCTCCCTGCGGATGTCGGAGGAGATGGGGGCGACCCCCCAGGTCTCCGAGCTCCACCTTCGCCTCGCGATGCTCTACGACGCCTGGGGGGACCCGGAGCGCGCGAAGCTCGAGCTCGCCCGGGCCGAGTACCTCAACGTGGACGCCTACGCTCCCGGCCTCGTAGCGGGTCACCGCGAGCTCCGCCAGCGCCTGGGCCTCCCGGAGGCCCCAGCGGGCGAGTCCCGGCCCCCTTCCGGAACGGCCCCCCCGACCCCCCCTCACGCGCCTTCGGAAACGTCCGCCGGTCCCGCCCCGAACAAGAAGGCCTGAGCCACCCTATAGGCCCGGGTCGTCACGGAGAAGGTCGCACGTGGTCCCGGTCGGGACCTTCGCTTCCGGAATCCTGCCCGTTCCACGGCCCATCACTTATACCGGGAACGGCTCCGGCGACATCGTGGTGGCCGCGCGTCGGTCCGTCCTCGCCCTTTCCTCCCACCCTTTTGTGGGGCGAGGGGAGCTTCTCGAGGCCCTCCGGGGCTTCTTGGCCGATGTCCGCGCCGGCAAGGGCGGGACCATCCTTCTCACCGGCCAGACGGGGGTCGGGAAGAGCACGCTCGTCTCCACCGTCGCCGAAGAAGCCCGAAAGGAGCGGATGGTGGTCCTGGAGGGGCGCTCGCTCCCCAGGGAGATCCCCCAACCGTTCGAGGCGATCAAGGAGGCCTTACGCGGGCTCTCGACCAACCAGATCGCCCATGCGGACGGCCGGGAAGGGGGGCTTCGCGCGCTCTGGACCCCGGAGCGACAGACCCCGAGCTCGCTCGTGCCGCTGGGCCTCATGGCCTGGCGCGACATGTCGGGCGGGGCGAGCGCGCCCTCCCGCGAAAGGTCCGAGGGGACGGACGTCGTGTGGGAGTCCATCGACCGCGTGAGCGGCGGGGTCGAGGAGGACCGGTTGGCCCTCTTCGACCGGCTTCTCCAGACGATCTCCCGGGTCGCCCAGCATCAGCCGGTGCTCCTTGCCCTCGAGGACGTCCACCTCGCCGACGCGACCACGATGGAGTTCCTTCGCTACATCGCGCGCCTGGTCCCCACGACGCCCCTGGGCGTGCTGCTCACCTCCCTTCCGCTGGAGGAGCTCCTGCACGGGACGAAGGAGCCCATGGAGCGGCTCACCCGGGACGGCACGGTGGAGGTCCGTAAGGTCCGACCCCTCAACGTGGACGAGGTCCGGGAGCACCTGCGTTCGCTCAACGCGGGAAGGGCCCCGGACGAAGAGACGGTGACCCGCCTCTTCGCCGAGAGCGAGGGGAACCCGCTCTTCCTCGAGCGCCTAGCCCTCGGGGAGCGGGGGCTCATGGTGGGGCCGGAATCCGGCCCCGACGGGGCCCCGGCGGCCGGGGGAGGCGGCCCGCGACCGGACAGAGACACCTCCACCGCCCGGGGGAGGGGCGTGGACCCTCTCGACTCGGCGGGCGGGGTCGGCCGTAAGCTCCTCGCCTACGGGGCGGTCCTGGGCGAGGAGTTCTCCTTCGCCACGCTGCGCCAGGTCGCCGAGGGCGAGGAGGAGGCGGTCGCGAGAGCGCTCGAGCTCCTCGTTCGCGCCGGAGTGCTCCGGGAACTGCCCGGAGAGGTCTACACCTTCCAAGACCCGGGGCTCAAGGATGCGCTGCTCGCCTCGCTCACCGAGACCCGACGCCGAAGGCTCCATCGTCGGTTGGCCGAGGTGATGGAGGTCCTGGGGCCGGACGCCCAGGGAGAGGAGGTCTGGGTCCGGAAGCTCGCCCACCACTTCCACGAGGGCCGCCAGGACATGAGGTCCTTCGAGTACAACTGCCGGCTCTTCGACCTCGCCCGCCACGCGGGCCGGGTGGGAGAAGCCCGCGAGTCGCTCGAACGGGCGCTCGAGTCCGTACGGCACCTGCCTCCGGAGGCGAAGGAGCGGCGGGACCAGGAACGGGAGGTGCTGCTGCAGCTGGGCGAGGTCCTCGCGGAAGCCGGAGAGCTCCGCCGATCGGAGGAGCGGCTCATGGACGCCTTCGTGATGTTCCTGCCCAGCGAGCCGCACCAGGCAGCCCAGCTCGCGCTCGCCCGGACCCACCTGCACCAGGGGAAGTTCTCGGAAGCGCGCAGGAGGGTGGAAGGGCTCGTCCCCGCGGAGGGTGAAGGGTCTCCCTCCCCCAACGCGGTGGAAGCGGCGGGTCTCCTCGCCGAGGCCGCCCTCGCCCTCGGGAACCTCGAGGAGGCCCTCACCTGGTCACGGAGGGCCCTTCACTACGCGGAGTCGCTCCCCGACCTTCGCCTGCTCGGGGACTCCTGCCGGCGTCTCGGTGACTACTACCTGCATCTCCGGGAGGAGACCGAAAGGGCCAGGGCGCTCTACCAGCGGGCCTTCCGCCTCTTTGACGAGAGCGGGGACGAGCTGCGTCGCGTGCGGCTCGAGATCCCCTTGGCCGAGGTGGACTTCCTTCGGGGCAGGATCGAGGACGGCTACCGTCGGTTGGAGTCGGTCGCCTCCTGGGGAGAGGCGCACGGTGCGAAACTGCTCCGGGCGGAGGCGCTGCTTCGCACCAGCCATCATGCCCTCGCCTCCGATACCGTGGACCGCTCGGTGCGCTCGCTGCTCCTCGCCCGCGAGCTCGTACCGGCGGAAGGCGGACCCCGCTTCGAGCTCCACTATGCGATCCTCGAGGGACGGCATGCCCACCGCAAGGGAGAGCACGAGAAGGGGCACGCCCATCTCGCCCGAGCGGAGGCGCTCGCGAGGGCGTCCCCGGCCCCCACGGACCTCTACGAGGTCCTGCTGGCCCGGGCCGAGGGAGAGGTCGCGAAGGGGGACCAGGAACAGGCCCTGGCCCTCCTCGAGGAGGCCCGGGCCCTTGGGGTCGGCCGAGCGGACCAGCTCCACCGGTGGTGGGTGCTCCACCGCGCCGTGACGGGCCGGTCCATGGAGCAGGAACAGGGGCCGGCTCCCAGCTCTAGGCCTGCGCCGGACGGGGACCCCTCACCGTAGGGACGGCCCCCCTCCCCCGGGGCGGAGCTTATTCCGCCCCACCGCTCTCGCTCCTCGCGTCGATGGCCGAAGCGGTCCCTCTCGCCTCCGATGGTTCTCCGCACCCCGCGCGGGGCTCCGCCCACTTCGACCGCGAGGTCCGGGCGATGTTCTCCCGGATCGCTGGCCAGTACACGTTCTTCGATCACGTGGCGACCTTCGGGCAGGACCTGGTCTGGCGGCCCCGCGCGCTCTGGGAGCTCGACCGCTCCCTCAGCGAGCCACCTCGGAGGATCCTCGACCTCGGCTGCGGTCCGGGCGACCTCACCTACCTCCTCGCGCGCCACTATCCGACCGCCTCCTTGGTCGCCTCCGACTTCACCCGGGCGATGGTCGTCCGGGCCGAGGGGACCCGCCAACGGCTCCCCGCCTCGGGGAGGGACCGCATCGGCTTCGGTGTCGCGGACGTGACCCGCCTGCCCTTCCGGTCCGGGTCGTTCGACGTGGTCAGCAGCGCCTTCCTGATCCGGAACCTCCCTCAGCTCGTCGTCGGACTGGGCGAGATGCGGCGCGTGCTCCGTCGAGGGGGCTGGTGCCTCGCGCTCGAGATCACGGAGCCCGCGCCGGCGTGGTTCCGGCCGCTCTTCCATGCCTACTTCGACCGGGTCATGCCGAAGCTGGGAGCGCTCTTCGGGACCGAGGGCCCCTACCGCTACCTCTCCGAGTCCTTGCGGAGCTTCCCGCCCCGCCACGGGGTCCTGGAAGCGTTCGAGCAGGCGGGCTTCGAAGTGCCGAGGGCCTCGCTCCAGTCCGCGGGCAGCGTCACCACGTTCCTCGCGCGTGCCCCCTGAGCGGTCGACCTCCCGCGCATCTCCCGTCGCGTGGGAGCGCAACCTTTAGACGGCCCGCCGCTCGGGCCTCCTCGATGCCCGCAAGCCCCGCGCCCTTCGACGCGTTCCGGTACGCCCACGACCACTACCACGAGACCGTCTGGATGAGCCAGAACACCAACCACCTGTTCCCCACCGCGGGCGTGGAGGCCGCGGTCCGGAAGGCGATGGAGGAGAAGCGCTACCAGGGCTACCCTTACGCCCCCGGCGACCCGAAGCTCAAGGCGCTCGTCCGTACGGACTTCGGTCTACCCGACACGGAGGTCGGGCTCGCTTCCGGCGGGACCGAAGCGCTCTACATGCTCACCCGCGCCCTCCTCGGCCCCGGGGACGAGGTGATCGCGAGCGACCCCTCCTACCTCATCATCCACAAGTTCGTCGAGCTCGCCGGGGCGCGCACGGTCAACCTGCCCCTCTATGCGCCACCCAACCGGATGACCCCGGACCGGGTGAACGAGGCCATCACGCCCCGCACCAGGATGGTCCTGCTCATCGATCCGCTCAACCCGCTGGGGAGCGGCTACCCGAAGGAGGACGTCCGGGCGATAGCGGAGATCGCGAAGGACCACAAGCTCGTGCTGCTCAACGACACGACCTACCGGGACTTCTCGGAGTCGCACACGCTCGCCCATCCCTTCTACCCGGAGGGGACCGTCACGGTCTGGTCGGTCTCGAAGAACTGCGGGCTCGCCGGCATCCGGATGGGGGGGCTCCTCGCCCGCAAGGAGCTCTACGACAAGATCTGGCGCTTCAACACGAACGACCTGGGCGTGAACGTGTTCGCCCAGGCCGCGGCGGTCGCGGCGCTGGAGGAGAAGCCCAAGGCCTTCCCCTCGGTCGTCCGGCAGTCCCGGGAGAACCAGCGGAGGATCCACGAAGCGGCCCAGGGCTGGAAGGGCGTCTCCCTGCCGGTCTACCCCTCCCAGGGAAACATGTTCGTCCTGGACGTCGCCGAGCGCGGCGTGGACCCTGAAGCGCTGCAGAAGGAGCTGCTCCTGAAGCACGGGGTCTTCCTGCGAGCGGGCAACTACCTCTCGCCAGGCTTCGGCAAGCGCTTCATCCGGGCCTCGTTCTCGAACGTCCCGAAGGACATCGACCGGTTCCTCGAGGCGTTCCCCCTCGCGCTGGAGGCGACCTCCGGCACCTCGCCGAAGCTCGTGGCGCCCGCCGCCGGGCGCTGAGGGCAGGGCGGCTCAGCCTGGGCCGCCGCCGTCGGGTGGGGAGCCGTAGCTCCAATATCCACCACCCTCGGGGCCGGGAACGTCCAGAGCCTGCGGCGGAACGGCGCGTCTGCGCCGGTGGACGGCGAGGGCGATCGTGAGGACCGCGATCCCCAGAAGCCCCGCGAGGAGGGCGAGGTCCCCGGAAGGACCGAGCGCGTTCCACCAGTTCGACGAGGCGCTGGAGGAGCTCGTGGACGGGCCCCCTGGCGAGGTCGAGTTCACCTCGAGCACGACCTGGGCGGTGGAGCTCGTCCCGCTCGCGTCCACGACGGTGGCCTTCGCCGTGAACGTGCCTGCGCTGCTGTAGGTGTGGGATACCGAAACGGTGGAGCCCGACATGGCGACGAGCCCGGCCGAGGTGCCGTCACCGTAGTCCCAGGCGACCCGGTACGGGGTGGAACCTCCGCTCACGGTGAGGGTGAGCTGGGTGGAGAGCGACGGGCCGCCGAACTGCGGGGAAGCGGAGAGGTGGACCACGAGAGGCGAAGAGGACCCGCCGGAGGACGTCACGGTGAGCGTGATGGGGGCGCTCGTGGCCTGGGTGCTCCCGTCGGAGACCGTGACGGTCGCCGAGAAGGTCCCCGGGCTCGCGTAGGTGTGGGTCGTCTGGGCGGTGCTGGTGGTCGAGGAGAGAGCGTCCCCGAAGGACCAGGCAAAGGAGCCGTAGGTCCCGGTTCCGCCGGTCGGGGAAGCGGAGAAGGAGACCGCGAGAGGCGCGCCTCCGCTCGTAGGCGTCGCCGTGATCGTGACCGCGAGCGCGGGAGGCGGCGGGGGAGCGCTGATCACGAGGTCGATGGGGTTGGAGCTCCCGGTGCTCCCCCGCGAGTCGGTCACCGTGACCTGGACCGCGAAGGTCCCAGCGCTGGTGTAGGTGTGCGTCGCGTTGGGGAGCGTGGTCGTGGAGGTCGCTCCATCCCCGAAGCTCCAGGCGTAGGAGGTATAGGTGCCGCTTCCGCCCTGCACGGCGGTCTGGAACGCGATGGCGGCGGGGGCGGTCCCGGTGGCGCTCGACGAGTGGAGGGTGACCTGCAGCGAGGAGGACGAACCGGTCGAGACCGTGAGGGACTGGTTCGCGGCCCAACCGACCGCGCCTAGCGAGTCCGTCACCCGGACGTCGACCATGTAGGTCTTCGCGCCATTGTAAACGTGGGAGGCGGTGGGCGTGGAGCTCGTGGTGGTCGTCCCGTCACCCCAAAGGAAGAGGTAGGAGGGATAGACCGTCGATCCGCCTACGACCGTGGCCGTCGCGGAGACGTTGAGGGGGGCGTTGCCGGTCGAGGGGGAGAGGGCGAGGGAGACCGCCGGGTGGTCGACCCCGCTCCCACCGGCGGTCGTCGCGAGGATGTGGATGAACCGGTAGGCGTAGGCCCCGCCCAGGGTCCAGTTGGCCCCGAAGTGAGAGTTGGTGTGCGCCGCGACGCCGCCGTTCCCGACGTACACCGCGATGTGGTCCCACGTCCCGTCCGGAGGGTTCCACTCATAGTTGATCACGTCCCCCGGCTCCATCGTCTGGACGCCGTTCACCTGGATCCCCCAGCCGTTGTTGAGGATCATGTCCCCCAAGGCGGCGTTCCCAGGTTCGCCGTAGGTGGGAGGGACCCGTGAGGGAATGTTGAGACCGCCTCCGGCCTGGTGGGGCTCGTCCCCGATGACCTGGCTCACGAAGTGGGCGCAGTCGTCCCCCGAGAGACCGACGACGCTCGTGCCCTGCGCGTAGGAGACGTAGGTGCTGGGGCCGTTCCAGAAGTACCCGTCACTGGTGACGACCCCCCAATACTGCGCCGCGTAGGCGAGGGCCGCCGCCCGGTCGAAGGTCACCGTCTTCCCGGTGAGGTTCGTGAGCCACGCGGTGCCGTTGCTCCCCTCAGCGGACCAGCCCGTGTAGTTGCTGTCCCAGGAGACCTCCCACCAGATGTAACCGTTCGCGAGCACGCTTCCCGCGACGATGATCCCTTGCTCGTACTGCGGGACCACGGCGAAGAGCGTCGCCACCTGCGCCGGAGCCTGACGGCAGGCGACGGAAGATGCGGCCACATCCACCTGGTCTCCGACGGCGAGCCCGAAGGCGGAGGCCGGACGGCTCGAAGCGGGAGGGCTCCCTGCCTGCTCCATCCGGGGAGATGCCCGCACGAACGCCTGCGGTAGCGGAACGTGTCCGCCGGCGGGGCCGGTCGCTATCCCTTCGAGAGCAGGGGAGACCACCAGGGCGAGGCTGGCCACGGCGATGAGAAGGAGCCCCGCGGTGAGCACGACCTTGGGAGAGCCCATCGACCGGTCCGGCGCACCGCACCCCTGAGGGATGGGCCGCGCTCGCAGAGGAGGGGGCCGCCCGTCCAGATATACATTGGCGAGGGAGGAACGGACGCGCGGGCCCTGCCCGTGAGAGGTCCCACGCCCTGGACGCCGACGGGAGCGTGAACGGGGCCCTGATAGGGACCGGAACAGGGCCCACCTTCAGGACCGGCCCGGCGATCCCCACCCCCGGGGGCGCCGACCGGTCCCACCGATCCCACCCCTCCGTCGCAGGTGGCCATGGAGGGGAAGTCCTCTCGAACTACGGAGCCGGTGGAGGCGGAGCCACAGGATACCCAGGGGTCGCCGGCGTTGCCGAGGGGGTGGAGGGCTTGCCTCTCTTGGGCAACACCTTGAGGACCACGAAGGCGACCGCGGCGACGACCGCCACGGCGCCGACACCGATCAGGACCCAGAGCAGTGTGCCGCCGCCACTACCGGTGCCGGTTGAGCCCCCTCCGGGGTTGCCGCCGCTGTTGCCGATGGTGATGGTCTGCGTGTTGGTCTTCGTGACCCCGCCCAGCGTGACCGACACCAGCGCGACCTCTGTGCCCGCGGTCGTCCCCGCCGTGAAGGTCGTCGTGGCCGCGGTCGGTGCGCTGAAGGTGCCGAGGCTGGGGGCCGATAGTGCCCACGTGTAGGTGGCTCCCCCTGGGCAGGTGCCCCCGGAGCATACCGGGGTCGCCGTCAGCGTAGCGGTCGCCTGGGTCGCGATCGAGGCCGAGCTCGGATTGATGGTGATGCTGACCGAGGTCAGGGTGTTGCCGCCCCCGCTGGTCCCCGAGGGATCGACGACCGTGACGTAGCTCGAACCTGTGTTCGCGGCGCAGGTGACGTAGATGTCCCCGTTCGCGCTGTCCACCGCCGCGTCCAACGCGGTCGCGCTGCCGCTCGCCCCGCAGACGTCGAGCGTGCCGACCTCCTGATCGGTCGACCCGTTGTAAGTCGAGAGGTAGTTGGAGAGCGTCTCGTAGATGTAACCGTTCGCACTGTCGAAGGTGAGGGAGTTGCCGTTCCCCTGGCCCGCGAGCGTGGAAGTGATCGTGTTCGTGGACGGGTCGATGGCCAAGAGCCCCTCCGATCCCGCCATGTCGAACACGAGGTTCGAGGCGCTGTCGTAGGTGCAGTCCGTGTTCGCGTCGGTCGTCGGGAGCTGGGCGACGATCGAGTTGCTGGCGGCGCTCACCACGACGAGGTTCGAAGGGCCGCTTCCGCTCGTGTTCCCTTGTCCAACATAGAGGTCGCCCGACGTCGGGGCGTAGCAGATCCCCTGGGGCCAGTTCGTGAAGAAGGTCCCCGTCGTGACCACGTAACCGTAGGTGTTGGACGCGGTGTTGAGCCCCGAGATGCCGTCGACCGCAACGCCCCCCACGGTGACCCCCGCTCCGCCGTTCGTAAAGTAGATGATCCCCGAGGTGGGGTCGAGCGCGAGGCGGTAGGGGAAGTCCCAGCCCTGGGGCTCCTGGAGCCAGCTCACGTTCGCATCGGTCGCGCCGTTGATGACGGAGATCGCGTAGTTACCCTGGTCGCCGACGTAGACGTAACCGTTCGCGCTGTCGAACAGCATGTAGCCGGGGCCCGCCGGATAGCCCGCCTGGACGGGGAGGTTCACGGTCGCGGTGACCGTGTTGGTCGCCCCGTTGATGTCGCTCAGGTTGTTGCTGTTCATGTCGGCGACGAACAGGTGGCCGTTCGCAGGGTCGAAGACGATACCGGTCGGGGCGCTCTGCACGGGGATCGTGGTGATGATCGAACCGGTGCTGGGGTTCGCCGACGGCACCGAGGCTGGGAGAGGGGATGAGCTCCCCGACATGGCCCCCGGGCCGTGAGGGGCCGCATGGACACCGAGGAGGCCCGGAGCGGCGAGCGAGAGCCCCGATGACACGCTGAAGCCGAGCGCGACTAGGCTCACCACGACGACCAGGAGGACCGGGGCGCGATCGGCCGGGTCTCGGGCCGAGTTCCTGGGTCCAGTTCGGGCGGAGGGGCTCATGGTAGCGGGGCGACCGTTCATGGATGAAGGGATAGGGGCCAACGCGGGTAAATCTAGCGCCCTCATTCACCCCCATTCACATGGGACGCGCCGCTCGCCCCTGAACCCAGTTCGGAGGCTCCCCAAACGGCCTCGCCCCACCGATCGCCCGGTTCCCCGCGACCCGGACCTAGGCGCCCGCGATGCATACGTACCGAACTTTATTACCCTGTCAAAGGTCTCGCGCCGCATGCGCCGCCCTCTCGGTGCCGCCCTGCGTGAGACCCCCCTGTCCGCTGCCCCTCTGCTCCTGCTGGCGCTCCTTCTCCTGCCGGGCCAGACCATCGGCGCGACGCACAGCTCCGTCGCATCACCCCCGACGGCCGCCTCCGTCCCCCGCTCGGTCCTGTCGACCGTTGGTGGTCCCGCCCCGCAGACCATCTCCCCCCTGGTCTCCGGGACCACGACCATCTCCACGAACGATGCCGGTGTCGCGACGAACGTTGCGATGAACTTCACCGCGAAGTTCCCCGCCGCAATCGCCCTCGCTCCCGGCGATGACGCGAACGTCACCCTCTCCGAACTGGTCTACTTCTCCTTCACCACACGCCTGCTGAGCGCGGCCGGCGTGGGCTTCTGGGCCCACTATGATGCGGGCACCTCCACCACGGTGCTCTGGCCCGAGGTCGTCCTGCGCAATCTCACCACCACCACCACGGTCGTCGACACGGCGATCGCCCTCCCGAACCCCGGGACCCTGGTCTTCCGCATGCAGTGGACCCACGGCTACTGGTGGACCTTCAGCACGGTCGGCGGCCAGGTGATAGGCTCCGGCACCCCCACCTGGCAGAACGGCACCTACGATCTCAACGCCTCCACCGCGATGGGCTTCCAGTCCATCGGCGGCTACACCGGGGCACCTATGCTCTCCGTCGTCGAGTCCGGCCCAACGGTGCCCTTCCCGAGCACCGCGCTCGAAGGCACCCTCAGCCCGGTGATGCAGTTCAACACGACGAGCAAGACCGGCTACCAGCCCCTGAACGGGAACTACGTCTCCACCGCCCACGCAGGGATGGAGGTCCCCATGGCGGGCTACGACCAGTGCTACGTCACGGGCTGCCCCTGGAAGGTCGGGAACGACACGGCGTTGGTCAACTTCCCCTCGCCGGTCCCCTCGCTCGTCACGAACGGGACGCTATGGGGCGTCGCCCCTCCGCCGGCCGTGAGCTTCCACACCTGGCTCGGGGCCGAGACCGTCGACCCCGCGTACATGAATGCGACCGGCGTCGATCTCACCATCGCCTCGATCCCGCCCGTGCTACCTCCCGGAGGGCTCGTCGCCTCCCACATCGCGGTGCTGCCCATCAACGGCACCTGGGAAGCCTACGTCGGGTTCGCGGACCTCAACTTCACGATCACCAGCATCGGCACCTACAAGGGGTACTATCCGTTCTACGCGGTGGACGAGGACAACCAGGCCATCTTCGGGCTCGACCTCTCCCAACAGACCGGTGGCCCCCACACGGTCTCGCTCCAGCACGCTCAGGGCTGGTGGTGGTCCGCGAAGCTCGACAACTCCGCGCAGACCTGGCTCACCTGCTTCAGCATCTCCGGGTGCACCGGCAACGGCACCATCCTGCTGAACACGTCGACGGCCTGGGGAGAGACCAACATGACCTTCTCGGCCTCCCCCCACGGTCGAGTCGGGATCCCCGGCGTCGCCTCCATCCCGATCCCCTACTCGACCCAGCCGATGGTCGCCTACTACGGCAACCTGTCGAGCTACGGCGTGGAGACCTCCACACAGCTCTGCTCGCGGGCCGGGACCTGGGGCACGCCCTTCGAGGCCTTCGCCTGGAGCTGGGACGTGAAGGACTCCCACGACGTCCTCCTCGGCAACACCCAGATGCCCTGGGCCGGGGGGCTGCCTCCGGGCACCGTCCTGATCACGAACACCACGCTCGCCTACCCGACGCCGCTCGCCAACACGACGGCGGGCAGCCCGACCCCGGTCTGGATCGGCACCGCGGTCTCCGGTACGTCCGGTCCGCGGGCCGTGGCCTCGAACGGTGGCTGGACCACCCTCACCGTGTCGGTATCCTCCGGCGGCACCCCGCTCTCGGGCGCTACGGTCTCCGCCACCGACCCCCTGGGGCTCGGCGGGTTCTCCCACACCTTCCAGATGGTGAGCGCCGGGACCTACGTCGCCACCTTCTGGGTGAACAAGACCGCTTCCGCCTACCAGTGGGACAACCTCACCATCACCGCCGTCCCCACCACCGGTGCTACGGGCACCGGGACGCTGGCCGTGCTGATCACTCCGCCGGTCACGGTCGCCGCGCAGGTCGTCGGGTACCCGAGCGGGACGACGGTGCCGGCCGGCGCGCAGCTCACCGTCGATGTCTGGACGAACATCTCGGGCGGCGGGGTCGCGAACGCCTTCCCCCAGCTCGCGATCACCAGCGGCGACGGCACCTTCGGCGCGAACGTCTCGGTGTCGACCGGTTTCTACCAGGTGCCCCTCGCGATCTCGCTCACCCCGAGCGCGCCGTCGGCCCAAGTGACCGCGGCCGCCGTGGGCGGGAGCGGGTCGGGCTACAACGTCGCGACCGCCCCGGTGATCGACCTCACCATCCAGATGGGGGCCCTCGTCCTCTCGCCCGTGCAGGTCACCTACTCAGGGAACGTCCAACAGGTCGCCGCCGGTGGCCTGCTGGTCTTCACGGTCACCGTGAAGGACCCCAACGGCCAGCCCGTCCCGGGCGCGACCGTGACCTTCTCCCCGCAGCCTGCCCTCACGGGCACGTCCACCCCGACCCCGAGGTCGACCGGGACCGGGGTCGCCACCTGGAACGTGACCGCGCCCGCGACCTTGGTGAGCGCGACGACCTACACGATCACCGTCTCGGCGACGGCGAACGGCTACAGCGCGAGCGCGAAGCAGACGACGACGTTCACGGTGGAGCCACCTTCCGGCAACAACCAGGGCAACGGCAGCAACACCGCGAGCTCGAGCAACCTCCTGCTCTACGCCATCGTCGGGGTCGTGATCGCGGCGGTGGCCGTGGTTGCGATCTTGATGATGATGCGCAAGAAGAAGGCGGGCTCCCCTCCGCCCCAGGCCTGGAGCCCGTCGGAGCCGGGGGCCCAACCCGGCGCACCCGAACCCCCCGCGGGCGCCCCCCCGGAGGCCCCTCCGCCCAGCTGAACGGGCCTCAGGACGCGCTCGGACGAGCGCGAGCGTCCACGACGACGTGGGACCGAGACGGGCCGTAGGGCTTCACCACGCGCGGGATAGGCTCCGCGAGCAAGATGCCGCCCTCGGCCCGGATCGCGCCCCCCACGCGCTCGGAGGCCTCTTCCAGGGCGCGGGGAGCGGAGACCACGAGGTGCACGTGCAGCCAGCCTCCCTGGGGGGCGAGGAGCCCCAGGGCCCGGGGCACGAAGGGGATCGCGCTGGGAAGGAGCCCCAGGAAGATCCGGTCGAAGGAAGCGAGGGGCAGCTCCACCTCCCGATTGTCCCCGAGGTGGGGCCGGACCCGGTCCTGGACGCCGTTCTCCTCGAGGTTCCGCAGCAGGAAGGCGTAGGCGCGGGGGTTCTTCTCCACGGCCTCCACGCGTTCCGGACGGCCGAACTTCGCCGCGTGGACCGTGAAGTAACCGATGCCGGCGAAGAGGTCCGCGACCCGCTCTCCGGGGCGCACCACGGCGCCAGCGCGCCGGCGCTCCAAGCGGTTCCCCGAAGCGAACATCACCTCCGCGGGGTCGAGGTGCCAGCGGACCCCCTCCTCCTGGTGGACCGTCTCACTGCCCTCCCCCACGAGCCGGCGCGTGCGCGGGTGCCGTAGCTCTCCCTCGTAGCCACCCTCCAGCGCGAGGACCGTGTGCACGTGGAGCTCCTCCTGGAAGAGCTCTCCAATGCGCCTGCCGTGCGCCTCCAGGCTCACCGGGAGCCGGAGCAGGACCACGTCCCCGAGACGCTGGTAGCCCCGGGGGAGGTCCCGCGCCCGGTCCCCGATCTCGCGGGCGAGCCGGTCACGTATCCGCTCAACGGGAGGACGGGGTGGACGAGCCGGCATGCTCGAGCATGATGTCCAGGAACTGCTTGAGATGTTCGGCTAGGATCGGGTTGTCGGTGAACCCGCAGGCGTCCAGCCCGGGCGAAGCGAGGAGCGCGTGCTCCCCGTCGACCAGGAGGTCCGTCGCGAGGATGTGCTGGCGCGCGACGTGGCGGCAGCCCTCCGGGATCTTCTGCGCGGGGGCCGTGATGAAGGTGATATCGACCCCGCGCTTGACCGCGCTCGCGATCCGCTTGCCGAGCTCCTCGCGTAGCTCCGCGATCTGCGGGGTGGTCACGATGACCGTCCGGGTGGAGCGGTCGATGAACTCGCCCACCTTGGTCAGGACCTTCTGCCGGCCGTAGAGGAGGTAGACCAACTGGGGCTCTCCCTGCTCGCCCACCATCCGGTGGAGCTCCTGCAGGCGTCCGAAGACCTCCTGGACGTCGTCGCGCAGGTGGTTCGCCACCACCTCCGGAGCCTGGGGCTTGAAGAGCGTAGGCTTGCCTCCGGAGGAGTAGGCGTAGCCCTTCTGGCAGAGCGCTTCCAGTACCTTGTAGGCGCTGGTCCGGGGGATCTGGGCGGCGCCCGCAAGCCCCGCCGCGTCGCCGTACCCGCGGGTGACGAGGGCGATGTAGGCCCGGGCCTCGTACCGGGTGAGGCCCACCCGCTCCAGGACCTCTACGGCCCTTCGGTATTCCGCGGTCTGGTCGTTGCCCAGGGACGCGACCAGCTCGTCGGGGTTCGCCATGGGCACGCCATCTAATAGCCGCGGCCTAAATCGTTGACCTTGGACCTTCGTGCCACCTTTCGCCTGCGATATATCCGATGGACGACCTTTGTGCGGGGATGGTAGGAGACCTCTTCCGCCCAGGCCCTCCCCTGCCGCGGCGCCGCAGCGATTTCGCGGTCGCGGCGAACGACAGCGCCCTCTTCATCGTCGGAGGGTGCGTCGCTCCCCGGGAGCCGGTCCGGGAGACCTGGGTCCTCGATCTGAGGTCCGGGAAGTGGAGCGAAGACCCACCCATCCCGTCACCCCGCGAGGGCCTGGGCTGGGCCCTGGAGGGCGATTGGCTCGTGACCGCGGGGGGCTACCTGCCCAGCGCACAGACCAGCGAGGCCGTGGAGGCCTTCCACCTTCGCGAGCGCCGATGGGAGGTGCGCCCGTCGCTCCCTCACCCCACGGCCTGGGCGCGAGTCGCTCGGGAGGGCCGTGCCCTGCACCTCGCCGGGGGGTTCCGCATCGACCCCCGCAACGCGGACGCAGTGGTCCCGGACCACGTGCAGTCCTCTTCGGGGGGCTCGGGCGCTTCGGGTGACTGGAGGGAGTCCCCGCCTCTCCCGTTGAGCGCGGCGGACGGGGCGTTCGCTTCCCTTCGCTCCGGGGAGAAGCTGGTCTGGGCAGGTGGGGCCCTGGGCGTCGGGGCCTGGAAGCGAGAGCACCTCTTCGCCCAGCCGGTGACCGGGGTCACCTTCGCCTTCGATACGTTCCACCAGGCCTGGCAGCGACTGCCGGAGCTCCCGGGGCCACGACGCGCCCACCGGGCGCTGGCCCTCGATGAGGGCATGCTCGTGGTCGGAGGGGTCGACGACGAGACCCTGGGGCTCGCGAGCGCCTTCCTGCTCACCCCCGATGGGGCGTGGACGGAGCTCGCGCCCCTACCGCATCCCCGCTACCACTTCGGGATGATCGAGGTGGGGGAGGAGATCTGGATCCTCGGCGGGAACTATCTGGAAGGCGAAGCCCCTCCCACCTGGCGAGTCTCGACGCGGGATTGGGTCCGGGGCTGAGCGGGGGGGCCCGAGCCCACCGTCCGCCGGTACCCGGAAGGTCCGTCCTGGCTCAGGCGACGGGCCGCGCCATCTTGACCAGGGCAGCCTTGCCCAGGAGCTCCTCGACCTCCGGTTCGGTCAGGAGGCCTTCCCGGACCAGGTAGTCGCGAGCGTTGATCCCGCTCGCGGCGGACTTCTTGATCACCTCGGCCACCTTGAGATAGCCCAGCTTCGGCGTGAGCACCGTCGCCAGGGCATGGGAGGAGAGCAGGTAGTGCTCCATGCGCTCCCGGTGGGCGGTGATCCCGTCCACACAGCGCGTCGCGAAGGCCGGCAGGAAGTGCGCGAGGATCCGGCTGGAGAAGAGCACCTCGTAGGCCATGAGCGGCATCATGACGTTGATCTCGAGCTGCCCCGCCTGAGAGGCGAGCGAGGTCGCGAGGTCGCTCCCGATGACGTGGAAGCAGACCTGGTTGAGGCACTCGGCCATGGAGGGGTTCACCTTGCCGGGCATGATGGAGGAGCCCGGCTGGACCTCGGGGAGCCGCACCTCGTCGAACCCGGTCGCGGGGCCGGAGGAGAGCAGCCTGAGGTCGTTCGCGATCCGCGTCAGTTCGACCGCGAGCGATCGGAGCCAAGAGGAGGCCTCGGAGGCGGCCCGTCGGCTCTGCATCGTCTCGAACGGGTCCTTCGCGACGCGCAGCGGGAGTCCGGAGCGCTCGGCGAGGCGGGAGACGGCGAGAGCCCGGAAGCCGGGCACGGTGTTGATGCCGCTCCCCACCGCACTGCCCCCCAGCGCCACCTCGGAGAGGTCCTCCCGCACCCGAGGGAGGGACTCCAGGACCCGCCGGAGCGCGCTCGCGTACGCCTGGAACTCGGAACCCAACGTCACCGGCATCGCGTCCTTGAGATGCGTCCGCCCGGCCTTGGGGGCGTCCGCCAGCTCCTTCGCTTTGGACTCGAGGCTCGTCACGAGGTGCAGCACCGAGCGCTCGACCTCCTGGAACGCGAAGAGGATCGAGACGTTGAGCGCCGTGGGGAAAGTGTCGTTCGTCGACTGCCCACGGTTCACGTGGTCGTTAGGGGAGAGGAAGGCGTAGTCGCCCTTGGGGTGGCCCATGAGCTCCAGCGCCCGGTTCGCGACGACCTCGTTGACGTTCATGTTCGTCGAGGTCCCTGCCCCTGCCTGGAAGACGTCCACGATGAACTCTTGGGCGAACTTGCCGTCCGCGACCTCCTGGCAGGCCCGCTCGATCGCCTGGGCCTTCGCCTCTTCCACCGTCCCCAGCTTCTGGTTCGCCTCAGCGCAGGCGAGCTTCACCAGCGCGTAGGCGCGCACCAGCTCCGGGGGGAGCGGTAGACCGCTCACGGGGAAGTTCTCCCGAGCGCGCGCCGCCTGGACGCCGTAGTAGGCGTCGGAGGGGACCTCCTTGGGGCCCAGGGAGTCCTTCTCGGTGCGCGTGGCGCTGGGGGTCTTGGGGGCGTGCATGGCCGGGGCACCGGCTCGGGTGCAAAAAGCCCGTGGTCGCCTTCTCCCCCCACCCTCGTCGGGGATGGAAACCTCCAAGAGAGCGGGGGCCGTGAGAAGCTCCCCCGCAGCCCGCGTGGCCGGCCGATGGTCGATCCCTTCCAGCTCTTCTACGATTCCACCTCGCTCTTCGCCTACCTGGTGCTCCCCTTCGCGCTCTTCGGGGGCCTGTTCCTCCTCGCCTGGGACCGCAAGCTCGCCGGGGACGCGCTGGGCTTCGGGAAGCGGACCTTCCTGCTGCTGCTCGTCGGAGGGGTCGTGGGGACCCTCGGGAACCTGCCCTTCTTCGCGTGGAACGGCTCGGTGCTGATGGTGAACGTCGGCGGCGGGCTCATTCCGGTCGCCCTTTCGTTGGTGCTCCTGGACCGCCGGTTGCTCCCGGGGAAGAACCTGGACCTCCTCGCTTTCGTCTCGGGGTTGCTGGTATCGATCGCCGCCACCCTGGTCCTGCTGGTGCGCCTGCCCTCCGCGCCCACCGCGATCCCCACCGTCGGCTTCCTGGTGGGGTTCGGTATCGGAGGAGGAGCGCTGCTCCTGGCGCGGCGCCACTTGCTTCCCGACCCAGCGAAGCCCGGGCTCATGGACGCCCTCGCCGCCTTCGGGCTCGTCGCCGTGGGCGTCTGGGGCACCTACCTCACGACCCAGGTGCTCGTGGGGACGGGGATCGTCTCGGAGTTCCCGTTCTATCTCATCGCACCCGGGATCATCGGTGTGGGCTCCGTCGTGGTGCGGTGGCCAAGAGCGGATGCCCCCGCCCTCGCCTACGCCGCTTCGACCCTCGGGGTCCTCATCGGGGCGGACATCCTCCACCAGCCCCAGCTCTTCCAGGCCCCCGCCTTCCTCGGATCGATCGGGGGGGCGGGGCCGATGGACCTGGTCTTCCTCTCGGGGCCTTTCGCCCTGGGCGTCGCCCTCCTGCTCGGTCTTGCCCTGCGGAGGGGAGAACGGCCCACGGCGCGGCCAGAAGGAGAGGCCGCGAGTACCTTCGCTTTCGGCCCGCTGCGCGGCTCGGAGGCCCGCTTCCAGCCGGGCCTCCAGGCCTACGCCGAAGGTAGGTACGGGGAGGTCGCGCCCCTGGTCCTCCAGACCCTGGAGAGGGACGTCTCGGAGACGCGGACCGCGGTCGGGCTCCCTCCCGCGGCACCGGAGCACGGGCTCGAGCCGCTCACGACCCACCCCCTGCTCGCCGCGGACCTCGCGAACCTCCGACGGCTCGCTGGCTCCACGCCCGCCGGACCCGAGGATGCCCGCCGGGCGCTCGTCGCGGGCTTCCTCGTCCAGCGGGGCCTCCTGGAGGTCCTCGGCCGCCGCCTGGCGACCGTCGGGGCCCGGGTGAAGGCCTTCGGTGTCGACCTGCTCGTCACCTCGGCGCTCGCCATCCCCCTCCTTTACCTGGTGGTGCTCTGGGGAAACCTCGACCTCATCTCCGCCCTCTCGTCCATCGCCTACTTGGGGGCCATCAGCGCCCTCGGGGCCTGGCCGTTCGCCGTGTATGCCGCGATGGAGTGGGCCTGGGGAGCGACCCCGGGGAAGCACCTCATGGGGATCATCGTCGTCGGTCCGGACGGGAAGTCGCCGACGTTGCTCGCCTCCCTCGCCCGCAACGGACCGAAGCTCCTGCCGCTCTTCGTCCTCTCGCTAGGCCTGGGACTGGGGATCGCCTACGCCGCGACCACGGCTCCGCTCTCCCTGGCGCTCCTCCTGGGGGTCGCGGTCATCGCCCTCGCCCTGGGCGGGGTCGCCGTCCTAGGGGTGGTGAGCTTGGTCGTGCTCGTCTCCAACCGGCGCCGACAGAGGCTCGGGGACATCCTCGCCGGTACGATGGTGTGGAACCGCGTCCCACCGTGGACAGCCTTCGTCGTCGCTTCCGCGTCCCCTATGTACCCGGCGGCGAGCCTTCCGCTCTCGCCGATGCCGTCCCCTGCGGCGGGCTCGGTGCCCCTGCCGGGGGCGGCCCCCTCACCGGCCCTCCCGACGAGGGCGTAGTCGCGGGCCCCGCGTCGGGCCCCCCGTTCCGGATCAGGATGATCTCGATCGAGGAGACGTTCGCGTCACGACCGTCACGGTTGGTGAGACGCTCCGTCCCGATGTGCACTTGCCGTACCTCGACCTTCCCCTCGGTCAGCTTGTGGCGTCGGACCACCTCGGCGACGTCCACCGCCCGGGAGATGGCCTTTCCCCGGGCCTTGACCTTCACCTCGGGGGCCCCGCTCAACACCTGGCCGATCACCTCGAAAACGTAGGTCATGGTGGGCTTGTCGCCGATGAAGACCACCGGTTCGGTGCGGACCCGTGGCATCGGTGGGCGGGGAGGGCGGTCCCCGCGGTTCATCCCGGGTCGGTCCGGACCGCCCCCCCGCCTCCGTCCCCGGGGACGGTGGTCCGGCCCTCCCGATCCTCCCGCGGGAGGGTTCGAGGGAGGGCGCGCTGGAGGAGAGGAAGGCGGTGGCGACGCGGGGCCCTGGCCGCCAGAGGAAGAGGACGGCTGCGAACCGGAGGCCTGTGCGGCGTTGGGGGTCCCAGCGTCCATGGCGCGGGGAGCTCCGAGCCGCCAAAAGCCCTTCCGGTGCCTCCGCTCGGCCCACCGGTCGCCCCCGAGGAGCCACAAAGCGATAATAGGCCTAGAGGCTGGGAACAGAAGGAGGATTGGAAGGCCGGGCAGGGGTGGCCCAGCTTGGTCAAAGGCGCCAGGTTGAGGTCCTGGTCTCGTAGGAGTTCGTGAGTTCAAATCTCACCCCCTGCATAGAGCTCCCTTCCAGATCCGTGTGAGCGACTCATCCCGAACGTGCGGCGTCTGCGGGGCGACAGCCCCGCGCGAAGCGTCCACCTGCCCGATGTGCGGAAGCTCGCTCGACCTCGGGGCGGCCACCCCCTCGGGAGGCGCTCGCTCCGAGACGGAGACGAGCACCTCCTCCGAGGGAGGGCCCGCCCGGGGCTCCTCGAGCGCGTCCTCCGCCCCGGACGACGCGAAGCTCCTCGCGGACCACCTCTCACGGACGAAGGGCACTGGTGGAGGAAGCGGCCGCTCCCGGGGTCCCTCCCCCGCCCTTCAGAGCCGCATCCAGCGGCTCCAGACCTGGCAGGAGCGCTCCAAGGGGCTGCGCGTGGTGGTCCCGACCCTCCCCACCTGGGCCGAAGGGATGACGAGCACCCCCGCCGAGGAGGAGCGCTGGGAGGAGGGGGTCCGCGGTCTCGAGAGGACCGCCTACAAGGAGATCTCGACCGCCCTCGAGGCCTGGCAGAAGGAGAGCCAGGGTCGGCTCAATCGTCTGGAAGCCTACGGCCTACCGAGCCCGACCGAGCGTCGCAGCCTGGAGGAGATCCAGCGCGCGATCAAGGCCGGTGACCTGGACCGCGCCCTCGAGCTCTACCAGAAGGTCGCCAACGTGGTGATCATGAAGGAGCGGAACCTGGACGATGCGATCGACTCCGTCGAGGCGCTGAAGGTCCTCGCCGCCGACATGGACGCCCTCGGGATCTCCCCACCCTGGAAGGACGGCGGGGTCGCCCCGCGCCTGGAGAGCGAGCTGCGGGCAGGGAAGGTCTCGGAAGCGCATCGAGAGGCGGCGGCGCTGCGCCAGAGCGCGGCCGAAGCGATCGTCGGGACGCTCCCGTCCAAGGTGAACGAGGCGGCGGATCGGGTCGCGCGGGAGAAAGGCCAGGGTCAGGACGTCGGCACCGACGCGGCGCTCCTCGCCCGGGCCGCGCGCGCGCTCCACCAGGGCCGCGCCGAGGACGCGCTCCGGGAGATGGTCCGGTTCCAGAGCCGCAAGACGCTCGACCCCTTCGCGATGGTCGAAGCCCAGCTCAAGGGCACGGAGTAGGGAGGGCTCGGACCTCCTGAGGTCGGTAGATGACCGTGGTCGGCCTGCGCTATCACTTCCGCCAGCGCTTCCGGGTCGGGGCCGATGTGGCCTTCGCCTGGTGCACGGACTTCGGTCCGCAGGATTCGACCCTCTTCGGTGACCGCCGTCGCCGAAGCACGCGATGGCTCTCGCCCGACACGGCCCTCATGACCGACACCACCTGGCCGAAGGGCCGGATGCTGCGGATCACCCGGCTTGTCCGGATCTTCCCCGAGCAGCGCGCCTGGACCAACACCCATCTCACCGGGCCGTTCCGATACTCTCAGTACTGGTACCAGATCGTGCCAGAGGGACCCCGACGCTCCCACCTCGAGTTCGATGGGCTCAGGGTCGAGACCGTAGGACACCCGGTCGGGAAGGCGGAGGAGCTCCGCCGCGCGGAGGCCTGTCGACGCTCCGACTCCGGCATCTGGTCCAAGTTCCTTGCCCCGGCCCTGCACCGGGACCTGCTCCAAGACCCAAAGTGAGCTCGCGCGGCTCCCGAAGGGGCCCGCCGGTTCAGAGCACCCGCTCGAAGAAGTGGACGTCGCGGTTCCAGAAATGCCGGTGCATCTCCCCGCACGGTTGGAAGCCGAGCTGCTGGAAGAGATGGATCGCGCCCTCGAAGACCTCCAGGCTCTCGACCCAGACGGAGTTCGCGTTCGAGCGGCGTGACCACTCGAGGGCCGCCGTCAGGAGCGAGGTGCCCACGTCCTGCCGACGGGACTCCGGGTCCACCGCGAGGTGCTCGATCTGGACCGAGCCGTCGTTGGGGGTGCAAGCTACGATCCCCACGAGCTTCTTGTCGCGCCGCGCCGCGAAGTAGGTGACCCCTTCCATCCAGCTCGTGAACTCGAGCGGGCTCGGCTCCCAGGCCTTGAGGAGCTCGTCCGGGAGCTTGCCCCGGTACTCGTCCCAGACCCGCTTGAAGAGGGTGCAGATGTCCTGGATGTCGTTGTGGGTCGCCTGCGTCACCATCACGACGGATGGTGTCGCAGCCGTACCGGCCGCAGCGGCGGCCTTCACGCCCGACTTATCGCCCGCCAAGGTCGTTTCGTTCCCCGCGTTGCTCGAAGGTCCTCGTGGATCCGATTTGTTGAGACCGGCCATTTTGTTCGAATTGAATCCTATCGGCGCTCGAGGGGTTCCCGCTACTGCTTGGGGGGTCGCTCTTGTTCCGGGGTATTCTCTTCGGAGTTCTTGAGCGTTTCCTTATCGGCCTTGGTCCGGCGCCCTAGTCGCCCGATGAGACCGCCCTCACGGGCAGGAGCCTCTTCGGCCGCTTCCTCCGAGGAGGGATCGGCCCCGTTCGCCGATGAGGAAGAGACCTCCGAGGGGGGGAGCGCGCCTTCTGGGAGCTCTCCGGAGCCCGTCGCGCCCGTACCGACGGCCTCAGGGGATGCTGAAGCGTCCCCTTCCGAGGGGCCCTCGAGGGAAGGCGCAGGGGCTTCGGACCCTTCCACCCCCGTAGAGGAGCCGGCTCCCTCGCCGAGGCCTTCCTCCTCCGTCCCCGAGGCCTCCTCGATCTGTCGCGTCCTTCGTGCGACGAGCAGGAAGCCGAGGATGATCGCGAAGACGACGACGGCGCTGATGACCCCGATGTCCAGGGTGGAGAGCGAGAGCGGGTTCCTCGGGGGGAACTGGAGGGTGATGTTGAGGTGGGTGACCTGTCCGGAGACCAGGTCCACCTGCTTGTCGTAGGACCCGTAGCCCTTCGCGGTCACGTTGACCCAGTAGATCCCCGGGAGGTAGACCGCGCGCGCCGTGCCGTTGGAGGTGTCGATGCCCAGGCTGCCGCCCCCCGGCAGGCCCGGTCCCTGGAGGAAGACCTGGACGGAGGAGAGGGCGGCCGATGGGGCGATTCCAAGCGCGAGGACCCCAGGCGCGAGGTAGGGAGCCCCGCTCACCACGGGGGAGAAGGGGCCCTGTCCCCAGGAGGTCACGGCGGCGACCTGGGCGAACACGTCGACCCCGTCAGGGAGCCCGGACCGTGCCCAGGAGGTCGACGTCCCCAGCGTGAGGTTGGTGTGGACCCAGGTCGAGGCGTTCCAGGTCTGGACCACGTAGTGCGTCACCGGGAGGCCTTCCGAGCTCGCGGGGGCGCTCCAGAGGAGGGTGAAGGTGTGCTGGGAGAGCACCGCCTGGACCCCTTGCGGCGCCCACGGTAGCGCTCCCGGGGTCGCCGTCACGCTCGCGTTCTGGCTCGGTCCCTCCGAGTTCACGGCCTGCACCAGGAACGTGTAGGTCGCGGCGTTGGTGAGCCCGGGGACGAGGTAGCTCAGGGTCGACGGGGAGACGGTGGTCCCGTGAAGGGTACCGCCGGCCACGCCCCAGAAGATCGCGTACTCGCTCAGGGGAAGGCCCCCGTCCAGCGTCGGTGCCTGCCAGGTGAGGTTCACGGAGCGGTTCTGCGGCGCAGCGACGAGCACGCCGGGAGCGGAGGGAGGGGTGGTCCCGATCGCGTAGAGCGTGCCATCGTTCGCCCCGACGTAGAGCGCAGTGCTGGTGATCGCCATCCCGGCGGCGACCGACCCGGTGGGGATGGCAGCGAAGGTGAGGACCTGACCGGTCACGGCGTTGAGCTCGTAGACGCGTGAGCCGGAGCTCTGGCAGGGAGCGGAGCCCGGAACGGCCACCACGATCGTGCCTTCCGCGTCGATCGGGCTCGCGCAGATCCCGTTCGCGTTCCCCGACCAGGGCTGAACGTGCCAGAGCTCTACGCCCGTCGCGGGGTCGACCTGGACCACTTCGCCCGTCTCGGTCGCGATCCAGAGGTAGGAATCGGTCAGGACAGGGGTCGCCGACCCGATCCCGAAGCCAAAGGACCGGAGATAGTAGGGGTTGCGCACCGAGACGGTCCCGCTCGTCTCGTTGAGCGCCGCGAGCTCGCCTCCGCTCCCCGCGCTCGCATAGACCATCACCATGGTCCGGCCGAGGCCCGCGACCGGACCCACGACCGGGCTGGTCGTGATGGAGAAGGTGGAGCCGAAGGAATAGTTCCAGTGCACCGCCCCCGAAGCGATGTCGAGGGCGAGCACGCCGCCGGAGACGTTCCCGACGAAGAGGTAGTCGAGCACCGGGTCCGCCGAAGGGGTGGCTAGGAGGTCCCCCACGACCTGGCTCCAGAGGAGGGTCGTCGAGCCGAGGCCGTACTCGCAGAGCGATGCAGCCCCGCCCACCTGGCAGGGGACCGCCACGTTCGGTCCCAGAGGAAGGGGAGCGACGGCCCGGTCCGCGAGGCCCAAGGGGACCTTGACCGCAAGGCTACCGCTCGTCGCGTTCAGCTCGTAGAGGTAGCCGTCCCCGCTCGCGACCAGCAGGAGGCCGCGGTCCAGCTCGGGGGCGGCGCCGATCGCCGCACCCGTCGTGAAGCTCCACGCGAGCGTCCCGTTGAGAGCGTTGAGCGCGTAGACCGAGCCATCGGAGCTGGGGGCGTAGACCAGGTTCCCCGATGTGACGATGCCACCGGTCACGGCACTGCTCCCGGTCCCCTGCGGGGCGAGGAAGCTGCTCCAGCCGATGTTCGTGGTCGGGGGCGGGGGGTCCGGGGACGTGCCGTTCCGGGCGACGTTCCCCTGGGTGAGCAGCCAACCGTCCGTGGGCGGGCGGATCGAGGGCGAGAGGCTCCCCGTCCGTGGGGACACGACGGCGCCGCTCGCCGTTGCGGCGGAGGGGCTCGCGGTGGTGAGGGCACCGGGGACGGAGAGGGCGTGGTGGTAGGTGGAGGGCGCGTTGCCCGAGAGGGTCGCGGTGAAGAGGACCGAGCCCAGGAGGAGCAGCACGAGCCCCCGGGAAGAGATGGACCCCAGGACCTGGTCTCCTCGGTCCCAGAGCATGGGAGGGCGGTGCGCCCTCCGGGCCTGGGCCTGCCTGCCGACGCGGTCCGTCGGAAGGTCCGTGCTCCCCGTCAACGTTGGATCCTCTCCGCCACCACCAAGGGTCCTCAAAGGCTTACCGCTCCCGGGAACGCTCACGGCAGCAGCCGGGAGGGTGTCCTCGGGAACGGCATGGTGTCGCGGATGTGCTCGCGACGGGTCATCCAACGGACGACGCGCTCGACCCCCAGGCCGAAGCCGGCGTGGGGCACGCTGCCGTAACGTCGCAGGTCGAGGTACCACTCGTAGGGCGCGCGCGGGATCCCCCGAGCTTCGAGCTGGGCGATGGTGCGCCCGATGTCGGTCTCACGGCACGAACCCCCGATGATCTCGCCGTACCCTTCTGGGGCGAGGAGGTCCGCGCCCATGACGGTCCTTGGGTCGTCCGGGTCCTGGAGCATGTAGAACGCCTTGAGCTCCTTGGGGAAGTGGGTCACGAAGACCGGGGAGGTGCGCTCCAGGGTGATCGCCCGCTCCTCGGCGGTCGCGAGGTCGCTCCCCCAGCGGAGGTCGAACCCCTGACCTTGGAGGATCTCGAGCGCCTTCTCGTAGCGTATGCGCTCGAAGGGCGGCTCGATCGAACGGAGCTCCTTCGGATCGCGTCCCAGGAGCTCCAGCTCCTCCTTCCGCCGCTCCGCCACCTGATGGAGGATCGCCGAGACCAGGCGCTCCTGGATGTCCAGGTTCTCCTTCATACCGGCCCAGGCGAGCTCGGCCTCGAGGTGCGTGTACTCGCAGAGGTGCCGGGGCGTCCGGCTCTTCTCCGCCCGGAAGGAGGGATCGATGGCGTAGACCTTCTCGAGCGGGTAGATGAGCGCCTCCAGGTAGAGCTGGGCGGTCTGGCCCAGGTAGGCCTTCTGTCCGAAGTACTCTAGCTCGAAAGCTTCCGAGCCGCCCTCCGCCGCGTTCCCCGAGAGGATCGGAGGCGTCACCTCCCAGTAGCCCTCCTGGTCCAGGAAGGCCCGGGCGGCGCGCAAGGCCTCCGCCTTCACCTTCGTCGTCGCGACCAGCTCCCGGGTCCGCACCGTGAGGTGGCGATGATCGAGCAGGAACTCCTCCGTCTGCTCGGCGTAGATCGGGAAGACCTCGGCGGTGTGGACGACCTCGACGCGCTCGGCCCGGAGCTCGTGCCCGCCCGGGGCCCTCCGGTCGGAGGCGACGACCCCGTCCACGATGAGCGCGCTCTCCACCAGCGCCTTCTCCGTGCGGGCGAAGCCCTCCTCCCCCAGCACGTCGCGCTTCGCGGTGACCTGCATCTGACCGGTCGCGTCGCGGAGGACGAGGAAGGCGATCCCTCCGGAGCTTCGCGTCCGGTGGACCCAGCCATGCACGCGCAGCCGGGAGCCCACCGCGCTGTCCTGGTTCGCCTGCACGAGCGGGACGGGACGGAGTTCGGAGGACGAGGAGGCGTGGGCGGCGTGCGTCGGCGCCACCCCCGAATGGGGGGCCTCGGGCGGGGGCGGGGTGGGCGGCGTCACGGTCGACCGGTCCCGGACGGCGCCCGCCGTCCTACTGGTACTCCCGCCACTTGTGACCGCACTTGGTGCATTCGAAGATCCTGGTCTCAGGCTCGTCGGCCCCTCGCGTCTGGCGCAGCACCCAGTAGGCCGTGTCGTTGCCGCACTTCGGGCACTCCTCCTTGGCGGTGGGGTTGGTGGCGACCTTCTCGGCGATCACGGTCATCTGCTTCGCCTTGGGCTCGCTGTGGTGCACGACCTCGCTGTTGTGGGCTCCCATCCGGACCGTGGCCCCGCATGCGGAACAGACCCATTTCTTCGAGGAGATCTCCGGGCGCATCAGCCGCTTGCACTTCGGGCAGAGCATCGGCGGACTGACGAAGCTCGGCTATTTGACCCATCTCCCCGCCAGGGCACGCCGCGCCCTGGGATGGGGCCCGCGAACGGCATCGCGACGCCGCCAGGGCGCGATACGCCCCCCCATGCCCCGCGCAGTTCCGCCTAGGTGAAGATGGGAGGCGGCGCGGGCCCGCTCCTCGTGGGGTTCTTGACCGGATCGAAGGGCGCCGTCCCGAGGATGTGCATCATGTGCTCCACCCGTGCGTTCACGTCGCCGGCCGTTCCGATGTCGTGCCGGACGTCGAAGGTCCCCTCGATGTGGGCGAGCGCCTGCTCGACCCTCGCCTCGGCTTCCTTCCGGGCGCTCGCCTCTCCCACCAGGGCGACGGCCCGTGAGGTACCGGTGAGCACGCTGTTCCTCTGCGGCCCCGCGGTGACCGATCCGAAGTAGACCGTGACCCCCAGGTCCTGGATGGCCCGGCGGTCGAGGTTGAGCTGGGCTCCCTTCTTCGGATCGGAAGGGTAGCCCTTAGGCACCACGTACTTGCAGACCGTCGCCCTTCGACGGAAGCTCACGTGGGAGGCGTCGATGCGCCCCGCCGCGACTTGGAAGAGCAGGTCCGCGAAGTCCGTCCCATCGAACAGCGTGAGGACGTTCAGGGCCTCAGGGTCGCCGAAGCGGGCGTTGAACTCGAGGACCTGGGGTCCTTGCGCCGTGAGCATGAAGCCGCCGTAGAGGACGCCCCGGTACTCCATCTGCTCCGCCCGGAGGGCGCCCACCACCCCGCGCATGATCTCGACCGCGCTCTCGTGGTCCGACCGGGTCACGAAGGGGAGCAGATGGTCCCGCTCCGAGTAGGACCCCATCCCCCCCGTGTTGGGCCCCCGGTTCCCTTCGAGCGCCCGCTTGTAGTCCTGGACGAGCGGCATGGGGTGGACCGAACTCCCGTCGACGAAGGCGAGGAGGCTGAACTCCTCCCCGTCGAGGCGTTCCTCGACGACCACCGCCTTCTCCTTTCCGGCGGGAGGGAGCAGCTTCTCGATGAGGGCGGCCCCTTCCTCCGCGCTCTCGAAGTCCGAGCCCTGGACCCAGACCCCCTTCCCCTGGGCGAGCCCGCTCGCCTTCACGACGAACGGGCCCTCCATCGCCTGGATGGCCTCCCGGGCGGCACCCGCGGAGGTGACCGTGCGGAAGCGCGGGCGACCGGGGATGTGATGGCGTTCCATGAGCTCGCGCGCGAAGGACTTGGAGGTCTCGATGCGCCCGGCCGCCGCCGAGGGTCCCACGGTGGGGACCTTGGCCGCGCGGAGCTCGTCCGCGACGCCCGCCGCGATGGCGGCCTCAGGACCTAGCACGGCAAGCTCGATCGAGCGCTCCTGGGCCCACCGAGCGATCCGGGTCCGGTCCTCGACCGGTACGACCAGGTAGTCCTCCGCGAGCGCCTTGAGGCCCGGGTTCACCTGGGGAGCGGCCACGAAGAGCGGGGCCTCGCTGCGGGAGAGCGCGCTCCCGATCGCATGCTCACGCCCACCGCCGCCCACGAGCAGGGTCCTTGGACGCCGCATGGTGGGCGCACTCATGGGCATCTAAACCCCTTTCCGTCAACCACGCCGGGGGGAAGGGCCCGCGCTCGATGGGAGGCCCGAGGGGGCCCGGGGGGGCTAAGGGGAGGAGGGGCCCCCGCATCCGCTGTACGAACCTCTATCGCCTTCCTAGCGCTTTCCGGCCCGGGAGAGGCGCGAAGTTGCCAGGGTCCGAGATGGGCGCGCCCTCCCTTCCGAGCCCGGCGTACGAGGCCCTGCGGCGCGTCGGGCAGGGCGCCGGTTCCTTCGTGCTCATATCGGGAGGCTCGCGCGCCGAGCGGTCCGTGGTCCTCGACTCCGTCGAGCAGCTCGCGAGCTCCTCCGGATGGGAGACCCTTCGCTTGAGGGCCCACCCGACCGACGAGCAGGTCCCCTACGGGGCCTTGCAGCCCTGGCTCGCCCGCTGGGCCCATCCGCTCGCCTCCTCGGGCCACTCGGGCCCCGGGGGTGACGGGGGACCCGCGTTCACGATGCCCCTGGTCGGCCTCATCGCCGGGCTGCCTGCCCACGACACGGAGCCCTCGGGGGGGGCTCACCCCGCCCCGCGCCGTGCCTCCGAGGCCGATCGACCGGTGGACCTGAGGGCCTTCTCCACGGCCGAGCTCCGCGCGGAGCTGGTCGACCTGGTGCAGGGACGGACGCAGCAGAACGCGGCCGTGGTCCTCATCGAGGACGCGGACTTCCTGGACGCCCCCAGCCGCGATTGGTTCTCCTTCCTGGGGGCGCGCATGGCCGACCTCCCGCTCGCGGTCGCCCTCTCCGTGGACGAGGAGGACGAGCCCTGGCACGACCGGTTCGCAAAGAGCCCCACGGTGTGGTGCCCGCTGCCCAGGTCCTCCTCAGGCTCTGCCGAGGACCGCCTGCGCAGCCGGGTGCGGGCACTCCCCGCCCGTTCCCTGGACGCCCTCTCCCTGGCCGTCCTCGCCGGGCCCGACGCGGACCGCGCGACGCTCAAGGACACGCTGGGCTGCACCGATCAGGAGCTCAACCTCGCGCTGAGCCCCGCCATCGATGCGGAGTTGCTCCGGTTCGTCGGGGACCGCTACGAGGTCACCGAACCCGCGCTCTTCCCCGGCCTGGTGGGCATCCTCACCTCCCCTCAGCGCAACGCGGGACATCGCAAGCTCGCCCAGACCCTCGCGAAGCGGCCCGGTCACGAGCAGGGGAAGCTGCTCTTCCGCCTGAGCGACCATTGGGCCGAGGCGGGCGATGTGGGCCGGGGCGTCCCGGCGCTCATCTCCGCGTCCCGGGAGGCGGAGCGATGGGGCGCTCCCGAGCTCGCCGAGAGGCGGCTCCTACGCGCGGTGCTCCTCGCCCAGACCGACCCCACCGCCCGGGGACGGGAGCTGGAGGAGAGGATCTATGCCGAGATGGCCACGCTCCGGCTGCGGGAGGGGAGGCCGGAGGAGGGGCTCGCAGCGTACCAGCGGGCGCTCGCCCTGGCGAAGGAGCGAGGGACCAAGGTCCTCCACTGGGCCCGGTACGTCGCAGGGATCTCCGACGCCGAGGTCCGTCTGGGAGGTCATCCGGACGAGCGCCTCAAGGCGACGCTCGAGGAGGTCCAGGGCCGCTCCAGCGACCTGGAGGCGCTGCTGTCCCGGAGCCTGAGCTACTACTACCTGGAGCGGGCGCGCTTCGAGGAGGCCGTCACCACGTCGGAGAAGGCCTGCGAGCTCGCTGACAAGGGCCACGACACGGTGCTCAAGGTCCGGTGCCGTTCCTCGGCGGCGAGCGCCTACATCTTCGGGGGCGCCCACGCGGAGCGGGCCCGGGCGCACCTCTTGAGGGCCCTTGAGCACCGCAAGGAGCTCCAGGGCACCTCCGACGAGATCCTCTTCGTGAGCATCCTGGACGAGCTCTCGCTGCTCGAGTGCTCCCTCGGGCGCGAGGAGGAGGCCCTGCGCTGGGGGGAGGAGTCGCTCACCACCGCCCGTCGGTTCGGGTACGGGACCTCCCTGCTCCTCGTGCTGGGGAACCTTCCCGAGCACTACGTCCACCGCCACGACCTCGCCCGGGCCCAGGCCCTGGCGGAAGAGCTGCGTCGGATGGTCCAACGATTCGGACTGCCGGAGCGGGACAACCACGTCCAGCAGCTCTACCTCGTGGAGGGGCGGATCGCCGCGGACACCGGGGACTACGCTACCGCCCGGGAGCGGTTCGAGCGGCTCGTGGCCTCCACCGAGAAGGGAGGGTCCAAGATCTTCCTCAGCCAGGCGCTGGTCCATCTCATCGTCCTCTCGGCCCGGCAGAACCACCTGGACGCGGCCCATCGCTACCATCGTCGCCTGGAGCGGGAAGGGCTCGGCAAGAGCATCATGGGGGAGAACCGCCGGCTCCTCGACGAGGTGGAGCCTCTGCTCAAGGGCTCCGGGTAGGCCCCAGGCCCCTGGGTGAGGGCTGCGGCTTCCGCCCCTCCCTCCCCGCCAAGGGAGTAGAAACCGCAGGTACCCTGGGACCCCGTTGGTACATCGGTCCGTCGTGACCCGGCAAACCTCTCGTCGAGCGTGTACGGAAACCCCGTCCCGCACGGTAACCGCTCCCCGCGGCACGAAAACTCTCACCGCCACACGGAAACCCCAGACACGCGGTGTCTTCCTCGAGTGACCCCAGGCGGAGCGGCCCACGCGGGGGGTTCTGGCAGGGTCGGCCCCCCCAAGAAACCCACCCCCAGGTCGCGCGGGTGGCACTATCACGAGCTCTGTCCCCGTCCGCGCGACCAGCGCCTCAAGCCCGTCCATGGCGGTTCATCCCCTGGGTGGGGTGAGAGGTTCTCCTTGAGAGGCCGAGGGTCCCGGCGTACGGGTGCTACAGCGTTCTCCTCCGAGACGCTATTCGGCTGTCCAGGTCGATCTCACGAGGCAGGCATCTCTGTGAACCCCCAGGGTGCACGAACTTCCCTCCCGTCCCCTCAAACGCAAGCCCTTCGGATCCGAAGACCCCGGGGAAGTCCTCCCCTCAAGTCCGCACCCCATCCAGGGGTGTGGCCTCGGGCCCACGGCGCCCGGCACTGACTTTGGGCTCTCCTATGGACGAGCTTGTGTCGAAGCCTGGGCGCCGTTCTGATCTCACTCCTCGCTGTAATCGGGGGCTTCCGCGCCGGAGCCGGCAGAAGGCATGGACGAGCTTGTGGGTTCGGGCGTGTGCTCGGTCCCATTTTTCCTCTCTCTCGGGTCCGCCGTCTTCACCTCCCGCTGACCAGCCTTCGCCGCACCACGCGTGGGGCTCCGCAAGGAGAGGAGCAGCGCAAGGAGCCCCACCACGAGCGCGGCCACAGCCAACCCGAGCACGGTGTCGACCATCCCATTCGTGGAGGCAAGGGCCGAGCTCGTCGCGGACTTCGCCGAGGTCGACACGACGACCGAGACCACGTTGCTGGCCGTGCTCACCGCCCCGTTCGCGTCGGTCACCGTGACCGAGACCGTCAGGGCCCCCGCCGCCTCGGGCGTGCAGCTGACCGTGACCGTCGTCGTCCCCACGCAACCGGACGGAAGCCCCGTCCACGCATAGGTGAAGGGCCCTGCCCCTCCGGTCACTGCCGCGGTGAAGATCACAAGGCTTCCCGTGTCCAGGGAAGAAGCGCTCGAGGTCGCCGTGGGCGTACCCAGGGCCGGGACCACCGTCAACTCCACGGGGCCGGCCACGACCGTGGCCCCGTTGCTGTCGTTGGCGGTCACCGAGAGCCACGCGACCCCCGAGGTCGAGGGTTGACAGGTCAGGGTCGCCTGGGAGAGGCTGCTGCACCCTGAGGGAAGATTGGTCCAAGTGTAGGTCATCCCCCCGGCACCCCCACGAACGGACGCCGTGAGCTGCGTGCTCTGCCCCAGGTCGAGCGAGCCCCGGTTCAGGCTTAGGCTCGCTCCGAAGAGCGAGGGGGAGACCGTTAAGGTCGCTGGGGCGCTCGTCAGGTGCCAGCCGTTCGCGTCGGTCACGGCAACGGAGACCGCGAAGGTCCCGGCGGCGGTGGGAGCGCAGGTCACCGCGGACAGGTCCGTCCCGCCGCAGCCGGGGGGAAGCCCGCTCCATGCGTAGGTGAATCCCCCGGCTCCTCCGACCGTCGAAACGCTCAGCGTGGTGAGCTGCCCAGCGTCCAATGCCGCACGGCTCAGGGTCAAAGTAGAGAGTGTGGGATCGCTGAAGACCGTGTAGGGGAGGGAGGGCGAGCCCACCGAAGCGCCGTTGGCGTCTGTCACGGTCACGCTAACCTCGCCGAACCCCGCCCCCGTCGACGCGCAGTCCGCTTTGGTCCCGCTGCCCGAGCAGCCCGCGGGGAGGTCGGACCACGCATAGGCCCAACCACCCGCACCCCCCTGGACGGCGACCGAGTAGTTGAGCCACTGTCCGGCGTCGGCCGCGCTGGCGGAAGCGGAGAACCCAGCTAGGGAGAGGGCCGAGGAGACGGTCAGGGTCTGACTGGCGGTGACACTCGCGCGATTGGAATCGTTGACCCAGAGATGTGCGAGGAAGGTGCCGGCGCCGCTCGGCGTGCAGGTCAGGACCGCCGCGGGAGCCGCCGCGCAACCCGCCGGCAATCCGGCCCAGCTGTAGGTGATGGTCCCTGCGCCGCCCGAGAAGCCGGCCGTGAGGGTGGTGGTCTGCCCAGCATCCAAGGAGGTCCGGGAGGCCACTAGGGAGGGGCTGCTGAGGGCCGAGGACACGGTGAGGGTCAACCAGGAGGAGGTGACGTTGAACCCATTCGAGTCCTGGAGAGAGGCCGCAACAATGTAGCTGCCTGCCGCCGTCGGAGCACAGGTGAGCGTTGCCGCGTTCGACGAGAGGCAGCCCACCGGAAGCCCGACCCACGTGTAGGTCGGCGTCCCGCTCCCCACGGAGCTTCCCACCGATATCGAAGTGGACTGACCTGCATCCAGCGCGGCGGGAGTGGCCGAGGGCGCGGTGAGCGCGGGGTCCGGCGACACGGTGAGCGTCACGGAGGCGCTGGTGAGGTTCACCCCGTTGCTGTCCGTCACCGTGACGGCGATGGCGAACGACCCGGCCCCGACCGAGGTGGGCATGCAGGTCAGCGAGGCGGTGTTGGAGGTGGCACACCCGTTCGGAAGCGGACTCCATTTTCCCCACACGAAAGAGTAGCTACCCGACCCTCCGCTCACCGTCGCCGACAGCAGGACGGACTGGCCCACGTCGAGCGCGGTCCGGGAGGCCGTGAGGGAGGCCACCCCAAGGGCAGGGTCCACCACGACGAGGTCGGCCGAGGAGAAGGCGTGCTCGGAGACGTTCGCCGAGTCGTTCACCTGGTAGCAGTAGTAGGTCGTCGTCGTGGGGCTCACGGAGAAGGTGGATGTGACAGCGCCGTTCACCGTGCTGTCCGCCCCGCAGTTCGAGGAGGAGCCCGCATACCACTGGTATCCGTAAGGTGTCCACCCATGCAACGGATTGGCGACCAGCAGCACCGTCTGCCCGGCGTCGATGGTCGGTTGAATGGGCGACGGTCCCCCACCCACCAGGTCGGCTTCCAAGGACACGGCTGGAGATGGGGAGCTGTAGGTCGTCTCGGCAGGGGAAGCGCTGTCCACGACGTTGAGCTCGAAGCGGTACGGCACCCCTAGTTGGGGAGCATAGGATCCAGCGAACTGGCAGGACACGGGCGTTCCCGCGGAGGCTCCGGAGCCGCTCGGCGTCGCACAGATGCCGATGCTCGAAGCGTAGGCTCCGTTGTTGAGCGAAACGAGCCAGGTCCACGAGTACCCGGCGGTCCCGCTGGCGGGGATGGTGTCGTTGACCCGTAGCGAGGAAGCTTGGCCTGCGTCCAGACGGGAAGCGGTCAAATCGGGAATGCCCGGGGCCGTCAGGGCGGAGTTGACCGTGAGCGAGGACGTGATGGTGCTCGCCAAGAAGTTGGCATCCCCGCTGTAGCTGGCGGTGAGGGAGTCGGTCCCCAACGGGAACGACGTGGTCGTGAGGGAACAGACCCCGCCGCTGACGGAGGTCAGCGAGCAGGTCCCCAGCGAACTCCCAGCGACCGAGAAGGTGACGACGCCGGTGACCGGGAACCCGCCGGAAGCCGACGGGGCCACCGTCGCGGTCAACTTGGCAGACTCCCCCAGGTCGACCACCGTTGGGGCTACCACCAGAAGGGTCGCGGTCGCGTCCCGGCCCACCGAGAAGACCTCGCAGGCACTGATGGAGGCGAGATAGTTGGAGTCGCCGCTATAGGTCCCCTGGTCGCTGTAGCTACCGGCTCCCAGCGCAGGGCTCGTACTGCTCGGGGAGACCACACCTCCCGAGAGCGCCCCCGTGGTGGAGGCGAGGGGGGTCCCCGAGCACGTCCCGTCGGGATAGAGCTGATAGGTCAACGTCCCGGTGGGCGCGGTGCCGAGCTGCTCCCCGGAGACCGAGGCGGTGTCGTAGGATTGGGCACCGGTGACCTCTGTGGAGGACCAAGGGGTTCCGGTGGTTGCGTCGTACACCGTGGTCGCCACCGCGGTCGAGGCCGGGTCAACCGTCTGGGTGAGCGCGGACGAGGGCGAGCCAGCGTAGTTGGTGTCACCCGAGTACTGGGCGGTGATCGAGTGGGTGCCGGTACCGAGCGACGACGTGGAGCACGTTGCCTGGTAACCCGAGGTCGTTGAGGTGAGGGTGACACCGGAGCAGATCGCCGAGGTGCCGTCGTAGAAGGTGACGGTCCCCCCCCCGTCCGTTGGGGAGACGGTCGCAGTGACCGCCACCGCCTGTCCGAAGGTCGAAGGGTCGAGAGAGCTGGTCGCGGAGGTGGAGGTGGAGAACGCGGGCACGAAGAACTGAATCCCGGCGAAGTCATCCGTCGTGGAACTCAGGAAGCCGGGCAAGAGGCCATTGACCATCCCCGAGTAGGCGGTGGGGGTTCCGCTCAAGGTCACGGTCGCTCCGGACGGGGCAGCCCCGAAGTTCAGGGTGTTGGAGCTGCCCTGGCCGATGAAGTTGAGGCCCCCCTGGCTCCCGGTGAGGAAGGTGGTGCCGCCTGCCGAAGGGCCGTCCACCGTGCCGAGTCCGCTGAAGCTATCGCTCACACCGGCGCCGGTGACAGTACCCGGGCTAGCAGTCGAGTCTCCGTTCGCCGCCACGCTGAGCCCGGAGGGCTCCCCCGAGAGGTCCAGCGTGTTGCCGCTTCCCGCTCCTTCAAAGCTCACTCCGGTCGCGCTCCCCGGTTGGAACGTCGTGCTGCCCGCAGAGGACCCCAGGAACGAGGTGATGCCGCTGAACGTGTCGCTGAGCGCGGTGCCCGTGAGGATCCCCGGGTTCGCGGAAGTGTCCCCTCTCACCCCGACGGTGAGCCCGGAGGGCTCCCCCGACAGGTCCAGTGTGTTGCCGCTTCCCGTTCCTTCTAAGCTCACCCCGGTCGCGCTCCCGGGTTGGAACGTGGTTCCCCCAGGGGAGCCCGTCACCGAGCTTATCCCGGTGAACATGTCGCTCACTCCCGCGCCGGTGACCGTGCCTGGAGTGGTGACGGAGTCCGCATTCATCGCCACGGTGAACGCCGACGTCTCGGTCGCCAGGGACAATGTGGTAATGCCGGGCGCCCCCCCCTCCAAGGTCAATCCCGTCGAGGTGCCAGGCTGGAACGTGGTGGGGACCGAATTTGTGGGTGTCTCAGTGACCACCACCGTCGGATAGGTCGTTGAGCTGTAACCGGGGCAGACCGCGCCCCCATCGAAAGAGATCGCCCAAGCACTGCTGCCGGTCGTCACCACGAGGGAGTCGGTGGACCCGCCGTTGGAGATCGTGACCGTCAGGGTGCTCCCAGAAGTAGTGCAACTGACGGATGCGGTCGCGGCCGGCGCCGGTCCCGCCCCTAGCTGCGCTTCCGACCCCGATCCGGAAGATGTAGCCAGTCCTGCCGAAGTGGGGATCGAGACTGGAGACGGGCCCTGGATGTCTTTGGAGGCGTACTCGGGGGAGCCTTTGAGTCCAGGCGAGGCGGTGAGACCCGGTTGCCCCTCCACGCCCTTAGCAGATGCCGGAGAAGGCCGAGCTACGGGGTTCGTGCCGTGGGCCGTCACTCCGTGCGTGTCCTGCGTGGGACCGGGGAGCACGGCTGAAACGACGGGGGCGGCTGGGGTCGGGGATGGGGCGACGGCGCGAACTACGACCGGGGCCAGCTCGGGGTGACCGGGTGGCCCGACGGAAGCCACCGAGTACGGGTAGGGGGAGGGGGAGGACCCCGAGGCTCGCCCCTGCGGTTCCTGCGGAACGGCCAGCGGAAGGCGCGGGGCTGACGCGGTCGAGGTCCAGGAGGGCCCCCCCACGGAGCTTGACAGGACGGTGAGACCCACGAGGACCACACAGAGAACGAACATTCCGGCGGGGCGACAGCTCCGTACATGGAACGGTCCTGGAAGCGGCGTTTCTGATGGGGCGTCGCGAGTCCCGGAGTGCATACGTGCGCAAGGAGGCACCTCCTACTTGAAGGCCCAGTGGGCGCCCTCAGGGCAGGAGTCAGGGCGGTGTGCAGGAACTTGTTGAAGACGAGGGGAACCTCTCCCCTGCCGGGAACCGCAAGAACCCAAAGGAGACGGGCCGGTGAATGAAGAGACACCCCCGCGATGGACCTTGGTCATCAGCTGAACCCCGCCGAATACCTGCCCGTCCAGCCGATTCCCGCAACGCCGGCGTGCTCATCCGCCAGGCCGAGAGCGTGGGAATCCGAGGCCTCGATTGCGCCGCCGACAAGGCCTACCCCGCGATCACCCACTTGGAAGCGGTCAAGGTGCCGGGGGGCCGCCCGTTCTGCCCCCCCCCGAAGGGGGAGAGGTGCAACAGGAGGAGGGGGTCCATGGCGTCGTGGTTGATGATGAAGTGGTTCTCGGGGCCGGACTTCTGGACGTGGAAGCTCAACTACGACCTGCGGACCGCTATCGAGCGGGCCTTCTCTGCGCTCAAGGCCAAGCTCACCGACGAGGTTGCCTCCAAGAACCACGTCGCGCGCGTGAACGAGGCCCTGCTGATGGTCCTCGCGTTCAACATCATGATCATCATCCGGCTCATTCATGATCGGCCGGAGGCGCTCCGAGACATTACGGCCGGGCTCCGGAGGGAGGCGGAGGAGTGGCGCGAGGGG
>DAHUZP010000086.1 GCA_027306505.1 Thermoplasmata archaeon | reverse complement strand
AGACGGGTCCGAATCGAGAGGGGGAGGACCTCCTGAGGGTCCTCCCCCGGGTAGGGGTGGAAGCGAAGGGGCTCCCGGCTCCGTTCGAACCCAGAGCGAGGGAGCCGAGCGGGTCCTCGCCCCCGACCGGAGGGCGGGGCCGCGCGCCCACCTCGACGAAGTGACGGAGACGTACGGAGCGACGTGAAACGTGCGGTCCGTGCCACGAAGCGGCACCAGCGGTCATGCGCGACACAGCGAAGGGGCGCGGCCAGCACCTTCCGGCGACGCGGGGGAGCAGTGCTGTCTGAAGATGTGTTGATGGCGGGGGGAACCTCGCCTCGGAAGGAGCCTAGCAAGCCCAACCGAGGTGAGGCCCACGAGCACGAAAACCGGAGAACGGATAGACCTACCCAGCCTGTTCCAGACCGCCGCCGAACGCTGTGACGATGCCTTCGGGGAGACCCTCCTCGATCGACAGGAGCTCCTCTGGGAGCACATGCGGGAGGAGCGGCTCTCTACCGGGGGTCGTCGGTTCGTCAAGAACGGGGGCTACCTTCGTTGGTTCAAGGCCACCCGCGGGGTGGCCCGGATCCGGATCCAGCGGGTCACCGACCGCTGGGACGGAAGGACCACCGCCCCTCTCCTGGATGCGCTGGAGATTGGGAAGCGGCAGTACCTCCCCGACCTGCGGGTGGCCGCCGCTGAGGAGGCCACCCGCACTTCCTATCCTGAGACGGAGGGATCCACTCGGAGGTTCCTGGGAAGGAGGGTCCCTCGCCAGACCACCTGGGGGTTCGTCCGGGAGATCGCCTACCGTGTGGAGGGGTACCACCGTGCCCTCCTCCCTCGTCCCCAGGGAGGGGTGGTCCAACCCGACACGGTCTTCGTGAGGAGCCAGCGGAAGGGGACCCACCACGGGGTCCATGTGGCCATCGTCCAGGACCCCGAAGAACACCACTGCCAGGTCGTCAATGTTGAGGTGGACGGGCCCCCGAAGAGGGTCCTGGAGGGCATCGAGGTTGATCGGATGGCCAGCGACGACGATCCCTCCCTGACCTCCATCCCCGCGAAGTGGCGTCAGTTCTGCGAGCTCCACTTCCGCCGCCTGGTGGAGCGCTCTCTCGTGGACGGCCGAGGTCTCCAGCTTCCCACGGACCAGCGGGCGAGGTGGGTGCGCCCGCTGGTGGGCGCCCTCGCCCACCTGAGGGCCTCGGTGGCGCTGCACAAGCCCCGAGGGGAGTGGGCGGCGATCGAGCACCGGACGCGAGAGACGCTGGCGGAGTTCGGGGTCCTGGCCAAGCAGCTGCGGGAGGCCGGTCAGCCCCAGGCGGCTAGGGTCGTCGAGAACGAAGGGCGGGCTGCCGTGGTCTTCGGGGAGCTTGCCGCTCGAGGTGTCTGGATGCCTTCCACCTCGAATGGGGTGGAACGGATCTGTGGCATGATCGCCCACCGCTGCAAGAGAGCCTGGGCCCGCTGGGGGAGCGGGCTGAGGAGCATGGTCATCCTCCTCTTGGTGAGAAAGACACGTCCGAGCATCTATCGGTCGGCCATCGCCAGGTACATGAGGTCGGTCAGTGGTGGGGGTGTCCGCTAAGCTCTGACGGAATCAACACATCCTCGTACAGTACCGGGGGAGCCGTTCGAATGAGGGCGTCGTTCGGCCAGCGATGGAATTATCAGCCATGGGAAACGTGCGACCGAGCACCATGCAAGCCCAGCCGCTCCCGAACGTCCAAACCTCATGGGTATCCGCAAGAGCCCAGTTGAAGGCGATCCCGCAGCTCATCATCCTGTGGGGGGTGATGGTGATCGTTCAGCTGACCTGGTGGAGCAGCATCCCGGGTCATGTCTCCTTCCTCTGGGCGCTCCTCATCGCCATAGTTCCCTGCGTCTTGGTCTACGTGTACGGCACGCGCAAGGGTGAAGCCACGGTCCGTCGGTGGGCTCCCGACAGGATCACCATCGAGAGCGACCGCTTGATGGGGCACTTCGAAGGGAGGTCGGGTCCCGGGAACGCCACGACGGTCGCGATTCCTTTCGGAGCGATCACGGAGGTCCGTGTCCAGTCGCATCTCACCCAGGTCAACACGATCTGGGGCAAGTCGAGCGTCAAGGCCATCTACGCCACTCCACCCATGGTGCCGGACCGTACGGGAGCGCCGTTGACGGCAGCCGCCGTCATGATGCTGACCCCGGAGAACGGACGGAGAGTGAACGGCGCTTGGAACGCCTGGCGCTTCCCTGCGCAGCAAGCGGGTACGACTTGCCCGCGGTGTGGACGGCAGGTCCCTACCGGGTCCCAGTTCTGTCCCTCGTGCAGCGCTCGGGTCGACGGTCAAACTCCACCGGTCACCTATTCCGCCCCGAACCCGGCGCGTATGCCTGGGACGCCGACGACCCGGCCACCCGCTCCGCTCGCGCGCGCGATGACCCCCTCAAGCGTCGCGGCCCACGCTGCGCTGCCGTCCGCGTCATCCAACGTGCTCTGTCCTCGGTGTAAGGGCGAGGCGACCTTCATTCCCCAGTACGGGCAGTCGTACTGCTACACGTGCTCTGCGTACGTCTGAGGCCGGGAACTGAACAGGGAGCGCGCTCGAAACCCTCTGTCGCAAGTGGGCATGTCGCGGCGAGCAGGAGCCGAGGTGGGTGCTGCGAGGGATTGAAGGTTCCGAACGAGGACCCGACCGCTAGGCGGGTCCCAACGAGGGAGGGGGCGGCGGCGAGGAGCCCCCTATCCGGAAGGACAAGCCGAGGGACCGGGCCCTTGGGGTTCCGAGCGAGGTCTCGTCCTCGAGAGGATCGGCCCCACCAGAACCCGGGACGGGGCCGGACGGGAGGGGCCTCCCTCGATCTCGACCCGTGGGGGGCGATTGAGGCGCTGACCGCAAACGTGTCCAGCTGTGCGCGCAGACGACCAACCACTCACTAATACATCCTCATCCCATCCAGTCACGGGGGGTCCCTTCGTGAACCATGAGCTACGACCTCCATCGTGTCGAAGGACCCCTGCGTGAGGTCCGCACCAACGACCCCGACCACGAACTGCTGCTCGTCCCCGACGTCCTGACCCACGTTGAGGTCCCCACGAGCGGCTACCCGTCGCACCGGCTCCATCCCAGCGTCACCGCTGCACGTGCCCTGGCACTGCTCGCCGCAGGGTGGATCCCGAGGGTCCCCGCGGTCCGGGACGGAGAGTACAGCTGGGGGTTCATCGACCGGAACACCGCCATGGTGCGTCTCCAGGAACTGGATGCCGTGCAGAGGGCCATCGGGCCGCGGACGACCTGACCGCGCCCGCCGTGCAACATCCTTGGAGTCGAGGCGGTCGCGTGCGCTGATGTCAGTAGTGAGCATCGCGCCGAGAGCCGGGAAGGATGCTCAAGGTGGAGGGCGCGTCGCGGGAGGTCCCTCCCTCGACCCGGACCACTCCCCCAGCAGGGGCCCCGAACTCACACTGAGCAACCGAGTCAAGGAGCACCACGGAGTTCTGAGGCGCCTGGAAAGGTGTATGGTCTGTGTGGCGCCTCAGCCCGGGCCGATGAGTGTCGCAGGGTCTCCGCCCGGTCCGACCGGCAGCCGTCCGACCGAGGTGGCTCCTACTCTGGTCCGGCTCCTGACCGTGATGCTGGTTCTCGAGATTGCCCTGCTCGGCCTCCAGTTCATGCTCGGGATGTACCTCGCCCTGTTCGTGACGCTGCCCGCAACGGGTTCCGGCATGATGTCGATGATGAACGGTGGTTGGTCGCCCGCCCTGATGGGCCACATGATGACGGGATGGGGCCTGGGCCTCGTCGCCCTCCTCTCGGTCGTGTTCGCCGTGGTCTCCCGGAAAGGGCTCCTCGTGGTGACGACCGGTGCCTCCCTTGCGAGCGTGGCCGGTGCTGGAATCGCGGGCATGGATTTCTTGGGGTCCGGGCAGAACAACGTTTTCTCCTACGTGATGGCAATCGGCTTCCTGCTCGCCTTCGTTTTCGCGTTCGTGAGCCTCGTCCTCGCCCTACCCGCGACTCGGCTCGGGACCCCCGCGCCCACCCCCTCGGCGGTCGACAT
>DAHUZP010000082.1 GCA_027306505.1 Thermoplasmata archaeon | reverse complement strand
ACTCAAGCGCAAGGCGCTTGCGACTCCCTGAAGGGCACGCCGAAGGAGCCCTCGCCACGCGCCCCCGGAATCGGGGCGCGGGTGGCACGGTTCGGTCCTCGGAATCGACCTGAGGGGGGTCCCGGAGGCCCACCGACCTCTGCCCCTTGTCTCGAGGTGAGTGATGCATCAGATTGGAACTAATAGTAGATGCTGGCGCCAGGATTTGAACCTGGGAACTCCTACGAGAACGGATCTTGAGTCCGTCGCTTTTGGCCAAGCTTAGCTACGCCAGCTTGGCTAGGCGCATCAAGGCGAGCTATTTGTGTGCAATGGGCGCACTTCCCCGAGGGACCGGGTCCGGGGCAGGAACGCCCCCCGAGCCCGGTTCAATTCTTCCTCGCGCCATTCGGGGAACGAGCGGACCGCGGGTTCGGTTTCGACCCGGGGCCGGCCGAGCGGGACCCGGCGACTCGAGAGAGCTCGCCCTGGATGAACGACCCCGGAGCCCCCAGGAGCCAGAAGACGTTCCCGTCGGGGTCTTGGAACTTCGCCATGCCCCCGAACTCCGTCCTCTGCAGGGGCTGCGCGAACCGAACGCCGGAACCCTCCATCCGCTCGCAGAGCGCCTGGATCTCGTCGGTCATGAAGGCGATACCGGTGTCCCCCGGCTCGAGGGGGGCGAAGCCCTCGCAGAGATGCAGCAGGAACCGGTCACCCGGGGGCGCCACCATGACCGCGTGCTCGTGTCCCCCCACAAGATGAGCCGCGAATCCCATCTTCTCCTGCCACCACCTCGCGCTCTCCTTCGCGTTCGACACGACGACCGGGACATCCGCCAATGCCAACATGCAAGCCAGGCAGCGCTCGAGGGCTCAAGGACCCTCTAGAGGGGCAGAAACCGTGGGCCGGAGGGCTCACGCCTCGTCGAGGCCCTCGTCCTCGGAGCCTTCGTCCTCGCCCAGCTCGTCGACGGGGACCCCTAGGGGCTCGACCATGGGGCCCCGCGGGAGCCCCACCGTCGCTTCGGTGCTGCTCTTCCTGCTCCTCAGGGGAAGACGGTAGGCTCTCCCGCACTTGAGGCAGGTCCGCACCTGGCGGCCGGAACGCAGGCGGGTGCGGACCGTGCTCCCATCGCGCAGGTAGCTCGAGCAACCCCGGCAGAAACGCCGACGCAGCTCCGGTGGAAGACGGATGTTGTAGCGCGTGCCGATCCTGCGTGCGAGCTGGACGTAGCGGTCCGACCTCTCCGAGCGTCCCCCGAGGGCGGCGCGCTCCGCCTCTCGGAGCAGGCCCACCATCCGCTCGCGGGCGACGCCCACCATCACCGAGCTTCGGAGGCCGCGCCGGCCGCCGCGCCGACCTCCGCGCCGCCGCTCGCGAGAGGAGCCGGCGCGGGGGGCGCTGGAGCCGGGAGGCGCGTCGCGCATACTGGGCATGCGACCGCCAAGCTCGAGATAATGCTGCTGCACCCCGGGCACCGCTGTCCCCGTCCACGGAGCTCCGCCGGGACCTCCAGGGCCTGGGAGGTCGGTGGCGGGGGAGGGGGGGGGGGAAGGGGTGGAGCCGGGGGGATGATGGAGACGCCGGCACCGTAGGGCATCACGATCACGTGCTGGCTCGGAGGGAGCGGACCCTGCAAGGGGAGCGGAGCGGGGGCCCACGGCGGAGGAGGAGCGGAGAGGGATGCGGTGGGGGGAGCGGAGGGGAACGCCGCGGAGGAGGACGAGCTCGGCAGGGGGCCCTGGAGAGAGGGGTGCGACGCTGGCGAAGCCGTGGGAACCCCAGCTTGGGGCGGGGGTGGAGAGGAGGGGAATGGTCCCCAGCTAGACGGAGGCGGGGCGTTCCTCGCGTCCGGGGAAGGGAGGAGGACCTGGGTCTTGTAGCACTTGGGGCAGAAGAACGCCCCTTCCTCCAGGGGCGCCGCGCAGTGGATGCAGTTCGGCACGGGCGCCTCAGGCCCCCTGCCCGTAAGACCCTTCTTTGCGACCCAGGGGACCTACAGGTGCTCCCCGGTGGCTGAGTAGGCTCCCTGGCACGCCCTCGTGGGAAGGCAACTCACATAAGCTGTGGGCCACCTCTTTCGGCCGTTGAGCGAGCGGTGGGTGGGACTGGTCACCCGAGATCCCGTCCTGTACGGGGAACTCGCCGTCTTCCTTCGCGAGCGTGGCATCCCCACCGTGAGCCTGCTCCCCGGCCAGCGGATCCCCTCCCGTGTGGCGGTCGTCGTGACCTCGGAAGCTGAGGCGGCGAAGGTGAGCTTCCCGCGCGTCCTGGTCGCGACCCCGGGCGACCTCACGACCTTGGGCGCCGCGCTGCGCGACGCCCTGCTCACGGAGAGGGCCCCGCAGCGGCTCATCGTGGGGATCGACCCCGGCCTCCGTCCCGGCTACGCGGTCCTCTCCCCATCAGGGACCTGCCTCGCCGAAGGCGTGGTCGAGAGCCCCGAGGCCGTCGCCACCCTGGGACGCAAGCTCGTCCGGGGGTTCCCAGGCTCGCGCCTCACCTTCCGGGTGGGGAACGGCGACCAGCTTCGCCGAACGCGCATCGTCAACGCGCTCCTCCGCCTGGGGGAGCTGGTCGAGCTCACCGACGAGGGCCGGACCACGCTTCCCGGTCGTCGTCAGAACGACAGCCTCGCGGCGAAGGCCATCGCGGCCACGCCGGGAGAGGTGGTGCGGGAGGAGGCCGACCTCAAGATCACCCCGGGGGAGATCGCCAACGTCCAGAGGATCTCCCGGGAGATGAGCGGCGGGCTCTTCACGATCCCTCGCGAGATGGCGACGAGCGTCCTGGAGGGCGGCACGACCATGGCCGAGGCGCTCGAGGCCACCGCGGACCGGCTGGGGCTCACCCTGCCCGGCTCCCCTGCCCGCCGGACCGCGCGCCGCTCCCGCCCCGCCTTGGAGCGCGCGGGCACCCCCGCGTGAGCCCGCGTCCCGGGTCTCGGGCCCTCGCCCCCCATCGCACCCTCCTGCGAGCGCCTCGCAACCTTTTGGGGGGAGCGAGCTGCCCTGATCCCATGGCCTCGGTCGCTCCGGAGCTCGCCCAGGCACGGGAGAAGGCGCTCCGCCTCGCCCTGGAGAACGCCCTGCGCCACGGGAGCGCGCCCCGTCCCGAGAGCGTGCTGGGCGCCCTGCTCGGGGGGGACGCGTCCCTCCGCCCCCGACGAACGGAGCTCGCTCCCCTGGTGAACGAGGTCGTGGAGGAGGTCGCGACGCTATCGGAGAGCGACCGGCGCTCGCGCCTGGGAGCGCTCGGCGGTCCGCTCGCGCCCCCTTCCACCCGCAAGGAGGCGGAGGCCCGGCACGAGCGCGAGCACGGTCTGCCTCCCCTCCCAGGTGCCGAGGAGGGCAAGGTCGTGCTCCGGCTCGCCCCCTTCCCGTCCGGCTCCCTGCACATCGGCAACGCCCGCGGGCTCTTCGTCAACGACGAGTACCGACGTCGCTACCACGGGAAGTTCTACCTCGTCTTCGACGACACGGTGGGGTCCGACGAGAAGAGGCCGATACTCGAGTCCTACGACCTCATCCTGAACGACATGGCCTCCGCCGGGGTGAGGCCGGACGCGGTCTACTACAAGTCCGACCGGCTTCCCCTCTACTACCGCGACGCGCCACGAATGCTGGAGCTCGGAGCGGCCTACGTCTGCACCTGCGTCGCGGAGACCCTGAGGAAGAACCGGGAGGCCAGGGTCGCCTGCGCCGAGAGGGCCCGGGAGCCCTCCTGGCAGAGGGAGCAGTGGGACCGGATGCTCTCGGGGGGGTACGCTCCGGGCGAGGCCGTCGTTCGGATCAAGACCGATATGGCCCACCCCAACCCTGCTTTCCGGGACCGGGTGCTCTTCCGCATCAGCGATTTCGACCATCCCCGCGTCGGGACCCGTTACCGCGTCTGGCCGATGCTGGAGTACGCCTTCGCGATCGACGACGTGGAGCTCGGCATCACCCACATCATCCGGGGAAAGGACCTCATCATGGAGGACCTGATGGAGGAGGCGATCTGGAAGGTGCTGGGCCTCCGGGGGCCCGTCTTCATGCACTGGGGCCTGCTCCGCATCCGCGAGACGAAGATCTCGAAGAGCAAGTCCTACCAGGACGTGAGGTCGGGGGCCTATGACGGCTGGTCGGATCCCCGTACCTGGGGCCTCTCCTCCCTCGCCCGGCGGGGGATCCGCCCGGAGGCGCTCCGGCAGTTCGTCCTCTCCTTCGGCCTCTCGCAGTCGGACATCGAGGTCCCGGCGGAGACGCTCTACACCGAGAACCGCCGACTGCTCGACCCCACGACGCCCCGGCGCGCCTTCGTCCCCCGACCCCGCCGACTCCGCGTGGAGGGGATGCCCCAGGAGCTCAACACCGTCCGCCTCGCGAACCACCCGGAGCGCCCGGAGCTCGGCGAGAGGGAGGTGGAGCTCTCCGACACGTTCTTCCTGCCCGAGGAGGACCTCCTCAAGAACGTGGGCCGGGAGATCCGGCTCAAGGACCTCGTCAACGTCCAGCTCCCGCCCGAGATCGCCGAAGGAGGCGTCGCGGACCCCGTCAGCGGCGACGGCCCTGAGGTGCTGGGGCAGTTCACGACGCGGCCGAACAAGCCGATCCCCCGCATCCAGTGGGTCTCGGCGAAAGGGGCGGTCGGCATCGACGTCTTCACGCTGGAGCAGCCCCACCTCCTGGGCGTGGGGGAGGCCTCGCTCGCTTCCGTGAGGGAAGGGCAGGTCTTCCAGTTCGAGCGCTTCGGCTTCGCCCGGGCGGACCCCCAGCCGGAGGACCCGTCGCGGCCACGCCGGTTGATCTTCGCTCACCCCTAGGCGCACGCCCCCGTGGGCCCGACCGGACGGCGCGGGCTCCGAAGGGAGGACGCCGCTCTCGCTGGCCGGGCACGAGCAGCAGGCGGAGATCCGGGACCTTCTTCGGCAGAAGGGGGCCGTGAGCGCCGCGAAGCCCTCCGTTGTCGACCTCTCGTACCGGAGAAGGCCCTGCGCGCTCTCGAAAGGTATTAGGGCCCGACCTCGGTCGGTGAAGGCGTGAAGTTCTCCCACACCTCGGTCACCGTCCGCGACATGGAGGAGAGCCTGCGGTTCTACACGCAGGCCCTCGGGCTCACGCTCGAGCGGCGTCGCGAGGTCCCGGAGAACCGGGCGGAGATCGCCTTCGTGGTGGACCCGGTCTCGGGGATGAGGATCGAGCTCACCTGGTGGAAGGAGAAGACGGAACTCGCCGAGGGCGACCTCCTGGACCACCTCGCCTTCGAGGTCCCCGAGCTCGAGCCCGCGCTCGAGAGGCTGCGAGGCCACGGCGCGAAGGTGGCGAGGGAACCCTACTCCCTCCAGGGAGGGTCCCAGCGCATCGCCTTCGTGGTCGACCCGAACGGGATCTGGATCGAGCTCCTGGAGCGGCGGGAGAGCCCACCCCGGTGACCGCTCCCGATCCCCCCTCGCGCGCCCCCACCCCAGCCGCGCTCCAGACCACGGTCTACCTCGCGACGTTCCTCATCCGTTTCGGGTTCGGGATCACCCTCAGCCTCTACGCGTTCTACCTGGGCCCGGGCTTCGAGTCGACCGGGCTCGCGGCGGCCGCCGCGCCGGCGGTGGAGGCCGCGACGGTCCTCTTCTGGGGGGTCCTCGCCGACCGCTTCGGCCGGTTCCCGGTCCTGCGGGCGGGGCTCATCGTGGGGGCGGCGATGCTCGCCCTCATGTCGACGACCCGGGCCATCGTGGCGCAGAGCCTCCTCAACGCTATCTTCGGGATCTCGAGCGCGGCCATCCTGGCGTCCTCCCTCGCGGTCACGGGCGACCTTCACGGGAAGGCGACCACGGGGCGGGCGATGGGATGGTTCGACGCGGCGAACCTCTTCGGATGGATCGCCGGCTTCTCGGGAGGTTACTTCGTGGTGGGATTGGTCCACGGCGACGCTCACCCGGGTCGGCTCTCCTTCGCCTTCCTCCTGGGGGCTGGCGCGGTGCTCGTGGCGCTCGCCCTGGTCGAGGCTCGCACCTGGGGCTACCAGGAATCGCGCAACCGCAGCGTCCTCAACCTCCACGATGTCCGGCAGGCGGTCCTCGAGCCCCGGATCCTCCTGGTCGTCCTCCCCTGGGGCGCGATCTACATGCTGATCGGGGCGCTCCTCTTCTATCTCGGGCCCGCCGCGAACGGGCTCCACGTCGCCTTCTGGGAGCTCGCGCTCGCGATCCTCGTCGGGGGCTCGCTCCTCCTCGCCTCCCAGCCCTTCTACGGCCGGCTCTCCGACCGGTGGGGCCGCTCCCGGGTCATGATGATCGGGGTCGTGGGGTTCCTGGGGCTCCTCGCGGCCGGGGGCGCCCTCATCGCGGTCCCCAAGCTCCCGACATGGGAGGCGTACACCTGCTACGGCGTGCTGGGCCTCTCCGCCCTGGCGGCCCTTGCGCTGGGTCCCTCTTCGCTGGCGGCGCTCTCCGACCTCTCCTCGAAGGTGAGCCGGGCGACGACCATGGCCCTCTATGGGCTCGTGATCGCCTCCGGCATGGCGGTCGGCCTGGTCCTCTACACGTTCCTCGAGCACGAGCTCGGCAACCTGGGGATCGGCCTCTTCTTCGCGATCGTGGGGGCCTTTCTCATCGTGATGACCGTTCTTCGGACCTTCTGGAGACCTGCCCCGGCGAGCGACGCAACCTCCCCTGCTCCTTAGTCCCTTCCTTCTCGGGGGCCGGGGCGGCGGCCAAACGGGCCGGGGGCAGGGCCTGGAAGCCCAGGCGGCCCCTCCACTCTTCCGCTGCGCTCCCGGGCTCGATCAAGAGGTGCTTGATCTGCGGGAACTCCCCCCGGATAAAGGTCCGCAGCTGGTCGATGTGCATCTCCACGTCGTCGGTGCTCATCTCGTCCGCGAAGTTGATCCGCAGCGCGACCAGGCGGTCGTCCGGGCCGAGCAGCATGCTCTGCATCCCTAGGACCTGCCGGACGAAGGGGTAGCGCTCCACCATGGCGAGGATGGCCCGCCCCTCCTCCTCCCCGATGCCGCGTCCGACCAGCAGCTCCCGACCCTCGCCCGCGAGGGCGAAGCCGGTGAAGAGCAGAAGACCCCCCACCATGGCGGCCGCGAGGCCGTCGATGCGCTCGAGGCCGGTCCGTTGGACCAGGAAGAGCGCGACCAGCGAGACCGCCCCCCCCACCACGCTGACCAGGTCCTGCAGGAAGACGGTCTTGACCCCCTGGTGGGCGGAAGCGAGGAGCTCCCGGACGGTCCCCCCGTCGCGTCGGAGCTCCCAGAGGACGACGCTGATGGAGGCCGCGTTCCCGATCAGGGTCACGGCGACCGCCCCCAGGCCCTCGGTGATGGCCCCCACGTCGTGCGGGCTCGAGACCTGCTCGAACCCGAAGACCAGGAGGAAGGCCCCGGCGAGGGAGAAGGTGACGAGCCCCGCGCTGTAGGCCCAGAAGAAGCGCTCCTTCCCCCTCCCGAAGGGGTGTGTCGGCGAGGCCGGGAGGCTCGAGGCCCACTGGCCCCAGAGGATCATGAGCCCCCCCGTGAGGTCCGTCGCCGCGTTCACGGCCTGGGAGAGCACCGCGTGGCTCCCCCCCACCTGGAAGACGACGAAGTTGAGGACGAGGAACACGAGGTTCAGGATGAAGCTCGCGACGACAACGAGGCTGGTGCGCACGGACGGTAGCTCCCTAGGACCCGCCCGCCCAGCGCCCGGCGACGCCTCGGGCAGGGAAGGTCCGTGCAGCGTTCACGAGCGGGGGGACGGGGGTTGGGGGTTCGTATGGTCGGGTCAGGCCATATACTATGGTGCCGGGACGCACCCCGGACCCCCATGGAGGGGGCTCGAGCGCCGTTAGGGCACCCCCGGGTTGGCGAGAGTTTATAACCATCTTCCTTGTGGCCGGCTCGAGGAAGCCCAACGTGCAGCCGCAACCCTATGGACAACCGATGCAACCCGCCTACGTTGTAGCACCGACGCCCCAGGTGCCGGCCGAGCTCCAGTCCCTGAAGTCCTTCCTGAACATCACCCGCCTGCTGGCGCTCATCTTTGGTATCCTGATCCTCCTTGGAGGCATCGGGTACGTCTGGGCGGCCTACTCGGCCTATGCCCTGTGCACGTCCATCGCGGCGGCCTACTGCGTGGGTCTCGGTGCCTACCTGGTCGGTCCGATCGTCATCGTCGTCTTCGGTGTCTTCGATCTGATCATCTGGATGCAGATCCCCGCGATTGAGCGGCTCGTCGACGCCGGTCAGTACGAGCAGGCGAAGAGCAAGACGCTCATCTGGATGATCCTCGGGTTCATCATCGGCGGGGTCATCATCGGCATCCTGATGCTGCTGGCTTACCTCAAGTACGACCCGCTCATCAACATGCAACGCAGCGGTGGCATGCAGCCGGGCACCCCCATGATGGCCCAGCCAGCACCCGCCTACGGGCAGCCCCAGCCCGCCCCTGCCTACGGCCAGGCACCGCCCGCCTATGGCGCGCCCCCCGCGCCCGCCCCGCAGCAGCAGGCCTACTCCCCCGCACCTGCCCCCCAACCGGCCTACCAGGCCCCCCCGCAGCAACAGGGCTACGGCGCTCCGCCCGCGGCCGCCGCGGCCCCCGCCGCTGCCGCTGCGCCCGCCGCAGCTGCCCCTGGAGCTCCGGCGTGCCGCACCTGCGGGAAGCCCACGACCTGGGTGCCCCAGTACAGCCGGTACTACTGCTACACCTGCGCCCAGTACGCGTAGGACGGGGTCGGGGAGCCTTCCGGCTCCCCGTCCGGGCGCCAACCACTTGTAGTTCTCTAAGGGGCCGACCGGCCCTCGCAAGGCCTCCCCTACCGCGGCGGGTGGTCGGAAGGGCGGGATCGAGGTGCAGAGCGCCCGCTTCGCTTTTATCCTAGGACCACACTCGCGCTCGTTGGAAACCCCATGGCCGCACAACCTCCACCAGGTCCGAACCCCTATGGAACTCCTCAGCCAGGCTACGGCAACCCGGCGCCTTGGGGAGGCGCCCCGGCTGCGGCCCAGCCCGCGGTGTACGGTGCCCCCCCAGCCGTCCCCGGCATCGCGGCCCAGGTCGCGACCGCCTCCAGCGCGGAGCGCGACGGCATCGGCCTCGCGAAGATCGGCGCCATCATGGGTGTCGTTTCCCAAGGGCTCTTCTGGATCGGTGTAGCGCTCTTCGACATCATCTTCTCGTCTCTGGGGACGGGGGTGGTCCCGGGCTGGGTCACTCCTACCACGGCCGAGGCCGTCCTCGCGATGTGGGCGGTCGGCCCCGTGGTCGGCGTCATCTCCTACCTGCTCTACTACCTCGGCTTCCGCAAGATCAAGTCCGCCGCCCCGGATTTCGGGAGCCCCACCGTGCTCCTGCTCATCGGGCTCATCGGCTTCGCGATGCTCGCGGGAGGCATCGGCCTCATCGTCGGCGGCATCATCTCGGCCATCAGCTCCCTCGCCAGCGGCTCCACCGGCGTGGGGTTCGGCCTGGGCGCGATCCTCACGGGGCTCGCGCTGATCGGCTTCGGTGCGATCCTGTCGTTCATCGGGGTCATCGGCATGGTCCTCGGGAACTACCGCGCGGGCGGGCGCTACCAGGAGAGCATGCTCCGCATCGGGGGTATCCTCACGATCATCCCCTTTGTCTCGATCGTGGGATTCCTGCTCTGCTTCATCGGGTTCCACAACGCGGGCAAGAAGCTCGCTTCCGGCTGGCAGCCCCCGACGACCGTGACCGTCGTCCAGGCGACGATGGTCCCCATGGCCGTCCCGTACGCGGCCCAGGGAATGCCCTACGCCGCCTATGGGGCTCCTCAGGCGGCCTCTCCCTACCCGATGGCCGCCCCTCAGCCGCAGCCCCAGCCGATGTACCAGCAGCCGCCCCAAGCCCAAACGCCGGCCTACCCCGCCCAGCAAAGCTACGCTGCGGCGACCCAGACCGCGCCCTACGGGACCGCCCCGGCTCCAGCCGCGGCCCCTGCGGCGGCTCCAGTCGCCTCGGGCGGGGCCCCCGCGTGCAAGAGCTGCGGGAAGCCGACCACCTTCGTTCCCCAGTACAGCCGCTACTACTGCTACGGCTGTGCCCAGTACGCTTGAAGGTCGGCCCGACCGTCTTCGCCTCAGCCCCGCCGTGAGCCGAGGCCCCGAGCGCCCGCCCGGGTCCCAGCGCTCATGGAAGGGGAAGGGGGCGGGGCATTTTCCTGGCGCGGGCCCACAGGCCCCAGCGCTACGTTCTTAGGCCCCGGGGGCTCGCCCTTCCAAGGAGAGAAATCTATGCCCGCCGAGACCGCACCTAAGATGGCCTCCACGAACGCGACCATGACGAAGGGCCCGGCGACCACCGCGGTCGCGCGACCCACCTTCGAAGAGATGGGGCTCTCCCACGGCAAGCGGGTCCGCTTGACCCGGATGATGTACGAGCACGGTCCGGGCGGCGGGACCCTCCTGGTGCTCCCCATCGATCAGGGGCTGGAGCACGGCCCGGTGGACTTCTTCGCGAACCCGGACGCGCTCGACCCGGAATACCAGTGGAAGCTCGCGGTGGAGGGGAACTTCTCCGCGATCGCCCTCCACGTGGGCCTCGCCCGGAAGTTCATGACCAGCTACGCCGGACGGGTCCCGCTCATCCTCAAGATCAACGGGAAGACGGGGGTCCCCTCTGACGCGCAGGCCTTCTCCCCGCTCACCGCGAGCGTAGAGGACGCGGTCCGGCTCGGCGCGGACGGGGTCGGCTACACCCTCTACGTCGGTTCCCCGGCCCAGGACCGGGACATCGCTCAGGCGGCCGCGGTCCGGGCGGAGTGCGACCGCTTCGGCATGCCGCTCATCGTCTGGGCCTACCCCCGCGGCGACGCGATCTCGAAGAAGGGGGGCAAGGAGTCCCTCTATGCGGTCGAGTACGCGGCCCGTGTCGCTCAGGAGGTCGGGGCGGACATCGTCAAGGTGAACTACCCGGTCGCGAGCGAGAAGGACAAGGAGGCCCCGGCCCCGTACAACACGCTCTCGCTCTCCCCGGACGAGGCCTTCCAGCGCGTCGTGCGCTGCGCCGGACGCACCTTGGTGCTCGTCTCGGGTGGAGAGAAGGTCTCGGACGAGGAGATGCTGACGAAGGTCCGCTCCTCCATGGGAGCGGGCGCGACCGGGATCATCTTCGGCCGCAACCTCTGGCAGCGGCGCTACGACGATGCGCTCAAGGTCACCCACCGCATCCACGCGATCTTCCGTGAGTACGCCGGGTCCTCTCCCTGAGCCCCGGGCGCCGTCCAGGGCCACCCCTCAGGGGGGCCCCCGCCTCTGGGTCGTGCTCGCCTGCGAGGACGACCCGCGGCTCTGCACCGGTCGCCGCCTGGTCCGTCTCTCCATGGCCCGGGAGCTCGGCCACCGGGGGCAGCGGCCCCCCTCGGGCGCGGTCCTGCTCGACCCCCACGCCGCGACGCCCGTCTGCCGCGCGGACGCGGAGGCCGTGCGGGAGCGAGGGATGGTCGCGGTGGACTGCTCGTGGAACCGTCTCGGCGACCGGGGAGGGTTCCCCCCCCACCTGGTCCCGCAGCTGCGGGGGCTTCGGCCCCGGAGGCTTCCGAGCCTGCTCGCGGCGAACCCCCAGCACTACGGCCGTTTGGGCGAGCTCAACACGGCGGAGGCGCTGGGCGCCGCTCTCTTCCTCACCCTGGGGAAGGAGGCGGCCGAGGCCTACTTCGACCGGCTCCCCGGACGGCTCGGGTTCCTTCGCCTGAACGAGGGTCCTCTCGGCGACTACGCCGCGCTCGCCGACGCGGACCAGGTGGCCCGGGTGGAGCGTCGCTACTTCCCGTGAGGCGGGGGCGACCGCTTCCGGGCCGCCGGCAGGGGCGGCGGGAGGACGGTGCGATGGACCACGTCCCTGAGGTCACGGACCCGCCGGTCCAGCGGTAGCTCCGCCACGTGGAGCCCCGCCCACTCGTAGACCCGGCTCGTGTGGAGCGTCAACACCCGGTCCTGGAAGCGGGCGCGTCCGGCCTCGGTCGGGTCGTGCCCCCTCAGGAAGACCTCGAGCCCGGCCTCTTGGAGGAAGGCGAGCGTCTCGGCTTGGGAGATGGGAGGGATCTGCAACCCCCGGCCCCCGACGTAGGAGGAGACCTCGAGGTCGTTCCAGACCACTTCCTCGAGCATGTCGATCCCTCCGCTCGCGATGCGAGCCTTCCACCCTTGGGACCCCCGCTTCCTGGGGAAACCCGCGTGGGCGAGGTAGGCCCCGCTCTCCGTGCAGGCGGCCAGGGGGAGGCGGTCGAAGGCGTCCAGGACCCTTTGGCCGACGCCCTCTCCCGGTCCCCAGAGGGACGTGGCCTCGTCCACGACCTCGTTGCGGAGGATCGGGATGTCGCGCTGGGTCTCGTGGTTCCCTCGGAGGAGCACCACGCGCTCCGGCTCCTTCGCGCGCAGAGCGAGGAGGAAGAGGGCGTTCACCACCGAGCCGTAGGGAAGCTCGGGGGGCGCTCGGTCGACGTAGTCGCCGGTCGCGAAGAGGTAGCCCAACCCCTCCGTTCCGAGGGCCTGGCGGGCGAGGAAACGGGAGGTCGGCCAGTCGGTGTGGGTGTCCCCGAGGACCAGCGCCCTTCGGCCCCGTGCCATAGGGACCTCGTGGGTCGCTTCGGCGGGGACCTGGGAGAAGAAGCGGTCGAGCATCTCGTGGACCCGGGCAGCGTCCCAGAGGGTCACCGAGGACGGGTCGTCCTCGAAGCTCGCGCCCGGCGTGTCGGGGGGGGGAGACGGGCTCGAACTGCGGGAAGAGGGGCTCACAGGACCTGGACCGGTCTGAGAGGTCACTGGACTCATCAACGTTCGGTCGGGCTGCTCCGCACCGGAGGCGCTCCGAGCCCGGGTTCCCCGGGAGACCCGTGCACTTATCTGGGGAACCGGCTCTCTACTGCCAGGACCTCGTCCGACCAGGTCACCGGACCGATCTCGGTTCAAGGGCTACTCGACCAACGGAATGGCAGACGGATCCTTGGTGCCCGACAAATGCCCCGCCTGCGGGGCGCCGCTCCCTCCGCTGGGCCCCAGCGGGACCACCACGTGCAAGTACTGCGGGTCGGTCTACCATCCTCCGCCACCTCCGGCCCCCGTCGCTCCTCCCGCGCCGACGCTGATGGCCTCCACGGTCCTCCCGAGCTACTACAACCCGTACGCGGGCGGCATGGTCCCGCCCCACGCGATCTACTCCCAGCCGGTGCAGAGGAAGCGATGGCCGGCCTTCCTCATCTTTGCCTTCTTCCTGCTCTTCATGATCCTCCCGATGATATTCTCCTTCTCCACGATGGGCGGGGGGCCCGTGAGCTACGGCCCCATCACCGTCTCCATCCGGGCCTCGCCCGGGACCTCGGGTACCGCGCCCTTCACGGTCTACCTGACCAGCACGGTCACGGGGGGCAGCGCGCCCTTCACCTACTACTGGTCGGTGAGCGATGGCTCCAGCTCGTCCCAGGCCGGCTTCAGCCACACGTTCCTCTCAGGGGACTACACCGTGACGCTCACGGTCACCGACGCGAACGGTAACCAGGGGACCGCGAACCTCAACATCTACGCCACGTGAGATGTACGAGCGCGGAGCGCTCGGACCCTCAGCGTTGAGCGGGGCGAACGGAAGAGAGGCATGCGGGGGGCCGGATTTGAACCGGCGAACGCCTGCGCGACAAGGTCCTAAGCCTTGCCTCTTGGGTCCGCCATCGTCCGGGTGGGCGCTGCGTTTGACCGGGCTAGAGTACCCCCGCGCGCTCCCGGGCAGAGCGGACCGGCTCTTCAAGACCGCGCAGGGCCCCCCTCGGGGCCCAGCCTCCCCCGGGACGGCCCGCGGACGGAACGGCCACGACCGTGGCGCGAAGCTCCCGCGTCAGGTTTCGCCGAACCCCCCCAGGTCACCTTGATGACTCCTCCGCCCTCTCGCGCGGACATGGCACGAGCCAAGCCAGACGTCGTGGTGTCGATCGAGGACCGTAAGGTCGTGGCCGAGCTTCTCCGCGAGGACCTGGGACTCCGTGAGCTCCCGGTCCAGCTCACCTACCTCGACGCTCCGGTCGAGGGACCCGCGAAGGATGCGGGAGCCCTGCCGTCGGTCTGCAGCTTCTTCGTCGCGGGGATGACCCGACCGGTCCAGGCCCCTCAGAGCGACCACCAGGAGTGCGAGGTCGGAGCGTTCGTGATGGGCATCGAGCCGAAGGGCCCCCTCGGGGACCGGCTCACGGGCACCGTGGGTTGGATGGAGAAGGTGGGATACCTCGCCCCGGGCGAGGCCATGAGGATCCCCAGGAACGAGAAGGCCCCGAACTGGGTCGCCTACGCTCCCCTGGGCTCGATCCCCCAGGAGCCGTCGGTCGTGCTCCTCACGACCGGTCCGAGGGGCCTGATGCTCGTCGTGGAGGCGACCTCGCAAGGGCGCCCGGGGCTTCCTCCGGCCCCGCTCCTCGCTCGTCCGATGTGCTCGCTGGTCCCGGTGCTCCTGCAGGGGACCCCCGTCGCGGTCTCCGTCGGTTGCGCCGGCTCCCGGATCAACACGGAGATGCCGGACAGCGAGGTCCTGGTGGGGGTCCGCGGCGATGCGCTGATGGAGCTCGCGGACGCGGTCCACCGCCTGAAGCGGGCCAACGAGCAGGTCTGGAAGGAGGACGTGGACCGCCGGGCGAAGTCCCTTGCGGCCCATCCCTCCCACGCGAAGAAGCGCGGGGCGTCGTAGAGGGCGCGCCCTCGGCTCCGCTCCCCGACGAGGGGAGGGCCTCCTCGCTCGTCACCGGGGGATGGATGGTCCTTCGCCTCGGGCACGATCGTCCCGACACGGGCCTCCGCCGTCGGACCCCGAAAGGGCCCGACGGCCGGAGGGTTCGTCATAGCCCCGACCGGATTCGAACCGATGCCGCAGGATCCAGAGTCCCGCATCCTTGGCCACTAGACTACGGGGCTGCGGCGCGACCCACCGACCTCCCAAACTTAAGGACTACCCCCGCGGCTCGCGCACGGGAGAGAGGACGGCCGCTCACCGGTGAAGGTGCCCAGGGCTCCAGGGCTCCCCCGCCACCGGACTTATACGGCCACAGGAGTCCACGAGCGGGTCTCCCATGCCGCCGGAGGAAGTTCCGCTCCCCCTCGAGCCCTACAAGATCAAGGCCGTCGAGATGCTCCACCGGCCCTCGGCGGCGGAGCGCGAGGCGGCGCTCCGACGCTCCGGCTACAACCTGTTCAACCTCACCTCCGAGGAGGTCTTCATCGACCTCTTGACGGACAGTGGGACCTCCGCGATGAGCGACCACCAGTGGGCGGCGCTCATGACGGGGGACGAGAGCTACGCGGGGAGCCGCAACTTCCTCGACTTCGAGCGGACCGTCCAGGACCTCACCGGCTTCCCCTTCGTCCTACCGGCCCATCAGGGGCGCGCCGCGGAGAACCTGCTCTTCTCCACCATGGTGCGCCCGGGGCAGATGGTCCCCAACAACATGCACTTCGACACGACCCAGGCCCACGTGCTTCGCCAGGGGGCGAAGCCGGTGAACCTCGCGGTCCGGGAGGCCTACGACGTCCGTGCGGAGCTCCCCTTCAAAGGGAACATGGACACCGCCCGCCTCGAGGGGACGCTGAGGACCGAGGGCAAGAACGTCCCCCTGGTCATGATGACGCTCACCAACAACACGGGCGGGGGTCAGCCGGCCTCCCTCGCGAACCTGCGCGAGGTCTCGAGGATCTCTCACGCGCACCACGTCCCGTTCTACCTGGACATGTGCCGGTGGGCCGAGAACGCCTACTTCATCCATGAGCGCGAGGAGGGGATGGGCTCCCGATCCATCGCCGAGATCGGCCGCGCGATCTTCGATCTCGCGGATGGCGCGACGATGAGCGCGAAGAAGGACGGGCTGGTCAACATGGGGGGCTTCATCGCGACCCGGGACGCCTCGCTCGTCCCTCGCCTCAAGGAGCTCCTCATCACCTTCGAAGGGTTCCCGACCTACGGCGGTCTCGCCCGACGGGACCTCTCGGCGATGGCGGTGGGGCTGCGGGAGGCGACCGAGCTCGCCTACCTCGAGCACCGGATCGGGCAGGTGCGCTACGTGGCGTCGCTCCTCGACCAGGACGGCATCCCCTTCATGCGCCCCCCCGGGGGGCACGGGCTCTACCTGGACGCCCACGCGTTCCTCCCCCACCTCGGCCCGGACGAGCTGCCCGGCCAGGCGCTCGCCGTGGAGATCTACCGGGAGGGGGCCGTGAGGACGTGCGAGGTGGGTGGCGTGATGTTCGGCTCGGAGAAGCCGGAACCCGGCTCTCCTCCGCCCCTCGAGCTGGTCCGGCTCGCCTTCCCCCGTCGGGTCTACACCGCGAGCCACTACCACTACGTGGCCGAGGTCGTCCGCCGGGTCTGGAAGCGCCGGGCCTCCGTGGGGGGCATGGAGATGGTCGAGGCTCCGGAGAGGCTCCGGCACTTCCTCGCGAAGTTCGGGCCCGCTTCGAAGAAGGGGGACCGGGGCCATGGCACGCCTTCCCCGTCCCCACCCGAGCTGCAGAGCCGGGGGCGCTCGAACGCGTGAGGAGAATTGCGCGGGACGGGGCCACGGGACGCCGCCCCGCCGCAGCGCTGGTGGGCCGGCTCGCGCCTGAGGACCCCGCTCTCGGTGGTCGGTCTCCTCGCTCCGCTCGCGGTCCTTCCCGCGGCACCGGCGCTCATCGCTGACCTCCCCGGGGCCGCTGCGGTCCTCGCGGCGTCCTTCCTGCGGATGGTCGCGGCCTACGCCCTCTCCCTCGCCTTCTCCCTGGGGATCGGCTACGCCGCTGCGACGCACCGGATGGCGGAGCGGGTCGTGATCCCGATCCTGGACATCCTCCAGTCCATCCCGATCCTGGGGTTCTTCCCGTTCGCGGTCATCGCCTTCGTCGAGCTCTCCGGACCCGGGAGCCTCATCGGCCCCAACCTCGCGGCCATCTTCCTCGTCTTCACCTCGATGACCTGGAACATGGCCTTCGGGGTGTACGAGTCCATCAAGGGGCTCCCCCAGGACATGGACGAGGCCTCCCGGGCCTTCGGGCTCCACGGGATCCATCGGATCCGGACGGTGATGCTGCCGGCGACCGTGAACCGGCTCGTCTACAACTCGATCCTCTCCTGGACCGCGGGGTGGTACTACCTCGTGGGCGCGGAGATCATCAGCGTCGGGCCCCTCACGCTGCACCTCCCGGGGATCGGGAGCTACCTCTACACGGCGGCCAGCGCGCGGAACCTGGGTCAGCTCTTCGCGGGCGCGCTGCTGCTCATCGTGCTCATCGCCGCCCTCGACCTGTTCATCTGGCGGCCCCTGGGGGAGTGGGCCGAGCGCTACCGCTACGACCAGACGCCGAGCGCGGAGATGGAGGGACTCGCCCCGGGGCGGATCGACGAGCGCGTGCGGAAGGGGGTCTCCACCGTCGCCCAGGGATTCCTGGGGGGCATGAACCGGCTCGCGACCCCGATCGTGAACCTGGGCACGGTCACCGTCGGGCGCATACGAAGGAGGACCCACCTGCCGCCGGGGGTCATCCGCTACGTCCTGGTGGGCGGTATCCTGGTGGTGTCCTGGTTCATGCTCATCGCGATCATCGTCGCCGTCTTCCGCGTCGTCTCCGGGCCCATAGCGCCCTCGATCCGCAGCGAGATCGACCTCATCCCCCTCGCCCTGGGCGCCTCCTTCACCCGGGTGGTCCTGGCCTACCTGCTCTCCCTCGCCGTCTGCCTGCCCATCGCCTTCGCGCTCATCGCGAGCCCGAACGCGCGGAAGCTCGGCATGCCCGTGATCGAGGTCATCGCCTCCTTCCCGGCCCCGGCCATCTTCCCCCTGTTGCTCGTCTCCCTGGCGGTGGTCCTGGGGCTCCAGGCGACGGTCATCATCGCCGTGATGACCGGGATGATCTGGTACCTCTTCTTCAACATCTACTCGGGGCTTCGAGCGATCCCTCCGGACCTCCAGGAGGCCGCGAAGTCGCTCGGGCTCAAGGGGCGTCTCGGCTTCCTGCGTCTCACCTTCCCCGCGATCTACCCCGCCTTCATCACCGGCTCCATCACCGCCTTCGGCGGAGGGTGGAACTCGCTCATCTATGCGGAGTACCTCGCGACCCCCACGGGCTCCGGTAACTGTCAGTCCCAGGGGGTCCTCGGACTGGGGCAGCTCCTCTCGATCGGTACCTACTGCTTCCCGAGCTCCTCCGACGGGCTGCCGCTGATGGTCTTCTCGCTCTTCACCCTGGTCGGGGCGGTCATCGCGGTCAACGAGCTATTATGGAAGCCGCTGTACCGCCGGAGCCGGAGGTACAAGATCGAGTAGGGGGCCCGGTCCGCGCCCTGGCTTCTCCCCGTTCTGCTCGCTCGCTCGCTCGTTCCCATGCCGCTCATCGAGATCTCCGACGTCGGCAAGAACTTCCAGGGTCGGCATGGCGCCGTGCCGATCATGCAGCACATCTCCTTCTCTGTCGCTCCCAACGACTTCGTCGCCATCGTGGGGCCCTCCGGCTGCGGGAAGTCCACGCTGCTGCGCCTCCTGCAGGGCCTGGAGCATCCCTCCGGAGGCGCGATCCTGTTCCGGGGAAAGCCCGTGATGGACGTGCAGCTCGACATGGCGATGGTCTTCCAGAGCTTCGCGCTCTACCCCTGGCTCAACGTCAAGGAGAACGTGGCGCTGGGGCTCGAGGCCCGCGGCTGTTCGAAGGAGAAGATCCAGGCCCAGGTCGACAAGTACATCGAGGTGACCGGGATGGTGGGGTTCGAGGAGGCCTATCCCCGGGAGCTTTCCGGGGGGATGCGGCAGCGCGTCGGGCTCGCCCGGGCGCTCGCGGTGGAGCCGTCGGTCCTCCTGATGGACGAGCCCTTCTCCTCCCTGGACCCGCTCACGGCAGAGAGCCTGCGCGACGAGGTGCTGCAGCTCTGGGCGGACCCCACGCTGCCCCCCGACGCGGTCATCCTCGTCACCCACAACATCGAGGAGGCGGTGGAGATGGCGGACCGCATCCTGGTCCTCTCCCGCCGCCCGAGCCAGGTCCTTGCCGGGGTCCCGGTGAAGCTTCCCCGGCCAAGGGACCGGAAGTCGGACGCCTTCTACCAGCTCACGGACTACGTCTACTCCATGATCACGGAGGGCTCTCCTCCGAACCACGGGAACGGCAAGGGATCGGCCGAGCCGCCCGCTCCCCCTGCCCAGGAATCCCTTCCGGAAGCGGCACCCTCCCCCTGAAGGAGGGTGACATGCTCTGGCAGGGATGCTCTGGCAGGGCCGCCCACCGGGAGACCTCGCTGGGGCCTTACGGCGGGCTACGATTTTCGCAGTTCGGGGGGCCAACCCCCCGAAAGGGGACGGATTTGGGGGGGGACACCCCCCTCCTCGCGCCCGAGCAAGTAAACGCTTAAGTTCACCGACCCCGCTCAGAACACTCCCGGTAGGCACGAGACCTTGCCAACCCTATACCCCAAGTGTGCACCCAGCGAACTGCTCGGGCTCATTTCTCTCCTGAAACGGGCCAAGGGCAGCGCGGAGATCGCGCGCATAGCGGACGAGGAGAGCTTGGAGATGGACGACCTCCTCCCCTCCCTCGAGTACGCAGAGGGGCTGGGCCTCGTGACCGTCTCCGACGGGAGGGTCACCTGCACGGAGACGGGGAAGAAGCTCGCCGCGGGGACCATCCGGACGCGCAAGGAGCTCTTGCGGGACGTGCTGGGGAGGACCACGCTCTTCCGGGCGATCCTGCGGTCGCTCGACAGTTCGGTGGACGGATTCCTCGCCGAGGACGAGCTCCAGCAGATCGTGGCCTTCACCACCGCCCCTCCAGAGGCGATCCACACGATCATCACCTGGGGACGGTACGCGAGCCTCTTCCGGTACGACGCGGACCGGCACGCCATCCTGCCCGCGGGCACCCGGGCGGCGCCCCACCCTACGCCCCCCATCGCGACGGCGCCACCTCCTCCACCGCCCCCGCCCCCGCCTCCACCTCCACCCTCCCCCCCGCCGCCCCCTCCCGCGACCGGGCGTTCCGGCGGAGGGACCGCCCCTCCTGCTCCCCCGCCGGTGCGAGGTAAGCCGACCCGGACGCCCCCCAAGGGTGGCACCGAGAAGGTCCAGGGCTCGCCTCCTCCCGCGTCTCCTCCTCCACCACCCCCGCCCCCCACTGAGGAGAAGAAGCGAAAGACCCCGGTCCCCGCGACCTAGGGCCGTCGGCTCGGACCCCGGGACGGGGGCCCTCCGCCGTCCATGGAAGGGGCCGGTCCCGACCATGATCGGCAGGTGGAAGACTTAATTCCGCCGCTTCGTCCCGCCCGCCGCTCGGGCGTGTAGATCAGCGGAAGATCGCTGCTTTCGCAAAGCAGAGGCCGTGGGTTCAAATCCCACCACGTCCACTCGACGCGGCCGCCTCGGCCCTCGCATCGCTCCGCCCAACCGGGGACCCCCATCTAGCCAGTGTTCTACCTCCTTGCTCTCCCCGACCTTCTTCGTTGAACACCTCCCGAGTGTGCCACACCATCATTCGGCACCGGGCTTCCGGGTCTTCGGAGCACCCGTCCCTAACCCAGGTTGAACCCACTTATCGCCCGCCTAGGCGTGGGGTCATTTTCCAATCCCCAAGGGCTTTGAGCCCGAACCGAACCTTGGGCTCCGGCAATCGGATCACGGTGCCCTTGTGAGTTCGCGAAACTCCGGACCCACTTTTCGCGAACTCACAGCCTGCCGCCGAGCCTGGATGGTACCGTCCTCTCCTTCCGGCCCGGCGTCTGAACCGCGCGTCTGCGACCGATGTGCCCAAGAGGTACCGCGGACACCGGGATCTGGGCTCCCGCCGGCATAACGTCTGCGAGTAGGAGCTGGGAGTCGAACGCCTCCCCTCATTGGCCTCTGAACCTCGTTCGTCCCAGGCGAGTCGCGCAAGAGCTCGAGCGAGGACAGGGCGGAGAGGGCGCTTGAATCCGGGAGCAGGGCCCGTCCTGTGTAGACCGTACGGCGGGGCAGCGGCCGTGCCTCGCCCCTCGCGATCACCGGGCCGGGAAGGGTCGAGGAGCACGGGTGGCGCCCCTAGGGGCGCTCCGGCTCACCGCTTCTCGGCCATCGCCTGGAAGTCCGCGAGGGCCAGGTGGAAGGCGATCTTTCTGCGAGCGGCGGAGTCGCCGAGCTCCTCAGAGAAGATGGCCTGAGCCTGCTGGAGCGGGCCGGGTTCGGACTTGAGGTCGGCAGACACGCTCGGGTAGACTCCCGCCAGAATGGCGGAGTAGCGGGCCCACTTTTTCGCGAATTCCTTGGCACACTCTGCGTCGTCCATGACGAGGGGGTGTACGGGGTCGCACGGGTAAGCGTTGCGTAGCTCCCCGACCCGTGGTCCTCTGACATCCCATGACCGTCATCGAGCCTGAGGCCCCGTTCCCACGTTTCTCGCCGGAGGATTGACCGAAACCTACTGACTGCCATACTCACCCCTGTGGGTCAGTATGTCCTTCATCAGGACCGTCACCAAGGGGGGGCGCAAGCACCGCCAGCGGGTCGAGTCGTACTGGGACCGGAAGGCCAAACGGTGCCGGACCGGTGTCCTCGAGCATCTGGGACCGGTGGACCCGGTCTATCCTCGGGCCCGGACCACCCTGCTCCAGACCCTCCCTCTGGAGACGCCCCACTTCGGTCTCCTCGCC
>DAHUZP010000079.1 GCA_027306505.1 Thermoplasmata archaeon | reverse complement strand
ATGTGGGTGGTATATACCACCCACCCCTATAACGACGCGGGTCCGTGAAATGGACCGGCCGATGGCCGGATCCCCACCGACGAATGCTGAGGCGGGTCGGAAGTTCAGGCCAGAATCAGCGCTGTAGGTGGGAGGTCGCCTTGCTGTTCAGGTTTCAACCACGGCGTCCCCCGTCCCCCTGCGCCCGTGATGGAGAGGTCGGGAAGCCCGCGATTCGAGTCGACTGACGGGCGAGTCACCGCCATCATCTTCTCCCAGGGCCGACGGCTGTCCCCCCCCAGGCTCAGAGTCTCACATTTCTCTACTCGGGGAGAAATCAAGAGCGAGCAGAGGACCCACTACACCACATGCAGACTGGACAACTCCTTGTCAACAGCGGAGGCTCATGATTCATGGGATGGCTTGATTGCTCAGCTCAGTCCCGTGTGCGGATCCGCCACGAGAGGAGGACCAGAGGGATGACCGTCCAAACCCCCGCGACCAAGAGAAGGGATACTGGTGTGATACCATAGCTCGATGGGGGCCCACCGAGTTGGGATGCGGCCCCAGGCGTGGAATTCGTGAGCCCTGCCAAGAGAAGGCTCGGATACTGGATTGGGTCGAAGAACGATGAGATAACTTGGAACCGCGCTCCTCCTGGCGTTCCCACGAGCACTCCAAGACCGGCAGCGACTGCAGAGTCCAACGAGTACCAGAGGATACCGAAGAGGAGGAAGATGGCGATGGTGATGCCCAGGAGGGCTGCGTGCGAACGGAGCAGGTGAGACAAAAGGAATGTGACCCCCGTGAAGAAAATGGTCGACACGGCAAACCCGAGATACACGGCGACCAAGTAGGAAGGGAAAACGTAGTATCCCACCACTTGATGGATCGCCGCGTCCGAGAGGCCCACTCCGAGGAGGAGTGCACCCAGCATCGCCGCGGAAATCGCCACTAGCCGGGAAGCTGCCAGCCCTGGCCTTGTCACGGGCAACACAACTACGGATTCCAGAACCCCAGCGATCCGGTCTTTCGCATATACGGAGAACGAGGCCACCACGGCCATCAACGGAACGAGCAGGTCCATGTCGCTAGAGAAGTAGGAGAAAGCCGCGTCACTCACGGAGGTGGCGGTCTCGTAGGGGGAAAACTCACTCGCTGAGGCGTTGGTGTCAAGGAGCAGAAGGGTTTCCGAGGGGGAGAAGACCTCCACTTGGAGGTTCAGCGAGGGGGTTGAGCTGTTCGGGTGGATCGACAGGGGAAAACTCTGGAGGGCGCTCTGAAGATTTCCTAGGAAGGTCATGGCAGACCTCGGAAGAGGCGAGGCGAGCGCGCCGTTCTGTAGGTCGACGAGGGTGTAATAGATCGAGTCGGTGCCGACAGACGAACCTCCTGGGTTTGGTAGGAAGACCTGCAAGGCGGGGGTTCCCGAGAAGCCTGTCGTCAGGTCGATGGCGGAAGTGAGGGGAGAAAGAAGTGGCAGGACCTGCCCTTGCGGAATCGGGTCGAGCTGGAAGACCCCATTGCTTTGGCCTTGGCTCCAATAGGGCCCCCCGTTTTGAGGTCCTGCCGTGTACGAGACCATGTAGGTCCCTTGTGGCAGGGGAAACACCACGTCGAGAATCCCGTGGGATGGGGAGACCCCTGAGGCATTCGCGAGCGACTTCGACCCGGACGCCGAGCTAAACTGGAGTGTGTAGTCAATACCTGGGATTGGGGAACCGTATTGATCGAACGTGTAGAACTCGAAATGATAGGCTCCTCCGAAGTAGAAGACTGCTCCAGAGTAATTCCGTGCAAAGTCGGGGGGATTCGTCGCGACCTGCGTAGCCGAAGCAAGGGCCACGAGGATGGTCACAATGAAGACCATGAGGACGGCGGGTCGGACGAAGGCTCGCCGGACTTCATAGACGAAACCGGCAGGGAACAGGTGTCCTCTCAAGGTCATGACCCCTGGGCTGCGGTACTCGGAGGCTCCTTGATCAAGCCCAAGAAGAGCGCTTCGAGGCCGTTCGGCTCGAACGAGAGGCTATCGACCTGATAGCCCCGCCCGACTAGCAGGGCGTTAATCTCGTTGGCTGACAGAGTCGGCCGGGAGATCCGGAGCCCACGGCCATCCGCACGGACCGTGCCGTACCTTGCCAAGAGCTCTTTGGCGCGTTCGTCGAGATTTCTGATGTTGACCTGGAGAGTGGCGGAGCGATTCGCTTCGAGCTCGACGCGCGACAGGACCTTGACGAGGCGACCGTGGTGGACAATCGCGACTCGATCGGCCACTTGCTCCATCTCCCCCAAGAGGTGCGAGGAAAGCATGATGGCCTTTCCTTCCTCTCTCCATTGGAGCATGAGGCTCCGAACCAACGCGACCCCCTCGGGATCAAGGCCGTTGAGGACCTCATCTAGGAGAATTACTTCAGGGTCGTGAAGCAGAGCGGCCGCGAGCGCCAATCGTTTTTTCATCCCCTGGGAGAAGGCGCGGACCTTCACCTCTGTCGTGTCTGCAAGCCCGACCAGGTCGAGTAACTTCGAGCAACGCTGGGTCGCCTCTTGACCCCGCAATCCGAAGAAGCCGGAGAAATATCGAAGCAGAGCGAGCGGACGGCTTCCCGGGTCGAAATTGGGGAACTCCGGGACGAGTCCGAGGTGGCGAGAGACTTCGGTCTTGTCCCTAGCGATGTCGTAGCCGGCCACCGTGACTGAACCCGTCGTGGCCATGCTGAGGCCCGCACAGACCCGGATGACCGTGGTCTTGCCGGCGCCGTTCAACCCGACCAGGCCCAGAATCTCTCCGGGGGCGATGTGGAGTGAGACGTCATCCACGGCTGGTGCTCGTCGATGGGGGAAACGTTTGGTGATATGTGCAATGTCAAGAAGCGGGTCCGGTTGCGAAGTGTTCTCCATCGGTTCCCGAGTTGTTGAGGGGAAAGGGTTCACGATGTCTTAACGCCTGCCGAATCCGTCGAGAAGATGGGTGCAAGGGGACGGGAAAAGGTTGGTCCGGAGAGGAGGGCGAAGGCAGACCCCTCTCCGGAAGCGTTCACTGGGGTCCCTTTCGCTCAGTTGATCGAGATGGAGTTCAAGGTGATTGTCGTCGTGGTGTAACCCCCGAACCCAACCCAGCAAACGTTCTCGAAGCCGACAAAACCCTGAGAGGTCCCACCTTGCCAGTTCTGGCTGGCACCGGCAAGGTCGTCCACCCCCGCCCGTACCTGGTAGCTGTGGGTGGAATAGAAGTACTGATACGTGGACACCGAACCTGGATTGAAGGTCCCGCCCCCTGAGCCGCAACCGTTGTAGGAGGATCCTCCCGATGGGGTGATCCAGTTGTAGACGCTCGTGCCTGTCGAAGTGTCATAGGCAGCGACCCCAATCTGAAGCTGGGAGTGGCCGTCCCCGTTGTTGCAACTGTTCTCGCTCGACCAGACTGCGATGGTCCCGGAGAATGAGGCGGAGAGGGTATAGTAGCCCGAGGTCGTGGGCGACCAGTACTGCGAACTGTGTTCCCCCGCGTTCTCTTCATGCTCGGTGGTGTCCGGGCTGCAGAGGACGTCTGCGTTGGAAGTGCTCTCTACAACCGCACTGAAGACCCCGTTACTGGGGGAGTCCAAGTTGTATGTGTTGCTGCCGCTGCAAGGCGCCCAGTTGTTGGTCGTGTTGTCCCAGGGGGATGTCCACGAACTGGTCGACCAGGCATGCGCAGGTCCTGCAAGGACCAACAAAGCGAGGAACATGGATCCTGCTCCTGCGACAAGCGCGTGGCTCATCTTCAGGCGCATCCGGCTCGGTTCTCCCTTCAAGGCGCTCTTCCGTGTCGGCATTTGTTCTCCTTGCCCCACATTCGTGAGGCTAGGTGGTGCACATGTGCGGTGCGGCTTAAATGTGAGTCAATTTCATGCACAATAAGGCAAGTAGATACAATTAGCACATAGTGCAACTTGTCCTCAGAATCTTTGATAAGCGACTCTATATTGAAGCAAGGCCGATGCCGAATTGGGGCCGGGTCGAGTCGCTCCGTCGCCAGGGGGTCGACTGGGAGACCATCGCCGAGGATCCGCAGGTGGGGTTCAAGCCGCCCCAGGGGGTCAAATCTAGTGGGCGGGCGCTTCGAGCCTACTATCGGCGGAAAGCTCCCCGACGATGTGAAACGAAGGGAGGCGAGCATCAGTCACAACGACCCTCCACGGGCGCGGCCTCGAGGCGGCTCTCGCGCCGTGAGCTCCTCGCCGTTCTCGGATTGTGCTTCCTCGCCGCCGCCGGAATCTGGGTCCTCGCCGCTGCCATTTCCCCTTTAGTTGCGGAAGCTCCACCGGGGAGCTGGGGCGTGGCCCTGTTGGGCGCCTTGGGCGGATTCATGCTCGTCGCTGGCCTGGTCCGAGGGATTACACCTTTGAAGTCTGTTTGGAAGAAGGGATTGACGCTGGGGGTGGTGCTCGGGCTTGTAGTGAGCGGGGCGTCGGCTGCGTACGAGTTCAAAGAGGGTCCACCTGTGCTCAGTTCGCAGTGCTCTGAGGCTCCTCCGGCAGGGGGGGGCTGGTGCCACGCGAGCAACGGAGTCTGGACCAGTAGCGGATATCCGGTGGTGTTCGTCCTTTCGTCGGCGGCTTGCCCCTACTGCGCGTCTTCGAGTTGGGCCCTCGTGGGGGCTTTGTCGGCGTTCGGGACGTTCACGAACATCCAATCAGACTACTCCATGTCTGACGACCTTTACCCCCACACCCCAGAATTGAACCTTGCTGGGGCAAGTTTTCAAAGCACATACCTCGACCTCCAAGTAGCGGAGGGCGACAGCGACTCCCAGATCGCTGTTCCATCGCTTACCGTTCACCAGAATGCCCTGGAAACGACCTACGACCTCGGCGGAGGGATCCCGTTCTTTACCGTGGGGGACATCTTCATTCATTCGACCAGTCTGGTGGACCCGAGCGCCTTCCATCCCCAAGGAAACCGGACGTACGGCATGAGCTACGCCACGGCGGAATCCGAGATGCAGAATCCCGGCTCCGCCCTCTTTGGCGCTGTCGAGCCCGCCTTGCTCTGGTTCGAGGCCTACCTCGCGGCCATCATCTACGAGGTCGGCGGAACCCCCCCCACAGAGGTCACTTCGAATCCGACCGTCGCCACGGAAATCTCCGAAATCCACTCCGTTCTGTGACCCGAGTCCTCGCGGGTTTAGGTGACAGGTAGGAACTCGGTCGCTCCGACCGAGGTCAACCTCCTGACCGAAGGATCGTAGTTGTTCTCCTAGTCGGTCACTCCACGGGAGGCCCCTGCCCGTCAGACGTGACCTACACTTGGACCCTCAGCGGTTCGCTGGGATCCCTCAGCTCGATGGTGGGCTCTTCCACGACCTTCGCCGCGGGGAGTTCTCCAGGGACGGAGACGCTCACCGTCACAGCCAGCCTGAATGGTGTGTCCAAGACTGCCTCCGCGACCATCGTCATTACTGCGCCTTCGAGCGCTCCTCCGACCTTCCTCGGTCTTCCTCCCACGGAGGGATACCTCGTCTTGATCGCGGCCATCGCCGTCGTGGTAGGGGTCTCAATCGGTGTGGTCCTGGCGCGAAGGCGCTCACGACGACGTTCGTCCTCGCTTGCTGAGGACGAACATGTCGTTCCAAGAGCCCGCTGAGAGCCCGCGCCGAACCCCCATCGAGAACTACGCCACGCCCGACCAGGTCCCCCGGTTCGACTTGGTCCCGGTCTTCGGACCGGACGGGGCCCGGCTCACGCAGTACCGCGGGGTCCGCAGGTCGGATACCCACGGTGTCGTGAGTGTGGTCAGCAATCGCTACGGGCTCCTGCCCCACCACCAGGTCGCGGAGGCCGTGCACGCCATCGGCGAGGCCCTCGACAAGCCCTCCCCGGAGGAGGGCGCCCCCGCGTTCCCGCGCGAGAGGATCACCCTCTTCAGCGGGGGTCGCAGGATGGAGGTCCGCCTGGTCGTCGGGACTCGCTACGAGCTCGCCCGAGGAGAGACCTGTTACCCGGGCATCAGGGTCCTCAACAGTCTGGATGGAACGGTCGCGCTCCGATGCGAGGGAGTGGGGGTCCGGGTCGCCTGTGCGAATCAGTTGGTAGGTGGCCTGGATTCCCTCGTGGAGCTGCGCGAGGTTCATCTCTCATCCGCCACGGACCTGCTGGGCATGCTCCAGCGCGCCATCCACGGCATCCTGGGCAAGTTCCGCGACGCGACGCGCCTCTACGAGGAGGCGATGGGGGAGGATGTCCTCGCGTGCGAGATCGAGCCCGCCCTCGTCGCGGCGGGGCTCCCGCGCTGTTACGCGTCGGATATCGGCGCGCGCGCGGAGGTCGCCGCGACGCACAACTCGCTCCTCTCCCGGTGGTCCGCGTACAACCTCGCGACCTCCGCGATCACCCACGAGATCGCTCCGCGCGTCTCCCCCGCGCGGTCGAGGGAGTTCGA
>DAHUZP010000075.1 GCA_027306505.1 Thermoplasmata archaeon | reverse complement strand
CGGACCACCCTGCTCCAGACCCTCCCTCTGGAGACGCCCCACTTCGGTCTCCTCGCCACCCGCATCATGAGCGGAACCCTCACCCTCGCCCACATCGTCCAGGCGGTCCACGACATGGGGGAAGAGATGTCCCTGGGCGATCTCGGTCGGGTGCGAGCCCCCGGGCGAGGTCACCCCTCAATGACGGTCTTTGGATACGAGAGGGTGGACGGAGGTCCCCGCGGGAGGGCCCGACCAGGGGACAACGATACTCGGGCCCCGACCCCCCGCTCGGAACGTGAAGCTCGCGCGAACGCGCCGGAGCTTCAGATTCCGACCGACCCCAGAAGATGGGGCGCGGGGACGGGCGCTTCCCAACGGGAGCGTGAGGAGGTCGTTACCTCTTCGCGGAGCTCCGCCGGCGCTTGGCGTCCGCGGATTCCTGGGATGCCGCTGCACGGAAGGTGTAGCCGCCCGCCCCGGAGGACGTACCCGCCGCGCGGCCGAGCCACTCTGAGCTCGGGCGCTCCACGGTCTCCGTCGCCCGGCCGCCCTCGGCGTGCTCCTCGCGCAACGTGGAGCGTCCGTCCGGGGGGACACGGCGGTTGGAGAGCTCGCTCAGCTGAACCATCGTCTTCGCCATGCGGAGGACCGAGTGGTCCCCCCGCGGGGTCTCCACACGGGTGGGCGCCCAGGCGTTCGCATCGGGAGCCTCTGGCATGGGGACCGAGATGATGGTCGGGAACCGCGGCGAGGGCGCGGCGGCCGGCGCTGGAGCAGGGGCGGGACGGACGGGTGCTCGGGCGAAGCCACCGGACCGGGAGAGGAAGCTTGTCTCGGAAGGCTCCCCGCTGGGGGTGTGCTCCCGCTCGGTGCGGACCCCTAGGTGGAAGGACATGTGACGGTAGTAGCTCGAAACGGCGGGCATCTCACGAAGCTCGCCGGCGAGGTGATCGGACACCCTGGCCCACCAGACGGTGAGCAGGAACCGGTATCCACGTCCTTGCAGGTAGGCGCCCTGGACCTCATCTTCCTCGAGCGGGAAGCGTCCCACGTCCCGGAAGTAGGCCAACTCTTGCCGGCAGATCCGACAGGTGATCGGATGCAGGCGGTTCCGCATCTCGTCCCGGAGCTGTTGACGCTCCGGTTCGGTCCGCGCACCCTTGAACAGGGCGTTAAGCGGGCCGGAGGGGAGTGGGCACGACAGCGGGGCTTCGAAATCCATGTTAAGCTTCCTCCCGGCTTGTCACGTCATATCGTAGCATTGTCCTCCATATAGCCGTGATGGGGACCGACCCGCCGCGCAACGGAATCCGGAGCCGGGAACCGGTGGGGCCCCCTATCGGGAGAACGCCCGCTCGGCTCAACGATCGGACGATGGCAATCGGGCCAGGACGGGCGTGGCGTGAGGCTGGGCGACCGTTCCAGGTCGGCCCTCTGGCCTCGACGGTTTTCGTCATGTGTGTCCGCTTATCGCGATGCAAGGGGTCATGACCGCGACGTGCAGGGCAGGTGGCTTGCCCGCCGAGGTCGCAGCTCGAACTATGGGCTGGGGGCGAAAGGCGGGCGTCCTGCGTGGAGGGACTCGAGCGCGACGGTGAACGCCTGGGCGATGAGCTCCCGGCGGATCTGCAGGAACTCGGCCGCCCGGGGCGCCGTCCAGAGCATCTTCGACTCCGGTGCCCACTGCTCCTTCAGCAAGGCAGGGCTCATCTTCGCGACGAGGTCCTCGGGGTTCGCCTGAGCGAGCTTCGAGGGCGGTCGGTGGGGAAGGAGGAGGAGGTTCGCCATCTCCTCGGAGAGCTCGGGGTCCACCCCGGCCTCCTGGAGCTGCTTGCGGCTGAAGATCGGATGGACCACCAGGTCACGCTCCCCCCGGGCCGGTGAGGGCGGGCGCCCCCCGGACGCGGCGGGCCACCAGTCGTGGACCCCCTTCAGCCGCAGCAGGCTCGCCATCAGCAGGAAGACCCCGGAGCCCACTCCCCGTCCCTCAAGGTCCGTGGGGGGGACCACCGGCGGGGCCGAGGTCGCCTGCTCGAGCGACTTCAGCAGCCCGGCGAGAGGGGCTTCGGAGAAGATCGCGTGCAGGTCCTCGGCCAGGCGGGCCTCGACGTTCGCTCCGTACCGCCCGAAGGAGCCGGCGACCAAGAACCAGTAAAGGAGCTGTTGCGTCTGAGAGGCGTCAAGGCGGATCCCCTTCGCGAAGAGCGCGGTCATCGGGACCAGGACGTTCAGCGATGGGAGGTCGTCCCCCGTGGGAAGTCGCGCCACCTCCTGGATGAAGGCGACCGTGCTCCGTAGTCCGTTGTGGGCCTTCTCCCAGTTGCGGGCGAGGGTGATCTCGTTGAGCTTCCAAAGGGAGTCCAGGTTGGAGAACCCCGCCTGCCCGGTAGCGACCGAGACGAAGCATCGCATGAGGAACGGGGCGGAGAAGTCGAACCCGGCCTCGACGAACTCCTCGAGAGCGTCACCCAGGCGAACGACGAGCGCCCCCGGCCACCGCCAGGCGAGCTGGGCGAGAGCGAGCTCCGCCCGTCGGAGGGGGGTCCCCGAGTTGATCCGCACGAAGAGCTCCGCGACCTGCTCCGGGTCCGCGAGGCGCACCACGTCGACCGGCAGCACGCGCTCCCGGACCAGCGCGAGGCGCTGCAGGTTCGCCTGGTAGCGCTCGAAGTAGGGATCGTCGGGAGCGAGCTTGAGCTCCTTCTGCAGGCGGGAGAGCGCCTTGGAAAGGCCCCGGGGGGAGCCCAGGATGTCTCCCACGGGAGCCCAGAGGGGGTCCTTGGCGGACACCGCGGTCTCGATGACGAAGATCTCATCCCCCACGTGGAAGCGGACCTTCGCCCCGTCGTCGCCGCGGAGGAGCCGGTAGAGGGTGGTGAGGCGCTGCTGACCGTCCAGCACGAACTGGGGAGGGGCCGCTCGGGCCTGGGGCGCGCGCCCGGGGCTTACCCGTTCCGCCCGCTCCGCCGAGGCGAATATCGCCGCGCCCTGTTGCTGGCCCGGGCTCGTCCCCAACGGACGGCCCTGCTGTGCCGCCTCGGGGTCAGAGAGTGACTGGGGAGGGATCCACAGGAGCACCTGGCCGATCGGATAACCCCGATACAGGGAGTCCAGGAACTTGAGGACCTGGGGACGCCGCCAGACGTATCCTCGCTGGAAGTCGGGGAGCAAGACCTCCTGGTGCTCGATGAGCTCCACGAGGTCCCCGACCCGCAATCCAGGGTGGACCATATCGCCGGACCATCAGGGCCCCCAAGAAAAAGGTAGCGACGGCAGGGGAGGGTGGACCGTGGGGCTCCCCAACCCCGAAGGGCAGGGCAGCGGAGACCCCGCCTTGCCCCTTTCCGGCGGGGGACGGAGGGGGGCGACGTAGCCCTTATACGCATACGGGCGCATAACCTACTGAGGACGACCGGGGCTGCGGTCCCAGTCGCTCCGTTCTATGGCCGTGAGCACTAACGTAGAGGGAGAGGTCCGTGTCCAGCTTTCGCTCGGACACCGCGAACAGGCGATCGCCGTGCTCGGGGGCGAGTTGGGCCTCGCTCCGCTGGTGGACGGGGAGTCACCGCTCGACCTTCGGATCGGTGCCTACGAAGAGGCCCTCATGTCGGGCAATCCCGGTCAGGCACTGGTGGGGGCTCGCACGCTCCTCCAGAGCGGTCCCAAGCTTCCCTTCGTCTGGTGGTCCGCGAAGAGCCTCGAGGGGAGGGCTCTGCTCGACCTCGGCTTCTACGACGACGCGATGCAGGCGATCGATCCCGCGGTGCTGCGGGCCCAGCGGAACCAGTTCTGGTGGTACGACACGCTGCTCACGCTCGCCTGGGTCCACTTCTTCCGGGGCGAGTGGCGTGAGGTCCGCCGGGTGGTCGTCCCCCGCTTGCTGCTCTGCCAGCTTGCCGGCTTCGGTCCGTGGTTCCAGGGGCAGGGGAACTACCTGCTCGGGCTCACCGCGAAGGACCCGGTCGCCCGGCGTCTCCACTTCCTCGAGGCCTCCGAATCCTTCGAGCGGGCGGGTCAGATTGCGGTCTACCCTTCCTGCTGGAAGGCGGAGAACCTCTACTTCGCGGCGCTAGCGTCCTTCGAAGCCTCCGGGGAGACCGATCCCTCCTCCCTCGCGAGGGCGAAGATCCTGATGAACGCCCCTGAGTGGTCCGCCGAGACCTTCACCCCGATCCGGGAAGCGCTGTCGGCCGAGCTCTGCTTCGCTCGCGGAGGGTCCGAGGATGATCCCTCCGGGCGCGTGCCCCGCCGCTACCTCGCGAACCTCGAGGGGACGGCGAACGGGCTCTGGTCGCCGAGGTAGTCCCTCCCTGGCCAACGGCCCCAATTGTCCGTCCAGACAGGGGCAGAGCCCCAAGCGCTCAGGGTTACGGACGCGGTTCCGCCCTCCTGCACGGTCTCGAAAGCTCAAACGGGCCGTCTCCCATCCCCCGGTCATGGCCCGGACCCGGATCCTGGCGACCCTGGGACCCGCCACCTCCACCGACGCGCAGGTCCGCGCGCTCGTGGGAGCCGGGGCGGACGCCGTGCGCATCAACTGCTCGCACGGGGACGACGAGCAGCATCGCTCCTTGCTCGCTGCGGTCGAGAGAGTCGCCAACGAGGTCGACCGTCACGTGACGACGGTAGCGGACCTCCAGGGCCCCAAGCATCGCTTGGGGGCGTTGGAGTCCGACCCCCGCACCCTGGCTTTGGGGGAGAAGCTGGAGCTCGTCGAGGGACCGGGACCCTCCCCGAGCCCTGAGGTCGCGGTGAACGTCCCCGGCATCCTTCGGGCCCTGCGCCCAGGGAGCACGGTGCTGGTGGGAGACGCCGCGGTGGAGTTGCGCATCATCTCGGTCGAGGCTTCACGCGCCATCGCTGAAGCCCCGCGCGGCGGCACCATCGCCTCGCACCACGGCATCTACTTCCCGGGGACCCCCCTTCCTGAGACCTCGCTCGCTCCGAAGGACCTCCACGACCTCGAAGTGATGGTTCGGGAGGGGGTCGACTGGATCGCTCTCTCCTTCGTCACCACGGCGCAGGACCTTCGACGTGCCCGGGACCGCATCCATGACCTACACCCGGACCAGCTTCCTCGGCTGCTCGCCAAGATCGAGCGCGCGGAGGCCATCCGTCACCAGGTCCCCATCGTCGAAGCCGCGGACGGGATCATGGTGGCCCGGGGGGACCTCGGGATCGAGCTCCCGCTTCAGGACCTCCCGGTCGTCCAGAAGGAGCTCATCTTTGCCGCCCGTCGGGCGGCAAAGCCCTGCGTCGTCGCGACCCAGATGCTGCTCAGCATGGTCCACGCATCACGCCCCACTCGGGCCGAGGTCTCGGACGCCGCGAACGCGGTCCTTGACGGGGCGGACTGTCTCATGCTCTCGGAGGAGACCGCGATCGGAGAGCACCCGGTGGAAGCGGTCCGCTATCTTCGCGAGATCGCGGAAGCGACGGAGCCCTCCTTATGGACAGGGAACGAGTTCCCCCTGCTGGGACGGGAAGGGGACCTTTCGGGCAACGAACTACATGGGGACGAGGGCGCGGTCGCGGAGGCGGCGGTGCGGCTCGCTGCGCGGATCGGCGCGCGGGCGATCGTGGTCCCGACCCATTCCGGCCAGACCGCACGCCTCGTCGCCCGCCTGCGACCGAAGCCCCCGCTCCTCGTCCTCACCTCCCAACCGTCGACCTTCGGGCTCACCGGCCTCCGTTGGGGGGCTCGGACCCGAAGCGTGCCCGCTCGCCTCGCGCTGGACGCGCTCAGAGAGCGGGCACGCACGGCCGTGATCGAGGAGTTCCACCTCTCCAGGGGTGACAAGGTGGTCTTGACGGCGGGATATCCGGTCGAAGGGCGGCCGACGAACCTGCTCAACGTGGTCGAGGTCTAGAGTCAAGGGGACGGACGTCGCTGGCTTGACGGCCCGCTCCGGCGTGTGTCGGCTTCGCACGGGTTGAAATAGCGCCATGCGGAGAATGGAGTACGATGGCGTCAAGGGCGCGGTGGGACGGGGCGATGGGGCGTTCGGTCCGGACAGGAGCTCCGGGCCTATGAGTGGAGGTGCTCGTGGGACCCTCCGTTGGCCGACCTCCCCGCCCCCGTCCGGCCGCGCCTGAGGGTCCCCAGCCCGGGACACCCCCCCCGCGGCACACCCCGGTCCGCTTCCCCCATGGTGCGCGGACCGCGCTCTTGGTCCTGGCCGTGCTCTCGCTCCTCCTTGGCCCCTTCCCCTCGCACGCGATGGCGCTGAGCCCCTCCGCGCTCCCCCACCGCCTGGGAGGGGGTCCCTCCTTCGGCCTGCCTGGCCTGAACCTCGCCCACCTGTTGTCCCCAGGGCCCCTCTCGCCTGCCTCCGGGGTCTCCGCGTCCGTCGCGGTCGCGACCTTCGACCCCCATGTCGTGGACAACTATGGTGTGAACACGACCAACCTCGCCCCAGGGAACCCCACCCTCAGCGGCAGCGAGGCGCTCTACCTGGGGGTCGCGGACGCCTTGGGCCCCTCGGCGGCCGTCTCGGCGGGGATCGTGGAGGTGAACTATCAGGGCTCGATCTATGCCGCTCCGGTCGTCGTCCTGCCGGACGGTCAATCGGTCTACTCCCAGAACAACCTCATCAATCCCGGCCAGGTCTACACCTTCTCGATAGAGCACGAGCACGGCTGGTGGTGGACGGCGAGCTGCGACGGGGGGGCGATCGTCGATGGGGGCGGAGGGAACGGGTCCTACGACCTTGGCTTCTCCGTCGCGGCGGGCCTCACGGGAAGCACCACGACGCTCGCCGCACCAGCGGCCTTCGCGATGGAACTCGGCTCCACCACGTTGCCCTGGATGCCCGCCTTCTCCGCCGGCTGGGCCCTCGGCGTTGACACCACCGGCTCAGGGCAGGCGTCCTACGCCCCGGCGAACGCTTCCGCCTTCGAGTCGGACCCCTCGAGCCCGATCGGGATCGAGGGGCACTGGCAGAACGCGGCCCTCCAGACAGACACGGTCCTGGGTGGAGGGAGCATCGGGTTCCCTGGCACGGGTGCGCTCTTGTGGGGGACGGAGAACCTCCACGGCATGCCTCGGGCGGCCGTCTACGCTCCCGAGCCGGCCTTCGCGAACGCGACCTGGGGCATCGGGTTCAACACGACCGTGCCCAACTTCTGGCCCGCCTCCGGGCAGCAGGCACTGTTGCAGGCCACCTTGCCGCTCAACGGGACAGTCGCCATCAGCCTGGGGCTCGTCGAGTCGCTTGATCCCTCGGGGGCGCTTCAGATCGTACCCTACTACGGGATCGACGAGAGCGGAGACTACACCACCTACCAGGCTTCCTCGATGCGCCTCTCTCCAGGCAACCTCGCCCTCTTCCGGGGCGTGGAGACCTCCTACGGGTGGTGGGCCTTCACGGTCAACGGCGTGCCGATCCTCGCCGCGAAGGGGAACGGGACCCTCTGGGTCCCTCTGGCCTACGCGGCCTCCCTGCTCGGACCTTCCCCCTCCCCCTTCGGGTCCACCTTCTTCTCTTCCCCCGTGCCCACCTTCGGGGTCTACGGGAACTTCGCGAAGGCGGGGAACTTCACCGTCGCCACTCCCCTCCTGCTCGCGACCGGTCCGGGTCCTACTTGGACCGTCCCCGACTACGCGCTCGCCTGGTCCTGGGGCGCAGGGCTCAACGTGGAGGGCACAGCGCAGGACCCAGGGGTGGGTTGGGGAGCGGTGGAGTTCGGGACCCCTCTCGCTCCGGTCGTAAGCGGACTGCCGGTCTGGCTCGGTCCTCTCCAAGTGGCCCTCACCGGACCGACCTCCCTCCTCGCCGGTGAGACCGCGGTCTACAACGCGACCCTTCGGTCGGGATTCGCCCCCCCGTCGCAGGCGGGATGTAGCGCGAACACCACGGGGGGGCCGGGCGGGACGTTCTCGACCTTCACGCTCGGGGCCTCCCCGGGAACCTACCGGGTGAACTTCACTGCCCCCTCCGTCAGCTCTCCCACCTCTGAACAACTGCTCCTCCAGGTCTCCTCTCCCGACTACGCCTCGGCGAGTTCCGCGCCCCTGGCGGTGCGGATCCTTCCCGGGAGCGCGGACCGGGTCCTCCTCTCGACGAGGGCCCTGCCCTCCACGGTTTCGGCGGGGAACCTCACCACCCTCCTGCTCTGGGTGAACGCGAGCTGGGGCGGCCCCATCACGGACGCGGAGATCGTCGTGACCGGCGCGCCTAACGGGACCCTAGGGAAGGTCGTCGCCCTGGGCCCGGGGATCTACGAGCTGGGCTTCACACCGCCGGCCTCCCTGAACACAACGCTCGTCTACGCCCTCCATGTGGAGGTCTTCGCCCCCGGGTTCTCCTCCGCATCGACGATGCTCAGGGTGACCGGCGTGGGACAGGCTCCGGTCGCCCCTCCTCCCACCGCGAGCTCGGTCGTGGTCCCGTGGTGGGACGAGGCGGGGGCGTGGCTCATGGCCTTCCTCTCCCCTCTGGGGGTCCTCGTCCTCGTTTGCTTCGCAAGCTTCCTCGTGCTCCTCCGTAGTGCCCGCGTGCACCAGCGGCGCCAGCGCGAAGAACGACGTTCAACGGCCGCGTCCTCCCAGGGTGACACGTGGGCGGCCCCGTACGGTGAGCTGGGCTACGGAGCTCCCGGTCCCTACCCCGGGATCGACCCTACCGCCGTCGCGGGGACGCCCCCGACCTCCATGGGGTACGATCCCTACGGCGCCTACCCCTCAGGCCCGAACAGCGCAGCCTACTACGAGGGCCCCGCGACCCTGCCGCCGCCGGCGTACGACCCCCGACCCGAGGACCAGATCGCGCCGACACCGTGGTGAGGGGGAGGGCCTCCGGTAGGATGGTCGCCTCTCGGGGCCTTCTAACTGGAGCCCTGGCCCTTCCATCCGGCTCGGGCGGAGAGAGGCACGCGGCTCACGATGATCCCTTCCAGACCCGGTGAGATGGGGCCGAGCATGGCGTCCGTTCCCCAGGTGTTCTGGACGTTCATGTACCGCGTAATGGCGTTGGTCCGGATCCAGCCACCGGAGAGGTAGCGGGTCAACGCCCCCTCGAGGTTGATCTGGGCGATGTCCGTCCAGGCCACCTCACGCAGGAGCGCGGGGGAAGGGTCGGACGAGGCGTACTCGATCCTCAGCCCGTCCGAGGAGAAACCCACCCGCGTGGGGGCGTAGAGGTAGGGCGTGCGCACGTAAAGCGCCCCGAGCATGATGAGGAGCGGAATGAAGCCGGTGACCCCGGCGAAGATCCAGTCCTGGAAGATCCGGTAGGCGAGGAGCGTCGTAGCCAGCGCTCCACCCAACGGCGCGAGAAGGAGGGCCCAGTAGAGCCACACAGCCCTCGCCCGGGCGGCGTTCGGTCTCCAGTCCACCGGAGAGCTCGGCGAGAGAGGGGTGCGTCGAACCCCTCGCTCCCTCATCCGGAAGTTCTCGAGACCTTCCACCATGCCGTCCACGAAAGCCCGGTCCACCCCGAAGATGAGCTCGGAGTAGCCCGACCGGGTCTTGTAGCGCAGGAGCGACCGGTCCGGGACCAACGTTTGAAGGTCCTCCCACCGGGCGGAGCTCTCGCCTCGGCGCCGGCGGACCCGGAAGCCTCCGTTCGAGATCCCCAACGAGGCTGGGAAGTTCGCATAGGCGGTGTAGGCCGTCCCAGCGCCCCAGATTCCCGGCAGGAAGAACAGCGTGTCCCCCTGGTTGAACCCTATCCGCGGGTAGGCGAACAGGGCGAAGAGGATCGAGATCGGGACCTGGACGGCGAGGAGGAAAGCCCCGAGCCGCATCTTGGACTCACGATACGTGTTCGACCGCCACTGGAACTCCGCGTCCGATCCCACCGACACCGGACCCAACAGGTCCGGCGACCTCGGCCGCAGGACCTCGCCCCTCGCGACCGGGGGCGCGCCCGCGGTGGTCCTGCGTTCGAACGCGGAGCGGATCGAGCTCACCAGTTCCGTCGCGAGGTTGCTGAGGTACTCGTCTCCAAAGCCGGTCTTGAGCACGACGAGCCGGCGGTTCCCCATCTCCCCGGTCGAGACCTCCGAGACCCCGGTCCACGCGAAGTAGGTCCGCGCGTCCTTCGGGGGAGCCCTAGCGTAGCCCACATAGAGGCCGGACTCGGCGAAACCCACCCGGGCGATCCCCTTGCGCGAGAGGGACCCGTAGACGTATGCGGAGAGCCCCACCACGAGCCCGACGACCAGCAGGAGGGCGGAGGCGGTGATCGTCCACGACGGCCCGCCGCTGAAGCCCCAGAAGCCGAGGGCGAACCCCCCCGGCACCACCACGGCAGTCGCCACCCCCGTCCAGAGAGCGATCGAGCGCATCTGTGAGCGGTAGCCGTTCTCGGTCCACTGGATGGCCTCCGAACGAGGGGGGACCTCCTCCTGCCGGAACTGCAGGGAGCGACCCGTTCGCAGGAGGTTCGTCTCGTTGATGCGAGCGTATCGGATCCCCAGGTAGACCCCAAGGACGAGGCTGCCGAGCCCGAAACCGGCGAAGGGTCCGAACAGGTAGAGCGCGAACAGGGGGTCGGGATAGAGGGCGAACGGGCGATCGGTGATGTACTGGGCGTAGACCACCGTGCGGTTACCCTGGGTCCCCACGGTGCCGATGAGCGCGACCTGGTCTCCCGACTGGTAGTCCGTGCCGTTCGTCTGTCCAGGAGGCAGGCGCGGCGAGCCGAAGTACTCCTCAAGCCCGCTGAGGTTGATGAGGACCTGGGCCCGATTGTCGGTGATGTTGAAGTTGTCCCGGATCGGCCAGGTCCACTGGTAGTTCCCGTTCGAGCCCTGCTCCTCCCACCCCTCGAGCACGGTCCCCTGCCCTGGCGCCACCGTGCCTACCACCTTCACCAGGGACGGGCCGGGGGTGAGCCCCTCGAGGGAAGTGGCCGGCATCTGGTCGAGGGCGAGCTGGTGCAGGGCACCCGGAAGCGCGGACCCCAGGAGGACGAGGCCCATGATCCCGAAGACGAGGCCATAGAGCAGCAGGGACCCGGCCCAAGCCCGGAGCGAGCTCCCGCACCGAGGGCAGATCTTCTTTCGTTGACCGGAGCATCTCAGGCAGAAGAGCTGTTGGTCCTTCTTGCACCAATTGGCGTTCGCGATGGAGAAGGATGAGTACTCCTTCCCGCAATTAGCGCACTTCACCCGGTGCGCTATGTTGGTCCAGGGTTGTGAACCCTTCGCCGGCCTTCTTAACCTAGGGCCCGGGGCCTCCAGAGGAGCTTCCTAGCCTCGGACAGGAAGGAGGCGCGGGAAGGGGGTGGAGACCCCCTCTCGGCCGAGGGCCTGGAGGGGGTCCAGAATGGGTTCGCTCGGTCGACCTAGGCGTCGAGGTACATCGAGAACTCGAGCGGGGTGGGCCGCAGCGCGAGCTCCAGGGACTCGCGGCGCTTGAGGTCGTAGTAGTGCTCGAAGAGGTCCTTCGGGAACACCGAGCTCAGGAAATCGTGGTCGGTCTCCAGAGCGTTCAGGGCCTCGGTGAGCGAGCCGGGGAGCTCGTGGATGCCGAGGTCCTTGCGCTTGTGCTGGGAGAGCTTGTAGATGTCCTCGTCGACCGGGTTACCGGGATCGGTCTTGCGCTTGATCCCGTCGAGGCCGGCCGCCTGCATCGCCGCGAGGGCGAGGTAGATGTTGCACGACGGGTCCGGGGTGCGGAACTCGACGCGCTTCGCCTTCTCCACGGTCTTCTCATAGACCGGCACCCGGCAGTTCGCCGAGCGGTTGCCCCGGGCCCAAGCGATGAAGACCGGCGCCTCGTAGCCGGGCACGAGCCGACGGTAGGAGTTCGTGGTGGGGTTCGTGATGGCCGTCAGCGCCCGGGAGTGCTCCATGAGGCCCCCGATGTAGTACCGGCAGGTCTGTGAGACCTCAGCGTAGGGCTCGTTGCCGTCGAAGAAGGTGTTGTGCCCGTCCTTCCACAGGCTCTGGTGGGTATGCATCCCGCTGCCGTTGTCGCCGAAGAGCGGCTTCGGCATGAACGTCGCGACCTTGTTGTACTGTTGTGCGGTCCGCTTGATGACCATCTTCATGGTCATGATGTTGTCCGCCATCTCGACCAGCGGCGCGTAGTGGATGTTGACCTCGCACTGACCGGCCGTCGCCACCTCGTGGTGGTGGGCCTCCACGCGGACGCCCATGTAGTCCTCGAGCGTGAGGCAGATGTCGTTGCGGAGGTCCGCGAGTCCGTCGCGTGGCGGAGCCGCGTAATAGCCGCCCTTGAGCGGGAAGGGCAGCAGGTTGAACGACCCGGAGGTCCACGGGGCTTCCGAGGACTCGATCTGGTAGCCGTTGCCGGCGCCCGGAAGGGAGGTGCCGAGGGGGGAGGGGTCGATCCGCACCCGGTCGAAGACGAAGAACTCCAGCTCGGGGCCCCAGAAGGACACGTCGAAGCCTTGGCTCTCGGCCTGCTGGACCGCGCGCTCCGCCGCGTAACGCGGGTCACGGGAGAACCGCTCGTGCTGGTAGCCCTCCCAGATGTTGCAGATCATCCGGTAGGTCTTGTGCGGAGGGTTGTACCAAGGGAGGGCTCGCAGGGTCTTCACCTGCGGCTCGAGCCGCATGTCGGACTCGTGGATCTCGGTGAAGCCCCGGATGGAGGAACCATCGAGCTTGGGAATCCCCTCATGGAAGTGCCTCGTCTCCAGCATGTTCGCGGGCATCGTCACATGCTGCAGGAGACCCGTGAGGTCCACGAACTGAAGGTCCAGCCAACGGACCTCCTCAGCCCGAAGCTTGTCGATGATCGTCTCGGCCGTCGCGCCCGTCGGTACCGTGGTCGTCGCTATCAATGCACCCGCCCCGTCCCCCGCGTCGGTCCGCGGAGCTTAAACGTTGGGGGGAGGGAAGTCCGGAAGCGGTCGAAAAGGTCCGCGGGGCGACGCGACGGACGGCGGACCTGGCAGGCTCCGAACGACCCCCGCCCCCGGCGCGACCGCTCCGAACGACCGACCAGGTGCACGGGTCCTCGTCCAAGCGACCGGACCCGGCCTACATCAACGCTCCCGGCTCGGAAGTGGACGAACGTCAGCTTGGGGCGCGCACTCGCGATACGTTTGTGTACTGAAGGTCACATGGCTGGTCACATGTCCGACCTGGACCCGCTCGACCGCAGCCTGCTCGAGGAGCTCACCATCGACGCCCGACGCAGCCACCGGGAGCTCGCCCGTCGGCTGCGCGTCTCGCCGACCACGGTGAGCCACCGTGTCCAGGCGATGGAGCAGTCCGGTCTCATCCGCGGGTACGTCCCCCTGCTCGACGACGAGACCCTCGGCTGGGACCTCCATGCCGTGGTCGGGATCCGCATCTCGAAGGGCCGCCTGAGAGAGGTCGAGGAGCGCCTGTCGAAGGACGAGCGTGCCTACGCCATCTACGATGTGACGGGGGACTACGACGCGATGGTCATCGGTCGGTTCCGCGATCGTCGGGACCTCGACCGATGGGTCAAGCACGCGCTCCAGGACCCCAATATCGAACGGACCAACACGCAGGTGATCCTCAATCGCGTCAAGGAGGAGAAGAGGGTACCGCTCCCACCCCGGGGTCGGAAGGCCGCCTCCTGAGGTCGCCCTAGGTGGGCAAGGGGGTGGGAGGTGAGGAGACCGACGCAGGGGAGGGGGTGCGGGCCCACCACAGCAGGGGCAAGAGGACCAGCGTGAGCCCGCCGAAGAGGAGCCAACCCTCGGTGTAGCTCTTCACCGTCTGCGGACCGAAGTACTCGTATCCCAACCCCAGGACCAGGAAGGCGCCCAGGAAGACCTGGACGCTGTTGATGAGCCCCACCGCGAGGGGCACGTGGTCGCCTTTGCCCACCGGGTCCAGCGTCCCCATGTAGTAGAGCACCCCGAAGACCATCCCCGAGACCACCCCGACCAGGGCCGCGAACGGCCAGAGGAGCAGGGGGGAGACCCCTGGAAGGAACGGGATCGCCATGATCCCGAGCCCGGTCAGGAGCGCGGAGAGGAAGAGCAGGCGCCGGGGGCTGCCCCGGTGCTCGGCGAGGCTCCCCCCCAGGGGCCCACCGATCAAGGGGGAAAGGATCAGCAGGGCATCGAGCGCACCGGCCGTGGTCCGGCTCATGCCCACCACGGTGTGGGCCCAAGGGACCAGGTACTGGGCCACTGCGAAGTTGGACGCCCAGAAACCCGTGAGACCGAGCGCGAGCACCCAGAGGTAGCGGGAAGCGAGGACCCGTCGGGCCTGGGAGAGCGCCTCGGGGATGGGGTGGTGGGGCTCCGGGAGCGCGGGAAGCACGACCGCGTTCTCCGCCGTCACCAGGGCCATGCCCGCTCCGGCGACGAGCAGCGCCCCCTGCCAGCCCAACACCTCGGAGAGGACCACGGTGAGGTAGACCGCCGCGCCCGCTCCCATGCTGAAGGCCCCGTTGAAGAGCCCGATGCCGAAGCCGGTCCCGCCGGTTCGATAGTACCGGGCGATGAGCCCGATCGCAGGGGAGAAGAAGAGCGCGGCCCCCACCCCAACCACGAACCTTGCGGCAAAGAAGACGTCGGGGGACCGGGTGAGACCGCTCACGATCGCCCCGGCGGACATGATCGCGATGCCGGCGATCGAGACCCGCCTAGCCCCCCAACGCAGGGAGGCGATGCCGGCGGGGATCTGGAAGACCCCCACCCCTACGAGGAAGGCCCAGAGGAAGAACGAGACCTCTCCGAAGGAGACCCCTAGACCCGCCGCGACCGCGGCCTGGATGGGTCCGATGAGGTACCAGTTGTAGGCGTAGACCGCGCGCGAAGCGACGAGCGAGCCTACCGCCTGCCCGCGCTCCGAGGGCTTGAGCTCGCTCACGGACGGCTCAAGCGTTCCCGGTCCCCGTCGCAGGGAGCAGCCCGGACCGCTGGAAGTACCGTAGCAGCCCCATCGCGGCCATCTGCATGCCGCTGATGGCATGGGCCCGGTTCGCAGGATCGGGGGCTTCCCCCTCTTCCCGAGAGACCCGGAGCTCCTCCTCCTCCAACGCACGGCTCACGTGGTCCACCGAGGGGTTCTTGCGCGCAGCCTCGAGCGCCACGTCCCGCCAGCGCTCGACCGCACGCGCCGCCTCGTCCAGACGCTCGTGAGCGTGGTCGAAGACCCCGTAGTGGCTGAAGGCGACCTTCTCGGGGTGGGGCGCGTCCATCGCTCGAAGGCTCGCGAGGAGCTGGCCGATGTCCAGGTCCGGAGGCGGCAGCGCAGGACGGATGTGCCGGGCCCCCGGGACCAGGACCCCAGCGCCATCGCCGGTGAAGACCGTGCGGGCCTTCACGTCGTAGAGCGCGATGTGGTGCCGGGCATGCCCGGGCGTCGCGATCACCTCGAGCGCCCCTCCTCCCGCGAGCGGTATCCGTTCTCCGCCCTTCAGAGCGTTGATCCGAGCGGGTGGGAGAGGGCGGATCTCCCCCCAGAGCTGGTCGCAGGCGGGTCCCCAGACCCGGCGGGCGCTCTCCTGGAGCCTTCGGGGGTCGATGAGGTGCGGGACGCCTGCCTCGTGCACATGGAAGGTCGCGCGGCGTAGATGTTCCGCGAGGAGACCCGCCCCCCCGGCGTGGTCCAGGTGGATGTGCGTCACCACCACGTCCCGTACCTCGCGCGGTTCGACCCCCGCCCGTCGGAGCCCCTCCAGAAGGGCTGCCTCGCAGGTGGTGGGGCCCACCTCGATCAGCGCCCAGCCCTCCTCCTCAGGAAGCAGGTAGCTGCCGATGACCCCCTCCAGATCCTGGAACCCGAGGTCGACCAACAGACGCCCACCGCCTAGCTCCTGGACCGACATCGGAACCTCCCCATTCGTCCTTCTCGAGGCGCGCCCTCAGCCGTACAAGGGCAGATAGCCATAGAGCGTGAGCGAGGCGTAGATACCGAGGGCAAGGGCGAGCGCGAAGACGCCGACCCAGAGCTCCCGGTTCCACGCGAGCACCTTCTTGCCGTCGAGAGGCCCCATGGGCAGCAGGTTGAAGGCCGCGTAGATCGCGTTGATGAAGAAGACGAAGAGGAGGATCCCGCCCCAGAAGTCCGCGGGTCCCACCGGCAGCTCCCTCAGGACGGCCAGGGTGAGGCCGTAGAACACCCCGACCTCCACCAGGTTCGTCGCGGGTCCGGCGAGGCTCGTGATCCCCGCCTCGCGCGGGTCGCCCCGACCTCCCACCATCGTCGCCCCGGGGGTCGCGAAGAGGACCCCTAGCATCGCGGAGAGGACGAGGCCGAGCAACAGCCCCTGGGGAGACATGCGGAACTCCGACCAGAGGCCGCGGGACTGGGCGCTGAACTTGTGGCCCATCTCGTGCGCGAGGAAGCCGGTCGCCGTCGCGAGGGGCGCGGCGATGAGCGTCTGAAGGATGAGGGACCGGTCGATCGGCAGACCGAGCGTCGGGCGCAGGAGTAGGATGACCATGTCGAGGGTCAGGACCAGGAAGGCGATGGCGATGTGCTTGAGCTCGAGCGCTGAGAACCGGGACCTCGGGCCGGGTACGGGGAAGGGGTTCGAGATCGCGGGACGGAACAGATAGTCCGCGGGGCTCGGGCTGCTCATGGCCGACCGGTCCCCCGCGGAAGGCCCCACAGGCCGAACCCGCTCACGTTCACGTCCCTCATGCCTCCCGGTTCAACGACGGCTGGGGATCCGATAGGCCGGGAGGGGGGAACGGAACGCGGGCACCGCGCGTCCCTCAAAGGAGCGCCTCGGCCTGCCGGGGCCGTGCAGGAGGTCGGAGAGCAGCTCCATGCCTTCGGTGAGCCGAGGGCCCGGTCGGGAGAAGAACGCCTCGTCCGCCGCCCACACGCCGCGTGGGGGATGCAGGTCCTCCAGCGGGTGAGGACGAGGGCCACGAAGCTCCAGCAGGGTCCGGTCGAGTCCGTAGGCGCAGGGGGAGGCGATCACGAGGTCGGCCCCAGCCCCGCGAAGCGCGTCCCAGGTCGTGCGCACGCCCGGCTCCCCGGCCTTCACTAGGACGGGCTGGCCGCCAGCCTTTCGGATCATGTCCGGGACCCAGAGCCCTCCAAGGATCGGGGGGTCGAGCCACTCGAGCACGGCGACGCGGGGACGGGAGGTCGAGGGGGCGTGCGGGTCCTTCGACCGGAGGGGTCCCACGGCCTCAGAACGCCGCTCGAGCTCGCTCGACAGGGCCTTTCCCCGGTCAGGCACCCCCAGTGCCTTAGCGATGGTCTCCACGTCGCGGAAGACATCCGTCAGCCGGCGGGGAGAGAGGACGACCACTTGGGGATGACGGCGGAGCTTCCCGAGCGCAGCCTGGAGCCCCTCGGGGGTGACCGAGCAGACCCGGCAGAGCTCCTGGGTCAGCAGGACGTCAGGGTCCGCCTTCTCAAGGGCCTTCTCGTCGATCTCGTAGAGGTCCTCGTGCTTGTCCAGCCGCGCTCGGACCTTCCGGTCGATCTCGGCGGAGGAGAGGAGCCCCATCTCCTCCCTCGCCCGCATGACGATGGGCAGCGAGCGGGCCTCCGGAGGATGGTCGCACTCGTGGCTGCGACCGAAGAGCTGGTCCCCCTGGCCCAGTGCATAGACGATCTCCGTAGCGGAGGGAAGGAACGAGACCACGCGCATGTCGGCTCCTACGTGGAGGACAGCGAAGAGCGGCGGCTAATCTCCCTTCCGGGCGGTCCCATAGGAGGACCCCCCCTTGCCGCGACGCCGGGAAGCGGCGCGGGCCCCCTTGCGACCCTCCGTCCCGGAGCCCTCGGCCGTCTCGAGGTTCTCGCGCAGGTCGCTCCACATCTGGGGGGTCATCCCCAGGACCTCGGCTGCCCGCCGCTCTCGTAGGGAGGACTCCTTGTCCTTGAGCTGCTCGTAGCAGACGGAGCCTAGGGCGTGGAAGTACGGGTCCTCGGGGGCCATCTGCAGGAACGCCTCCACTTGGGCGAGGAGGTCCTTCCAGCGACCCAGAGGGGCGAGGGCCGCCATGAGGTGGGCCCTCGTGCTGGTCGAGCCGGGCACCTCCTTGAGCAGCGCGGACAGCTCGTCCACTTCCCCGTCGAGGTCCCCGCGCAGTCCCGTCACGCGGGCGAGACCGATTCGGGCCTCCAGGTGCCCCGGGCTCTGGGAGAGGACGCGCTCGAAGGTGGACTCGGCGGCGTCCGCCGCCCCCAGGGAGACCAGAGCACCCCCGGCTCCCAGGAGCGCAGGGACGTACTCCGGCTTCATCCGGGCCGCTTCGTCGAAGAACCGGAGCGCAATGGCTGGGACCTCCCATCCCATCCAGGTCCGCCCTCGTTCCATGAGCTGGTCGAGACGGTCCGCGGTCGGCAGGACCCGCCGGTCCGCGTTCTCCTCTGACTTCGGAAGGGGAGCGGAAGGTTCTCCGTACCCGGTGAGCTCGAGCCCTTCGAGGAGCCGGTGGAACCGGTCCCCCGACACCACGGAGGCGCCCGCGTCCTCCAGGGCTTCGACCGAGCTCGGGGCGAGCGGCAGGAGCCCCAGCACCACGAGCCTCGAGAGGTCGTCCCCCATGGACGAGACGAGCCGCTTCACCAGCGCCGCAGAGAGCTTCTGGGGGTCTTCGAAGAAGGCGTAGACCAGCCCATCGGGGGTCCGGAGGTAGAGCGCCTCCGAGGTCTCCTTGAGCTCGCGTCCTTGCTGGCCGAAGGCCCGGGCGATCGCGTCGACCATCGAGGCAAAGCGCTTCGACGCCATCGCTCCACCGGGTTGGTGTCTCCTTTATTATAGAGTGGCGGTCGAGGCGAGCCACGGGGGGGTACGCCTTGGACATCGACGAACTGATGGGTTGGAAGCGGCCCATCGAGCTCACCCTCGATCAGCACTTCCGCGGGCTCGCGAAGGAGGCCCGTTCCGTCGACCGTGCGTTGGTCCCCTTCGTCGAAAGCCTCCGAGAGTTCACCCTGAGGGGCGGGAAGCGCTTCCGGGCTTGCCTGCTGGTCGCGGGCTACCATCTCGCGGGGGGCCGGGACCCCAAGTCGGTCCTCCCCGCCGCGGCCGCCTTGGAGACCTTCCAGAGCTGGATGCTCGTGCATGACGACATCATGGACCACGGGGAGACCCGCCGTGGTGGCCCCACGATGCATGTGGGCATGGCGAAGCTCCACGTCACGCGCAGGCTGCTCGGGTCCGACGCGGAGTTCGGTGAGGCGATGGCCATCACGCTGGGGGACCTCTTGGAGCCCTCCACGATGCGGCTCTTCCTTTCCTGCCGGGCGCGGGACGACCGGATCCGCGCCGTGCTGGGCGAGTACCGCGAGATGACGGAGGCGACGGCCTACGGGCAGACGCTCGACTTGCTCAATGCCGTTCGTCCGGTCGAGGAGATCCGCGAGCAGGACGTGCTCACGGTCCACCGCCTGAAGAGCGCGATCTACACGGTCTCCTCACCGCTCCGGATGGGTGCGATCCTCGCAGGAGCCCCCGCCCGACGGCTCGAGGAGCTGCGCGAGATCGGCAACGCCTTGGGCATCGCTTTCCAGCTCCGCGACGACGTCCTGGGGACCCGGGAGGTGCCAGGCGAGGACCGCGAGAAGAGCGCGAACGACCTCTTCGAGGGGAAGCGGACGCTCCTCGTGGTCCGGGCCTGGGCGAAGGCCGGCCGAGATGGTCGTGCGGCGCTCGCGAAGGTCCTGGGGAACCCGCTCGCGACCCCCGAGCAGTTCGATCGGGCGATCTCCGTTCTCGAGGAGACCGGCGCCTTCGACTACTCCGAGAAGCGGATCGCGGACCTGGTCGCCCAATCGAACCGTCGGATCGCCCGTTCGGACCTCAGCGCCGACCGCCGGGCGCTCCTTTCCTCCATCGGAGAGGTCCTGACGCAGCGCACGAAGTAGCGTCGTGCAGGACCTAGCTGGCCCCGGTGGCGCCCGTGGAGCCGGTGGCCCGACCCGTTCAGTTCGCGTCTTCGCCGCCGGAGTCGACAGCGACCCCGGCCGCTTGGAGCGCGACGGTGAGCTCCTTCTGCATGGACTGCAGCCGTTCGCGGAGGTGGGCGAGGTTGCGCTCGTGCCCTTTCACCCGGACCTCGAGGGTCTCCTTCTCCTCTGAGAGGTTCTCCTCGACCTCCTTCTTGCCGTTCGCCTTGACCAAGAGCCCGCCCACCGGGCGGTAGATGGCGGCGCCCTCGGGCACGTTCTTGAGCTCTTCGAGCGTGCTGAGGGTCTCCCGCAGCTTCATGTCGAGCTGCATGCGCTGCTGCTCGAGCACGGCGAGCTCCTGCTGGAGCCGTTGGAACTGCTTGATCTCGTTCTGGAGCTTGGCCGGGATCGCCATCGGGGCGCCCCAGCGAGGGTCCGTAATTAGCCTTCACCGCCGCCCTGGCCCCCAGGGGGTCGGCCTCCCCCCCACCCGGAAGGGACCAGAACGGGCGCCAGCAGGGACCCTGATGGAAGGGTAGAAGAGGGGGGGGAGGTTCGACGTGAGGACATGCGAGGAGGGGTATCGACCCTGCTGGGGCTCCTCGGGGGCGTCCTGGTCCTCCTGGGCGTGATCATCGGCGGGATCCTGGGAGGGGTCACGAGCCTCATCACCGGGAACGGCCGGGGCTTCTTCGACCTTCTCTACAACGGCCTCATCCTGTTGGTGCTGGGAGTACTGATCCTGGCTTTCACCGCCTATGCCCGGGCCCATCCCCCGCCCGACAAGGCGGCGGGAGGCATCATCGTCCTCATCGTGTCGGCCATCGCCTGGTTCTTCTCCGGCGGCGTGGGCTTCCTGGTCATCTCGACCATCGGGGCGATCCTCGGCATCCTGGCCGGGATCCTTTTCCTACTGGAGTCCGCGTTCCGCGCCCCGCCGCGCTAGGGACGATGCCCGGGGGCACCGGGGGCCGCAGGGGGACCCGCCCGTGCCCGAGCCTGCTCCTCCACTTTGAGAGCGAGCGCGAACCATCGAAGGTGCGCGTTCAGGCAGGCCCGGAGCGCGGAGGTCGTCGGAGCGTACGCCCGGAGCAGGAGCCTACCTTCGCCCATCGGCTCGACCTCGACCCTGGTCTTGGGCACCCCGTCAGAGCCTGATTCCGGTGCGAGAGCGTCGAGGACCCGCCGGGCGGTCTCGGGGGGCATCGGGCCGATCTCCAGCTCGGCGACCCACGCAGGGGTCACCGGGTCGGCGTCCGAACTGGTGGCCCTGTCGGCCAGTCGGTCCGTAGGGTCACGCGGGCCGGGCAAGCTCCCTGCGCAGCGCGACGATGGTCCGGGCGGCCTTCCGCTGAGAGGCGCGCACGTAGGCTTCCGGGTCGAGCAGCCGCTCGAGCTCCTCCTTCGAGAACTTCCCGGAGACCTCGGCGGAACCCCGGGCACGCTCGAGGAGGGCCCGTGAGTCCCCGTGGGGCAGCGCCCGCGTGAGCTGCCGGACGAGCTCATGGGACTCCGCTCGAGCGACGCCCCGTTCGGTGAGGGCGAGGAGCAACGACTCGGCCATGACCGCTCCCCCGGAGGACTCCAGGTTCTCGTGCATCCGGGCCGGGTCTACCCGAAGTCCCTTGACGATCGTGGTGAGGCGCTCGAGCATCTCGGACAGGAGCAGCACATCGTGCGGGATCACGATCCGCTCGTTCGCACTGTTCGCGAGGTCGCGCTCGTGCCACTGCACCATGTTCTCGAGCGGAGGGCCCGCGAGCGCCCGGACCAGGCGGGCGAGCGAGGAGATGTTCTCGGAGTTCGAAGGGTTCCGCTTCTGGGCCATGGTGGAGGAGCCCACCTGGGAGGTCTCATCGAAGGGCTCGCCGAGCTCCCCCAGCTCGGTCCGTTGGAGGTTCCGCACCTCGGTCGCGAGCCGGTCGGACGTGGAGGCGACGAGCGCCATCCAGTTCGTGAACTCGGCGAGGCGGTCCCGGGCGACGATCTGGGTCGCCGCCGGTTCGGGGGAAAGGCCCAGGATGCCGAGCGTGCGGCTCTCCACGGCCTCGGCGATGTCGCCGAAGCTCGCGCCGGTCCCCACGGCCCCTGACATCTTCCCTACCGCGAGGCGGTGGGACATCTCCCGCAGCCGCTCCAAGTGCCGCAGGAACTCCGCCGCGAAGGAGCAGAGCTTGTAGCCGAGCGTGAAGGGGACCGCGTGCTGACCGTGGGTCCGCGCGACCATGGCCGTGCCCTGGTGGGACTCCGCCTGACGCAGCAGCGCCTCGCAGAGCTCCGAAAGGTAGGCGTCGAGGACCCGAGAGACCTCCTGGAGCTCGAGTCCCATCGCCGTGTCCAGGATGTCGTTGGAGGTCGCCCCGAAGTGCACCCAGCGGCCCCCCTCGCCGCTCTGCTCCGCGAGGGCGCGAGTGAGCGCCATCACGTCGTGGCGGGTCTGGCGCTCGAGCTCGTCCACGCGCTCGAGCCGGACCACGTCCGGAAGGCAGGCCTGGGCGATCGCCTTGGCGGCGGAGGCGGGGATCACCTTCTCCCAAGCCAGGGCCTGCGCGAGGGCGGCCTCCACCTTGAGCCAGCGCTCCAGACGCGCCCGGCGCGTGAAGAGGGCGCGGACCTTCGACGGGCCGTAGCGGAACTCCAGGGGACAGACCAGGTCCTCCTCGACCGAACCCTTCACAGGTCCGCGAACTCCTCCCATTTATAAATCCCCAGTACGGTCGCCGCTTCCCTGGAGGAACCCGTGACCCGAATCGTCGTGGCCCTTGGAGGGAACGCGATCGCTCGCGCCGGCGAGCGCGGCACGTGGGAGGAGGCACGGGCCCACGCCCGGCAAGCGGTCGCTCCTCTCGCGAAGCTCGCCAAGAAGGGGCACGAGGTCGTGCTGACCCACGGCAACGGCCCCCAGGTCGGGAACCTTCTGCTCCAGCAGGAGTCCGTACGGGACGTCCCTCCGCTCCCTCTGGACGCCGTGGGCGCGGCGACGCAGGGATGGATCGGCTACCTCTTGCAGCAGGAGCTCGGCACCGCGCTGCTCCGGGCGCATGTCCCCCGAACGGTGGTCCCCATCGTGACGCGCGTCGAGGTGAACGCGAGGGACCCGGCCTTCAAGAGCCCGAGCAAGCCGGTCGGACGGTACTACGAGGAGAACGAGGCCCATCTTCTGATGAAGCAGAAGGGATGGGTCATGCGGCACGACATGGCCCGGGGAGGCTGGCGCCGTATCGTGCCCTCCCCCTTGCCCCGCCGCCTCGTCGAGGGCGGGGCGCTCCGGTCGCTCTTGGACGCGGGACTCGGCCGGCGGGTCGTCCCCATCGTCGCCGGCGGCGGGGGTGTGCCGGTCGTGGAGCGGGGGAAAGGCCGCTACGAGGGCGTGGAGGCCGTGATCGACAAGGACCGCACAGCCTCCCTCATCGCCACCTCCGTCGGAGCGAGCGAGCTCGCGATCCTGACGGACGTCCCCTACGTCTGTGCCGCGTTCCATACGCCGCGGGAACGACGGATCGGCCGCACGACCCCTGATGCCCTCCGGCGCCTGCTCGAGAACGGGGAGTTCGGAGAGGGCAGCATGCGTCCGAAGGTGGAGGCCGCGCTCGACTTCCAGGACCACGGCGGCACGCGCGCGGTCATCACGGACATCGACCACTTCTCCGCCGCCCTACGGGGCCAGGCGGGCACGGTCCTCGAGCCGCTCCACGAGGACTGAGCCCACGGCCTCCACGTCCCGAACCTCTACGGGCGGTACGGTGACCGCCATCGGGTCCTATCGTTGGGCCGAGAACCCGGAGAGCAGGCGCCTCAAGGAGGACTCCGGATCCGGGGAGGTCGCGACCGCGCTCGCGACCAGCACCCCCTCAGCCCCGAGCTCGAGGGCGCGCCGGACGTCCTCTCCGTCCTGGACGCCCGCCCCGCAGAGGAGCAGGGTCGTGGGAGAAGCGGCACGGACCATGCGGACGGACCCTGCCACGACCTCGGGCCTCGCCTTCGAGACCGAGACCTTCCCCCCGATGAGCTCGGGGGGTTCCACTGCGAGGTAGGCCGGATGCGAGGACGAAGCGAGGGCCCCCGCTTCCCGCTCCTCTTGGGCGCACACGACCGCTGGAAGCGACGCTCCAGCCATCCGCTGGACGGTGGGAACGATGTCCGAGGGGGCGATCCGATGCTCCGAGTGGTTCACCAGGCTTCCCCGGACCCCTGAAGCAGCGAGGGACTCCGGTACGGTCCAACCGGTGCTCGCTCCGGTGGGCCGGGGGTCCACGTGCTGCGCGAGGACGGGTATCTTCAACGACCGGGCAAGGAACGAGAGATCGGGGGTAGGCGCGGCCAACGCGACCGGGACCTGGTGCTCCGCTCCTAGGCGCTCCAAGAGCTCCCCCATCTTGAGCGCCCCAGGGCCCAGGCAGCCGGGGTAGGCCTTGAGGTTCAGCAGGAAGAGCGGAGCGCCGAGCGGAGCGCGCGACGAGGCCGTCGACGCCACCACCCCCTCAACGGGCCGGATGGCGCAGGCGCTTGGGGCGCGAGCAGATCGCGTACTCGTCTCCGTCGAAGAAGACCTCGCGATCCGGGTGCTTGCGCTGGAGCTCGGTGATCTTGGAGAGCACGTCCTCCAAGGTGGTGGTCTCGTCGTGCGGGTCGATCCGGAGGTGGACCGTCTTGTCGGTCCTTCGGACCGCCTCCGTCATGTCCACTGACCCATACTCCGAAGTGGGGGCCCATAAAATCCCTTGCTCGCCGGGGGGAGGCCCCCGGGGGCCGTCCCGGGCAAGGCTAAAGGTGCCTGTCTGTGACGCCCCCAGTGCCCCCATGAAGGACCGTAGCGAGCTGTCGCGGGTCAAGTTCGGCGAGACCCGGGTGCGATTGAGCAAGGACCTCTCGGTGATGAACTCGGCCCTCGTCGAGGGCACCGAGGGACTCGTCGTCGGTCGACTCGCGAACTACACCCTCAAGGTGCGTTTCCACGCGGTCACGGTAGGCGTCAGTTGGCAGGACCTCGATATCGTCGAAGGCGCGACCGGCATGCCCCCGGGGTCTCCACCGAAGGACCACCCAGCCCTGCGCGGCGCTCCTA
>DAHUZP010000074.1 GCA_027306505.1 Thermoplasmata archaeon | reverse complement strand
GTGGCGTGGGTGCGGTTCGGGACCGGGAAATCGGTCCGGGAGTGGTGCACCCGGCTGAGCGGGAAGGCGGACGAGATCCTCACGGCCCTCGGAGCTACCCGTTACCTACCTGTGGTGTAAGCCCCTCGGAACCCAGGTCAGAGAAGAGAACCGTCTGCTGCCGGTGGGGCCCCTCGATGAAGCCGCTCATGCCCGGTCTCCCCGAGGGGTGTCCTCACTCCAGTCCTTGTCCGTGATCACGAGATAGACGGTCTTCCCGAGGAACTCCTTGGGGCAGGTGACCTTGGCCCCAGTCCCGTGCGGCACCACCGGGCGCCGCACGAATCCGACGATTCCGTCGACGGTCAGCTTGGTCGTCGCCTCGACACGGACCACTCGGGGCATAATGGCTCTGTAAGAGCCATTAGCTAGATAATCCTACCTTGAGAGTCTCCACTCTTTCTGGACTGGGTCTATTGCCCGCTCGGCGGCCCCGTTCGGGTGATGTGAAGAATCGTTGACTCCTACAGATCCCAGGTTCGTGACCCGCGTGCTCCGCGCCGATGACCGCGCTGAATTGGCCACCGTCCACGATGGATGGGAGCCCACTTCAGACGTCGATAGAAGCGCTGGTCACTATCAGTGTTTCCACGCCCCGCCGGCCACGGGCCTCTCGAAACTCGGCGTCCGCAACGACAGAGGGACCCAGCAGCCTCCCCCTGTGGTCATCTGCGGGGAGAGGGGGGGGACCCTCTCCCCGCAGCCCCACCCGTCTCAGGGGCGGAGAGTCGGGGGTTCACTGTGCTGGACTGTTCAAGGTCAGGTTGCTCGGGTGGGAGAGTAGGACCTCGACCATGAGGACCAGACCCGCGACGACGGTCAGGAACGCCCCCGCCGAGATCAGGGTCCATCCGCCGACGAGGATCCAGGTGACGACACCCAGGACGAGGAGGGCGAGCCCTCCACCCATGTTCGCCTGGACGCCACGGTAGTGAGTGTACCCAGAGCAGACCAGGATGATGGCACCCATGATCACGGCGAGCATCCCGTAGATGAGCAGAGCAGCATCGTATCCGCCTCCGTACATGTAGCCATAATTCCCGAGACTGAGTCTGAGGAAGAATCCGACGATCCCTCCAAGAATGACGAGGATTCCGCCAATAGCCGCGAGCAACGACACGAGTCTGCGTTCGAACATGGGTCCTACCTGGACCAGCGTAGCCCCGTCAGCACTTAGGCTCCCCCTCAAGTCGATTCAAGCGACGGGACCCCAAGTTCAAGCGGCAACCTCGCCCCCGCGAGTCGAGCTCAGATCGGTTCTGGATCGAGGCGCGGCGTAGAGGCTTGCCGGAGTTCCCCGCTACCCACCTCGGCAACCTCGGTCAGGTACATCCAGTACGTCAACACCTCAAGGATCGAGGTGTAGTAACCTCGAGGGTTGTCGTTCTTGACCATGAAGGCGTGGGCTTGGGGTGACAACGCGCTAAAGAGGTCGGCCTGCTCTGGGGACGCCCAGGAGAAGACGACCGGTATCCGGCTCAGTCTGGAGTCTCGGTGGAGGCTGTCCAAGAATGCGAATTCCACCTCTGGGTCGGCACTCGCCCCCACGAAGATCAAGTCGGGTCGGGGGGCGCCCGCGAACCTGCCTTCTCCTCTGGCGTAGGCAAGACCTTCCTGAGCATCGCTGGCGACATGAAGGTGGGAGCGGACGGGTGAATGTTCGAGGGCTTCTTGGATTCCGCGAGCTTGTGCGAGATCCTGGTCGAGCAGCAACACTTGAAAGAAGGGGTCGCCGGACGATAGGCTTCGGAGGTATCCCATCCCCGACAACAACGCCTGAGCCCCCCCCGAGAGCAAGTCGCGGTTGCAGTCCTCTCCAGCCTGAGGTTCCATGAACGCCAAGCATCGGCAGCTGAGGAACAGATCGGTGAACTTCCCCGAAGGCCGGGGGATCTCACTTGGACGGTCACCTGCGAGTGATGGTGAGAGCGCGACCACGGCTTGTCCGTCAGGGAGGGGAGTCTCCCTTCAGGGACAACCTTCGACACGGGACGGATTAACCCGTCCCTCAATTGTAGTTGAGGGACCTGACGCGGCCTGCCCGACCGGCGATTTGGGCCACCTCCAGAAAGACAGATATCCTAGCACGTTCCCAGTTCTGCAGCCGACACGGGCGACACTGGCGGGGGTAACCACCCATGCGGATTCTGCTGGTCGATGACGATCGCGATTTTCTCGACGCCACCATCGCTCTTCTCGTCGAGAAGGGCCACACGGCCAGCTCCGCGTCGTCGGTAGCTAGGGCGTTGGAGGATCTTGCTTCGCGAGAAGTGGATGTGGTGTTTACGAACGTCCGCCTTCCCCGCCAGAGCGGGCTCGAGCTGGTCCGAGAGGTGAGGAGCAAATGGCCACGAACCCAAGTCGTGGTCGTCACCGCCCCAGGAGCAACCGACCCTGCCATCGAAGCCCTCAAGCTAGGAGCTGTGGACTACCTACGGAAGCCGGTGCGGCCAGAACAGGTGGTGCGGGTCCTGGACCTTGTCGGCCAGCAGTTGGCGCTTACACGAATCGGGGCTAAGCCCATCGATCCGGCGAAGTACGCCGCCAGTCTTGCCGCGGAAGGGGGTTACGAAGTTCTGCTCATCTCGCCTACGCCTTCTCGGGTCCCGTCGGAGAGGGTGAGCTACTTCCCCCTCGATCCGGAAAGTCCGTATCGGATACGCGATGAGGTGGAGATGTTCGTCGCGCCGCGGAATCACGTCGCCGTCGTCCTAGCCGCCGTCGATCAACTGCTCTCCCGTCATCGAGAGGAAGAGGTCACCGCCCTTCTCGAAGCCATCAGGATCGCCATCGCGGGGAAGGGTCCCTTTGCCGTCAGTTACGATCCCGCGAAGATCACCGCCACGGGCGCTTTGGCGGTCCAAGCCTCGATCGTTTCCGCGGACGCGCATACGACGATCGAAGCGCTTTCGAACCCCATCAGGCGTTTGGTGCTCCGCCGACTCGCCGCGGGCCCCTGTACCTTCATGCAGGCGATGGAAGCCGCGCTCATCGACGACACTTCCAAGATCGCCTTCCATCTGAGCAAATTGACCGAGAGCGACTTGGTCGCCCACCCGGAGGACGGCCCGTACCGCCTCACACCACGAGGGAAAGGCGCGGTCAAGGTCTTAGCCTCCATCGACGAGTTGGAGTCGGGCAAGGGGAGTGGGAACATCATCTTCCCGGACAAGTCTCCGAAACCGGTCTAGCGACGCTGACGACCCTCCGCCCGGGCAGGTCGTCTTCGACCGTGGCGGGTCCCATTCCTCAACTCCAGTAAAGGGGGCGCCTATCTACCGAACCGAACTGGAAGCCTCCAGAGGCAAGCTCATGTCCACCGTAACCACGACGCAGACCACACGCAACAACTCGGGGGGCTACGGCTATGTCGGACGCCTTCCTTTGGGAGTGGCGATCATTTCGATCCTCGTAGGCATCGTTGGGTTTGTCATCCTACTGGACGGACTCCTGGTGCTCCTCTTGAACGACGCCTTCCTCAATGTCGGGACGTCCACCGGCGGGGTCGCAGCGACGTACGGTCAGATCACCGGCGGGGCGATCATTACGGTGTTCGGTGCCGTGCTTCTCGGTTCGGCGGTCGGACTCTGGGACCAGCGTCTGTGGGCCCTGGTCCTCGCGGTCATCGTGAGTTTCGCCCTCTTGGTGTTCGAGCTCTTTTCCGGGGGGACTCTCGGCATCATCCTGGCCGGGATTCTCTTCGTCTACCTCCTTGCCGTGCACCGGCACTTTGACTGAACGCCGAGAGAAGATTTCAGGAGGTTTCAAACATGAAGAGGATGTGGGTCCTTGCTGGCGCCCTCGCCGTGGTGGCGCTCGTCGCGCTGGCCGGTTGGTGGATCGTAGTCGATGGTATGGGATCTGCCGGGGGGGGAACTGGTGGGGGTGGAAGTAACCCGCCAGGAAGTTCGACCGCGGCCACATGCGCCCAGGTAGCGGTTCCTCTCGGATCGAGCGCGAACTATGCGGTCCTGGGGTACTCTACCGTGACCAATACCGGACCGACGGCGGTGACCGGAGATCTCGGACTTAGCCCCGGAACGAGTGTCACCGGGTTCCCGCCGGGGACCTTTTCCGGAACCGAGAATCTCAACAACTCCGCCTCGGCGACGGCCCAAGCAGATCTCACCACGGCGTATGCGAACGCCTCTGGTCGCTCCAATTGTGCAGGAACCGTTGCGGGGAACATCGGGGGTCTGACACTGACCCCAGGGTTGTACGTCTCGAGTTCCTCCCTAGCCATCTCCTCGGGCTACCTCACCTTGAACGGCCAAGGGAACGCCGCGGCTGTCTTCATCTTCCAGATTGCCTCGACCCTCACGGTCACCTCGGGGCTCCAGGTCGTGCTGACGAACGGAACCCAAGCCGCCAACGTCTTCTGGCAGGTCAGCAGTTCCGCCACGCTCGGGACCACCTGCCAGGTTTCCGGGACCATAATGGCGTACGCCTCGATCACGCTCGATACGGGGGCGACCCTCGATGGCCGCGCGCTCGCGAAGACGGGTGCCATCTCGATGCAGTCTAGCCCGATCACGATGCCGTAAGGCATGGCGGTCTTACATCCTCTCGATTTCCGAGGGCCGGTGGGGTCAGACTACCGGCAGGCCGACCTCCTTGGCGAATCGCTCGGCCGCGCTCTCGTCCCCCGCCCCCTCGCGACCGAGGGAGAAGCCCGGGAGCTCCGTCACTTCAGGAACGGAGCGGTCTTCGGTCTCGTTGGAGGGGTTATCGGGCTGGTCCTCCCGATCTCCTGGGACCTCCTGGGGATCTACTCCGCGGTCGGACTGGCGGGCGTCGACCCTGCGCTCGTTTCTTTCACCAGTCTCTTCGCCCTTGTTGGCGCCCTCTTCCTGGCAGTGTCGCTGATCTTCTATCAGTGGGCCTTCCGTGCACTTCGAAAGTATGACCGTTCGTTCCTGGCCGCGTCCTTCCTCTGCCTGGTAGGAACTGCCGGATTCCTTCTGCTCATCGTCTCATTGGGGATCACCCTAGCCACCAGCCCCTCCGTGGTCCAGTGCGTCCAAGCGACTCCGAGCCTAGCGTACACTTGCCTCGACGCGGCACCGCCCCTCACGGTCTACTCCGTGATCTCCGCGTTCTGGCTCGCGTGGTGTGGGGGGTTAGGCATTGTGATCGGATTGGAGCTCTGCGGCCGCCGCTACCGGGAACCGCGACTGGTTGGAGGGGGAGTCGCTTACGCGCTGTTACTGTTGGTCCTGATCGATCCGTTCGTCGCCTTCTTCTTTCCCGTGGGGGGATGGCAGTACCCCGTTCTGACCGTCCCGGTGTTGGCTCTGGTGGCCCCTGCCTTGGTCTTCGGGAGCAGCTACGTTCAGAAGTCGATCCCCCCGCGAGCCCTCGCGCACCTCCTCCCCGAGAGGACTTGGATGAGGTCTCGTCATCGGGAACCTCCATTCCCGCCGACAAAGGCCCTGGAGAAGCCGGCCCTGCCCTCCTCGGCCTCCAACGAGTCGCCAGCCTCCCCGCCTCTCGGCGTCTGAGAGAGTCAGCTAGCCGAGGGGAGCGGGTGCGCACGAACTCGCGTCCCTCCCAGTTCGTAGACTCGGGACCCCATCGAGTGCCGAGAAGTCCAGATGGCTCAAGTTGAATTGAGGGCGCCTTTACCTGCGGCTCGGGAATCTCCTCCCCATGCAGACCAAGAGGAGAGAGAAGATCTCGTTCCTGGAAGGAAAGAAGATGCCACGGCGAACACGGGTCAAGTTCAGCGCGCCGAACTCGGATGGGAAGAAACGCGTCTCGTTCCTGGAAGGAAAGGCGTCGCCGCGACGCACTCGAGTCACGTTCATGGCGAAGCGGGGAGCCAACTCCACCTCACGCTGAAGGGTGCCGTACGGTCCCGGGGAGGGGGGGGACCAGAAGCCCCCCCTCCCAAACCCCACCCCCCCGCCTCGAATTGTAAGCAACCGGTCTCGTTCCCTATTACGAAGGCCTGGAGACCTTGTGGTCAGCGCTCCCGACAGTGTTCGCCCATCTCCTCAAGCTGAACGACGGGACATCATGACCCACGGCCTACGGTCCAACCCGTCCCAGGGGAGCGAGAGGTCCTGAATGGGAGAAGGGAACCCGGAGGGTCCCGGACCCTGGGTCGAGGCCGCAGTCGAGGTCGCCATGCTGGTCGCCTACGAAAGGGAGATCGAGCTGAACGCGGAACCGAAGAAGAAATTTCGTCTCAGCACCAGCGTCGTGGACACTTCCATTGAAACAACGGTTCTCCCTGCGAAGCCCCTCGACGACTATGGCCGAGCCGAAGCCATGGCGAACGAAGGTGGTGGCGTTGTCTAGTAATCAGGAGCAACCCATCGAACATTCGACCCCCGGTGGCTGTGCCCGCACCGGCGAGCCATCGATCGAGCGCGCTCCTGATGGTTAGGAGATCGGCGGTCGCCGTCGCTTCCTCTAATGGATTCAACGGTCGGGTTATCCAAGACGGGGGTCTCGGCCCTGTCGAACGAGAGGGTGTTGAAAACATGCAAGCTGAACCCGTAGAGGAGCCAAAGACCGTCGTCGAAAAGGTCGCCCAGGTGCCGATCGAGATCGGTGACATCATCCTGAGTGGCGCGAAAGCCACGGTAGCGACCGCTGAGACCGTCGGCCACGATGTGGCGAAGGTCACGATCGAAGGGGCCGCCCTCGTCGTCGACGCCACCAAAGCCGTGGGAGCCGCAGTCCTGGGAGCTGCCGAGACGATCGAGGGCCACGAGAAGCCCACGCCGCCTCCAGCGCCCGAGGCGCCGAAGTCGCCAGGCCAGCTCGAACCGAGCCCGCCTGCCGCCTGACGTGTGAACCACCGGACGGCAGCACTCCTGGCTGCCGTCCGGACGTCTCCGATTGCCACCGCGGTTTCTGGAAGGCCGCCTCGCGAGTTCCCTCGCGTTCCTCCGCTTTACAGCAGGACGCCCAAGGCGTGCGTTCTCAGCTTTCCGCAGCTGGGCCGTCGGTCAGTCTCCCTCCGGAGGAGGGAAAATTCCTTCGGGCCTCAACTTGGGTTGAGGAGTGGCTCACCTCGGCATCCCCCCATCGGCCCCTCAAGACAGCCTTGGGATCCTCCGACTGGTCCCCGATGGATCCTGCGAACGCCGCCCCAGCGTTGGTGAAACCCGCTGTCGTCGTCCCGCCAGTTGCGACCATTCCGACCATCTCCCCAGATCGAAGGGGCCCCACCAACGCCCCTCGGAGATATTCGGCCATGTTGAGGAAGGGGTTCCTGGTGGAAGGGGAGAACCTGCTCTATGAGAGCCGTGCCACCAAGTGGTTCTTCTTAGTGACCCCCGTGCTGCTCATGCTGGCCGTCGGATCTTTCAACCTCTGGGTCTGGAGCAACGTGTCAGGCTCGCCGCTCAGCGGGCTTGGATCGCCCTCTTTCCCAGGATATGGGAGCGGGATGTCATCTAATTCGGTCCCCGTGATCTTAGGATTGTTCTTGCTCATCATCGCCGTGGTCTTCCTCTTGGTCCATTTCCTCCGATACATTCGCACGGTGTACGTGCTGACGAGCAATCGCATCATACGCGGCAAGGGGATTCTCTCCAAGGACTACGACGAGATCCAACTCAACCAGATTCGAGGCGTGGACATGCACCAGACCATCGGTCAGCGTCTCTTGGGCTATGGGACGCTCCGCGTGAGCGCGGAAGGCAGCGCCCCGGGTGGCCTCGGTAACGATGATTGGCGGGGACTACCTCGTCCGAACGAGTTCTCCCACATGATCGAGCAGGCCCAGGTCCGCTTGAGATCCGCGAAGAGCTGACCAGAGTACGACCGCGACCCTCGCAACCTCTCTGCGGGGTGAGGGGCAGGTGTCGCCGCTTAGCAGCAAGCGTTCCCAGCTCAGGGACCACAGAGGTCTTGCCGACGCCCCGGGCCTGGACAACACAGCTTGCTCCTGTAGTGGGCATCGGAATCGAAACGTCGATGAATCACACTCGATGCTGTGGCAGGGAACGGCGAAAGAGGCTCGCCACGCACAGCAGGTTACGTTCGCCCGGGGGCTAGAGGCTCCATGCTCTCGGCGCTCCAAGCTCAATCCACCCCGCTCAGCGGCCTGTCCTCGCGATGCAACCACAGACTCGTTCGCTCCTCAACCTGAATCAAGGGACCATCTAAGAGTCCGGCCCCAATTCGGAATCATGGTTCAAGGACCAAAGGATTGAGCACATGCCCGTTCCAAACAAGCACGCCGGAATCGTCACACTCGCCGCAATCGTCACCCTCTCGATGTTGATCTCCGGGCTCGCCACTGCGAGTTCGCCGGGTATCGCGCCACTGAACGCCTCTGGCACTCGTAGTGCTGGATTGAATACGGGCGCCGTCGGAATTTCGTCTGTGGCGTGTGGGGAGGCCCCGATCCCTCTCAACACCAGCGCCTCCTACGCGGCGCTCGCGGCCACGACCGTCACAAACACCGGTCCGAGCGCCTTGACGGGCAATCTCGGGGTGAGCCCAGGAACGGCCATCTCCGGATTCCCACCTGGGACCGTGACGGGGACGACCAACGCGGGAAACCCCGCCGCAGCCATTGCTGAGAGCAACCTGACGACGGCCTACAACCTCGCCGCGGGCCGCTCGAACTGCCCGGTGAGCATCTCTGGCAACCTTGGTGGCGACACCTTGACTCCGGGGCTCTACAAGTCGACGTCCTCCCTGGCGATCTCGTCCGGCACGTTGACCTTGAACGGTCAGGGAAACCTCTCCGCCATCTTCATCTTCCAGATGGCGACCACCCTCACCACATCCACCGGGCTCGGCGTTGTCCTCACGAACGGGGCCCAGGCGACGAACATCTATTGGCAGGTGGGCAGCTCCGCCACTCTCGGGTCGTATTCGAAATTCAACGGGACGATCCTGGCCTACACCTCCATCACCCTTTCCACGGGATCGACCCTGATCGGGCGCGCTCTCGCAATGACGGGGGCGGTCTCTCTCGCCTCGAGCACCATCACCGTCCCGGTTCCCGTGTGCGGACAGTTGCCCGTTCCCCTTGGAACGAGCTCCAGCTACGCCGTTCTTGCCTACTCCACCGTGACGAGCACAGGAGCGACGGCCCTGACGGGAAACCTCGGGCTTTTCCCGGGTAGCTCGGTTACAGGTTTCCCCCCAGGGACGGTCTCAGGTAGTATCAACGCTGGGAACGCTGCTGCCGGGATCGCGGAAGGTAACCTGACCGCGGCCTACAATAACGCTTCGGCCCGGTCCAACTGCGCGGTCAGCATCGCCGGCAACATTGGTGGGCAAACGCTCACCCCCGGTCTCTACAAGTCGACCTCTTCGGTGGCGATCTCCTCGGGAGACCTCACGCTGAACGGACAGGGCAACTCGCAGTCCATCTTCGTCTTCGAGGTCGCCTCCACGCTCACCACGACCTCCGGTCGACAGGTCATCCTGGCGAACGGCGCGCGGGCCGCGAACATCTATTGGCAGGTTGGGAGCTCTGCCACGCTCGGCACGACCTCGGTCTTCCAGGGAACCATCATGGCGATGGCCTCGATTTCCCTTGACACGGGGGCGACGCTGGAGGGACGTGCATTGGCGCGCACCGGTGGTGTTACCATGCAGAGCAACACGATCGTCGTTCCAACTCCGACCTCCCAGGAGAATTTCCCGCTCACCTTCACAGAGAGCGGTCTTCCGGCGAGCACGAGCTGGTCCGTGACGGTCGGAGGAGCGCAGAGCAGCGCGACGTCCACGTCCTTGGGATTCAGTGAGATGAACGGCACCTACGGTTACTCGGTCGCCCCCGTGGCCAGCTACTCCTCCGCCCCAAGCTCGGGAACGATCACAGTGAACGCCGCATCCGCTTCGGTGAACATCGTCTTCACCGCAGGAACAGGAGCCCTTGGCGCGGCCCTCTCCGCTCAACCGAGCGCGCTCGATGTGGGAGCGTCCACGCTCCTCACCGCAACGACCAACCACGGGACGTCACCCTTCACCTACGCCTACACGGGACTCCCGGCGGGCTGCATCACCTCGGACTCCGTACTTCTCGCGTGCAGCCCCACGGCTGCCGGGACGTATGCGGTCGAGCTTTGGGTGAATGATTCGGCTGCCGGACATGCGACGGCGCTCGCCACCTTGACCGTCAGCGCGGCGCCACCGAGAGTCTCCTCGGTCGCGGATGTGGCTGCCACGGGTTCGGTGATGACCGGAGCGACGGATACGATCACGGCCACGCCCACCTGCACCAGCTCCTGCCCGGGTGGGATCACCTACGCCTGGTCGGTGACGAACCACATGGGGACCCTCAGCTCCTCCACGACCACCACGGTTACCTTCACCGCCGGTAGCCTGGCTGGAGGCGACACAGTGTTCGTGAATGCGACCTTGAACAGTGTGACCGTCCAGAGTGCCCCCGTGCTGATCACCGTTACCGCAACTGCGGCACTGTCATCGGTGTCCGTGAGCCCTTCCGCCCTGACCATCCAGGTCGGTGGCTCGAGTTCGTTCTCGGCATCGCCCACCTGTTCGGGCGGGAGCTGCGCTCAAGGAACCACGTACGCGTGGGCTCTTGGGAACTCGCTTGGGACTCTAGCCGCCCCCACGGGTGCCACCGTGACATTCACCGCGGGATCTTTGGCCGGCTCTGAGGTCCTGTATGTGAATGGGACGCTCGGCTCGGTCACCAAGGAAGCCAGCGCCGTGACCATCACGATCTCCTCCACTGCGGTGCCGACGCTCGCCTCGGCCACGGTGACTCCCAACTCCGCCACGGTCGGCGTGGGGGCCACCTCGACGTTTTCGGGCAGCGTCTCGTGCTCGGCGGGAGCATGCCCCTCGGGAGTGATCTACGCTTGGGCGATCTCTGGCTCTCTGGGAAGTTTGAGCTCCACTTCTGGGTCCGCAGTGACGTTCACCGCTGGGTCCAAGGCGGCCACCGGCACGCTGTGGATGAATGCCACCCTGAACGGAGTGTCGGCGGGCGCGACCGCGGAGATCACCGTGACCGCGAACAACGGCCCAGCCCCTCCGGCACCACCGGCACCACCGGCAAAGGTCCTCGGCCTGCCTGCCGCGGAAGGTGACGCCCTGATCGCAGGGATCATCATCGCAGTCCTGGCGACCGGGCTTGTGGTCGCCTACCTCTCCAAGCGGGGGACCCGTGGCAAGTCGGGACCCAAGGCCGACACACCAGCGCCGACCGAGCCCGCCGGAGAGCCTGCAGTCGAAGCCTAGGCAAAAGACTCCCCTCGCAGCTAATCTGGCCAACGGGAGTTCTGCGGGGAACACTCCTCCGGCTACCCCCGTGAGCGAACCGGGCTCGGCGGCCACCAGGCCCTCGCCGACGGACCATCGTCGCCTGGACGTCCATCGATGACCGACAAGCCCCTCAGGTTGGAAACGGCCAGCTTTGAGCGGGCAGAGATCGCAATCCGATGGGAGGAGGCCGCGGACCGAACGGCCAAGTCAGGTACGTCGGAGGACAAGCTCCGGGCCAACGAGTTGAACCGCGCTCTGGAGGAGGCCGACGCCAAGATCAAGGCCATCGAAGCGGAACCGGGCCCATCCATCACGGTGTCAAGGAACCCATGACGGGTCCACGGGCCCGTTTCCTCTTCTCGAGTCAGTTCATCTCTCTGGGTACCGTATCGACAGAAACCGGCAAGGTCGGCGGCCAGTCGGCAGCGCACCCAGACGGTGGTCTTTCCTTGTCTTGCCCAGCGCGCGCAAGCGGACGGCCATCGAGCGCGCGGGCCGATCATCAAGCCAGCGCGGCCCCGCTCGAAGCTCCGTTGCGGTAGACTCGCTCGCCCGCACGGCATGATGCGGGCCCGGTCGCCCCGCCCCTCCTCGCGAGGGCGAGCGTGCAGGCGTTGCGTGATCTCAAAGAGGTGCCTCCGAGGCCAGGAAGCAAGCCTCCCACGAACGGGATGGACTCGGTCCGCCGGGGGCTCGTTTGGATCGAGGAGCTTCACTTCGGGGAATACCCCTACTGCATTCACCACGGGGCCATTCTCCTCGTCAGGCCCGGGATCTGGCGCGGGTCGGAGTGCGGGTGCGGGGCGTGGTGGGTTTGATGGCGAGTTCGGCGTCTCTCTGCCACGCCAGTCCTCCCCGAACTCGCCTCGGCGGCGACCGACCCCTCTCTCGGGATCGGTCCTGGACCACGCTCCGCGCGTCCTACTGGTCCTGCAGGGCAGCGAGCGGATCTGCGCGATCCGCTTCGCCCGCCAGGTGTCGTCCCGCTGGGAGACCTTCGGTCCCTTCACCCTGGGGGGGGAGGCGGGGGCAATGCGTGGGTGGTTCTTGCCCCCGCCAAGGCGGTGGGACGCCCGTGCTGGGATTCGAACCCAGGTCTGAGACTCCGCAGGCCTCTAGGATATCCAGTGTAGCAGAAGGGGGAACGGCCCCCCTCCGTAGCTACCCCACACGGGCGTGTTGTCGCGCTTTTCCTCCGAGACGAAGCGGGCACCGCCTTGGGGTATTAAAGGCCGGTCCGGACCAGGCCATCTCAGCCGGCCGCCGCCTTCGAAGAGGGCCAGGTGTCAATGAGCTGGTCCCCCCTCTTCTCCTGGGCGGCGATGGCCGCCCGCAAGCGGTCCTCCTCCTGGAGCAGATCGACGAGGCGCTGCTCTAGGCTCTGCAGTTCTTCGGTGTAGCGGGTCTGCAGGGCCCTGTTCTGGGAGGCAAGCACCGTCGAGAGGTTTACGCGCACCCGGTTCTGCTCCTGGACGAGCGTGTTCCGCGTCTGTTGCAGCGTCCCCATCGCATGCTCGAGCCGCGTCTTCTCCGTGTGGACCTCGATGAGCGCCTTGAGATGCTGCAGCGCGGGCCCCGTGAGCGAGCCCTCCCCCAGGATGCTCTCCATGAGCGGCAAGGCGAGCGACGCGGTCGCTTGGGCCACCGAATCGACCCGCTCCTCCGTCACCACGAGGGTGATCCGGCTTTTCGGCTGGAGCTGGAGCCGGAACCGACGTAGGTCGGGGGTCTCTTCCTCCGGCTTCTGACCCTCCAGGAGGTTCCAGCCCGGCTCGCGCGGGTGCTCGATGAGGAGCGGCGCGCCCTCCGGCCCGCGGTTCTCCACGGTATAGGTGGTGCGCTTCCTTCGCTTCTCCTCCCGCCGGGCGTAGGTCCGGTCGACCACGAGCCCCATGGTGCTCCGGCTCGAGACCTCTTCCAGCTTCACCTGGACCCCCAGGTCCACCGCGAAGGCGACCCTGCACTCCGCCTCGTTCGGCGTGTAGCTCAAGATCGCCTCTCCCGCGTAGGTCCCCTCCTCGAGCACGACCACCGGTCCCCGCTCGAGAACGCCTTGTCCGTTCTTCCACCGGAGGACCGCGACCGGGTTCCCGGGCACCTTCGCGTCGTTGTAGACCAGGATGCGCTCGGCCGGCACCCCTCCCTGAAGGATCGGCACCAGCGCCGACTGTCCCCGCAGGACGGTCAGGGGAGCGGTCACGTCGTAGCGGAAGAAGTCGCCGCCCTGCACCTGCCTGGTCTCGACCCGCGCCGACTCGGCGAGCGTCGCCTGGAGGTCCGGGCCATTCCGTGCCATCTTCGCCCGGGCCATGGTCACCGCGCCGCGCGGTGCGGCGGACACGGCGGGGGGGGCGAACGCCGCTCCGCCGCCGCTCGCCTGGGCCCGTTCCTCTTGGCGCGCATCGGAGACCTCCCCGAGCGCAGCTCCCTCTAGCTCCACGGGGGCGTCGAGCGTGCGAACCTCTTCACGAACGACCGGCCGGTGGACCGTGCGGGGCACGTAGATGTCGTAGACGAACGAGATCGGTTTCCCGGCGACAAGGCTCACCTGGACCCCCTTGAGGTCCTCCTCGAGCCAGTTGTCCACGACGCCCCAGGCCTGCAACCCCGTTCCCTCCTTGCGGTGGTCCAGCCGGTAGGTGACCCGCCAGCTCGGCGCGGAAGTGAGGTAGGCGACGGAAAGGTCGTGCTGGTCGCCTTCCAGGTACACCGTGAGGTGTCGCCGGTCCTTCTTGCGCTCCGAAGTGATGAGCCGCAGGAAGTACTGCAGGTCCTCCGAAGCGCCGTCGTCGGCGATCTCCAGGTTCACGAGCTCCCGCAAGGGGACGGGGACCAGTCTCCCGGAGGCTTCGCGCACCAGGAGCTTGGGGTTCGGGACCGCGACCTCGCCCGATCCCATGAACTCGGACTCATCGGTCCCGACCACTTCCCCCACGATCTCGCTCGCGGTGCTCTTGACCCGGACGCGGTAGCCCGGCAGCTTGCGAAGGAGCCCCACCAGGGCCTCTTTCTCAGGGGGGACCAGGGCCTTCTTCTCGAGCTTCTGTTGGACGTCCTCCGCCCCGTCGTAGGAGACGCCGGTGACCTTCCCTCCTCCGTGATCGTACACCAGGAGCGACTTGAGCACGTCGTCCATGTCCTGCCGGAGGAACTCGAGCTCCACCGTCGCACCCTTGACGCTGCCCTTTCGCTCCACGTAGCCCACGCCATGCTTGTAGAGGACCAGACGGCTCACAGGAAGGACTTCGGTCAGAGTTTCCACTCTCGGGGGACTCGACCGGGACCTTTGAGATAAACGTGGCGAGCGGGGGGCGTGGAGCCTTTGCGTCGCCGTCCGCTTTATAGAAGGGGGCCCTCCCCCGCGGCGTGCCCGCGCCGCCCGCCTTCCAAGCCCTGTTCGCCCTCCCCCGCCCGGAGCTCGAACAGAAGGTCGCCTTGCTCTACGAGCAGGGCCTTCTCGACCTCCAGGAGCGGATGCATCCCGGCTCGGTCCAGCGCCCCGTCCCTGAGGGCATCCACATCCACGGGGCCCCCTCGGGTCCCCTGGTCCCTGGTGCCGGGGAGAGCTCCGAGGAGCTGGCGCAGCACGGGCTTCGGGTGATGCGGGCCATGATGGCACCGGTGCGCGAGCAGATCTGCGAGGACCTGCGGACGCAGCCAGGTCGATTCCAGGACCCCGGGGAGGCGGCGGGGCGGATCATCGGCCACCTCACGCGCGTCTCTCCTCCCGACGAGCTCTTCGTCGCCGCCGCTTGCCTGCTGCTCCGGGAAGGGATCGCCGCGTTCTGCTCAGGACCGGAAGTGACCCCATGACGGGACCTTCCAAGGCCGAGGGATCGGAGCACCCCGCTCCCCCGCTCTTCGAGCATCTTCGCCGACTGCCTCTGGGGACCCATGTCGCCCTCGAGACCCCTGACCACCGTCGGCTGGAAGGATGGCTGCTGCCGCCGGAGGTGCTCTCCTCTCCCGGCGTGGTCAAGCTCAAGCTCGCCTCGGGCTACAACGTGGGGGTCCGGATCGAGCCGGGAACCACCTTCCAAGTGATCCCGGGCCCCCCGTTCGGTGAACCTTCGTTGGAGGTCCCCTCGGAGGCCGCTTCCCGGGAGGACCGGCCATCCAAGGCCTCTCCCGGAACGGTCGCGATCCTCACCACCGGGGGCACCATCGCCTCGCGCATCGACTACGTGACGGGGGGGGTCCACCCGGTGCATGACGCGAGGAACCTGGAGTCCCTCTACCCCGGCATAGGGGCCGGGGGGCCCCTCGAGGTCCGCAACGTCGCCGAGATCCTCAGCGAGGACATGACCCCCGAGGTCTGGACGCGCCTCGCGCAGGAAGTGGTCGAGGAGTTCCAGCGGGGCGTTCGTGGCATCGTCGTCGCGATGGGCACCGACACCCTCGCCTACACCTCCGCCGCCCTCGCCTTCCAGCTGCGGGACCTGCCCGGCCCGGTCGTCGTGGTGGGCGCTCAGCGGTCCATCGACCGTCCGTCGTCGGACGGCGTGGAGAACATCATCGGAGCGGTCAGGGTGGCTCGGGAGGCGGACCTCGGCGAGGTCGTGGTGGTGATGCATGCCGGCCCCTCCGATGCCCAGCTCGCGATCCATCGTGGCACCCGGGTGCGGAAGATGCACTCGACGCGTCGCGACGCTTTCCGTACCCTCAACGAACGACCCCTGGGTCGGTTGGACGCGCACGGGATCCACTGGGAAGGCCCCCACCGCCCCCGTCACGCGGGACCGGCCCGCGCCGAGCTCGGCTTCGGAGACGCGGCCCTCCTGGTGTGGGTCCATCCTGGGCTCTCACCATCCATCGCCGAGTCCTGCTCGGGGGTGGCCCGAGGCGTCCTGCTCGCGGGCACCGGCATGGGCCACGTCTCCACTGCCCACTTGCCCTGGATCCGTCGGGCCTCCGAGCGCGGAGTCGTGGTGGCCATGGCGACCCAATGCCTCGAGGGGGAAGTGGACCCCTTCGTGTACTCGCGGGGTCGGGAGCTGCTTCAGGCCGGTGTGGCTTACCTCGGCGACATGAGCCCCGAGACCGGGTATGTGAAGCTCCTCTGGGCCCTTGGGCGCAGTTCGAACGGCGTGGTCGTGCGAGAGCATCTGTTGCGCGAGGTGGCGGGGGAGTTCGCTCCGAACCGGGCGATGCTGCTCCAGGAACACCCCCCCGCGTCGGGAGGTCCCTCGTGAAGGTTGGGCTCGAGATCCACCAGCAGCTCGCGACGGGGAAGCTCTTCTGCGTGTGCCCCTGTGAGCTCTCCGACCTGACCCAGGGCGCGTTCGTGCGACGGTTGCGGGCGGTGGTCGGGGAGACGGGCACGGCGGACCGAGCCGCCCAGGCGCAGACCCGCCGGGGGCTGCGCTACCGCTACGAGGTCTCCCCTCACTCCTGCCTCGTCGAGGCCGACGAGGAGCCGCCGCACGCGCTCAACCCGAGGGCCCTGGAGGTCGCCCTCACCATGGCGGAGCTCCTCGGGGCGAGGGTCGTGGACGAGATCCAGGTGATGAGGAAGACCGTCGTGGACGGCTCGAACACGAGCGGCTTCCAGCGGACGGCGCTTATCGCGGTGGACGGGGCGGTGCAGGTCGGCGGGAAGCGCTTCACCATCCCCTCGATCTGCCTGGAGGAGGACGCGGCCCGCAAGGTGCGGGAGACCCCCGAGGAGGTGACGTATCGGCTCGACCGCCTGGGGATCCCTCTCTTGGAGATCGCGACCGGTCCTGAGATCTCCGGTGGGCAGGAGGCCCGCGAGGTGGCCGAGGCCCTCGGCGTCCTGCTGCGGGCGACGCGCCGGGTGAAGAGGGGGCTCGGCACGATCCGAGAGGACCTCAACGTCAGCATCGAGGGAGGAGCCCGGGTCGAGATCAAGGGGGTCCAGGAGCTTCGAGCGATCCCCCTGTTCGTCGAGAACGAGGTCGACCGCCAGACGCTGCTGCTCAAGGTCCGCGAGGAGCTCAAAGCGCGCGGGGCGACGGTGCCCTCCGGTCCACCGGTCGACGTCTCGTCCAGTTTCTCTACCACCGGGTCCAAGGGGATCCGGGAGACCCTCTCCAAGGGAGGGCGGGTGCTGGCGGTCCTTCTCCCCGGCTTCGCCGGGCGGCTGGGGACCTCGAAGACCGGACCGGAGCGGCTCGGGAGGGAGCTCGCGGACCATGCGCGGGCGATGGGGTCCGGAGGGATCCTTCACTCGGACGAGCTGCCGGCCTACGGCGTGGGTGCGGAGGAGGTGGCCGGCGTGCGCTCGGCCCTCGGGCTCGGGGACCCGGAACTCGACGCCTTCGTCCTGGTCGCCTCCTCGCCCCCTGTCGCCGAACGCGCGCTCTCCGCGGTCCGGGCCCGTGCTCGGGAGGCGCTGGAGGGGGTCCCCGAGGAGACCCGAGACCCCGCGTTGGAGGGACGGACCCGCTACAACCGTCCGCTTCCCGGGAGGCACCGGATGTACCCCGAGACGGACGTGGCCCCGATCCCCATCCCCAGCGAACGGTTGGAGGAGGTCCGCCGCCGCCTTCCCGAGCGGCCCGAAGACACCCTCCAACGGCTGGAGGGACGCTCGGGCCTCGCGTCGGACGTCGCTCGCAAGCTCCTGCGGGACGGCGAGGTCGAGGTCTTCGACCTCCTCGTGGCGAAGGGCCACTCGGTGCCCCTCGTCGCTCGCTTGCTGACCCAGGAGATGCCGGCGCTCGAGTCGGAGCTGGGAGCTCTCATCGCCGAGGAGGACGCGGCGCGCGTGGACCTGCTGGGTCCCCTCCTCTCGGCGGTCGAAGCGGGAAGGTTCGCGAAGGAGGGGCTCGCCCCCGTGCTTCGCCGACGGTTCCTCGAACACTTGGACCTCGAACAGGCGATCTCCGGGGCGGGGCTCTCCGGCCCCATGGGGGAGGAGCTGGAGACGCTCGCCCGGGGCATCGTGGAGGCGAACCTCCCCTTGCTCCAGGAGAAGGGACCCGCCGCGTTCCAGCCCCTCATGGGGGACCTCATGGCGAAGGTGCGTGGACGCAAGGACGGCAAGGAGGTCGCCTCAGCGCTCCGCAAGGTCCTCAACGAGCGGCTCGCGAGCCTCTCCTCGGGGGCCCCGAAGGCTTGACCGCGGCACGTCGTCCTCGCTCGAGGTCTCCCGCGATGCCCCGCCCGAAGGCGGTGATCACCGACATCGACGGGACGCTCACCGACCAGGAGCGGCGGATCGACCTCGACGCGGTGCGGGCCCTGACCGAGCTCCATCGCCAAGGGGTCCCGGTGCTCTTCGCGACGGGCAACGTCCTGCCGGTCGTGCTCGGGCTCCAGCGTTTCCTCGGGCTCAAGGGACCCATCATCGCCGAGAACGGTGGCCTCGTCTACTTCGGGGAGGACCGCGTGGTGCGCCTCGCCCGTCGCGAGGTCGCCCTCCGGGCGTTCGAGCGGGCCCACAAGACCCTGGGGGTGAGAGCGCTCTTCACCGACCGGTGGCGCGAGACCGAGGTCGCGCTCGAGCCCACGGTCCCGGTCCGCGAGATCGAGCTCGCGGTCCGGGGCTGCGGGGTGAAGGTCGAGTCCACCGGCTTCGCGATCCATCTCTTCGAGCCATCGGCCGGCAAGCTGCCGGCTTGCCGCCTCGCTCTCGCCGAGCTCGGCCTCACGCTCGCGGACTGCCTCGTCACGGGGGACGGTGACAACGACGTGGGCATCCTCGAAGCGGCGGGGACCGGGGTGTCCTTCCCCGACGCGTCCGCAGCGGCGAAGGCGAGCGCGGACTACATCACCCGGGCGAAGCACGGTGCGGGCTTCCTAGAGGCTTTAACCCGCTCCCGCTTGCTGGTGCCTGGATGGGAGCGGCGGAGATGATGCGACCCTCCATCGTGCTCTCTTGCGTTCGCTGCGGCCGACCGGCCCACCTCCGCTGTGCGACGTGCGGCCGGATCGCCTGTCAGAACTGTCTGGACGAGGACGAGCGGATCTGCCTCGACTGCGTGCAAGCCGAGAAGAAGGGGGGACCTCCAGGTCGGCTCGGGCACCCTCCCTCGCGGAAGTCCAAGGGACAGGTCCCCCGGTAACCCCTCCTCCCTGGGTCGCCTTCCCCCGTAGCCTGCGCACCCCCGAACGGTCGGCTCGGGGCTACCCCGGGCCGGGCGCTCCGCCCGCGAGCGAGCGAACGCCCGCCGCGTCCGCCCCGAGGGACCGGTCCTAAGGCTCCGCGGGATCCGGGGGGTAGACCCCCTCGGTGTCGAAGAGACGCAGGGGGGAGGACGGGAGCTGGAGCCCCAGTCCGACCATGCCCGCGCCAACGAGGGTCGCGAAGGCTCCCAGGGTGAGCACGACGGTCGCGTACCAGCCCCAGCTGGAGCAGACATGGAGGAGCGTGCCGATCGTCTGGCACCCGCCTGCCGGGGCGGTCATGTGAAGGTAGAGGTTGAGCAGGATGCCGACCCCGAGACCGAGGATGAGCAAGAGCACCCCTCCGGAGAGGAAGCCCGCGCGGCGGTTTCCGCCGACCCCAGGACGCATGGAGGGGCCCAAGCCCACCCCACCTTAAGCTTGCCCGGGCGGAGGGGCCCAGGAGCCGGGGGGTGCCCCGGGACCGGGGGCTGGCGCCAGCGGGTAGGGCGCGACCGTGTCCTGGTCGTAGAACGCGGAAGGCTCGGACGGCCCCGGGCCGCGGCGGTGACGTCGGCTCACGAGCACGGCGGCCGCGACCGCCGCGATCACCACCGCGAGGAGCAGCCCCAGGGCGAGCGGGCTCTCGAGCACTGCCCAGGGGGATGCGCCGGCCCCCGTAGAAGACCCGGTCCCCCCGTGACCCGTGTAGGCCGCGGTGAGGTTGAAGAAGACCGGCAGGTAGGTCCCGGAGCTCACCGTCACCGTCTGCTGGGCAGAGCGGTAGCCCCCCGCGCTCACGTTGACGAGGTAGGTGCCCGCGGGGAGGGCGGCCCGGAACGTCCCGTTCGGGCCGGTGGTCATGGTGTCCTGCACCTGCGAGTTGGAAGCGAGGAGCACCTTGATCGAGGCGCCTCCGATCGTGAACTGGGAGGTCACGTTCATCACCTGGCCCACGACCACCGCATCGCGCGCTCCGGCGCTCACCGTGATGGTCCAGGCGGGGGAGGTGCCGGTCTTCCCGGAAGAGTCCGTGACCGTCACCGTGACGCTGTAGGCGCCCGCGGCAGAGTAGGAATGGCTCGTCGTGGACTGGCTCGTGGTCGTGGTGGAGGTGTCCCCGAAGCTCCAGGCGTAGCTGGTGTAGCTCCCGCTCCCCCCGGAGGGGCTCGCGGTGAAGGTGACGGGGGACCCCGCGCTGGCGGAGGCTGGCCCGGACACCGAGACCGAGGGGGAGCCCGAACCTCCCGAGATCCAGACGTTCACCGGTATCGGGGTGGAGGTCGCGACGGTTCCGGAGCTGTCGGTCACCTTGACGGTCGCGTTGTAGTGCCCGGCCGTGGCGTAGCTGTGGGACGCGTTCTGGGTGGAAGCGCTACCTCCATCCCCGAAGTTCCAGGCAAAGGAGGTGTAGCTGCCCGAGCCCCCGGAGGGTTGGGAGGTGAACTGGACCGAGAGAGGGGTGGTGCCCGCCTGGGCGCTCGCGCTGCTCGTGATGGAGAGGCTGGCGGCGCCCGCCGACACGGTGATGGACACCGAGTTCGAGGTGCCCGAGCTGCCCGTGCTGTCGGTCACCGTGACGGAGGCGGTGAAGGTCCGGGAGCCTGAGGCCACCGTGTAGACGTGCGTCGGGTTCTGCGTGCTCCCGGTGGTCCCGTCACCAAAGCTCCAGGCGTAGGTGCTGTAGGCGCCGGATCCTCCAGAGGGCAGGCAACCGAAGGTCACGGTGAGGGGCGAGCTGCCCGACGTGGGGGTCCCCGTCGCGCTCACCGTGACGGGTGGGTTGGACCCGGTGACGGTGACGGCCGGTGCCGACGCGCTCGCGGAGTGGCCGGCGCTGTCGTTCACGATGAGCGTCGCCGTGTAGGTGCCCGCGGAGGAGTAGGTGTGCTTCGGGCTCTGGGTCGTGCCGTGGGCCGTGCCGTCCCCGAAGTTCCAGAACCAGGAAGAGTAGGTCCCGCTGCCGCCGGTCGCCGCGCCTGAGAAGGCGACGCTGAGGGGGGCCGCACCGCTGGTGGGGGTGGCGGTCGCGGTCGCGCTGAGGGACGTGCCGCTCACCGTGAAACTGCAACCCGACCCGGTGGACCCCGTCTTCCCGTTGGCGTCCGTCACGGTGAGGGTGGGGTTGACGGAGCCCGCCGCGGTGTACTGGTGGTTCGCGGGGTTGGTGATCGCGGAGCCGCCGTCCCCGAAGCTCCACGCGTAGGTGAAGGGTCCCGTGCCGCCCGTGACCGTCGCGGTGAAGTTGATGACGTCACCCACGGAGAAGGTGGCACCGCAGGAAAGGGCGGTGCCCGTGTTGAGGTCCTTCATCGCGTAGGAGACCGTCGGGCCAGGAGGGGTGCCCCCGCCGCCGAAGACGTAGGTCGTGTTGAGCGTGGCGGCGTTCCCGTTGAAGTAGTCCATGTCGGACTGTCCAGAGATCCCGGGGACCGAGCCGGAGCTGCTGTATTGCCAGTAGGCCCAGCTGCTCCAGACACCGGTGTTGGGGGAGGTCACCCCGTAGTTCGCGATCCACAGCGGGTACATCGTGAGCCAAGGCTCGATGCAGCTGCCGGCCTCGGAGCTATCGGTGTAGATGATCGGGAGGATGTTGTAGCCGTCGTTGGTGGAGATGTACTTCGAGACCGTGCTCAGCCACATCCCATCCCAGTGTGAAAGCTGCTGGGCGGTGAGGGACCCCGAGCTGTCTGCGGGGCACCCCTGTTCCTGGTCCAGGGCGGGGTACATGTAACCGTCCTTGAAGTAGGGGCCCGCAACGGCAAGGAAGGTGTTCGCTTCGGTCGTTGCGTTGTCGGCGCTGGAGCAAGCCTGGACTGTACCGGTCGGGAGCTCCGCGAAGTCGTAGCCCGCCATGTAGAGCCCGGCGGCCTTGCCGTTCACCATGTTCGTGGAGAAGGTGTTGTCGTTGCACCCGCTGCTCTCCCCTTCGGCGGCCTTCGCGAACGCGAAGGTGTAGCCCGCACCGAAGACGCTCCCCCAGTTGACCGTCTGTTGGTAGTGCGAGACGTCCACCCCGTTCAACGTCGTCAGGGGCGTGAGGGGGTGCGTCAAGGCCGGAGGGGTGGAGGGGATCTGGGACGGGGTGGCCGTCCCACGGGCCGGAAGCCCTGGAGCGTGTCCAACGGTACCGGTGGTGGGCAGAGCGAGACTGCCCAGCGCCAGCAAAAGGACCAGCGCCCCGAGACCCACGAAGGGAAGCGCTCGTCGTCCGGCCCGATAGGTGTTCGCCCAACTTGGCGCGATAGACCCTAGCACGGCCATACGACCTACCTTGGTCCTAAAAGCCTATCTTCGGAGGCAACGGCGAGCACGCCCGTCGGGCGGCGCGGGGACCCACCTGCCCACCCCTGGCCAGCGCTCGCGCCGTGCTGGAGTCCGCCCCGGCCAAGGGCCAGGGTGCGTGTGGCCGTCCTAGGATCCGGGCCGCCGCCCACTAAATACTTAGGCGGCCTAAGATTCCACGGTCAGAGGGGCGAGCGCACATGGGGATCGCTTTCCTGCGCCAGCCCTCGATCCCCACCGCGCGTCGGGGCGTGGTCCCCGGCGCGGTCCAGGGCGGGTCCAGGAAGGGCGGTGAGCGTTCGGACCTTGCAGCGGCCCTCGCCAGGGCCTCCGACCTCGACCGGATCTTCCAGGTGGTCCGCCGGACCGTGCGCGGCGTCCTGGGGCGGGAACGCACGGGCCTCGGCCTCGCGCTCTCCGACCTGCCTCCCGGGCTGGGGGCCTATTGGCCCGTGACCGGGAACGTGATCGTGATGAACGAGGGCATCCTCGCGACGATGCGCCAGATGGCCTCCTCCCCGCTCGAGTTCAATTCCTTCGTCTACGTGGTCCTGGCCCACGAGTACCTCCACGCCTTGGGGTACTGGGGGGAGGCCGCGGTGAGGAAGGTCACGGCCGAGGTCACCCGGGAGGCCTTCGGGCCGGACCACCCCGCGACGGGGATGGCCGAGGGGGACCTCTGGGAGCGCTTCCCGTTCCTCCGGTTCTCTCCGGGGGGTCAGGGGCGCCGGCTGCGCATGGTGAAGGGGTTCGATTCCGACACGACCGACCCCTACATCCGCTGAGCGACGCGAGCGCTCCCCCTCCCCGCACGGCGGGGCGAGGACCCTTCTCAACTGAACCCGGGGAGGTTCTTCGTCTCCTTCGCGCTCGGCTTCGAGGGGGCCTTGCGCAGTTCCTTCGGGCAGGAGATCACCCGCAGGAGCGACGGGGTCATCGCGACGTACTGGGGGAGCCCGGTCACCGGGTCGTTCCCCACCCGGAAGACGTGCTGGACCTCCATGCGGATCTCGATGACGGCGCCGTCCTTGAGCTTGAGCCGCAGGCGGTTCTCGCCGCTCTCAACGGTGTACTCGACGAGCTCTGCGTTGGAGAGGTCGGGGATGCCGGGAGCGCCGGCGGGAGGCATCATGCCGCCCCGGTCGAGGCCTTGCGCTCCTTGAGGAGTTCCCTGGGATCGCGGCCGTCCACCGTGACCCCCATGGAGACGCACGTGCCGATGACCTGGTTGACGCGCTCCTCTTCGGAGCGGCCGAAAAGGTCCTCCTTCTTGAGCTCCGCGATCTTGCGGACCTGCGGCATCGAGACGTCCCCGATGACCTCGGTCTTCGACTTGCCGGAGCCCTTCTCCTTCTTGACCTCGGCCAGCAGGAGCGCCGCCGTGCCGGGCCGACCGACCTCGACGGTGAAGCTCTTGTCCGCCTTGACCCGGATCGCCACGGGGACGCGCATCCCGTTGTACATCTTGGTCCGCTCGTTGAGCTCGGCGACGACCTTCCCGACGTTGATCCCCAGAGGGCCGAGGGCGCTGCCCAGGGTCGCCCCCGGCGCTGCCTTGCCACCCTCGATGAGGACGTTCACGACCTGATCAGCCACCCTTCACCCCTCCCTTCTCCACCATGCGCACGTGATCTCCGCGTACCGTGACCGGGATGGGGACCACCGCTTCGATGAGCTCGACGGTGATCTGCTCCTTCCCCTGGTCGATCTTCTTGACGCGGGCCTTCTCGCCCTTGAAGGGTCCTGCCACCAGCTCGACGATGGCCCCCTCGACGAAGCCCTCGACGGTGATCTTGGGCACCAGGAGCGGCTCCACCTCCTTGAGCGTGGTCTCCCCGGCGACGAGGCCGCGGGCCTTGCGGATCCCGCGCATCATCTCGTGGACCCCTTCGAAGCTCATCCCCTCGGCGAAGACGTAGCCGCGCAGGGCGCTCGGGACCAAGAGCGCGAAGATGACGTCGCCCTTCTCCTCGGCGCGGGTGAGCAACGTGTCCGCGACCTCGCGCTCGTACCCTCGGGAGGTCTTGATCGCGAGCAGGGCCTGCCGCGCGGCCCAAGCGAGGCGCAGCGTCGCCGGGCCCTCGCCCGTCACGCTCTCGCCGCGCCACCGGGCGCTGATCCTGAGCTCCATCCGGTCGCCGTAGCGGACGCCGGGCGGGGTCTCCACCTCGAAGGTGAGCGGCACAGGGGTGCGCGGGTGGAGCTCGATTACGGTCTCGACCCTGCGCGCGACGATCTCCTCGCGGTTGCGCCTGCCCGGAGGGATCCACCAGGTGCGCCACTCGGCGCCCTCGCCCTGGTAGGTGGAGGTGTAGGCGACCTCGACCTTGATCACCGCTTCGCCCACTTCCGGGCGGTCGGAAGCGACCACCGCCGAGAGCGACGTCGTCGTGCCCGCGGTGACCTCCCGTACCGTCTCGTCGGCCGCCTTGACCGAGAGGTGGATGGGCTGGGAGGAGGATTGCCGGGGAGCGGCCGCGCCACCGATCTCCTCGGTCGGTCGGAGGACCGACTCGCGGTGGAGGGTGGGGGTGGTCTTGGGCGCCGCCTTCTCTTCGCCGGTGAGGAGGCCGATCCCTTCGTCCTCTTCAGGGGCGGCCTTGGGCCCAGGCGGGCTCATAGTCCTCCCGGTAAGAGGCCTTGGAACTGCCCCCAGGCCCACGGGCCCAGCACGGTGAAGAAGATGTAGATCATGAACCCGATCCCGCCGATGAGGACGGCGCCCAGGAAAGTCACCTGAAGGACCTTCACGTACTCGTCCACGTCGGGCTTGCGCGCCATGCGCAGGATGCGCCCGAACTTCCCGTGCCCCACGTTGCGAAGATGGCCGTCGAGCGTGTCTTGCACGCGACGGGCCCTGTCCACGATGGTCATCGATCTCGCTCCTACCTTCTCCGCGGCTCACCGGACGTGGTCGATCTCCAGGCTGCCTTCCGGACGCATCTGGGGAGGCAGCGGGGTCCGCGCATCGAAGAGCTGGGAGGATTTGACGCCGGTCACGACGACCATGCACCGGATGGTGTTCTGCATCGTCGGGTCCACCGCGGCCCCCCAGATGATCCGGGCGTTGGGGGAGACCGCCTTCTGCACGACCTCGGCCGCCTTCTGGGCCTCCGTGACGGTCATGTCCGGTCCACCGGTCACGTTGATGAGGGCTCCAGCGGCCCCGTGGATGTCCACCGCGAGGAGCGGGGAGTGGAGCGCCTCGTTCACGGCATCCTCCGCCCGCGTGTCGCTGTCGGACTCGCCCATGCCGATGAGGGCGACGCCGCCGCCCTTCATGATGGTCCTGAGGTCGTTGAAGTCCAGGTTCACGAGGCCGGGTCGCGTGATGATCTCGGTGATCCCTCGGATGGAACGGGAGAGCACGCTGTCCGCGACCTGGAAGGCGCTCTGCAGCGGCAGGCGAGGGACGAGCTGGATCAGCCGGTCGTTAGGGATGGTGATGACGGTGTCCGCGACGGAGCGGAGCCGCTCCAAACCCACCAGCGCGTTCTCCCGCCGGACGATGCCCTCCGAGGTGAAGGGGAGCGTCGCGACGGCCATCACGAGGCAGTTGTTCTGGTTGACCTCCCTCGCGATCTGGCAGACGACGGGGGCGGAACCGGTCCCGGTCCCTCCTCCTAGCCCCAGCGCGACGAAGACGAGGTCGGCGCCCGTGAGCGCCTTCTTGAGCTCATCCTCCGCTTCCCGGGCGGACTGCTCGCCCACCTGGGGGAGCGCGCCCGCTCCCAGGCCGCGGGTGCAGCGGCGGCCGAGGAGGATCTTGTGAGGGGAGTGGATCGTCAGGAGGTGCTGGGCATCGGTGTTGCAGGCGTAGAGCTCGACGCCCTGGATCCCGTCCTCCATGAGGCGGTTCACGGTGTTGGAACCGCCACCACCGCAACCGACCACCTTGATGTTGGTCTTGAGGCTCGCGAGGACGGCCTCGAGCTCCGCGTCATCGCTCTCGCTCCCCCGGGTCGGAGGAGGGGGAGGTGGCGAGGGGTTGGGGGACTTTCCGCCGGGGATGCGGGAGAGGATATCTTGGGCCAGAGGACGCATAGCTACGGCTCACCGGACGCCGGGCGATTCTCGACCGCGTATATATCCTATGCCCGGGAAAGTCGGGGGGTGGGTCGAGGTCTCTCGGGGCGTTTGGGACGCCCTCCGCCGCGCCCCAGGGCCCCTGCGAAGGGCCCCCTGGCTAGGGCGCTTCCACGGCCCCGTGCGAAGGCGGGGCACGGGAGGCGACCCATTTGGCGGGTGAGGGCTATCCCTCTCAGCGTCGGGTGACCGGGGGTCGGGCCATGGACCACAGGGACTGGGACCCCGAGTACGAGCGGATCCTGCGGCGCTTCGGGTTCTCCCGTCTCTCCGACGAGGAGAGCGCGCAAGCCCTTCGAAGGGCGCTCTCGAGGTCCGCCCGTCCCCTTCTCGGAGGAGAAGCGGAGAGGGCCCTGCACGAGCTGCTTGGGGGACGCCCCGCGCTCCTCGTGGGGGGGGGGCCGGCGACGCCGGAGGCCCTCGACCACCTCCAAGGGAAGAGGGGAGCAGGTCCCTTCGTGGTCATCGCGGCGGATGGGGCCACCACGCGCTGCCTCGCCGCGGGGAGGGTGCCGGACCTCATCGTGACGGACCTCGACGGTTTCCTCCCCGACGAGGTCGAGGCGAGCCGTAGGGGAGCGATGGTCCTGGTCCACGCCCACGGTGACAACCGAGGCGCGGTGGAGGAGTGGACCCCCCGGTTCCCCGGCCCGGTCGCCGGCAGCTGCGCCGGAGCGCCGAGCGGGGGCCTCCTCAACCCCGGGGGGTTCACGGACGGGGACCGCGCGCTCTTCGTCGCGGAGGACTACGGAGCCACGCGCGCACGACTGCTCTCCTACGACTTCGACTCCGCCTCCGCTGAACCCGTGGGGACCCGCTCGGTCAAGGAGGAGAAGCTGCGGACCGCTCGCGAGCTCGTCGACCTCCTCGCCCGGCGAGGGCGGGTCATGGTGGAGACGGTCGGTCAGGACGGGTCGGTCCGTCCGTGGTCCGCCCGTTAGGGCGGCGAGGGGACCTCGGAGAGGACCACCCACCAGACGGTCTGCCCTCCGGCCGAGTAGAGCTCGACGAATCCGGGGCCTGCGAACCGGTCCTGCGCTGCGCCGCTCATCGGCACGGCCGGCTGGGACGGGTCGAGCGCCACGCCCTGGGTCCGCATGGTCTCGTCGACCGCGACGGCATAGATCTTGCCCGCGGGCGGACCGTGCCCTTGGGGCGGTGGAGGTTCGGGCAGGAAGGAGCTCTGCAGCTCCGCGTAGGCGCAGTACGAGTCTGTGCCGATGAACAGGCAGCTCGCGTTGTCCCAGGTGGCCGGCGAGCCCCCGGAGTCGTAGAAGTAGAGGTCGCTCAACCGGTGGTCCGAAGCGAGGTGGGCCCCCGCCGGGAGCGAGACCGCCATCCAGGTGGACTCGGAGAGGTCTGCCGGGGTGAAGCCTTCCTGGAACCCCTCCAGGAGCGTCGGGGGAGGATAGGCGGTCGCTCCGCTCGCCGCCACGAGCAGCACGACGCTCGCCAGGGCTGCGAAGTACGGGACCTTGCTGTGCACGCTCCGCAGGTCCCGGAGAGCGGAGAGGCCCCGGGTGATCCCGAGGGCGGTGATGAGCGCGAGCGGCGGGATGAGGTACTCCGTGTGGCGATTGAGCGGGATCGCCGTGCTCGCGCTGACGATGGAGAAGATGGCGGAGAGCCCCACCGCGACGATGAGCGCGTGGAGGCCGGGCCCCAGGCGAGAGGCCGGCAGCACCCCCCGGGTCCCGCTCGTGAGCGGGATGTAGGCGATCATCGGGGCGTACCAGAGCAGCAGGAGCGGCGGTGCGACATCCTGGGTCCCCGGCAAGGGGACCACCATCAGGACGGAGAGGGGGACGACGATGAGCGCCGAGAGGAGCAGCCCGTCACGTGCCACGTGGGAGCGCGTGGGGAACTTGAGCGACCAGAGGGCCTTCTCGGAGGCCCTGCGCCCAGAGGCGAGCGCGCGGTCCGAGCGGACCCTGCGCCAACGGACCAGAAGGGCGAAGAGGAGCATGCCCACGACCACGCCCGTGACGAGGGTCCCGGGGGAGCTCAACAGCCCCTGCTTGAGCACGATCGTGGACCAGAAGGGGAGCGCGTACTGCGACCAGAAGGTGAGCAGTCCGATCGCGAAGGCGCCCAGGAAGACGAACTCCGGGAGAGGGAACCTTCGGGTCCAGCGGCGGGGGGCGTAGAGCTCGAGCCCGACCAGGAGCCCCAGCCCCGTGAGGAGGAAGAAGTAGGAGGAGAGGTGGTGGGTGAGGATCAGGGCGGGGGCGGTCAGTGCGAGCACCCCCCACCACCGGGGGTCCTTGCGCTGCTCGACGAAGGCCCAGAGCGAAGCGATCCATAGCAGGTCGCCGAGGGTCACCGGCGCCGCGTGGGAGAGGACCAACAGGCGCGGTGCGGCGACCCCTGAGAGCGCAGCCCCGAGCAGCGCGACACCGTCGGAGGGAAGGATCCGGCGGAAGAGCAGGAAGAGGGGCATGACGCCGAGGGCCCCGAGCGTGGGGACCGCGAGCTCCAGCGAGAGGAGCGGGTCCGCCCCGGTCGCGGCCGATACCGCCGCGCCGACCTCGAAGAGACCTGGGAAGTACGGATAGCCGAAGCCCCAGCCCGTGTACCCTGAGAGCTGGAAGGCGTGGTGCGTGAGGAGGGCTGAGGTGAGGCTCGCGTACTCGCCGCTGTCCGACCCCCAGGCCCCGAAGGTGAGGAGCGGGTCCAGGCTGAGGAAGATGACCAGGAGCGTCACCGAGGCGAGCAGGAGCAGGACGGCCCGGGGAGGAAGGGTCGCCCCCTCGGGCTCCTCCCGCTCCTCGGTCCAGGACGTCGCCGCGTCGCCCACGTGCGCAAGGGAGAGGCGACCCCCTGATGAACCCCTTGCCTCCTCGGAGGGGTGGGCCGCCGGGGGGTCGGGCGATTTGAGCGACCTTTAATAGCGATTGATTTTCCGCCCGCCGCAGGCAGGGGCCAGCTTGGCACCGAAACCTTTGTCGAAGTCCAGACGGGCCGGCGCGCAGAAGCTCACGAAGCGGGCCTCTACTCCATCGAAGGGTCCCTCCTCGGGGGCCCGTCCTCCCGCGGCCTCCCGCGGTAAGGCCCCGGTGAAGGCCCCGGCGGCGGCGAAGCAGCCCGCCCCGAAGCCGGCCGCCAAGGCAGGTTCGGCGAAGGGCGCGAAGCCCGCGACCCGCACAGAGGCCGCCAACGCCGCGGTCGAGGCCCTCCCGGCGCTCCAGATGGTGCTGACGGACGAGCCTTCCCGCATCCTCTCGCTCCAGTTCGTGCGCGATGGCGACGAGTTCCTGGCGCGGCTCGAGACCGCCGGGGGTCACATCACCGAGCTCAAGAACCGGTCCCTCGACCAGCTCTTGACCATGGTCGCGGGCGAGCTCGAGGACCTCCTCGGCTGACCACGCCCTCCGCCTGAGCGCGGTGGGGCCCAGGAGAGGTCCGCGGTGCGAAACGTTCCCCCTCGGGGGGCGCTCTCCTCCTCAGTCGTCCACCTCGTCGAGCGACCCGACGCGGGACCAGCCGGAACCTTGCCTCTTCCTCGGAGGGTGCCGGGGCGCGACCCCATCGAGCAGGCGCCGCTCAACGATCCAGCGGCGCGGGCGGTAGGGCGGGTTGTGGAACTCGACGAGCTCGGTCGGGACGGGGGCGAAGAACCCGGTCGCGTAGACCTCGACCGCCGCCTGGAAGGCCTCGGGCCCCAACTGGAGCTCCTCCACGGAGCCCTCGAAGTAGCGGACGCGGAGCTTCCCCGCGCTCTTGTCGAAACGGAACGACCTCGGAGAGCGGCCCAGTGTGAACCAGTACCCTCCGGCGAGGAAGAGGGCGAGGATCACGAGAAGGTAGACCACGCCCGGCAGGTCCGAGCGGACCGGCGCGTAGGGGGAGGTGAGGACCAGTCCGACGAGGAAGGCGAAGAGCAGCGAGGGGAGCAGCACGAAGCCCAAGAGGTAGAGACGAAGGGAGCGGTCGACGGCCCCCTGGTTACGGAGGCGTAGCGGGGACGACCCGCGGGGCCGAGCCACCATGGAGGGAGCCGACGCGGTGGGGACCGGGCCCTCGCGATCCTGCGGGGTCGGTGTCAGGGGGCCCGGGGAGCGAGCCTTCTCGCGTGAGGAGGGAGGGCGGGAGATGCGAACGACGCGAGCGCGGTCCTCCTTGGCCTCCTCCACCCCGTTATCCGCCACGCTCGCCTCCATGGGCCGTCCCCTCTTGGAGCCATCGCGTGGGGCGGGGACGAGCGTCCTCGACCGGGCCTCGCGTGCGCGGAGCGTCCCTTCCCCTGTCCGGGGCCCTCGGCCCCCTCTGCCGAGCCCTCCGCCTTAAGGGGAGCCTGCGCTCCGCCACGCCGTGAGCCCCGTCCCGGAGGGAGGTTGCCCGTGGGTCCCCCCTCCCCACGAACGCGCGATGGGGCTCAGTACCTACGGCAGCCCTTCTCCGGGCATAGGTGGACGGATCAAGATCGACCCCACCGATTTCGAGGTGGAGGAGGTCTCCCGATACCCGCTGCCCGATCCCCAGGGGCGCTTCACCATCGTCCGGGCGGAGTCGCGCGACGTGGAGCAGAACGCGCTCGTCCAGCGCCTGCAGCGGGCGCTCGGCCTTCCTCCGGGGGCGATCGGGTTCGCGGGCACGAAGGACCGGCGGGCGGTCACCCGCCAGTTGCTCTCCCTCCCGGTCGCTCCGCAGCGGTTGGAGGGGCTCGAGCTCTCGGGGGTGCGCCTCGAGGGCGCCTACCGGGCCCGGGAAGGGCTCGCCCTCGGGAACCTCTACGGGAACCGCTTCCTCCTCCGTGTCGGGGCCCTTTCGGGAGACCCCCAGAACATCGCCGAGCGGGCCCGTGCCGTGCGGGAGGAGCTCAAGGTCCTGGGGGGATTCCCCAACTATTTCGGACCCCAGCGCTTCGGAGAGGTCCGGCCGGTGACCCACCTCGTCGGAAGGGCGCTCGTGCTGGGCTCCGCGCAAGAGGCGGTAGACGCCTACCTCACCTCCGGGGTCTCCGGTCCTGCCCCCCAGGGCCACGAGGCGCGGGCGGCCTACGCGGAGCACCGGGACCCTGCTCGGGCGCTCCGCGAGTTCCCCGACACCTTCACCTTCGAACGCTCGCTCCTCCACAAGCTCGCCGAGGGGAAGAACGGGGCGCAGGCGCTCCGGGCCCTGCCCCGCTCCCTTCGCCAGCTCTTCGTCCACGCCTATCAGAGCTACCTGTACAACGTCGCGCTGAGCCGTCGCATCTTCGAGGGACTTCCCCTCGGGGAACCGGTCGCCGGGGACCACCTGGTGCGGATCGCCCCGGACGGGCTCGACGAAGGTCGCCCGCCCGTGCCGGTGTCGGAGGACAACCTGCCGGAGGCCCGCGACTGGGTACGGGGAGGGCGGGCCCGGGTCGCGGGCCCTCTGGTCGGGACCGACACCCCCCTGCCGCGCGGGCGCCCCGGGGAGATCTGGGCGAAGGTCCTTGAGGAAGAGGGGGTCGCGCGGGAGGACTTCCACCTGCCGGAGGCGCCCGAGCTCTCTAGCAAGGGCACCTTCCGCGCGCTCCTCGCCCCCCTCCCGAGACGCCTCTTCCCGGGCGATGGAGAGCCCCGCTGCGAGGTCGCTTCCTCAGGGGAGGAGGGCGCATCGCTCCGGTTCGACCTCTTGCTCGAAAAGGGGCAGTACGCGACGGTCCTGCTTCGCGAGTTCCTGAAGTCGGGCGCTATCCTCCCACGGGACCCGCCGAGCCCTTCGAGTGAACCGTCATCCTCATGAGCCCCCCCAAGCGTCGGTGAGGCGTGCAAGGGCGGGAGATCGGAGTGTCCAGGGTCTCCCCCCGGATCCCCACAGGCGTCAACGACTTCGACCACATCACCGGTGGCCTCCCCGTGGGAAGCGTGATGCTCCTCACTTCCGAGCCGGGTGCGGGGGCCTACGAGTTCGCCCTCACCTCGGCCGCGACGCTCATGCGTGCCTCGCACCACCGGGAGAGCCGCTCCATCTACCTCGGACGCTACCAGGGGCCCCTCGCGCTCCCCGGCAGGGTCACCTACCTCAGCATGACCCGCTCCCGGGAGCAGCTGCTTCGAGAGGTCGACACGGCCTTCCCGACGGAGTACAGCGAGCTGCTCATCGAGCACCTGGATTTCGCGGACCTCTCCGCTGCCTACTTCGCGGACAGCGTGGTCCCCGCGACCTGGGCCGACTCGGAGCGTCCGATGCTGGAGGCCCCTCCCCCCCGCCTCTCCACCGACGGGATCCTAGGGGACCTCACGGCGATGCTCGAAGCCCGGGGGAAGGGCACGCTCCTCATCGTGGACTCGCTCACGGACCTGCTCGCCCGGAGCTCCGTCCAGGACGAGGACATCCTGACGGTGGTGAAGGGGCTCCGTCGGCGCGCGAAGCAGTGGAACGGCCTGGTCTACCTCCTGCTCGGCACCGGTGTCGCGGACCCGCGCGTGGAGCAGGGCCTCAAGGACTCGGTCGACGGCGTGCTCGACTTCACTTGGGTGAAGCACCCAAACCGCTCCATCCGCACCCGGGCCCTCCTCATCGAGAAGTCTATGCCGCTCCTCGCTTACGTCCCGCAGGAGCTTCAGGGTCGGTTCCTGCTGGATGTGCGGGGGCGGTTCGGGCTGGTGACCACACAGTATGAGCGCGTCGGCTGATCTCTCCTCCGCGGCCTCTCCCCCCCGGGTCTCCTCAGGGGTGAGCGGGCTCGACGAGATGCTCCAGGGAGGCTTCCCCCAGGGCCACGTGGTGCTCGTGCTCGGGACCCCCGGGGTGGGGAAGACCTGCCTCGCCCTCCAGTTCGTCTCGGCGGGCGCGCTCCACGGGGAGAAGACGCTCTACCTCTCCTTCGAGGAGGAGCCGGAGGCGCTCCTCGGGTCCGCCTCCCAGTTCGGCTGGTCCTTGGGCGAGGCGGTGAAGAAGGGGACCTTGAAGCTCGTCCGGATCGACCCGCAGGACGCGAACAACGCGCTCAAGCGGATCCGCAGCCAGTTCCCCGCCGAAGTGCAGGCCTTCGGGCCGCGCCGCATCGTGGTCGACTCCATCTCGCTCCTCTCCTCCCTCGCTCCGGACGAGGTGGAGCGGCGCAGCCTGCTGTTCACCATGGCGAGGATGTGCCGCCAGACCGGAGCGACCACCCTCATGACCGCTGAAGCGAACCCGCTCGCCCCCGAGGTCTCCCGCGACGGGCTCGGGGAGTACGTGGCCGACGGGGTGTTGCTGCTCTTCCCGACGGAGGACCCCCAGGCGCACCGCGCCGGGCTCGCCGTGAAGGTCCTCAAGATGCGGCGGACGGCCCATACCCGGACGCGCCAGCCCTACCGCTTCGGTCCGCGGGGGATCGAGGTCGACGCGAAGGCCGTCGACTTCGGCGGCCTCTGAACGGCCGCGTTCGAAGGCGAGGAACCCCGTTCAGGCAGTCGAAGGGGGCCCCCCGCGTGAGGGGGCGGCGGAGCTCCCTCGCGAGACGGGCCGTTAAATCTACGGGGCCGACCCCCAGGGCTACGCTCGGGGGCGACCCGGATGCCCCCAAGAGGTCGACCAGACCTTGAGGGCCCCCTGTGGGCCCCGTCCCGGCGCCCGGGTGCTGGAGCTGGGGCCGGGCACGGGCACGGGCGTCGCGACGCGCGAGATGTTGTGTCGGGGGCACCTCCGTCTCACGGCGGTCGACGCGGACCGGCGCATGGCCGCGCACGACTGCGAGAGCCTCGGGCCCGCGCGAGGTCGATGTCGACCCGTCGTGTCCCCCTTCGAGGACGCCTCCCTCACGGAGGGCATCTTCCACCTCGTCGTCGTGGCGAATTCGTTCCATGGGTCCGACCAGGCCCGTGCCTTGGACCGGGTCGCGGGGCTCCTCTGACCGGGCGGGCGGCTCGCCGTCTGGTCGAACCCCCACGGGGACCGCTCGCGCCCGAACGCCTGGTCCCGGGAGAGCCGACCCATCTTCGAGGAGGACCGGGAACGAGGGCCCGCCCGGCGTCCGCCCAGGTCGCACCCTGCCTCCCCGGCGGGCTACCTCGACCTTCCCTCCGCCCTCCGGGCCCACGAAGGATCCGACCACGCCCTCCTAACGGAGCATCGCAGGAAGGCCGACCTCTCGACAGAGATGGCGATCCGGCCCTTTGCGAGCTTCTCGGACATCCGGGCCCTGCCCCCGAGCGCGCGTCGTGAGAAGCTGCGCCGTCTCGCGGAACTCGCGGGAGGGCGCTTCCACGGTCGGGTCCGCCTCGCGGTGCGCACCCCCATGGTCAACGCCCGTCGCATCTGAGCTGGGGCGTGAGCACGCGGGGGAGCTCTCCTCCCAGGGACGGGCGGGGCGGGGTCCAACCTTCAAGGGGGAGGGGAACGTGGTCCGACCGTGCGCTGGTGCGTCTACCTGGACATGGACGCGTTCTACGTCTCCTGCGAGCTCAAGCGCCGCCCGGAGCTCCGAGGACGAGCCGTCGCGGTCAGCGCGGACCCGAAGGGGGGGAAGGGCCGGGGGGTCGTGCTCTCCGCCTCCTACGAAGCGCGGGCCTTCGGCCTACGTTCCGCCCTCCCCGTGAGCCAGGCGTTCGCCCTCTGCCCGGAGTACGTCTGGGTCCCTCCGGACTTCGGTTTCTACGAGGAGAACTCGCGGAGCGTGATGGGCCTGCTCAAGGCAAGGGCCCCCAACGCCCGCACCTTCAGCATCGACGAGGCCGCCTATCCGTGGGAGGGCGGGGGGTCGGAGGCGGCCGAAGCGGAGGGCCGCGCCCTCCAGAAGGAGGTCCGGGAACGGTTCGACCTGCCCTGCTCGATCGGGATCGCCCCTTCTCTCACCCTGGCCAAGATCGCCTCCGACCGGGCGAAGCCGGGAGGGGTGGTCGTGGTCGCTCCAGAGCGCGTGGCGGCCTTCCTGGCACCCCTTCCAGTGCGGGCGGTCCCCGGGATCGGGAAGGTCACCGAGGCGGCGCTCGGGGAGCTCGGCGTCAAGACCCTCGCGGAGCTCGCCGCGGCACCGCTCGAGCGGCTCCGCCGGCCGCTGGGAGGGACCGCAGGGACCCTGCGTGACCTCGCGCGGGGGGTGCTGACGGAGGAGCCATGGCCCGAGGAGGAGGGCCCCCGCTCCATCGGAGCGATGAGCACGTTCGACGAGGACCGCTCCGACCCGGGGGAGATCCGGGAGGCGCTCCGACGTTTGAGCGGAGGCCTCGCGGAGAGCGCGGCGCGCCAAGGCCGATGGTTCCGCACCGTGACGGTCCGCGTCCGCCTGGGAGACTTCCGGCAGTGGCAGCGCAGCCGCACGCTCCCGCAGCGCACCGACAGCGCGGAGGTGCTGGGTCGGACGGTGGAGCAGCTGGCCGAGCAGATCCTGGGCGAGGTCGAGGCTCGACGACGGGGCCGCCTCGGTGCGCTCTCGGAGGACGGTCCGCCCGCCCCGATGCTCGCCCGGGGCTGGCGCGTCCGCACGCTGGGGGTCTCCGTCTCCGACCTCTCCGAGGCCTCCCCCGGTCAGCGGCGGCTCGACCTCTTCGGGGAGGACCCCATCGAGCGCGGCGCCCGAGAGGGGCCCGCTTGAAATCCGAGCCCGCGATGGACGCGCAGGGCCCCGCAAGGGCCGCCAGGTGGGGGGGAGAGGGGCCTTGCTCTCGCTGGCGCTCGCGCTCCTAGGGATCCTTCTGCTCGCGATCGGCGCGGGCGCCCTAGGCTCGCTGCTCGGTCTGGGCGGAGGGCTGGTGATCGTTCCCGGCCTGGTGTTGCTCTTCGGGGTGGACGTCCACTTCGCGGTCGCCTGCTCCCTCATCTCGGTCATCGCGACCTCGGCGGGTTCCGCTTCCCGCTACGCCTCGCGCGGGCTCCTGCACCTTCGGCTCGGCTTCTTCCTGGAGATCGCGACCTCGGTGGGCGCGCTCTTCGGGGCGTTCGTCACCGCGTTCGTCCTCCTGGGTGCCGCGGGGAGCGAGGTGCTCTACGGCGCCTTCGCCGCCGTCTGCGCCTCCGCGGTCGGGCTCCTCTACCGGGACCTCAAGCGCGGACAGGTGACGGTCCCGCCCCCGGACCGGCTCGCGGACCGATGGAGGCTCCACGGGACCGCTCCTCCCGACGGCGACCGCCCCGCGACAGCGTTCCGAGTCGGAAGGGCAAGGACCGGCCTGGCGCTCGCCTTCGTCGCAGGGTGCGCTTCCGGCCTTCTTGGCATCGGCGGCGGGATCTACAAGGTGCCCGCGATGACCGGCGTCATGGGGGTGCCGATCAAGGTCGCCTCCGCGACGAGCTCGCTCATGATCGGCGTCACGGCCGTCGCGGGCGCTCTGGTCTACCTCGCCCAAGGGGACGTCCTGCCGCTCATCGTCGCTCCCGTCGCTGTGGGGACCCTCGCGGGAACGTTCCTGGGGACGCGTCTGCATGAGGTCGCTTCCACGCGGACGCTCAAGCTCGCCTTCATCCTCGTCCTGTTGGCGGCCGCGCTCATCATGGTCCTGAGGGGCCTCGGGGTGTCCAGCCTATGACCGGGGCGCACGACGGGGCAGCGCCGCCTGTCCCGTCGGCGGACATCGACCGGCTCGCCGGGCAGCTCGGCCGCATCCTGCGCTACGGCGTGTCGCTGGGCGCTCTGCTGCTCACCGTGGGGGGGCTTCTGGTGGCGCTGCAGGCCTCGCCCTCGGACCTTCAACGGCCGTTGGACCTGCTGGACCTTCGACCGTGGCTCGGGATGTCCCCGGGGATCGAGCTTCTGCTCGCCGGGATCGCCGTCCTCGTCGGAACTCCCATCGCGCGGGTCTGCGCCTCGGTCCTCGCCTTCCACCAGGCGCGGGAGAGCGACTACGCTGCCCTGGTGAGCGCGGTGCTCCTCGTCCTCGTCGCGAGCGTCGTGGTCGGCCTCCTCCTCTGAGGGGACGGGGCGCGGGGGCTCCTCACTTTCAAGAGCCTCGCCCCTTGAGGGGCACCGAAGGAGGTCGGAGACTTGGTGGTCCGGGTGGGGGAGAGCGCCCTTCGGCTCGCCGAGGGGCTCTCCAAGCCCCGCTTCGGGGGGAAGTACCCAGGGCCCGACTTCGACGGCCGCTCGCTCCCGAACGTGGGCGTGAGCGCCTTCCGCCGGGCGGGCGGAGCTCTGGCCGCTCCGCTGCTCCCACCGCTAAGGTCGACCTATGCGGAGGGGCTTTCAGAGGGCGGGGAGGGCTCGACCACCGTCGTCTTCCTCCTGGATGGCTTCGGCTGGACGTCGTTCCAGGGCTTCCTCGAGGTCGCCCGCTCCCCCGCGCAGCGTCGTCTCGCGGAAGGGCTCGCTCCCCGGACGCTGCCGATCACGTCGGTCTTCCCCTCGACCACCTCCTCCGCGTTGATCTCCCTCTCCAACGGCGTCGCCCCCGGCACCCACGGGATCGTCGGATACACCGAGTACTTCCCCGGCTGGGGCTCCATCCTCAACACGCTCAAGTTCGCTCCTCCCTGGGGGGGCTCCCGGGACCTGGCCATCGCCCGGGGGTTCCAGCCCAAGGACCTCATGCCCGTCCCGACCCTCTTCTCCCGAGGGGTCCGTTCCGTCGCCCTCACGAAGGAGCAGTTCCAGGGCAGCGCCTTCACGCGCATCCTCTACGACGGGGCGAGGTTCGAGGGGTACCTTTCGCTCTCGGACCTCACCCACCACCTCACCCGGCTCCTCTCCCATCCCCCGGAGCAGCGGCCCCGGCTCCTCTGGGTGTACTGGGACCTGCTGGACGCGGTGGGCCACCTCAACGGCCCGCTTCTCACGATCGCGGCCGACGAGATCACCCACGTGCTCCACGCGCTCGCCTCGGCCGCCGCCCGTCTGTCACCAGCCGCACGGGAGGGCGTGCACCTATTCCTGACGGGGGACCACGGCCAGGTCGAGGTCCAGCCTTCGCTCGCCCGCGCGGCCCACGAGGACGCACGGCTCCTCGAGCTCCTCCAGCGCCCCCCCTCCGGGGAGCGCCGGGCCGCCTTCCTCAAGGCCAAGTCCGGTCGCAAGGAGGAGCTCCGCTCCCATCTCACCTCGACGCTCCCTTCCGATTGGACGCTCCTCGATGTGGGGGAGACGGTGAAGGCGGGCCTCTACGGCCCGGGCCCCCTGCATCCGGAGCTCGCGGAGCGGACGGGCGACCTCCTCGCGCTCGCGGGACCCGGGGCCTCGCTCTGGTACCGCCCCCCCGGCGCCCGGACCCCTGAGGAGCACTTCCTCAAGGGGAGCCACGGGGGCCTCTCCCCCGAGGAGCTGCTGGTGGCGCTGGTCTCGCTCCCGTTCGAGGAGCTCGCTAAGCTCGAGCCCTAGTTCCGGCCGTGGCGCCGGGAAGAGGGGCGAGCGGAGCGGGCGCCCGGGCGAGGGCCCCTTCGCTGCCCCCCGCGGTACTCCCGTTCGAGCGCCCGGGAGAAGTTCCCCCAGAGCTTCCTGAGGTCCGCCTCCATCGCTCGCTTCGACGGGTTGGGAGCGCCCACGGGCCCGGGGGTGCGCGTGCCCTTGAGCGTCATGCGGGTCCGCCCGCCCGGGAGCTCCTCCAGGTGGTAGGAAAGCTTCCAGCACCGGTAGTTCCCGACCGAAAGGGCCTCCCACCGGCGGGGCGGGCGGAGCTTCACGGTGTACCTGCGCCACTGCCAGCCGCCGGGAGAGCGGCCCAGGTCCTCGAAGACCACCTCGTGCTTCGACCGGGACAGGACCCAGCGGTCGTAGCCCTCGCGTGAGAGCGCCCCGTCGTCCCCGGAGTAGTCGGTGCACCAGCGGAAGACGAAGTCACGGGGGGCGTCGAACTCCTGGACGAACGTGTATCGGGCGCTGGCCTTGCTCGACAGCATGGGGGACCTCGGGAGCCCCTAGACGTGCGGGGAGATGAGGAGGCTCCTCCCCGCTCGCCCTTTATGGGCAAGCGGGACTACGCGGGGCGCCGGGCGGACCTGGGTGTCGCTCGGAAAGAGGTCCCGCGCAGGGTCCTCGCACAGGGAGGTCGAAGGAGAGGATGTCGCTCCGTCAACCGATCGTGTCCATGATGGGGCACGTCGACCACGGCAAGACGACGCTGCTCGACAAGATCTCGGGCTCCGCGAAGGCGGCCAAGGAGGCCGGGGGGATCACCCAGCACATCGGGGCGGTGGAGGTCCCGCTCAAGGTCATCGAGAAGGTCTGCGCGGGACTGCTCCAGGCCGAGCAGTTCTCGATCCCCGGCCTGCTCTTCATCGACACGCCGGGGCACCGCTCCTTCGTCTCGATGCGACGGCGGGGCGGGGCGCTCGCGGACATCGCGATCGTCGTGATCGACGTCCGAGAGGGGGTCATGCCCCAGACCCGGGAGGTCCTGCAGATCCTCCGGCACGCGAAGACCCCCTTCCTCATCGCGGCGAACAAGGTGGACACGATCCAGGGCTGGCGCACCCCGCCCGCCCGCACCCCGCTCCCCGCCTTCCTCCGCACGCTGCCCACCGACACGCAGCGGGCGATCGACGAGCGGATCTACTCCCTGTCGGAGTCGCTCGACCAGTTGGGCTTCTCCGCCGAGCGGTACGACCGGGTCGCGGACTACACCCGCAACGTCGCGATCGTCCCGGTGAGCGCGAAGACCGGGGCGGGGATCCCCGACCTGCTCGCGGTGCTGGTGGGGCTCTCCCAGCGCTTCCTGGAGGAGGAGCTTCGGCAGGAGCAGCGCATGGGGGAGGCGACCATCCTCGAGCGGTCGGAGGAGCGCGGGATCGGCGCCGTCGCGAACGTGATCGTCTACCAGGGCCGCATCAAGGTAGGCGACCCCATTGTCGTGACCGGCATGGACGGACCGTTCGTCTCGAAGGTGCGCGTGCTCGCCCGTCCCACCGTGACCCGGCATGGACGCGGGACCTCCTCCCGCCGGATGGAGCCGCTCTCCGAAGCGGTCGCCGCCTCCGGGGTGCAGCTCTCGGCCCCCGACATCGAGCGAGCGCTCCCGGGCGGGCTCATCAAGGTGGTCGCGGACGATGGGGCCGAAGCGCAGACGCGGGCGCTCGAGGAGATCGAGTCGGAGACCTACCCCGTGACGGCCGTGGAGGAGAACGGCGTCTGGCTCAAGGCGGACACCCTGGGGGGGCTCGAGGCGCTCGCCTTCGAGTGTCAGGAAGCGAAGATCCCGATCAAGGGCGCCGAGGTGGGGGCGGTCGCCAAGCGCGACGCGCTGGTCATGAAGGCGGTGCGCGACCCGCTCGCCCGGGCCATCCTCGCCTTCGCGGTGCCGCTCCTTCCCGAGGCCGCGAGCGCGCTCCCAGCCTCCGACGTGAAGGTCTTCCAGGGGGACGTCATGTACCGCTTGCTCGAGGAGTACCAGGCCTGGCGGGAGACCCGCCGGGAGGAGCTCGAGCAGGAGCGGCGCAAGGCGATCGTCCACCCGGCGAAGTTCCAGGTGATGCCCGGCTACGTCTTCCACCGCTCCCACCCGGCTATCGTCGGGGTGAAGGTGCTCGCCGGCACGCTCCGTCCCGCGACCCGGGTCATGGGCAAGGACGGGGTCGAGGTCGGCCTCTTGCGGGCCCTCCAGAACAAAGGGACGTCGCTCCCCAAGGCGGAGGAGGGGGTCGAGGTCGCGGCCGCGATCGAGGGCGCGACGGTGGGACGGTCCTTCAACGAGGGCGATGTCCTCTACGTCTCCCTCAACGAGGAGACGGCGCGCACGCTCCAGAAGGTCGAGATGCACCCTTCCGAGCGCGAGGTCTTCGACGAGATCCTCAACATCCGCCGGCAGAAGGAACCCTTCTGGGCGAGGTGAGCCCTCCCTACCAGAGGGCCTTCTCTTCCGCGGGCTCCGGGGCGGGGGCCGGGGTCGCAGGGGCTGCGGGACGGGGCTCCGAGCGCTTCTCCCGCTGCTCGGACGGTTCGGATCCGGAGCCTCCGGAGCTCTCCCCCTCCCCTGGGCCCTCCTGCCCGCCGGGCGCTCCTCCCCCCTCGTCCCCCTCGGGCAGAGGCTCGGGGGTGGGCAGGGACGCGGCGCCGTCGGTGGCCGCATAGGGGTCGCCCTGCAGGTAGATGCCGAGGAAGGAGGCGATCCCTCCGATCACCGCGAGCAGTCCACCGGCCGCGAGGATCACCATCACCTGCCAGAGGGGGATTCCCTGCGTCACGTCGCTCACCACCGAGAAGCTGCCGAGGCCGTTGAGGGAGACGTTGCCGGGGTCGATGAGGTCGACGACATAGGGGAAGGACGTCGCGGAGCCGGTGGAGAGGCTGCCGCTCGCCTTCGACCCGACGAACTGCAGGATGCAGGAGGGGGAGGGATTACGATAATCGATGCTCTGACAGGCACCGGTCCCCCGCAGGAGATAGGCCTCGACCGGACCGGAGGCGGAGTATTGCACGTCCACGGTGCCCCCGGAGATCACCCCCTGGCTGGCGGGGCTCAGGTTCTGGGTACGGAACCCCCCGGCGGGGATTGGGAAGGTCGAGAGCGGCCCGGAGGCCTGGGTGCCGGTCGTCTGGGGGAAGTCGAGGAGACCTACGCTCACCACCATCAGGCCGAGGACGAGGAGGCCGCCTCCGGCCATCACGAGGCCACGCCGCACGTGGGACTCAGCCTTGTAAATAGCTATAAACAGTGGCCCTGCTAGCCCTTGACGTGGGGAACTTGGTCCGGGGCCCGTCGCCAGGGGCCGAGCAAGGCGCCGCCACCCGTTGCCCGGAGTGCAAAGGCACCCGACTGGTACGGGATGCAGGGAGCGCGGAGCTCCACTGCGGGGACTGCGGCCTCGTCCTGGGGCCCGCCTGGATCTCGGACGACCTACCTTTCACCGACGGCTCCACGGCGCCCGAAGGCGGGCGTGGGGTAGGCCCCTTCGTGCCGGCGGGCGCGCCTCGCAAGCAGCTAGGCAGCACGCTCGGCATACGGCGTGACGGCCAGGGCCGGGCGCTCTCGGCGGACCGCCGCAACTACTACGGTCATCTCAAGTGGCTCATGGACCGGGAGGTCTCCCGGCGCACCGACAACCCGCTCGAGCGCTCCCCCGCGCGCGACCTGCTCGCCCGTTCGTCCGCCTCCCTGGGGCTTCCCGCGGTCGTGCGGTCGGAGGCCGAGCGTGTCTTCCGCATCGGTTCCCAACGGGGCGCCTTCCGGGGACGCAACCTGGGCTCGAGCGTGGGCGCTTCCCTCTACGCGGCCTGCCGGCGCTTCGGCCTCCCCCGCACGCTGGGCGAGGTGAGCAATGTGCTGGGCATCCGTCGCTCGGAGCTCGGACGGGCCTTCAAGGCCCTCAGCCGGAGCATCGGCGCACCCCTACCGATCGTGAACCTCCAGGCCTATCTCGCCCGTTACGCGCAGGAGCTCGCGCTCTCGCCCCAGGTCCGCTCGACGGTGGAGGCGATGCTTCGGGAGACGCAGGGTCACCCGGAGGTCTCGGGGCTCTCCCCGCATGGGATGGTCGCGGCGCTCATCTATCTCGCGAGCGAGCAGCACGGGGACCCCCGCGCGCGGACCCAGGTCGCCCGGGTCGGCTCGGTCACCGAGGTCACCCTGCGCTCCACGAGCCGGACGCTCGAGCGGCTGCTCGCGGGGCGGGCCGCGAAGACGGCCACCAGCGAATAGGCCTGCTCCCTTCCGCCCGAAGCAGCGCATCGCTCCGCTCTTCGGAGGGGACCCATCGTCGGCCCCTAGCGATAGGCGCCGCTCTGAGCGACGGACCTCGACCGCCCGGACCGGGGCACCCAAGGCGAGGGACGACCCTCGCCCGGGGGCTCACTTCACGAGGTAGTAACCGGCGGCCTTGTCCCGGACCTTGCGCCGGACGAAGCCCTTGGTCTGAAGGTCCTGCAGGGCGTTGAGGACCATGTTCTTCGGGAGCTTGGAGGTCTGGGTGATCCGCTCGGCGGTCCCCATCTTTTCCTCCGAGGTGAGAGCTAGCTCCTTCATGGCCTTGTAGACCTTGAGCATATTCCCAGAAAGTTCGTCGGTGATCGAGGGAGCGGACTCCCCGAAGCCATACTCCTCCATGCTTGTCTCCTAGCGCGGCGGCGAGGCACAAAGGGGGAGGAATTTAAGCGTGCCCGGGTCCCCTGGCCGTGCCGGAGCGGGCGAACCTCACGGGCGAGGGGTCCGAGCTGGTGGAAGGCTGCCCGCTTCCGTCGGACCTTCTCTACGACCTCGAGTTCGAGGTGTGGGTCCGTCCGGAGGGAGCCTCCGACCCCTCCCATTCCCCGGGACCCCCCGGGGGTCTCACCTTCGGGCTCATGGCCCCCTTCACCGCCTTCGTGGGGAGGGTACAGGAGGTCCGGTACCGGCCCCTGGAGGGGGTGCAGGAACGGGGGAGGAGCGTCGCCACGGCGGAGAGCGTGCGCTACACGGGAGCCCTGCGCCTGCCGGTCCGAGGGGAGGTCGTGGAGCGCAACCCCCTGCTCTCCACGCGGCCGAAGTGGCTCAACGACGAGCCCTACGGCCGGGGGTGGGTCGCCCGGGTCCGCCGGGCGGACGACGTACCCCTGCCCTCGACGCTCCGGCCGGCGCTAGAGGTCCAGGAGGAGGTCCGGGCGCTGATCCGGGAGCGGAGGACGCGCTGCCATGCCCTCTTCCCCGACGTGGAGATCGTCGAGCTCGGCTCGGAGTGCTCCGCGGTGCTCCTTCGCCTGGACGAGGAGCTCGCCCGCCGGGCGCCGGAGGAGGTCGTGCTGCTGGTGGTGGACGATCCCACCGCGCCGATCGAGCTCGAGCGCTGGCGCATGCAGACGGGCCACGCGGTCCTGGAGCGCCGCAAGGAGGGGGAGCGCTACCTCTTCCTGGTCCGCAAGGAAGCTTTTCCCCGGCCCGAGCGGCCGAGGTGAGGCGAAGGTCGGAGGAGGAGGTAGAGGGGGGAGGCCCCCCCGCCCCTCCTCCTCTAAGGCCGTTCGATCGGGCTGCGGATCCGGTTGCCCCACTCCGTCCAGGAGCCGTCGTAGTTGCGGACGTGGGGGAAGCCCAGGAGGTAGGTGAGCACGAACCAGGTGTGGCTCGAACGCTCACCGATCCGGCAGTAGGTGATCACCGACCTGTCAGGGGTCACGCCCTTCTCGGCGTAGAGGCGCTCCAGCTCCTCCCGGCTCTTGAACGTCCCGTCCTCGTTCACGGCCTGCGCCCAGGGGACGTTGACCGCCCCGGGGATGTGGCCGCCTCGCTGGGCGTGCTCGTCCGGGTACTCCGGGGGTGCGGTGACCTCCCCGGTGAACTCCTTGGGCGACCGCACGTCGACCAGGACATGGGTGCCCTGGCGGACCTCGGGAAGCACCCGCCGGACCTCGTCGTAGTAGACGCGAAGGTGCTCCGCGGGGGGATCGAAGCGTGGCGGACGGGGAGGCGCCGTGCGAGGGGTCGAGCCCTTGGTCAGCGGGCGGTCCTCGTCGATCCACTTCTTGCGGCCGCCGTTGAGGAGCCTGACCTCGGCGACGCCGTGGTACTTGAAGGCCCAGAAGGCGAAGGCCGCGAACCAGTTGTTGAAGTCCCCGTAGAGCACGAGCGTCGTCTCCGGTCCCACCCCGACCCGGTCGAGCAGCTGCTCGAGGCGGGGACGGTCTAGGATGTCGCGGTCGAGGGGGTCGTTGATGTCCTTCCTCCAGTCGATGAGGACGGATCCGGGGATGTGGCCCAGGTGGTAGTTCGCGGCCGGGTCGTAGTCGACCTCGGCGATCCGCACCCGGGGGTCCTCGAGATGCTCCGCGACCCAGTCGTTCCCCACCAGGACCTCAGGGTGGGCGTAGCTCTTGGGACCGTCGGTCATCTTGCCCTCGATGGGCAGGGGAACGTCGGCGGGATATAAGGGGTGCTACGTATGTAACCAAGCTCGGGCACCGAGGGGGGACCGGTTCGGCCTCTCGGCCTCAGGAGAGCGCGCCGTGGCAGCGCGTGCAGAGCACCGAGCCCGGTGGGTTGAGGTGCCCGCAGGCCCGGCAAGTGGTGCGGTTGGACAGGATGGGAGCCCCTTCGTACCCGAGAGCGGGGACCAGCCCATGGTTGTCGCCCATGAGCGTCATCTGTCCTCCCACCCCGCCGTTGGGTAGGCTCCCTTGGGCCCCATAGGGGTGGGAGTAGGGCCGTGGGGCCGCGCGACCCTCCTCGTCCGCCCCGGCCCGCAGGAACAGCACCCCTCCTAGCAGCGCGAAGAAGGCGGCGAAGATCGAGAGGTACCAACCGAGCCCCGCTCCCCAGCTCGCGGTGTAGGTCGTGGGAGCGAAGGCCGATGTGATCGTGAACGTGCAGTTGCCGAAGTAGCCGGTGCTGGGGGTGTTCGCTCCGCAGTACTGGCCCTCCGGGCCCAGGAAGTAGTCGTAGGGGCCGGACCCGGTCGTCGCCTGCCCGACCAGTCCCGGCTGCCCCATCACCATGACGGCAGGGATTACGAGGAGCAGAATGCCGACCAGGAGGGCGAGCAGGTGCGTCGTGTGGAAGTGCCAGCGACCCCATCCCCGACGGGTCGCGTGCATCGCCATGAAGGTCCCGCCGATGAGCGCCAGCACCGCGCAGAGGATCGTGACCACGTGGGCGAGCACGTAGTACGACCCCAGGAGATAGAGCCCTGAGCCCGTGTAGCCCCAGCTCGTGCTGGCGGTGCAGGGGGTGTAGGCGGAGCTTAGGCCCGTGCAGTCGACCATGGTGGTCGTCCCGGGCATGAAGTCCATGCTCACGCTCGGGGCGGTGGTGGAGGCCCCGTAGGTGATCGTGTCGTACCACCAGGGCGTGATCGCGGAGGCGATGGAGAGGACGAAGGCGACGAGGAGGAAGACCGAGGCGACCCCCCGGGCCCGACCTGATCCCCGGTCGTTCGAGCGGGCCCCCACCCTTGGCGCTCCGTAACCGTTCGAACGGGCTAGCGTATCCCTAGCTTGGGCGCCGTTCCAGGAGGCCATGTGCTCGCACACCAGAGGTTCAGAGGTCCAAATAGGCATTCGCCCGGCCCCGGGACCGTTCGTCGGGGCCCGCGATCGCCGCAGGCACGGTCGCCTGCGAGATGCGGGGGCCGGGGGGCCGGAGGGCCGGAGGGCAGGAGGGCCGGAGGGCCTGAGGTCGTGGGAGGGTCGTCGCCTAGCGACGGCCCTTCGAGCGGATCCCGGAACCCGCGACCGGGCCGACGACCAGCAGGAGGTCGCCGTGGAGCCTCCGACGGGGGGTCTCGAGAGCCATCAACCGGAGCGAGGCTCGCAGCACCCATCCCCGGTCGGTCCCCGTCTCGCCGATAAGGGCCGCGTTGACGGTCCTCGGTACCGACCGCATCATCGCCGCGAGAAGGGAAGGGGTCTCTTCGCTGCGCAGGGGGACCAACAGGGTGCGGCCGAGGTCGTAGCCCTGCCGGACGCGCTCGAGGAACCTTCGACGTGCTCTCGCGCTGGGGTCGGGTGGGGGAAGGAGCAGGGCGAACTCCTCGGAGATCCCGGGAAGGAGGAGCGGAATGCCCGCGAGCGTGGGGGCGGCGGCGAACGTTGGAACGCCAGGGACGACGGCCAGCGAGAGCCCCTTCTCCGCCGCTCTCGCCACGATCTCGTAGCCTTGGTCATCGACGAACGGGTCGCCCGAAGCCCAGTAGACGACGCGCCGACCGGCTCGAGCGTGGAAGGCGAGGCGAGCGACGATCCGAGCCAGCAGAGCCTCCTCCTCCTCCTCGTCCCCGCCCCCGCCGCGCCGCGGGGAGCGCCGCCCCACTCGCTCCACCTGCGCCGAGGGGCCGAGGTGGGAGCGCAGCCCCTCGGGAAAGGAAGAGGCGCGGGCGATCACCACGTCACAGGCTCGAAGGTAGGAGGCCCCGCGAACGGTGAGGAGCCCGCCATCGCCGGGCCCCCCGCCCACGAGGACCGCTTCGCCCGGAGCGAAGGCGAGGGAGGGCCCCCTCGCGTTCGGTCGGCCTCTCCTTGGACGCGCTTGCTTCCGTGGCATGGGGCTCGGGGCGCGTGAGGCATGACCTCTCAAGAGGTCGCTCTCCGCCCGCGGTAGGGGCCTCTCCCGCCCTATTGGGGGCGGAAGGAGCGTGCCACGCAGGCGAGGGTTCAAGAGGGCGTTCCCCCCCTCTCTTCTCTAACCCGACGGGTGCGGCGCTCTCCCCGCTCCGGTCGGGCATCCCTTCGGGCAGCGGGAACGCACGGTGTTCTCGGGCCCTATGGTGTCCGGGCGGGAGCACGCCCCGTGAAGGACCTGCGATGCCGGGACCCGCTACCTCAGGGCTTCGAGCAGGCGGCGGTGCTCGCTCTCCGCCCGGATCCGCCCTAGTTCCCGGTCCTTGAGCGCATCGGAAAGGTCCCCCTCGGTGTAGACCCCCTCCAGTGCGGAGGGGAAGGCGAGGCGCAGCGCGAGGGCCTCGGCCACCTCGGCGAGCATGGTGTCCGGCTCGGTCGCCCACCGTCCGGCGGGCTCCCCCTGCTCGACCCGTGGAAAGCGCTCGTGCCAGAACGCGGTCCGGGCGATCCCCCTGGGCAGGTCGGTGCGTCTCACCCGCACCGTCGCGGCGGCGGGGAGCCCCATCGCGTCCCGCTCGAAGAGCGGGGGGTCCGTCCCGGAGAGCTTACCGGTCGCGGCGGCGAGCTTTCGAAGCACCCCCAGGGAGGCGACGAGCACCATCGCCTGGCGCTCTCCCGTGCCGTCGGTGAGGGAGGCGATGCGCAGGTCCCCGGAAGGGATCCGGTGGTGCTCGGAGAAGGCGAGGATCAAGCTGCGCTCCTCCGGGGTGAGGTCAGGGTCATGGGGGCCCTTGAGGAGGCCCACCTTGAGGTCCGGAGCTTCCCCTTCCTCAAGCACGCGCTCTCGATGCCGTGAAGGCGGCATCAAGTTGCCGTCGGACGGCCCCGGCGCGGGGGTGGAGAGCCCTTCGGGAAGCTCCCGGGCACCCAGCGCGAAAGCTATGAGCGAAGGAAGCACCCCCCCCGCGTCCCCAGGGAGAGCAGTAGGGTGGAGCCATCGGTGAACGGGTCCGGAACGGACCCTCAGGGTCGGGAGAGCAAACCGGAGCACGGGGAGGGCCGCGTCCGCACGACCTCCCCCATCCAGACCCTGGAGCTGCTCTGTCCTTCCTGCAACGAGGTGCTCCGTCACCGGGTGGTGCACGTGCGGGCCGGTCCGGAAGGGGAGGCCCGTCGAGGCGGCGGGGGCCCGCTGCAGGGGATCGCCCGCTGCTCCCGTTGTCACCTGCCCCATCCCTTCTCGATCGCACCGAAGACCCTGCACCGGGTGTCGGTGGTCGTGAGCGAGGGCCCGGAATCGGTCCATACCGACCTCGAGCTGCCCCCGGAGAAGATGCTCGAGCTCGACGGCACCCTTCGCGTGCACGGGCGCCCGGTCCGGATCTCCAGGATCGAGGGTCCCCAGGCGCGCAACCTCTACCGCTCCCTTCCCGAGGGCATCGTGACCCTCTGGACGGTCCCCACCGACGAGCTGCATCTCAGGGTCTCGGTCCTCGAGCGGGACCGGACGCGGCCGCTCCACCTGCTCGCGAAGGGCGACCAGGAGTTTGCCGTGGGCGACGAGCTGAGAATCGACGAGGAGAGGCTGGAGATCGTCGGGCTCCGGGGGCGCGGCACGACGCTCCGAGAGATCGGGGAAAGCCTCGAGGCCCGGGAGGTCCAGAGGATCTACGCGCGCTCCGCGCGCTCCACCCGGATGCCGCCCGGGGGGAGGAGCGCCTGGAGGCGCTCCCGGGTGACCCCGAGGTCCTGAGAGACCCGGCGCTCCACCTGCTCGCGCTCACGCTCGTCCCCCGGAAGGATCTTCCAGAGGACCCGACGGCCCGCGCCGCGGAAGCTCTCCGGAGGGGCGACCTGCAGCAGCGACTCCCCCTCGTGAGGGACCACACCCAGCGCGAGCTCGAGGGGAAGGTCGCGCTCGAAGTGCTTCGTACCGTGGATGACCCAGGACCCGCGCGCGACGAACTCTCCGCTCGCCCCGGCCTTGGAGACCTGCTCCCCCTCGACCCAGAAGGCGTCCGCGCTCGCGAGCCCCGCCCGCCAGGCCTTCGAGCAGGAGGTCGCCCACTGGGCCACCTCCCGGAGCGTCCCCGCCCCGATCTCTCCCTGACCGGGCGCGGGGCGCTTGATGACCACGCTCGGGGCCCCCTGGAGGTCCGCGTGGAGGTAGACGTCGCGCTCCCTCAGGTAGCGCTTCACCACCGCGTCGTTGGACTTCGCGTCGCGACCGGCGATGGCGACATGGCCCTCGGAGGAGACCATCCACCGGGGGGCCTTCTCGAACCAGAAGTGCTTGCGACGAGGGGCCCTCCATGGGACGAGCTCTCCCTCAGCGGCGGCCCCTTCCCCCGGCACGGCCCCCTCCGGGCCCTGCCCTTCCGGCCTCGGGCGCCTCGCTCCCGCATCGGGCCGAGGGGCGGCCGCGAGCTCCTGGTCCACCAGGGAGAGCCTCTCCTCCGTCTGCGCTAGGGCCCGACGGGCCCCTTCGAGCTTCGGGAGGCGGCGCTTCGCCTGGTCGAAGAGCGCCTGCGCGCTCTCCCGGAGCGGTCTCCAGGCGGGGAGCGGGACCTTGCGGTCACCGACCTCCACCTGCACCTCGGGCTCGTCGGGCGTCGCGGAGCGGGCAGCTTCCAGCGCCCCCTGCACCTCCTCGTAGTGCGTCAGGATCTCTCTCGCGACCGACTGTTCCTCCTGCATCCGGGCCATGATCTCCTCCACCGCCGTGCGCTGCTGGGTCTGGAGGCGCAGGAGCATCGATCGCTCCTCCCGCTTCCGGTCCTGAAATGTGGGACCGGTCGCGACCGGCGTCGGGGAGCGCTCGAGGAAGTACGCCGCCGCCGCCTCGGAGAAGCGGGGAAGCTCCGACTCGGGCGGGGCGCCCGCGATGGAGGCCCATCGGCGGGAGGGGTACGGGGTCGCGTCGAGGGGCGCTCCCCCTGCCTCGGCACGCCGCAGGTAGCCTTTCGGGACCTCGGCCACCTCAAGGAGCAGCTGGGACATCGCCCGGACCAGGGCTTCCGAGGAGGGCTCTGGGTCCTGTTCGGACGGGGCCCTCGGGTCGAGGCCGGCGCGGGAGAGGATCTCCTCGGAGAGCGGCCCCCCCAGGCCGAGACGGGCCGCGAGGGTGCTCACCCGGTCCGACTTGGAGCGGGAGAGCACGCCCATCACCTCGCCTGGAGCGAGCTGGAAGGGGTCCTTGCGCGGAGGGGGTCGGACGTAGGGCTCCCCCGGACGGAGCCGGCGACCGGCCCAGGTCCGGACATGGAGGATCGCGGTGATCCGACCTCGGCGGACGGAAAGGACGTTGCCCTGCCCGAAGAGCTCGATCGCGAGGATCGCCGGGTCCTCCTCCCCTCCCCGGCCGAAGAGGAGCTCCAGGTAGCGCTCCCCCTCGGGCTGGTTCACCGAGAGCAAGGGCGCGCCCATGAGCTGCCGTCGGAGCTCCATGCCCAGTTGGCCCGGCTCGTCGGGCCGCTCGGCGGTGGAGGGTCGGAGGAAGGCGAACTTCCCCGGGGCGATGAAGAGCTCCCACTTCCCCTGCCCCTGGACCCGGAGGGTGAGGAGCACCCGCTCGCCGGGGAGCTCGTAGGCCTTCTCGAACCAGGCGCGGCCGAGCGCGCGGAGCTCGCGCACCAGGGCGAGGGTGTCCAGGGCCGAGAACCCCTCCTTCGTGGCGGGGGCTCCCGGGGGGGCGTCGGTCATGGGGCCCGCGCGAAGGGTGGAGAGGCTTTAGTTCGATGGGGGTTCGAGATGGCGATGCAGGAAGCCCTCCGGTCGGGACCGGCGAGCCCTCCCCAGGCCCCGGCGGGGCCCTCGCCCGAGGCGGAGGACCCCTGGGTGGAGCGCGCGCGACGCTTCTGCGCGACCCACGTCGGACCCCAGCTCCGCCAGTGGGACCGGGAGGACCGGATCCCCGAGAGCTTCTTCCGCGCCTTCGGCAAGGAGGGATTCCTGGGGCTCACGGTCCCCCGGGAGTACGAGGGACAGGGGCTCACCACCTCCCAGTTCGTCGCCGTGATGGAGGAGCTCGCCACGTCAAGCGGGGCGGCCGCGACGATGATGGCGGTCGACCTCTCCGTCGCGGCGCAGCCGATCCTCCAGTGGGGCAGCGAGGAGCAGCGAAGGACCTACCTCCCCCGGATCGCCCGGGGGGAATGGGTCGGCGCCTTCGGGCTCACGGAGCCCTCCGTCGGTTCGGACTCCCAGCGCCTCACGACCCGTTACGTCCGGGACCAGGACGGCTGGACGATCGACGGGTCGAAGATGTTCATCACCAACGCCGCGATGGCCGAGGTGGTCCTGGTCTTCGCGACGAGGGACGCGTCGCTGGGAGCGCCCGGGATCAGCTGCCTGTTGGTCCGCAAGGGGACCCCCGGGTTCTCCGCCGCCCAGCGGCTGGACAAGCTCGGCATCCGGGGCTCCGAGACGATGGAGCTCCTCTTCGAGCACTGCCACGTCGGGGCGGGCTCGATGCTGGGCCGGGAGGGCGACGGGTTCAAGATCGCCATGACCGCCCTGGAGGGGGGCCGCATCGGGATCGCGGCCTGCTCGCTGGGGATCGCCCGGGCGGCCTTCGAAGAGACCGTCCGCTGCCTGCCCCGACCGGCCGAGGACTGGCAGCGGTCGGCGGTCGCCCGCATGTTCGTGGACGTCGAGGCCTCCCGGGCGCTGGTCCAGAAGGCCGCCCGGCTCCGTGACCAGGGCGCGGACTTCGCGGGGGCGGCCTCCGCCGCGAAGCTCTTCGCCTCCCAAGCCGCCTTCCGGATCGCCTCGCGTGGGCTCGAGGTGGTGGGACGGGAGGCCTTCGACAAGGACGGCCCCTGCCGGCTGGAGCAGCTCTTCCGCGACTCCCGGGTCCTATCGATCGTAGAGGGGACGACGGAGATCCAGGAGCTCATCCTGGGACGACGCCTCCTGGGCCGCGAAGGCGCCCGCAGCTAGGGCGATCGCTCCCTTCTCCCCACCTGCTGCCTTCCCATGCCCGTCGGAGCTCCGCATCTTTTTGGGCTAGGGGGGCGTCGCGCCCCTATGCCCCGGGAGCCGAGCCACGAGGAGCTCCCCGGGTTCCATCCGGCGAACGAGCACCGCCCGAGGAGCTCTCCCCCCAGCGACGCCTCCTCCGAGGAGGAGGCGCCTCCCCGCCCCCTGCCTCGCCGTCGGGGGGCCGCCAGCCGCCCTTCCATCGCTTCCCCGCCGAAGGCCCCTCCGGCCCCCGCCGCTCCCCCCCCCGAGGCCCGCGTCCCCCTGGAGCAGCTTCCGCTCGACCCGCGTCTCGCCGAGGTTATCCGTTCCCAGGGGATCGACCAGCTCTACCCTCCCCAGGCGGAGGCGATCCGTCCCCTCTTGGAGGGCCGCAGCGTGGTCCTTTCCTGTCCGACCTCGGCCGGCAAGTCGCTGGTCGCCTACGTCGCCCTGGTCACGGCGGCCATGTCGGGCCGTCGGGGGATCTACATCGTCCCGCTGCGGGCGCTCGCCTCCGAGAAGCACCGGGAGCTCAAGGCCTTCGAGTCGCTGGGCCTCAAGGTCGCCCTCACCATGGGGGAGCGCGACCTCTCCTCCCGGGACCTCGAGAACGTCGACATCCTGGTCGCGACCAGCGAGAAGACCGACAGCCTGCTTCGGCACAAGTCGCCCTGGATGGAGACCGTGGGCGTCGTCGTGGCGGACGAGGTGCACCTCCTGCGCGATCCCACCCGGGGACCGACGCTCGAGGTGAGCCTCACCCGTCTGCGCCGGCGGCATCGAGGGCTCCAGGTCGTCGCCCTCTCCGCAACGGTCCGCAACTCGGTGGAGCTCGCCTCCTGGCTCGACGCGGTGCACGTCCACAGCGACTTCCGGCCCGTCCCCCTGCGCCAGGGCGTCTACCGTTCCGGGGCGATCACGTTCACCGACGGCGGGCACCGGGAGGTCGCCGAGTACGGGGAGGTGGTCGACTCCCTCGTCTGCGACATCATGAAGGAGGGCGGACAGGCCCTGGTCTTCGTCAACAGCCGGAAGTCCTCCGTCACCCTCGCGACCCGGCTCGGCAAGGCGGTGGGGGCCCTGCTCTCCCCCGAGGACCGCCAGGACCTCGCGGTCCTCTCCAAGGAGCTGGGCGGAGACCATGAGGAGGAGACGGACGGGCTGCGGGCCCTCGCGGCCATGGTGCCGCACGGTACCGCCTTCCACAACGCCTCCCTCACCAACGAGGAGCGCGGGAAGGTCGAGGGGGCCTTCCGCAAGGGCCGTCTCAAGTGCCTCGTCGCGACGACCACCCTCGCGATGGGCCTCAACCTGCCCGCCCGCCGCGTGATCGTGCGGGACACGACCCGGTACGACGACACCGTGGGGATGTCGGTCAAGCTGCCCGCGCTCGAGGTGCACCAGATGCTTGGACGGGCGGGCCGTCCCCGGTACGACCCGTACGGGGAAGCGCTCCTCCTCGCGAAGAACGAGGACGAAGAGGAGGACCACTTCGGGCGCTACCTCACCGCTCCCCCCGAGGAGGTCGAGAGCCAGCTCGGCAGCGCGACCGTGCTCCGCACGCATCTCCTCGCCCTGGTCGCTTCCGGGGAGGTCAGCACCGAACGGGAGCTCCACGCCTTTCTGGCCTCCACCTTCTACGGGTTCGTCGCGAGCGGGGGGAGCTCGAAAGGGACGGAGCGGCCGCTCGGCACGCTCGGGGCCTCCCCGCTCTCCTCCCTTCCCAACCTGAGGCGCGAGCTCGACTCCGCCCGCGCCTTCCTCGTCCGCTGGGGCATGCTCGAGAAGGACCTTCCGCTGCGGGCGACCCCCTTCGGGCAGCTCTCCTCCGACCTCTATCTCGATCCGGGAGGCGCGGTCCTGATGCGCCGCGCGCTCTCCCGCGCCCGGAGCACCACCTCCCCGTTCAGCTACCTCGCCGCGCTCGCCCTCACTCCCGAGCTGCTGCCCCTCGGCGTGCGGGCCGGGGCGGACCAGGATGCGGTGCTCTCCCGGTACGCCCAGGAGGAGAAGTCGCTCCTCCTTCCTCCCGAGGAGGAGGAGATCGAGGACCTCCTGCCCTCCTTCGACGGGTTCCTGGGGTGCCTCAAGACCGCGCTCTTGCTCGAGACCTGGATCGACGATCGGCGCAAGCTGGTCGACATCACCCAGGCCTTCGGTGTGGGGGCGGGGGACCTCAGGGCCCGGGTCGACCGGGCCGAGTGGCTGCTCTCCAGCATGGCGCTGCTCGCCTTCCGCGAGCGAAGGGAGGTGGCCCGCGCCCTGGACACGCTGTCCGTCCGCGTCCGCTACGGGGTGCGGGACGAACTGCTGGAGCTCGTGAGCCTTCGCGGCATCGGGCGCGTGAGAGGTCGGCTGCTCTACGAGGAGGGTTGGCACGACCTGGAAGCGCTCTCGCACGTGGAGGAGCCGGCACTCGCCCGGACCCTGGGCTCTCCGGCGCTCGCGCGGAGCGTCCTCGAGCAGGTGCGGGGGGGCAAGGGGCGCGCGAGGGGCTCCCCTTCCTCCCCCTCCTCGCCCTCGTCCGGTTCTGGGTCGGTCAGCGGGCAGGCTAGCTCGGGGGCGACGGGGCGGGCCGGTCCTCCAAGGGGGAGCGAAGAGGCTCCCCCAGGGTCCGAACCCCCGACGGAGGGGAGCTCGTCCTCCCGCCGATGGGAACGACTGGACGACTGACGGGGCTGCGCTTTTCCGCTCGCGCGCCGGGTCGGGCCTCATACGCCAGGGTCGGTCCCACCGGACCTTGAGGGGCCCCCGGGGCGGGGTCGGTGGGTGGACCGTCCGGCGGGTGGGGAGAGGGGAGCGTCGGCAGCACGAACCGGGTCACGCTCCCGCCGCGTCCTCCCATCCGAACGTCCCGGTGGAAGGCCCCTGCCCGCTCCAGCCGGACCGTGTGACGCCAGAGCTGGGAGCTGCTGGGCCACGGAAGTCCTTCCTCCTGGCAGCGGAGCACCACCCGCGCGCGGAGCTCCGGTAGGGAGAGCCCGCTCCCGGTGCTCCCTGCGGTCTCCGCCCTCAGGGCTTCCAGGATGCAGGCGTCGAGGGCCCTCGCGTTCCTGCGCGGGGTCGCCGGGTCCCGCGGCGGTGTCACGTCACAGGGCTCGATCCTTCGTGCTCCTCTCGCTTCCGCCCGCCGTCCGCTCTCCCGAAGCAGCTCCGCGCCCAGAGCGACCCCCCAGCCCTTGGTGAGGAGGAGGTCGCGCATCTCGAGCAAGGCTTCCGGAGAGGGCGGGTTCTCGAAGGCGAGCCGGGCCCGACATTCCAGCGCCTCTCGCGCCTCCTCCGGAGAGAGCGGGGCGAGGCGACGATGGAGCGTGGGGCCGGGCAGGCTCCCCGGGGCGATCTCCTCGCGTCCCTCGAGCGCCTCGGTCTCTCCCGAGACCGCGACCACGAGCGGAGGCAGGCCCTGGGTCCCCTCCGGCAGGAGGCGGTCGGGATCGAGGAGCGGGCGGAGGAGTCTTACGACGCCGGGAAAGCCCACGCGCACCTGGTCGATCCACACCACGGTCGGTCGCTGGACGGTCCGGAGCCGACGGAGCAGCAGAAGCAGAAGCATCTCGGTGGAGGTGCCGCGTGGGTCGAGGTCGGGGTCGATCCCTCCGAACAGCGCGGAGACCGCCCGGCTCGGGGAGGGGGACTCCGAGAGGTCCGCCCGGAGGAGGAGCGGCATGTGGGACCGGCGCGCGGAGTTCCACCAGAGGTCATGGACGTCCTGGACGAAGTGGCGCGCCAAGGTGGAGGTGCCCACTCCCGGGGCGCCGGATAGGACGACGCTCGCGCGGCGGTGCGGGTGCGCGGGATAGGGAAGGAGCGATCGGAGCTCGTCCAGGAGGTCCTCCCGCCCGAGGAGGCGGGGAGGGATCCATTCGCCGCTCAGTACTCGCGGGTCGCGCCAGAAGGTCATGGGTGGGTCTAGCCCCCGTATTATAAGAAATCTCACAAATGGTGGGTCACTCCTACGGTGCAGGCGACGGTGCCCGTCGCTCACCTCGCGCCAACGGTGAAGAAGCGGGTCGATCCACCCTTCCACGCTGGGGGCCCGCCCCTCTCCTCTCCTTGGGGAGGATCGTGGCGAGGGGACCGATGAGGTCGAGGTCATGAAAGCCGAGGACGGGAGGGTGCTCGCGAACCCGGTGCTTAGCGCTTCGACCCACCGGCCGGGCGAGCGGGTGCTCTCGGTGTGGAGGGTCGACCGGGGGTCTTCGGCCCCACGACGGGAGGCAACCCTTTCCTCTAGGACGCGGGAGAGACCCTCCGCGACTACCGGTCGCTCTGGAGCGAAGAGCTCTCCTCCATCCGCGAGCTCATGGAGACCGACGAGGAAGCGTCCCCCATCGTGACCCTCTACTTCCAGAGCACCGGGTTCTGCACGACAGGGTGGGGGACGGTCACCCCCGCCCCCCCCCGCCGACGCGGTCCGCTGGCTCAAGACCGACACACCGATGTTCGAGATGGAGGAGCTTGGGGTCGCTCAGGAGATGCGATCACGCATCGACGGGGCCCGGATGGACCGTCGGACCCGCGGCGCGTCCTCTCTCCCCTCGGGATGGATTTGGGGCCCCTTGCCACCTCGGAACCGTGGGTGGGGGGAGCGGACCACGAAGGGGCCCCGCGCTCACTCGCCGATCGCCTTGACGATCACGCGCTTGCGTCGCTGTCCGTCGAACTCGGCGTAGAAGACCTGCTCCCAGGGGCCGAGGTCCAGCTCCCCCCGGGTGATGGGCAGGAGCACCTGGTGGCCGAGCAGGAGGTTCTTGAGGTGGCAGTCGCCGTTGTCCTCCCCGGTCCCGTGGTGGTGGTAGTTCCCAGGTGGCGCGAGGCGGTCCGCCCACTCCGAGATGTCCTTGAGGAGCCCCCGCTCGTCGTCGTTCACGTACACCGCCGCCGTGATGTGCATCGCGCTCACCAGGACGAACCCCTCCCGGATCCCCGAGCCGCGGACGATGCCGCGGACCTTCTCCGTGATGTTGACGAACTCCCGGCGCTCTCGGGTCTGGAACCACAGATAGTCGGTCGCGCTCTTCATCGGTCGCCCGGGCAGGGCCGACCTCCGCCGGTCGAAGAAGGCTTCCCTGCCCGCCCCGCGACCCCCCCGCTCAAGGGCACCACGAGGCCAGGGGGGAGGAGCAGCCTCAAGAGGGGGTGAGGCGGTCGCCGCCATCACGGCGATCACGGCGACAGCCCGCATCCTGAAGAACGTCATTCAGGTCGAGGTGGGGAAGGAACGTTGGGTGGCGCGCCCGCGGGCCGCCGGGGCGACCTCGGTGGGACGCGCCCTGTCGGCCCTCTTCTCAACGGACTACGAGATCTTCCCCGAGTCCGACCCCGACCATCCCCTCGCCCACGTCTCCTACCTCGCGAAGCGCGACGAGATCGTGGTCCAGCGCGACGAGGAGCGCTGGCAGTCCCGGGCGAGCAAGTTCGGCCCCATGGCGATCACCTTCGCGGGCGTGGACTACCACCTCTACGAGAAGATCACCGGCCGCTTCGCGATCCTCCGGGGGGACGAGGTCGTGGTCCAGGGCGAGTGCCGCTTCCGCTCCGTGACCATCCCCGAGTACCCGGCCGAGATGGAGGCCTTCCTGGGCCGTCTCGCGTTGGGGCTGCTCATCCGCACCCTGTTCTGGGAGCTCGCCTTCTGACCCACCGTTCGCCGGGCACGCTGGGAGGGCCTCGCCGGGACCGGCGAGCGGACCGCCCCTGCCTCAGCCGCCGAGCTTGTGGCCGGCGCGGCGACCGAGGGCCTCGGGCGGGACCGGCTCGAACGGATTGTGGTGGTAGCGGATTGGCACCAGGATGAGCGTGCCGATGAGGATCACCACCGCCGCGGAGAGGAAGGCGGTCCGCACCCCGTACTCCTGGTAGAGGAGCCCGCCCCAGAGGGTCCCCGCGAGCCCGCCCAGGCCGGCGAGCGCGTTGTACCATCCCAGGGCCTTCCCCCGGGCCGGTCCCCGGGCAAGGCGGAGCAGGAAGAGCGTGCTCGCCGTGGAGAGGAACGCCCAGGTCACTCCCATGAGCCCGTTGAGCGCTATGAGGGCGACCGAGTCCGCGAGGAGCTTCCCTCCGAGGAGGAGCGGGACGAAAACGAAGATCGGGATGAGCGCGCTCCGGGCGAGCAGGCTCAGGATGAAGACCCCCTTCGGGCTCGCGCGCTCCACCGCGAGGCCTGAGTGGTAGAAGAGCCCGGTCGAGGTCGCCGCGCTGGAGAGGTAGACGAGGAAGATCCACTGCTGCGAGAGCGCGGCCCCTCCGGAGAAGAGGGGGGCGGTGAGGAAGACCGGCAGGGGGCCGTAGAAGATCTGGAAGCCGATGCTCATGACCAGGAGCGCCGCGAGGAAGGCGTACTCGCCCCGCGGTACTGGCGCCGGGAGGCCCTTGGTGAGCTCGACGATGTGCAGGACGCGCCGACGCGTCCGGCGCATCCGCTCGATGACCCCGTTCGCCCGGATGTGCTCGTCGCCGATCTCCCAGCGGTGGACGAGCGCGTGGGGCTCCTCCACCCACGCGGTGGCCATGCCCGCGCTCGCCAGGGCGAGCACCCCGGAGACCCCGATCAAGTAGCGCATGGCGAGCTGCGCCGCGGCGGAGGAGAAGGCCCCCGTCGCCCCGAGCAGGAACCAGACGGACCCGAGCGCGAGGCCCAGCACCGCGCCCAGCCCCGAGACGAGCCCGAAGAGCCCGATGTCGCGCGCCCACCACCGCTTGGTCCGGGTCTCCAGGAGGAGCACCGTGCCGATGGGGGCCCCTGCCGCGGAGGCGATGCCTTCCGCCAGGTTCAGCAGGAAGTAGTTGCCGATGGAGATGGGCAACGACATCAAGAGGAGCAGGGCGCCCGTCGCCGCGAAGGAGCCGACCAGGAACCACTTGCGATGGCGCACCCGGTCGGAGAGGTTGCCCCACAGGATCATGCACGGGACCTCGAAGACCGTGGAGGCCGCGATGATCGCGGTCACGACGAACGGCTTGCTCGTGAGCCCGTAGTGGGCGATCGCGAGGAGCGGGATGAGCGGGGTGGAGAGCCCGTCGGAGAGGGCGAGGGGCAGGTAGGAGAGGAACCAAAGGTCGGAGGAGGAGCGTCGGAGCGGCGGGGTCGGGATCTTGAAGTTGGGGTGGGTCGGCTCCATCACGTTCGGCCCTCCCCGCCGATGGCCCCTCGTCCCGCGGGCCCTCGCCGGTCCCCCTGCACGCTCCCGTCCCCCTTCCCGTGCGCCGTCCCCAGGGGCTCGTTCAGCTCGCGGTGACGCTCAAACGGCGGAGCAGGCGGCGGAAGTCACGCTCCGAGACCCACTCCACCTTGAGGTAGTCGCGCAGGAACGCCTCCCCCGCGCCGAGACGCCGAGCTTCCGTCACGGCCACCTCGTAGGCCTCGAGCTCGGTGGGCCGGTCCACGTAGACATAGCGCGGGTCCCAGAGCTCTCGGCCGTGGTGGCGCTGGAGCACGTGGCAGAGCTCGTGGAGGATGTCGAGATAGACGATGAGCGCCGGGCTCTCGGAGAGGTGAAGGTGCCCCACGACGACGCAGTCCTTCGGGCTCACGACCGGGCGCCATCCAGAGGTGCGGCCCAGGGCCGGGGTCTCCTTCGGGGCGACGTACATCCAGACGTCCTCGGAGATCACCTCGACCTGGGTGTGGGCGAGGACCTCGGACTCCTCCTCGTCCCTCGAGAGGGCCCGGAACGCGGGGACCTTCTCGAGCCCCGGGAACACCTGGAAGAGCCCGTAGCGGCCCGGGTCGAGCTCGCGACGGATGGCGAACTCCGGGGGGGGCTCCACGCTCTTCCGGGCGGGAGTCATCTCACCGGCGAGCCCTCCCCGTAGTTAAACGTGCGCCCGAGACGGGAGCTCCGCGCGCGCTCTCCCGCCATCCACCGACCTGGGTGAGGGCGCGCTCCCTAGGAGCGCGTGGCCCAACTGGGATTTCGGGCCCGTGAGGTGAGCTGTAGCTCCCGTGAGGAGAGGGTGTCCCTCCCCTCGCCCCCTTCTTCCTTCCCCTTCCTCGACCCTAAGCAATCCTGGCCAGGTGTAGCTTCCTGAGATTGTGGGTGAGGGACCAGAGCTTCCACTCCGCCTGGGCCTTCCCGAACCCCCTCAAGAGGAACTGCCTCAGCCCCCGCCCCTGCTTGATCTGGCCGAACACCGGCTCCACGACGAACTTGCGATGGCGGCAGTGGTCCTTCCCCTCCTCGCTCCGCACCTTGCGCCGCATCCTCTCCACGAACGTCTCACCGGTGGGGGGACGGCCCCTCGGACAAACCCCTCGCTCCGTGGTCCGACCGTTGTCGGGAGGACAGTAGACATCGATGCCCCGCTCCTC
>DAHUZP010000040.1 GCA_027306505.1 Thermoplasmata archaeon | reverse complement strand
CATGCCGATCCTGCTGGTCGCGAGCCACCTGCCTGCGCCGCTCATGGAGAAGTGAGCGGCGGACGGGGCGGTGTCGGCCCTGCGCTCACGATCCCCGGGGGGCGTGCCGGGGGCGGGCCTACCTCAGGGGCGGGGCTCGCCCGGACCCGGAAGCGCGGGGGGGTGGTCCCCTTGCTAGCTCTTGGGGACCTTCTGCCAGTCCGCGAGGAACTTCGCCAGGCCGATGTCGGTGAGGGGGTGCTTCGGCAGCTTCTCCATGACGGAGAAGGGCATCGTGCAGATGTTCGCCCCCAACAGGGCCGCCTCCTTCACGTGGACCGGGTGTCGCACCGATGCGACCAGGACCTCGGTCTTGTAGCCGTAGTTGCGGTAGATCTGGCAGATCTCCGAGATGATCTCCATGCCGGTCTCGCTGTAGTCGTCGAGGCGGCCGATGAAGGGGCTCACGAACGCCGCCCCCACCTTCGCGCATAGGAGCGCCTGCATCGAGGAGAAGACGAGGGTCATGTTGACCCGGATCCCCTCCGAGGAGAGCTGCTTCGTCGCGCGAAGCCCCTCAGGGATCGTCGGGACCTTGACGTAGATGTTGGGGTGGATCTTCGCGAGCTCGCGTCCCTCCTTCACCATGTCCTCGGCCTTGGTGGAGATCACTTCCGCCGAGATGGGCCCGTCCACGATGGACACGATCTCCTGGAGGACGTCCGTGAACTTGCGCCCCTCCTTGGCCACGAGCGACGGGTTCGTGGTGACGCCGTCCACGATGCCCCAGCTCGCCGCCGTACGGATCTCGTCGATGTTCGCCGTGTCCAGGAACAGTTTCATCTTCTCCTACCTCCCCGAGCGACCCCTCTTCGCGAGGGGTGCCCCGGTCCCTTGGGTCGGCGGTAGCAGCCGACGGTCTCAAAAGGCTTGGCCGAAGGGTCAGCTCGAGCGCGGAGGGAAGGGCCCCCGCGGGGCCTTCCCCTCACTGGGAGGGCTTCCCGCGTCTGGCGCGGCTCGCCGAGACCGCCTCGTGGACCTTGGTGATCCCCTCCTCGGTCTGACGGACGGTGGTGAGGTGGTTCTTCACGGCAGAGAGGTGCTCGTGCAGGGCATCCTCCTGATCGACGACCACCTTCTCCCTCTCCCCGAGCTCGCGGGTCTTCGCGTCGTTCGCCTTGACGCGCTCCTCGAGGGTGGTGGCCTGCGCCTTGAGCTGCTGGTCCTTCTCCTGCAGCTCGAACTGGTGCCGCTGGAGGGCCTGGCCGGCCGACTGGAGGCGCTTGCGCTCGTTCTCGAGGTTCGCCTTCTCGGTCTCGAGGACCTTGCGGTTCTCCTCGACGTGCGCGAGGTGCTCCGCCTTCTCGTGGTCGAGCGTCTTGCCCTTCTCGGAAAGGCGTTCCTCTTCGCTGAGGAGCCGCTTCTCCTCCGACCGGAGCTTCTCTTCGGCCGCGCGGACCGCGTCCTCGCGCTCGATGATCAGCTTCAGGCGCTTCCGCGATTCCTCGTCTCGCTGTTCTACCATCTTCTCGCGGTCGTCCATGAGTCCTCCGGAGGCGGGGGTGTGGGGCGATGGGGCGGAGGGGATAGCGGTTGCGGCCGCAGGACCTCCCGGCTTGAGCCGGGGGGCGTTCGCCTCGCCCGCATCCTCCTCCCGGGCCTCCTTGGGCGTCGGCGCTGCCGCCGAACCCAGGGTCGCTTCCCTCGCCTTGGGGGTGAGACGGATGCGCCGGCCCGGCGTGCCGAGCGGGTCGGGAACGAGGTAGCCAGAGACCTCGAGCTGATGGAGGGCGGTCGACAGGCCGTTCACGTCGAGGGACCTGAGCGGGCCGGAGAGGCCCTGCATGTAATCCTCGTACCGGAGCCCTTCCGAACCGGAGCGCTCAACGCTGAAGCGCAGGACCATCCGGGTGCCGTCGTTCAGAGGCTCTTCCGAACTGCTCTCCACAACCACTTCGAACGCCAACCTTGGGGGGTCACAGGATAGGTCGTATCGGGGCTTAAAAATGTAGGCTCGGGGGTCAGGGGATGTACCGGGGCCTCAAGCCTAGCGCTTCTTGACGAGCGAGCGCAAGGTACGCAGGTCCGTTTCGTAGGCGGCGTAGGGTCGGGCCTTGTCTCCCTTGAGCGGGGTCTCCAGGAAGCCCGGCACGCTGGCGAACCTCTTGTCGTTGAGCCAGGGGCGGAACCCCGTGAGGCCGATGTTCCCGTCACCGATGTTCGCGTGCCGGTCCACGTGACTGCCGAGCTCGCTCAGCGCGTCGTTCAGGTGGAAGGCGCAGACCTGCTTCGCCCCGACGGTGGACTCGATCCGGTCCACGGTGGACCGGTAGCCCTTGTCGGTGCGGAAGTCGTAACCGCTCGCGAAGAGGTGACAGGTGTCGATGCAGATCCCCGTGCGCGTCGGCAGGTCGATCGCGGAGAGGAGGTGGGCGAGCTGCTCGAAGTTGCATCCGAGGGTCGAGCCCTGTCCTGCGGCGAGCTCCAAGAGGACCCTCACCCGGCAGGAGGGGGTCGCCTCCAGCGCCCATCGCACGCCGGAGGCGATGGAGGCGAGGCCGGCCGCTTCCCCCGAACCGGTGTGGGCGCCGGGGTGGAAGATGAGGAAGTCCGCTCCGAGGAGCTCCGCCCGCTCGATCTCCTCCTGGAACGCCGCGCGGGAACGCTCCTGGAGCGAAGCTTGCGGGCTTCCGAGGTTGATGAGGTAGGAGGTGTGGGCCGCTACGGCCTGGATCCTCTGCTCCTTCACGTTGCGCCGGAAGGCCTCCACCGCCTCGGGCTTCAAGGGGTTCGAGGTCCACTGCTGCTGGTTCTTCGAGAAGACCTGCATCACGTCGCAGCCGATCTTGCGGGCTTCGATGGGGGCCAGTTCGATACCGCCGGAAATGCTGATGTGCGCGCCTAGTAGCATGGTCCGAGAAGGGGGCAAGAGCTTCGACCTCTTAGAACTAGTTCGCGGAAGCGTGAGCCTTCACGATTCGGGTCCTGAGGGAGGGCGAACGTCATGGCTCGCGATTCCGTCGTGACCATCACCCTGGTTCCGGACCCCGGGGGCCTTGGGGTCCCGCCCCTGGGGAAAGCGGGGACGGATCCCCGCGAAACAGCCGACGACCGATCTCCGCGAAGGGCACCGAACGCATCCTCGCCGTGGCTTGGAGGCTCGCCAGGGCCGCCGTCCTCTGCGCCACTCCCAAGGTCCGGCTCCCCCCGCTCACCTTCCTCTTCATCGAGATGTGGAACCGGATCCCCTGCTCCGCAGGGTTGCTGTCCGCCCGACCCCCGGTCCCGATCCACACCCAGAGCTCCTCCCCCCGCTCCAGGAGATACTTCTTCAGCTTCCGCGCCGGCTCTCCCTCGACCTCGCTTTTCAGCAGGCGCTCCACACGGCTCCGCACCTCGGACGCTCGGCCGTCCCGCTCCTTCTGCTCCTTCGCGGTCCTCGGCCTCAGCTTCGCCACCCTCAGCACCCGGTCCGCGACCACCTTCATCGACCGGAGCCATCGCCAGTCCGGCGCGTCCGAGACCGTCTCGTACCCCTTCAGCCCCTCCTTCGCGTGGTGAAGGATGTGCACCCAGTCCCTCTGGATCCGTTTCAGGCTCCGCAGCGGGTTGAAGCACGTCCCTCCGTCACAGACCACCGTCTGCTTCGGGTTTCCCGGGAGCTCGCGCTCGGGCACTCCGTGCCCGCCCGAGCGGTCGACCGCGAAGAGCGCCGCCTTGATCCCGGGGGCGATGAAGTCCCAGAGGAAGCGGGTCACGCCGTCCACCCGCCAACTGGTGTTGTCCACCACCACTTCCTTCCCCGCGCGGACCTCCTTCCGGATGGCGTCGACCGCGGGCGCGAAGAGGCGGTTGGCCCGGGCCTGGATCTTGTCGATCTCTCCCGTGGAGAGCTTCTGGCCGTAGTTCCCCTCCAGGACCTCCAGGAGCACCTGGATCCGGCTGTGCGGGAGCCCGAGGGCATGCCAGGCGGCCACCAGGAAGTGGGTGCCCCAGCAGAAGCGGCTCTTACGCGGGGCCACGCGCGAAGGGACCTTGGCTGCGGTGAGCTTCCCGCACTTCTTGCACCGATAGTGGGCGAGCCGGTAGTGGCGGCGCTGCACGTGGCCCGGGATGATCCTGTCGACCCACCGGTCCGCGTAGTCGAAGGGGTCCCCGAACTCCTCGCCACACCCACAGGCCCGCAGCTTCTCCGTGATCTGGACCGTGTCCTGGTCGTCCGTGGGAGAGGGACGGTGGTGGGCCTCGTGTCCCTCCTTGGCCCCGGACCTCTTGCGGTCCTCCGGGTCCTTCTTGACGTTCGGCTTGACGAAGGAGGGGGGCGGAGGGCGGCGGCCATCGCCATGGACTTGGGCCTCCAACTCGGAGACGCGCCGGCGCAGTTCGCGGTTCTCGTCGAGGAGACGCTGAACATCCGCGGCCGAGAAGGAGAGGGGGCGCGTGTCTCCGAAGCGGCGCACGCCGGGAAGGCAAGGGGACCCCGGCTATGCTCTTATGGGCCCGGAGGCGGACGACCAGGAGCCTCACCTCAAGCCGGTTCGTGAAGGCTCACGCGGAAGCGAAGGTTCGAGCGCCCCTAGCCCCAGGGTCCGCTCCCGGGGACCCTCCCAAGGCGCCCCACCCTCGGCACCTCATGCTTCTTATCACGTCCCATTGTCGGCGGACCGAGCGACGCATGAAGGCCTTCGTGAAGTCACAGCGCGCGCCCGGGGGGGAGCTTCGTACGGTCCCTGACCCGCGTCCGGGACCCCATGAGGTCAAGATCGAGGTGGAGGCCACGTCCATCTGCGGCACGGACGTTCACATCTGGGAGTGGAACTCCTGGGCCGAGGGGCGGGTGAAGCGCCTGCCGATGGTGCTGGGGCACGAGGTCTGCGGCAAGGTGGTAGAGCTCGGGCGTGACGTCCAAGCGCTCCAGATCGGCGACCACGTCTCCGCCGAGACCCACATCGCGGACGGTACCTGTTACCAGTGCCGCACGGGCCGTATGCACATCTGCGAGAACGTCCAGGTCTTCGGGGTCGACCGCGACGGGGTCTTCGCCGAGTACTCGGTCCTGCCCGAGATCAACGCCTGGAAGAACGATCCCAAGCTCGATCCGAGCCTGGCGTCGGTCCAGGAGCCGTTGGGGAACGCGGTCCACTGCCTCCTCCCCGAGGACACCGTGGAGGACCTCGCCGGCAAGGATGTGCTCGTGACCGGCTGCGGTCCGATCGGACTCCTCGCGATACCGGTCGCGAAGGCGCTCGGGGCGGGCCGGGTGATCGCGACCGAGGTGAACCCCCTACGCATCTCCCTCGCGAAGAAGATGGGGGCCGATCGCGTGGTGAACCCCAAGGAGGAGGGCGCGAGGACCGCCCAGGTCGTCCGGGACTACGTGGGCGGCCAGGGCGTGGACGTCGCCCTCGAGATGTCCGGTCATCCCTCCTCGCTCCCTCTCGTCTTCGAATCGCTGAAACCGGGTGGGAGGGTCTCGCTGCTCGGGCTCTTCAGCGGCCCCGTCTCCCTCAACTTCGACGACGCGGTGATCATCAAGGCGGCCCGGATCCAAGGCATCTTCGGCCGGCGGATGTTCGATACCTGGTACACCGTGAAGGGGCTGCTCGCGCACCCCTCCTTCCGGGAGAAGATGGAGCAGATCATCACGCACCGGATGCCGATCGCCCAGCTCCCTGAGGCGATGGACCTCCTCACCTCCCTCCAGGCCGCGAAGATCTCGCTCCTTCCCCGCTGGTGAACCCATGGCCCGGGACCCCACCCACTTCCTGCGCACGGAGTACGAGGACCTGGTCCGTCAGGACCTGGACTGGAAGATGCGGGTCCTCTCCGGACCCAGCACGCCCTGGTGCCAGGTCGACGGGAAGAAGGTCCTCATGTTCTGCTCGAACAACTACCTTGGGCTGAGCAACCACCCTCGGCTCAAGGAAGCGGCGATCGAGGCGATCCGTACCCACGGCGTGGGTTCGGGCTCGGTACGACCGATCGCCGGGACCATGGACCTCCACGTGGAGCTCGAGCGGCGGCTCGCCCGGTTCAAGCGGGCGGAAGCTTCCCTGGTCTTCCAGACGGGCTTCTCGACGAACGCGGGCCTCATCCCCCAGCTCGCGGGCGACGGTGACCTCATCGTGAGCGATGAGCTGAACCACGGCAGCATCATCGACGGGGTGCGCCTCTCCAAGGCGGACAAGGCGGTCTACCAGCACGGGAACGTGGAGGACCTCGAGCACGTCCTTGCTGAGGCCGAGGAGCACCGCCCTAGCTTCCGGAGGATCCTGGTCATCACGGACGGCGTGTTCTCCATGGACGGGGACATGGCCCCGCTGGACCGCATCGCCAGGGCCGCCAAGGGGCACGGCGCGATGGTCTACGTCGACGACGCCCATGGGGAGGGCGTGCTCGGCGAGGGGGGACGCGGGATCGTCTCCCACTTCCACCTCTCGAGGGACGACGTCCAGGTGGAGATGGGGACCTTCTCGAAGGCCTTCGGGGTCGTGGGCGGCCACGTCTCAGGATCGAAGGACCTCGTCAACTTCGCCTTCAACAAGTCCCGCACGTGGCTCCTCAGCGGCTCGCATCCTCCGCCGGTGGCGGCGGCCTGCCTCGCCGCGGTGGACGTGCTCGAGAAGGAGGAGGAGCACGTGAAGCGGCTCTGGTCGCACACCCGACGCTTCAAGAAGGCCATGTCCGACGTGGGGTTCGACATCGGAAAGAGCGAGACCCCGATCACGCCCATCATCGTGGGCGAGAGCCGCAAGGCGAAGGAGCTCAGCCAGAAGCTCCTGGAACAGGGGGTCTTCGCGCTGCCGATCGTCTTCCCCATGGTCGCGAAGGACAAGGCGCGGATCCGCACCATCATGAACGCCGCGCTCAGCGAGGACGACGTCCACTTCGCGATCGGCGCGTTCGAGAGGGCCGGGAAGGAGCTCCACCTGGTCTGAGGGGGCCTTTCAGGGCCCCATGACGCGCCCTACGACCAGCTCACGCGGCAGAAGGTGCAGTACCGGTCCGAGTCCAGCGGGCCGCCGCATACCATGCACAGGTCGCTCGAGAAGAGGTGAGCGGGACCACCAGGGGCTCCCGGGACCTCCGCCGGGGCTGCGACCTGGGGGGTCGGTGCCGCGGCGGGTGGGGTCGGGCCCTCTTGGGATGGGGGCACCGAGGTCACGATGGGTGGGGCGACGGTGGGCTCTCCCGGGGGAACGTCCACGCTCGGGCCGTCGGGGCGGGTCGAGGGCCCTCCTGCACCTGCATCGGTCCCCGTGGTCGTCGAGGGACCGGGAGTGACCTTCTCCTCGGCCATGCCGGACCCGGTCGAAGGGGCGGTGGCCTCGGGGGTCAGCGTCGACTCGTCGTAGTCCGGGGGAGGACCACTGGAGGGGGTCGGGGTCGGCGGCGCGCCGGGGCTCGGGGCGCTGAGGGAGGGCGTCACGGGTCCGGGGATATCGTCGGAGCTCCCTCCGATATGGTCGTCGGGCATGGGGTGTCCCAGGGGCGAGGGGGCGACCGCAGCCATCCCGTCCAGGGCGGCGCCGTCGCTGAGGCCGGCCATGTCGCTACCGAGACGATGCTTGCGCTCCCTCATGTAGAGGAAAGCACCCAGCACGACCACCACGGCCAGGACCAGGACCCACCAGTAGTTCCCCAGGAGGTTCACCAGGGGGCTGGGGGCCGGAGCGACCGTGAGCTGAAGGTAGGCGCTCGCGCTCTGTCCGTCCGCGTCCACCACCTGCAGTTCGATGTGGAAGGTCCCGGCCTGCGTCGGCACACAGGCGGTCACGTTCCTCGACAGCGATGAGCAGCCCGAGGGCGCTCCCGTGAAGGTGTAGCGCAGGTTCCCCGTGCCTCCCGTGACGGAGATCGTGAACGCGACGCGCTCTCCCACCGTCGCGTTGCTCGGGTCGACGCGGAAGGCGGTGATCTGCGGGAGCGAGTTCACGGTGAGCGAACTGTTCGCGAAGACGCTCGCGCCCGCCGCGTCGGTCACCTGCACTTCGATAGCGAAGGTGCCCGAGCTCGTGGGGGTGCAAGGGAGCGGCGCCGAGTCCGCAGAGACGCATCCGGGGGGGAGCCGGGGATAGTCGTAGGTGAAGGGTGGCGTGCCGCCCGTGAGCTGGACCGAGAGCGGGTCGGATCCTCCCTGGGTCACCGCTGGCGTGGAGGGGCCGAAGGAGGTGAGGGTGAGGCCGGGAGCGATCTGGACCGTGAGGTTCGCGAACTTACTCGCAAGGGCGGCATCCTTCACCTGCACCATCGCCGTGTAGGTACCGGCCTGGTTGGGGGTGCAGACGAGCTGTGCCAGGTTCGCTGAGGAGCAGCCGGGGGGCAGGCCTGTGTACACGAAGCTGACGGGACCGGTCCCTCCGTAGGCAACGACCGTGGTGTCCCAGGTCTGCCCGAGGTCGAGCGCGTTCGGGGAGGAGGGAGCGAAGATCCCGGAGAAGGAAGCGAGGACCAGGCGGGAGTTCACGCTCACCAGGAGCGGAGCGGACCGGGCGCTCCCCCCATGGGAGTCGTTGACCCAGAGATCGACCGAAAAGTTCCCTTGGGAGGTGAACACATGCGTGGGGGTGGTGGACGTGGAGCTCGCGCCGTCACCGAACCTCCAAGATAGGGCATAGGGGGGGGTTCCGCCGAAGTACGACGCGGAGAACTGGACCGTGGACCCCGCATCCGTGGGGTCGCTCGTTGCGACGACGACGGGTGCGGAGATCGCCGGTCCCACGACGATGAGCATCGAGGCGTGCGCTGAGCCTCCCCCGGTGTCGTTCGCCCACACCGTCGCGGTGTAGCTCCCCACGGCACCGTAGGTGTGGTTGGACGGGTTCCCACTGCCCAGCTTACCGTCCCCGTAGTCCCACGCAAAGGCGAAGGGGGCGATCCCTCCGGTGGCCGTCGCGGAGAACTGAACCACCGTCCCCGCGTCGGTCGGGGCTGGAGAGGCCGCGATGGAAACGGAGGGGCCGGGAACGACCGTGAGAGAGATGGGGGTCGCTGCGGCCGATTTGCCGGACGAGTCGTTCGCCCAGACCATCGCGCTGTAGGTCCCGGTGGAGTTGTAGATGTGCACCGGGGAGGCGGCGCCGGAGCTTCCCCCGTCACCGAAGCGCCAGGCGAAGGTGAAGGGGGCGGTGCCTCCCGAGGTCGTCGCGGTGAACGTGGTGCTTGCCCCGACATCGACCGGGTTGGGCGAAGCGGAGCCCCGCACGGTGGGCAGCGGGTTCACGGTCACGGTGACCGAGGAGGAGACCGAGCCCCCGCCGCTGTCGTTCACCCACATCCAGGCGGTGTAGTGGCCCACCGCCGCGTAGGTGTGGGAGTTGGAGGTGCCCGTGCCGGACCCCCCATCCCCGTAGCGCATGGCGGTGGTGTACGGGGGGAACCCTCCGTGGGCGGTCCCCTGGAAGAGGATCGAGCTCCCGAGGTCGACGGCCGGGGGCGTCGCGCTCAGGGCGGCGGTGAGGACGGCGAAGCCGCCGTAGTAGGTGTACGCGTCCGGCTGATCGGTGATCGGCGTCCCGCAGTTCCAGCCGGAGAACTCGACCGCGGTGCCGTCGGGGGGGTCGTCGGCCAGGACCCCCTGGGCCCGGGCGCTGAGCGAGGGCGAGGGGAACTGCTGGGTCCACGCTCCCGCCGTGTAGGTCCAGGTGTTGGAGGTGCAGCTCCCGGTCCCGGAGTCCCCGCCGACGAGCAGGACCTCACCGATGGCCGAGTCGAAGGTCATCATGTTCGCGATGTTCGCGAGCTTCCCGGGGTTCGTCGCCGGGGAGAGCTGGGTCCAGGACCCGCCGAGGAACTCCCAAGTGTCCGAGTAGTAGGTGGTCACGCTGATCCCGCCGTACATGAGGACATAGCCGTCCTTCGTGTCGTAGGTCATGGCGGCCGAGTCCCTGCCCGATGGGGCGCTGGTCACCGAGACCAGCGTCCACTGACCACCCGAGAACGTCCAGGTGTCGTCCAGGGGGATGGACGTGCTCACGGCCCCGCCGAAAAGCACGACGTACCCATCGGCCGCGTCGTAGGTCATGGCGGGGAGGAACCGCGCGGAGGGGGAGGTGCTGGGGGAGAGCTGGCTCCAGACCCCGCCCACGAAGCTCCAGGTGTCCGAATAGTACGTGTTGGTCCCGACGTCGGCCCCTCCGAACAGGACCACGTACCCGTCCGCGGCGTCGTAGGCGATCCCGGACCCCATCCGAGGCGAGGGGCAGGCGACGGCGCACGCGCTCGAGGTGATCTGTGTCCAGGTGCCCGCCTTGAATGTCCACGTGTCCCCCGGCTCCGTATTGGTGATGTCCTGCACCCCTCCGAAGAGGAGCACGTACCCATCGGCCGCGTCGTAGACCATGGAGGCCCCTTCCCGGGGGATCATGGAGCAAGGGGAACAGGATTGGTTCCACGAGGGGGTCCCCGCCGGGACCGGCCCTTGGAGGCTTTGCTCGGCCGCCTGGCAGGCCCGGTCCGCGACGGGGGTCCCGCCGCAGGAACTGCGGTCGAGGCCCTTGCCGTCGTGGGATCCCAGGAGGTCCGGGGAGACGTGGGTCGTCCTGACGCTCGCGAGCGCGGACGTGCCTATACCCGAGGTCAGGAGGGTCGACCCCGAGAGGGGCGCTCCCGAGGCGAAGGGTGACCACGCGCCGACCAGGAGCAGCCCGAGGCCCACGAGGGCGAGGAGGTTCGAAAATGACGGCCCATGCCCTCGGCGGGGAGCGAGCACCATGGAGAGGAGTGGCTCTCCTTCCGGGCCAAAAGGATTTGCCAGGAGCGAGCGGAGGTGGGTCGCAGGCGTCTTGACCGCCCAGGGGTACGCACGGTCATGTCGGAGAAGACCTGGAGCGAGGTGGACCGCTACCTCGAGACGACGCTCCTGGCGGAGGACCCGGTGCTGAAGGAAGTGCTCAAGCGAAGCGAGGAGGCGGGTCTCCCGGGGATACAGGTCTCCCCCCTGCAAGGCCAGCTCCTGCATCTCCTGGCGAGATCGATCAAGGCCGAGCGGGTCCTGGAGATCGGGACCCTGGGCGGCTACAGCACGATCTGTCTCGCCCGGGCCCTTCCCAAGGACCGCGGCCATCTCATCAGCCTGGAGATCGACCCGAAGCACGCCGAGGTGGCTCGTACCAGCCTCGCCCGCGCGGGGCTGGGGGAGTACACCGAGGTGTGGTTGGGGGCCGCCTTGGAGCTCCTCCCCCGCCTCATGGCGGAACGATGGGGCCCGGTGGACCTCACCTTCATCGACGCGGACAAGGTGAACGGGGCGGCCTACCTCGACTGGGCGATGCGCTTCTCCCACAAAGGGAGCCTCATCGTCATCGACAACGTGGTACGGGAAGGGAAGGTCCTCGAGGGGGAGAACCCTGACCCCGCCGTCCTAGGCACCCGGGAGGTCCTTTCCAGGTTGGGAGCGGAGGGTCGTGTCGAGGCGACCGCCCTTCAGACGGTCGGTTCGAAAGGCTACGACGGGTTCGCCTTGGCGCTGGTGAAGGAAGATCCCTGATCCCCCTCCGAACCAGGGTCACGGTCGGGGGCGGGCCCAGGGGGACCCCCTTACGGGGGCACTTTCCACTGGACCACCGCCTTGAAGGGGAGGAAGAGGGATAGGACGTGGCATGGCGTCATCCCCTTCCGCCGCGCCTGAGGGGGCGGTACACATCCTCGTGGTGGAGGACGATCCCGAACAGATCGCCCTGCTGCAGGTGCTCGCCCGAAGGTGTTCGATCCCGGTCCGCATGCACGTGGCCGAGAACGGGTACGAGGCGCTCCAATATCTGTGGGGGACGGTGGGGAGCGGGGCGAAGGGTGAGGCCCAGCTAGTGCTGCTCGACCTGGACCTCCCGGAGCTCGACGGTCGGAAGGTGCTGAGCGAGATGCGCGCCGATCCCGCGCTGGCGAAGGTCCCGGTGGTCATCGTCTCAGCTTCCGAGGCGACCGCGGACGTGAAGCACGCCTTCGAACACCAGGCGAGCGGCTTCTTGCGCAAGCCTATCGAGGCCGAGGATCTGGAATCGATGGTCCGCCAGGTGGTCCACCGCGCGGTGCGCTGGGGCTGAGCTTCCCGATCCCTTCGCCATTCACGCCCCCAAGCAGGTGGGGGGAGGGGACGTTCGGCGCGCGCCCCCCATCCCGGGGACCGGACCACGTTCGCTCCCCCGAAAGAATGATACTCGTACGGAAAGCTGTCCTTTCGTCCCCCTCATGGGGAGGATCGGGCCATGATGCTGGTCGTGCGCAAGCAGGAGCGGAGGTCCCTCGTGAGCGAGACGCTCGACCTACCCTCCTGGCTCACCTACGACCTCGAGAACCATGGCTTCTCCAAGGTAGGCTATCTCGCGCCCCTCCTCAAGGACCATCCCGCGGTGCTCTCCTCCCGGGAGCTGGGGGTCATCGACCTTTCCCGCCTGGGCGAGGAAGGGATCGACCTGGGCCCCCTCGTCCTCCGGGCGCTCAACATGGAGGCCGGGAGCGGGTTCGTCTGGTCGCGGGACCCTGAATACGCCCGCAACGACCGGTGGGTGGTGGGGGAACTGGAGAACGCGGTGTTCGGCGTCTACCTTCGTTCGGGGGACCCTGGTCTCTTGCGGACCCTGGACCGGGCCTTGGGTTGGCTCCACCTCGTGCACACGGACCGATGGACGATCTACCTCGAGCGGGCTCGGCGGGAGTTCGCCCGCCGTCGCGTCACGACGGGGGAGACGGAACTGACGCTCGACGAGCCGCTTCCCATCAGCCTGCGGACCGTGGGGGAGCCCGACAAGGGCCCGCTGCTCCGGCTCGTCGCGAGCCTGGTGCACGGTTACCTCGGCTACCTTCCCGAGGGCGTCCAAGAGCAGCTCATGGAGACCGGCTGCGCGTTCGTCCCGAACATGCGGCTGCTGCTGAAGCAGTTCCCCCAGCTCGCGCGCGACCAGAACGTCCTGAAGCTCGACTTCTTCTCGCGGAACGGCGGCCGGAGCCGGGGCAACCGCTCCGCGCGCAAGCTCCTCGGCCTGGAGCCCGGCAATGGTTGGATCCTCATCCGGGACGCGCGACGGCACATCGAGCACAACCTCTCTGAAGCGCTCAAGGACCGCTTCACGGAGAACGTACGGGCCCTGCATCACCGGGCACCGTCCACCGTGGAGAAGGTGCAGCTCTCCACCTTGCTCAACGAGCATGGGGTGGGGTGTACGTTCGACCGGGACAACCGGCGGAGCCGGAAGGTGGGATGGACCACCGGGGCCGGCGGCTCGGAGCGGCAGGTGCTAGGCGCGGCGGCCCTCGATCATCTCGGGTGGCGGCGGGAGCGCGAAGCCGAACGCCCCGCCCGCTGAGCGGGCTTGCCCTTGCCCTTTCGGCGGGAGGACGGCCTTCCCGCGGGCCCCTTCGAGAGGTCCAGGTGGAGCTCAGGGACCGCTTCGAAGCCTCGTCGAGTGTAGACCCGTCCGGCCAGCGGGGAGGGCCGCAGGGAGATCCGGGAGAACCCCCGCTCCTTGGCCCAGGCGATGGACGCGTCGAGGATCTTCGTCGCCGCCCCGCGACCCCGGAAGCATGGGAGGGTGTACATGCTCTGGATGCGCGGCCTCCAGTGGGGGGTCACTCCGGGAGCGGCGGCGACCTCCTGCACCCAGACGAAGCCCGCGGCGACCGGGAGGCCCTCCTCTCCTACCGCAAAGAATCCCACCAGGCGACCCCGACGCATCTCCCTTCGGATCCACCGTTCGTACTCCCGCATCTCGCGGGGAGAGGGAATGGTGGTCGGCCTCCCTTCGAACCTCGCGATCTCGTGGCTCATCGGGACACGGAACCAGGCGAGGAGCGGCACCTCCGACGGGCGGACCTTGCGGACCCGGAAGGTGAGGTCCTTCGGGGTCGGCATTACGCTCTTGACGGAACACGAGCGGATAACCTCAGCATGGGCCGCTCAGGGTGGGTGGGGGGAGGACCCCCGGAGGAGGAGACCGCGCCCGACAGACCCCTTTCAGGGGGTCGTGGGGATGGGAAGCAAGAACTGTGGTGGCAAATAGGGGCGGGGAGATAGCACAAAGCGTGTACGGTACGGTCGACACGCCCAGCACGGCCTTGCCCTCGGCAGGTACGCCACCCCCTTCGACGGGTCTCCCTCCGGGGGGCTACCCGCCCCCGCCGCCGTACCCCGGGATGGGCTACGTCCTGGTCCCCTCTCAGGCGGCACCCCCTCCCAAGCAGGACCACACCGTGCTCCTCGTCGTCGCCATTGTGATCATCGTCTTGGTGGTCATCCCCACGATCCTGGCGTTGATCGTCTTTGGGATGGTGTCGAGCTTGCTCTCGAACCAGACCATCCCTCCAGCCAGCTCGGCCACGACTGTGACCTTTGGCGCAGGAACGACCTCGGCTTCCCCCAACCACGCCGTCCACTTTGGGAACGCCACCATCGTCTCCCTCGTGGGGACCCTAGATACAACGCAGTTCGGGGTTACGGTCACGAACCCGTCGGTCGCTCTCTCATCGCAGACCGCCCCCACGGTGGCGAGCTGCGGCACCAGCACGGCGTGGACCTGCCCCGCCCCCACCAGCGGCTGGTACGCGGTGCTCCTCACGCCCACGGGTACCCCGCTCGCGACCTTCCCCTCGGTGGCCGGTGCGAACACTTGGGACATGCCTGGAAGCACGGCCCCGTCGGTGAACCAAGGGGACATCGTTGTGATCGTCGCTCCCGTGTCGCTCACCGGTGACTCGCTGCAGCTCTTCTCCACCACCAACCACCTCGTGGCCGGGTCCACGACCCTCTGAGCGTCGGCACCAGGGTCCCCGGCACGCGGGGAGGGGGGAGGGGGACTAGCCCTCTCCCTGCCCTGTCAGGCGAAGGCTCTGGTCCCACAACTGGCGGGCGAGCTCGGGGTCGCGGGCACGCTCCGAAGGCGTCCGCTCCCTCTTGTCGACGAAGTACTTGCCGGTCGTCGAGGCCACCTCGGGAGAGGTCGCGAGATAGATCGAGGTGCGAGCTCCCTTCTTCGGGCTTCGCATGAAGAGCGAGGCGAGCAGGGCGAGGGGTGTGAACCCTCCTGCGTGGGTCCAGATGTGGGTCCGGACGGCGCCGGGGTGCAGGCAGTTCACGGTGACCTTGGTGCCGTCCAGACGGCGCGCGAGCTCCAGCGTGAAGAGCACGAGGGCAAGCTTCGAGCGCGAGTAGGCCCCGAGGCCACCGGTGCCCATCTGCGGGTCATCGGTCAGCTTCGCGAGGTCGAGCCGACCGCTGTAGTGGGCGACCGAGGCCACGTTCACGATGCGGGAGGGGGCAGAGGACCGAAGCAGCGGGAGGAGCCTTTGGGTGAGGACGAAGGGGGAGAAGTAGTTCAGGGCCATCGTGCGCTCGAACCCGTCCTCGGTCTTCTCGAAGGTAGGGAAGTTGCTCCCTGCGTTGTTGAGGAGCACGTCCATGCGGTCGTGGGTCGTCGCGAACTCACGCGCGATCCGGCGGGTCTCGCTCATCCGGGTGAGGTCCGCGGACATGGCGGCGACCTTCGAGGACCCGGAGCGGCGGGCGACCTCCTCCCTCGTCTCCTGGGCCTTCTGGGGGGTGTGGCAGACGATGGTGAGGTCGCACCCTTGACGTGCGAGCTCCAGCGCTGTCACCTTCCCGATGCCTGAGCTGGCGCCGGTGAGCAGGACCACCCTCCCCGACACGGGCATGGCCATTGGATGCGCAAATTAATCGTTGGCCAGAGGCGGAGCTCTCGGCGCTCCCCCCTGTCAGGGGCCCTTCGATACCGATGCGGGCGCCCCCCAAGCATCATGTGCGCAGTGGGGCTTCTCTCCAGGGATGCACTTCATGGCCCATGGCGGCGGCGGTGGTGGTGGGCACGGCGGCCCTCCGGGGCACATGCCTGGCGGAGGGGGCGGGCTGGGGTTCGGGTTCTGGCCCATCTTCCCCTGGTGGGGCTACGGCTGGGGCAACCAGTTCGGTTCGCACCCCTGTCCGAAGTGCGGGGCCCAGGTGCCAAGGGAGGCCCGTTTCTGCCCCTGGTGCAAGGCACCCCAGGGAATCCTGACGGAGGCCTCTCCCTGTCCGAAGTGCTCCGAGCCGACGGTGGCCGGGGCGCCCTACTGCCCCAACTGCTCCGCCCCCTTGGGCCCGGTCGAGTGCAAGTCCTGCCACGCCCAGGTGGACTCCACGGCGAAGTTCTGCCCGGAGTGCGGGAAGCCCATGAGCTAGTGGCTCCACCATAGGCCGCGTCGATGCCCCGGGGCATCGACATCTACCTCTTCGCCTTCCTGCGACCGCTCCCCGTTCCGTGCTCGGGGTCTCGTGAGGCGCAAGATGTCCGATGTGTTCGTCGCTCCCGGGGTCCGAACTCCGTTCGTCAAGGCCGGCGGTGCCTACGCGACCCGATCGTCGATCGAGCTTTCCGTCCCCGTCCTCAAGAAGATGGGGGAGAGGGCCCGTCCGGACCTCCTCGCCTGGGGGCAGGTGATCCCTGACCCGACCATCTCGAACATCGCCCGCGAGGTGATCTTCGAGTCAGGGCTCGACCCCACGATCCCGGCCTACTCGACCATCATGGCCTGCTCGTCGAGCTTCATCGGGTCGCTCCAGACGGCGGGCATGGTCGGGAAGGGGGACGTGCACCTCGCGCTCGTGGGGGGCGCCGAGAGCATGAGCCACTTCCCGATCGCTCTCCAGTACAAGGTCGCGGAGAAGCTCGTCCGCCTCTTTGCGACGGACCCTGCCGCCGCCGCCGAGAGCTTCGGTCAGCTCACCCCGGAGGACTTCTACCTCCCTGTCAGCGGCTGGGCGAACCGCGTGAGCGGTCGCACGATGGGCGACCACATGGAGGAGACCGCCCAGCAGATGGGGATCACCCGGGAGGACCAGGACCAAAGGGCCCTCTTGAGCCACCAGGGTGCGGTCCGGGGGCAGGACTCCGGCTTCTACTCCGACCTCGTGGTCCCCTTCGGAGGAGTGGACCACGACACCTTCCCTCGACGCGACACGTCGATGGAGAAGCTCGCGAAGCTCTCACCGGTCTTCGACCGCAGCGGGAAGGGCTCCATCACGGCGGGGAACTCCTCTCCCCTCACGGACGGGGCGGCATCCGTCTGGATCGGTGACCGGGAGGGGCTGTCCCGCCTGGGGGTGGAACCTCAGGCACGGATCGTGGACTGGCAGGTCGGAGCGGTCGACTTCCGTACGGAGGGGATGCTCATGGCCCCTGCCCGGGCCGTGCCGCGCCTCCTGGCCCGGCACAAGCTGAAGGCGGACGACATCGCCCTCTGGGAGATCCACGAGGCGTTCGCGGCCCAGGTGCTAGCGAACATCCAGGGGTTCATGGACCCCAAGTACCGCACGGAAAAGGCCGGAGTGACGGCCGACCTCGGTACGTTCCCGTACGACCGGGTGAACCCCCATGGTGGCTCCATCGCGCTCGGTCACCCCTTCGCCGCCACGGGTGCACGCATCCTCAGCCAGGCCTCGAAGGAGCTCTCTCCGATGCCGAAGGGGTCCCGTGCGGTGGTCTCGGTCTGCGCGGACGGTGGCCAGGGGACCGTGGCTCTCCTCGAGCGGGTGTAGGCGAAAAGGCCCGGGCGGAAGGGCTCGCGCCGTGGGGCCTTCGGGCACGCTTGTCGGGACCCCTCAGAGGCCGATCGGGCCCTTGAGGAGGTCGCAGGCCAGGTTCCCTTTCGGCTAAGGGTGGGCCCCCCTGGGTGCTTCCGGAGGAGGGGGTGGCCCGGCGCTGCCCCGGGCGAGGCCCCGGAGGAGGGGGTCCTGCCGCCTCTGGACCGTGACCTCACGCTCCACCATCCCTCGGGGGAAGGAGGTCGCTCGACCCGCAGCATCGACGGCCAACGTCCTCGCTCCTTGCTCGGTCTCGAAGACCCAGACCTGTGGCAGGTAGGCGCGGACCATCGGTCCCATCGGCCCCGCGAGGGCGACGCTCAGCACGTTCTGGACCTGGGCGGTCAACTGAGCGAAGGCCGCCTGCAACGCGCTCATGAGCGCTCAGACGTGGAAGTGAGGAAATGACCCTCCCACGCCTGAAACATGCGGCGTCCAGAACGCTCGCTCCAGGTCTTGGGAGCGAGGCGCTCCACAGCTCTGTCCCACGCTGGGGAGAGGGTGGGCCTACTCGCGTTCCTGTTCCGAGTGGAAGTGGATGGGACCGCTGTCGTCCTCCGACGCGCCGTCCTCTCCGACATCGCCGCCGCTCGTACGCGGAGCTTCCTGCTCCGGGCCCGCCGAGGTGCTGATGGGCGCCCCTCCAGCCTGGGCCGCGTCGATCACCTCGGCGAGAACTTCTTCCAGGTCCTCGTCCGGTTCGAGCGCGAAGAAGACCACACCGGTGACGGCCCCGGCGCTGTCCCCGAGCCCGAGGAGCGGCTCGTCGTTCTCCATCTGGACCATCAGCAGCCGGTGAGCGATCCCTGGGAGCTGTCGAAGGTCGATGCCGGAGACCATAGGGTGAGGGATGGCAAGGTCGCCCCGGGCATCCGCCTGAAGGTCCCCGTGGGCGTCACGGGTCCGGAACTGGAAGTAGTGCCGGATCCTCCGGTCGGTGAGGAGGAGCAGTCCGAGCTCGGGATTGAGGTTGTCCTGGTCGACGAGGCCCCGGTGACGGACCAAGGGCACGAGCGACCCGTCCCCCCGGAGACGCGCCGGCACGGCCCGCCAGCATCCTACCACTTCTTCGCCTGGCTCAAGTCGCACGTCACGGTCGTAGGGCGCGGGAACGTAGTCCATCGGGGCGACCTCTCTGCTAGGAACGGCGGGGCCAGGAAGGTCGAAGGACTTCAAGGTGCGCGTCGGTGCAATGGGCGGGCGTGAGCCCAAGGCGTGGGAGGGCTGCGGGGAGCCTTGGGGGAGGCTGTGCGAGCCGCCTCGAGGTTCGGGACCTAGGGGAGGCCCCTCGAGGGGGGCCACCCCCGTCCCGGCGCGGGAAGAAGCTCTTGGAGAGAGCCGTTCTGCATGAAATGCCCGGGTCACGACACCCTGATGGGGTGGCTTGAAACGAGGGCCCATCTGGCGAAGAGGGATCCATGTCGAAGGCGAGCTACCGGAACGCTGACCAATACCTCAAGAAGCGCCACCGGCCGGAGAGCATCGTCTCCACCTACGGGTATGCGCCCGCGCTCTCGGAAGGCGCCCTCGTCCCGCCGATCTTCCTCTCCTCGACGTTCATCTTCTCGTCGGCCGAAGAGGGGGAGCGGTCCTTCCAGGTGGCCTACCACCTCAAGAAGTTCAAGAAACGAAGGGAGCCGAGCCTGATCTACACCCGCCTCAACAACCCCAACCTGGAGATCCTCGAGGACCGCCTGACCCTGTTCGAAAAGGGCACGGAGCGCGCCGCCGTCTTCTCGAGCGGCATGGCCGCCATCACGACCGCGATCCTCTCCCTGACGCGGTCGGGGGAGAGCGTCCTCTACAGCGCCCCGGTCTACGGAGGGACCGACTACCTGTTCGTCCACATCCTTCCACGATTGGGGATCCGCACCGTGCCCTTCCCTGCCGGCACGAGCGGGACGGAGGTCTCGAAGCTCCTGCAGAAGGAGGAAGCGGCGGGACACCGGCCCCGGATGGTCTTCTTGGAGACGCCCGCGAACCCCACCTGCACGCTCACGGACATCGAAGAGGTGTCACGGGCCGTTCACGCCTTCGCGAAGAAGGTACGGCGGCCGGTGGACGTCGCGGTGGACAACACCTTCCTTGGGCCTATGTGGCAGAGCCCGGCGGAGCTCGGGGCGGACCTGGTGGTCTACTCGGCGACCAAGTTCCTCGGGGGCCACAGCGATGTCGTCGCGGGGGCCGTACTGGGTCGGCGGGAGATGATCGAGGACGTGGTCAAGGTGTACCGGACGATCCTGGGGACCGTCCTCGGCCCCTTCGAGGGGTACCTCCTGCTGCGGAGCCTCGACACGCTCAAGATGCGGATGACCGCCCAGTCCATCAACGCGGGTCACGTCGTGGACTGGCTGGAGCGGCACCCGAAGGTCGCCCAGGTCAACTTCCCAGGGCTCGTGCCAGCCCAGGACCCCCAGCGGCGGATCTTCGAGCGGCAGTGCCGCGGACCCGGGTCGATGGTCTCCTTCTACCTTAAGGGCGGGAAACGAGAGGCCTTTCGGTTCCTCAACGCGCTCCGTCTCGCGAAGCTCGCGGTGAGCCTGGGCGGGACGAAGACGCTCGCCGAACATCCGGCCACCATGACGCACTCCGACCTCGACCCGAAGGAGCGGGTGGCCCTGGGGATCGATGACCGGATGATCCGGCTCTCCGTCGGAGCGGAGCACTACAAGGACATCATCCAGGACCTGGAGCAAGCCCTCAGGACTCCATGAACCTCTCGCCCAGAGGTCCCCGCGCCCCTCCTTCGCGAGGAGGGGAGACCCCCGTCCTCCGAATCCCCCTCCCCCTCCCTCCCTTCGCCCTCCCCGGTCTTCCCTACGACCTCTCAAAGATCGAGGGATGGTTGCCTTCGGGCTGCGCGGCTGGTGACGGGCCGCATGGACCGAGGGCGAGGTCCGTGCATGTACGGGCCGGTAGACGTCGGGGGGTGCAGCAGGTTCAAGTTCCGCGTTCCCGTCGGTCCTTTGCAGGCCCATGCCCATCTTTTCGCGGGTGACCCGAGAGGAGCGAGCGACCGGGAGGGCCCTCGCTCTAAGGCTCACGGCGGTCGGGCCCCGTGCCTCCCTCTGGCTCCGACTTGGTGGGTTGCGTGCGTGCAAGCTCACCCATCAGGAGCTCTCGCTCCACCTCTTCTACGCGGCTCGAGAGCTTCGGAGGTACGGTCTCTCGACCGCAGAGGTCGAGCTTCGGGCCGCGCTCGCCTCTTCCGAGCGGTGCGAACGGGGCACCGACCTTGCGGCGGTACGGTCCGCTGTCTCCGAGGTCCTGCACGTCATCCTTCAACGGCTGTACGAGCGGGAGATCGAGACCGCCACGGCGGCCACGCGCTCGAGCGAGGTCGCTTCCCATCTCCAGCGGGCCAGGGCCATTGCCGTGGAGCTGAGGGATTCCGGGCACGTGGAGTGGGTGGACCAGATGCTCCAAGGGCCCCGACTTCACCCTGCGGCCGAGGCGCGCCCAAGCGATCACGGGACACCCTCTCGACCAGCCGACCCCAAGGACGTGATCTCAGGCTACCATGGAGGTACCTCGCGGGCCCAACGGGAGGCGCAGCGGGAACAGTTCCGCCGGGTGGCGCGTGAATCACGGGCCTACGCGTCGAAACGCCTTCGCCCCCTCCGATAGAGGGGGTCCCTCCGCGCCCCGGAGCCGCTTCCGGGGAGGCCGGCCTTACTAGGAGGTCGAGCGTCGTGCAGCAGCTCGGGCCTACGCGGAGCCAACCGTGACCCTGCCTTACGGGTCTGACCTGGGTTCCCGCGGCTTTAGGTAGCAGGTAGGAACTCGGTCGCTCCGAGGGCGGTAAGCAGATCCTTCTGGTCCTTGGTGAGCCGGGTACACCACTCCCGGACCTGTTTCCCGGCCCCGAACCGCACCCACGAGATGCTCTCGAGGGTGCGGAGCACCTCCGAGAGGTGGCGTTCGGGGTATTTCTCTCGCAACCTCCGCTCCGCCCAACTCCAGAGCAAGTAGGCCATGTAGACCACCGTGGCGTAGGCGTCCAGTCGGTCCTTCTTCCGGTATCGGACCGGCCCCAGGGAGAGCTCCCCCTTGCTCGTGCGGAACGCCTTCTCCACCGCGTCCTTCGCGAAGTAGGTCTGGTACATCTCCCGCCCGTCGAGGGAGAGGTCCGTGCTGAACAGCATGAATCGGCCATCGAGGGCTCGCTCCCGTTCCACCGCGACGGCGTCCACCCGGAACCCCCGACGGCCCACCGAGGAGACGATCACGTCGCCCAGCTCCGCTCGGATCTCCTTCAACCTCTCGTCCGGGACCGGCCCCTCCAGCTCCTGGAGCAGGAGGTCGCGTGCTTGCCGGTCCTCCGCTTTCCGAGAGAGGTTCTCCACCACGGCGATCCTCAGTCGCTTGATCTCCATCAGCGGGGCGGTGAAAGCACGGGCGTACACCGCGCCGCCGTGCGAGGTCCCCACGACGTGTTCCGACCGCTCCAGTTCCTCCCCGGGCCACTTCGAGGCGTAGGCCACCGCCTCCTTGCTCCACCCCTTGACCGAGCCCACCACCTCGTAGCCGGCCTTTACCGCTTGGGCCACGTTGGCCTTCGAGGTCATCCCCTTGTCCATCACCAAGGTCAGGTGGCGCAGCCCCTGGCCCTGCAGGAACTCCAGGGTGGGTGCGACGCTCAGGAAGTCGTTCTGCCCTCCGTAGAGAGCCCGGCAGAGGATCGGATGGTGGTGCTCCTTGGAGACCACCATCCCGAACCCCACCACGACCGCGGTCCCTCGCTCGTCGTGGCCGAGCTGGGCGTAGGGGCAGTGATTCCCGTAGTACGCTTGCTTCGTGATGTCGTAGTACGCCCCAGCCGGCTCCCTTGAGGAGCCGCGCCAAGCGCGGGTGAGCTGCTGCTGGAGCAGGAGCCCGCGGTCCTCCCAGGTCCGCTGGGGCGTGAGGTGGCAGAGCTGGGCGAGAGCCAGCTCGAAAGAACGTGGGGAGAGCTCCTCGGCATCGAGGGAGAGCCAGCGCGGAAGGGGACTGGAGCGCACCCACGAGGCAAGGTGGAGGAGGGGAACTCTGGCCGCAGCTTGGTTGAGCCCCAGAGTGAGGAGGGTGGAGGCCTCCGCCTCGCTCACCTCCAGGACGTCGAGGATGTGCTCACGGGCGCGGAGCTGTCGAGCCGCGGCAAAGAAGACGGCGAGGGAGCCCACCGGGAAGGCGGAGTGGACGCTCTCGAGCCGGGTCTTGGGTTCGCTGAGGATCCTCCCCTTCCGGTCGCAGGGGCCGAGGTAGCGGACCATCCGCTGCCGTGTCCGGCCGAGCTTGGCATCCCAGAAGGACTCGTACTCGTAGGCGTAGCGGTGGTCCCCCGCGACCTTGTAGACCCGGTGCGTCAAGACATATGTAATTACGTAGGCTCCTACAAGAACCTGCCGGTGCTCGGAATGGTGGATCTACGAGAAGGATAGGGGCGTTGGGTAGGCACCTGCTACCCAAAAGGCCGGGAACTCAGGTCTGA
>DAHUZP010000070.1 GCA_027306505.1 Thermoplasmata archaeon | reverse complement strand
AGGGTTCCGCTCATGATGCGGGTGGCGAGGAGACCGAAGTGGGGCGTCTCCAGAGGGAGGGTCTGGAGCAGGGTGGTCCGGGCCCGAGGATAGACCGGGTCCACCGGTCCCAGATGCTCGAGGACACCGGTCCGGCACCGTTTGGCCTTACGGTCCCAGTACGACTCGACCCGCTGGCGGTGCTTGCGCCCCCCCTTGGTGACGGTCCTGATGAAGGACATACTGACCCATAGGGGTGAGTATGGCAGTCAGTAGGTTTCGGTCAATCCTCCGGCGAGAAACGTGGGAACGGGGCCTCCGGCTCGATGACGGTCATGGGATGTCGGAGCCTACTGAGGGCGCCGCCGGCGACCAGTATAAATATCCAGCCGGTGGCTAGGGTTAAGGCACGTCATGGCGGAAGCGTCCCAACGCTCGACGCTTCCCCCGCAAGGGAGCACGCCCCTCGCCCGGGAAGCCTTGATCGACCGGCTCGAGGGGGTCCTCCATGTGTCCCACGAGCGGGCGGAGAAGCTCGCGGGGGCCGGGTTCCAGGAGCCGAACGAGGTCCGGCTCGCTCCGGACCCGCGTCTACTGGAGCTCGGGTTCACCAACGAAGAGATCCTGAAGCTGAGGGAAGGGGAGCCTAACTCGACCGAGTCGCCGGACCCCCTGCTTGAGAAGTGGCTCGCCGACCGCAAGCGCACCGGGAGCGAGCGACCTCGCTCGCGGGGCCGCCCCAAGGGCATCCTGGCGAAGAACGCCCAATCGGAGGACCTCCTCAAGCGCTGGGTCGCGGGCGACGACAGCGTCATGGAGAACTGGATCAAGGAGGGAGGGCCCCCTCCGACCAAGGGCGGGAGCCCCTCGGGGCACCGGGGAGCCCACGGTGAGGCGAGCGCCTCTTCCTCCCCTCCCGAGCCCCCCGCCCCGGACGCTTCGCTTTCCTCGCCTGCCGCCGCTGCTGGCGGCGTGACCGGCCCCGCCCCCTCGGTCTCGGGGACCGGGAGCGGGCCTCTTGCCGGGGAGCCCCCGGCACCCACCTCCGACCTCTCCCCTCCCTCGGGTCCCCCGGAGCCGCCCGCTCCCCCGGGACCGGACGGTTCCGCCTCCCCCTCCACGCCCGGGGGCTCGATGCTCCCGGGCGCGACCTCGGCCCCGGGAGGCGCCCCGCTTCCCCCGGCGTCCACCCCCGGAGCGAGCCCGGTGCGACCGGAGCCGACGACCGGAGGGCGGGAAGGCGGAGGACGTCGGGTCCCGCCCCTTCGGAGAGGGGGAGCGCCGGCCGGTGCGGGGGCCCAAGCGGTCGCCCCTCAGCCCTCCGTGACGGAGACGGAGATCCGCGCTCGCGAGGAGACCGTTCTGAAATGGCTCACCGACATGCTCGACAAGGCGAAGGCGGAGAACTTCGAGCCCGCCCAGCTCCTGCGGGAGGCGCAGGAGCTGACCCGTCAGCTCCACGAGGAGCGGGCGCGACGCCGGGAGCTCGAGGAGGAGCTCGAGCACGTCAAGAAGGGCTCCGTCGCGGTCATCAAGTACGTCCGGAACCGGGAGGCACGGGCCCGGGAGGAGGCCATCGCGGCGAAGGAGGCGGACATCCTGGAGCTCCGCCGGCAGCTCGAGAGCGCCCGAGCCTCCGGCTCCTCCATCGACACCCAGCAGCTCCTCGCCGAGCGCGACTCCCGCATCAAGTCCCTGGAAGAGGAGGTCGACAAGGCCCGCACCACCTCGGGCACCTCGGCGGGGGCCCAGCACGAGCTCTCAGCGCGCTTCCGGGAGGAGATGGAGACGAAGGAGCGCGAGTTCTCCGAGAAGGAGGCGGAGCTCCGCCGGAAGCTCATCAAGACCGAGGAGGAGGTCCAGAAGCTCAAGAGCTCGCAGGAGCTCGCCGAGCGCCACGCGCAGCTCACGAAGCTCGACGCGAAGAACCTCAACTCGGAGCTCAAGTCGAAGCTCGACGCGGTGGAGGCGAGGGAGCGCGCCCTCGTCTCGAAAGAGACCGAGTTCAAGACCAAGATCGAGGAGCTCCTGGTCAAGGCGGACGAGTTCGAGAAGAAGCGGGCCCCGATCGCCTACAAGGAACAGGAGCTGATCCGCTGGGAGGAGGAGGTCCGGATCAAGGAGCAGACCCTCAAGGCGCAGATGCGCGAGATGGAGGTCGCGAAGAAGGAGGGAGCGAGCCCGGAGGCGATGCAGAAGCTCCAGAGGCTCGAGGACATCCAGGCGGAGATCACGAAGAAGGAGGAGGAGCTTCGCGGGCGCGAGACCTTCCTCAACCAGAAGCTCGAGGAGCTCGAGCGCAAGGAGCGCGACGTGACCGACGCCGAGATCGACCGGGCGAGGGAGGACCTCAAGGCCGAGGTCGCCCAGAACAAGGTCAAGACCGGGGTCAACCGTCTGGACGACCTCCTCTTGGGCGGCGTCCCCCTCGGCACCAGCATCCTCGTCAACGCTCCCTCCCACACGGGGAAGGACGTGATGGCGCGCCTCATGGCGGCGGAGGGCCTCAAGAAGGGGGTCCCGGTGCTCTGGATCCTCTCCGACAAGGCGGCGACCTCGCTCCGCGAGGAGATGACCGTGGTCCTGCCTTCCTACATGGAGTACGAGAAGAAGGGCCTCGTACGCTATGTCGACCTCTACTCGATGAGCCTCGGCGTGACCACGGCGGACCCGCTCGTCACGATGCTCTCCACCGAGGACAGGAACTTCCTGGAGAGCCTCGCGAAGGCGGTCGACGAGATCTCCGCGGACTTCCGCACCAAGGCGGAGTACTACCGGCTGGTCTTCGAGACCGTGAGCACGGTCACGGCCTACCTCGACGACGTGCAGTCCTCCTTCCGCTTCCTCCAGCCCTTCGTCGGCCGACGCAAGCGCGACAGGTGCGTCGCCTACTACCTCGTCGACACCGGGATGCACAGCGAGACCGATGTCCAGGTGCTGGAGCACATGATGGACGGCTCGATCAACCTCAAGGTGGAGCAGCTCAAGACCTACCTCTCGGTGAAAGGGCTGGGTGAGGTCGCCTCCCGCGCCTGGATCGCCTACACGTTCACCAAGAAGGTCTTCAACATCGGTTCGTTCTCGCTCGACCACATCCGGTGAGCGGCACGACCTCGACGACGGCCCAAGCGGCCGCGCCATCCCACCGCCGGGAGCTCTGGGAACGGCTCACCTTCCCGCTCCGCGCCCCGTGGCGGGGGCCCTTGCCGCTCGCGGTAGCCCTGTTCCTGCTCTTCGAGATCGGCGTCGCGCGGGGAGCCTCCCCGCTCGCCTTCCTGGTCTTCGGGGGTGCCGCGGCCTGGACCTACGGATTGCTCGCCGGGCTCCCTGTGGGACTTCCGCCCCCGGGTGGCCAGGAGGGGAGCGCCCCTGCCCGTTGGAAGGGCTCCTGGAGCGAATGGGCGGGCCTCGCGGCGGGGGCCTTCCTAGCGTTGCTCGCGGGGCTCGGGGCGGGTGCGCTCGTCGCCTGGGCCACCCGCACCTGAGGGCGGCGGACGGGAAGCCGCCCATGGGGACCGTCCCCCCGTTCGAGGGCGTGGCGGGGTCCAGGAAGAGGTGCGGGTCCCATCCCCCTCAAGGTGAATACCAGGCGCCGGTCTCCCCTCCCTCGTGCTCCATCGTGTGCTGCGCCTCCTGGTCTGCCCCGCCTGCCACGGTCCGTTGGACCGGGGGTACCCCCCGGGGAAGATGGGTGGACGCGTCCGCGTGGCGGAGCTCAGCTGCCGTTCCTGCCGGGGCCAGTACTCCGTGCAGGAGGGCGTGGGGCTCTTCGCCAGTTCGGACGACCGCGGCATGGAGTGGCGACCTGACCCGGGACTCCTCGCCCAACCTCCCGACGAGCGGCTCTGGCAGCAGTATCTGGCGAGCTTGCCACCGGAGGTGCCGGTCGCCTACCAGGAAGCGGAGCGCGCGATCGTGGAGGGCGCCCTGGGGATCGATGGACCCGTGGTGGACCTCGCCACTTGCCGGGGCCACGTCCTGCGTCCCCTCGCCGCGAGGAGCGGGGCCCACCAGATGCTGATCGGCACCGACCCGGAGGTGCCTCGCCTCTACTCGACGCAGGCGCTGCTGCGGAAGGAGCGCCACTACGGCAACGTCTCCCTGCTCGGGATGGGCGGAACCCGATGGCCGTTCCGTGACGCCGGGGTCTCCGGGGCCATCTCCTTCTACGGACCTTCGATCCTGCCGAGCGGGCGCAAGATCCTGAAGGAGGCCTCCCGGGTGCTGCGGCCGGGAGCCCCGTTCATCTTCGCGACGCTACTGACCGAGCCGGGGACCCTCACCCTCCGCCAGGCGGAGGCGAGGGGGCTCGGCGAGCTACTCACCACGGCACGCCTCCGGCAGGCCCTGCGTCGCTACGGGTTCCTGGTGGACGCCTGGACGGTCCTTGCGGAGGGCAGGGCCTGGCAGCACGGCACCTACGACCCTCTACCCCTGCCGGGGGACCCGTGGCAGCAAGTGCTGGTGCAGACCCACCTCAAGTGGGAGGTCAGGTCCCGTGCACCTCGCCGTCGCTGAATCCCGAAGAGAGAGAGAGGATGGGGGAGACCGGGGCGGGCGCCGAAGGCCAGGAGCCGCCGGACGGGACGCTCCAGCCCTCCCCGCGCTTGGAGCGGCTTGCGTTGCCCCTCATCGCAATCGGGATCGTGGGGATGATCGCGGGCAGCCTCTTGGTCACCGACTGCACGCCCCTCACCAACTCGATCCCGTGCACCGCCGCGAACGACACCTGTCTCCCGTCCGGTGTCTGCCCGTACGCCCCCCTGGGGGTCCTTCTCCTGACGCTCGCCTTCGTCCCGGTCGTCGCGGGCCTGGTCGGGCTGTGGCGACGGCGGGCGTTCGAGGCCGGGCCTCACTCGGAGCTTCCCGCCCGAGGACCACCACCGGACACCGAGCGGACACGTCGGGAGCGAGAGGCCGAGGAACAGCGCACCGATAGGCCGCGGCTTCGCTCGTAGGAGGGACGCCCGCCCCGCCGCCGTCGCTGCGGGTTGGTATTTATACGACAGGCCCCGTGCACACCCCGCTGGGCTCGACCGGGGGGTTAGGCGTCCCCTTGTACACCAAAATCGTCTTCAGTGGGGGTGACAGCTAGGGGCGGCGTCGGGCGGATTCGATCGCTTGTTCAGTTCCGTAGAAGCTCTGTTCCATCAGGTCGCGGGCACTGCGACGGGCCCTCGGAGGAGGGCCCTAGCGGTTACCCATCATGGGTACCGGGTCAGGTCCTGACGGGAGCAGCCCTACCATGACCCGTCGACGCCGATGGGGCAACGGGGCGGAGGGACTGAGCAAGGCACACGGTCGGATCCTCACGGCGTCAACCCTGGTGGCCCAGTACCGTCCCCTCTTTCGAGGGGACGGTGGGTGTTACGCTTAAGGTCCGCGGAACGGTAGTTCAGTTCGATGATCACCTACGTGGACCTGTTCTTCCCCTCAGGAGGGCCCACCGCCGCTGACATCGCCCGAAGGCTTCGTGAGGAGGCGGGACTCTCCTTCCTCCGGGGCCCTCACGACCTCAGCTTCCGTTGGAAGACCCTCGACGAGTTCACGACGGGGATCGAGAAGGTCCACCAGGCCCTGTCCGGCACGGGGGTCATCTACCGCTTCGTCTCGCACGAGGACGAGCCGGCCACCCCCGACGACCTGATCGGATGGCCGCCGCTCGGCATGCCCGGACCCGCTCCGGCTCGACGGGACTGGTAGGGGTCGGCCGCTCTCCGGCGGTCCTTCCCGTCCCACGGCCCCAGGCTCCACCCCCCCACCCCCCCGTTGCGAGTGGAACCCTCGGAGCGAGGGGGTCAGGGCTACGACGGACCCCACCTCAGGGGATCAGAGGTCGAGGCCTGGTCGGGGGCCTTCTCCCCCACCCCCCCGTTGCGAGTGGAGAAACCGGTCGGGTCTCGTGTTTCAGTGCGGAGGGACGCAGATATACGCAGGAGGCTCCTCTCAGGGGAGGGGGAGAGGGTGCGGACCTACGTCGACATCTACTTCAGCGCGGCGGGCGCCTCGCCCACCAAGGTCGCCGAGGTACTCCGCAAGGAGGTCGGGCTCACCTTCGTCTTCGGAGAGCACGACTTCATCATCACCTGGCAGACCAGCGAGGAGCTCTTTCAGATCATCTCGAAGATGACGGATGTGCTCCGACCCATGGGTGTGTACTTCCGTTTCGAGTCCCACGAAGAGGAGAAAGGGACCCCCAAGGTGTTCCACGAGTTCTCCTGGCCACCCCTCCTCCCCCCAGAGGAGAACGGGCCCGACAGGTAGTCCCTGGTGACCTAGGTCGACCGGGACGTGGCGGGCCACCCCTCGCTCACCGGGTCCACTCGCTCCGCTAGCAGGCGCTCCCGTACCGCTTCGGAGAGCGGTTTCTTCTGGAGGGTCTTGTAATCGTAGCTGACCTGGACCGACCGGGCGCGCATCAGCACCGTCCCGGTGGGCTCGTCCACGAACCGGTAGATCAGCTCCCAGCTCGTCCTTCCGACGTGACTGGGCGCCAGCTCACCCACGATCTTGTGCTTGTACCGTACCGGGACGAAGTAGCGGGCGGTCGACTCCGCCAGGATGAAGTCGATCTCGGAAGGGTCGGTGAGCCCGGTCGTCCGCATGTAGTGGTGGAGTCTGATCGTCTCCATCCAGGTGAAGACCACCGAGTTGTTCATGTGGCCTGCGAGATCGAGGTCACGGAACGTAACCTCGAAGGGCTCTGCGTACCCCCAACGGACCCTCTCCTTCCCGCTCGAAGTGCCCGCCATCGCTCCTCCAAGCCCCGGTCCGGACGCAAGAGGATATAGCCCTCGCCCCTCCCTCCTCTCTTGGCGGAGCCTCCTCATGACCGTCCCTCGCGTCCTAGAGCGTGATCGCCCACTCGGGCACGGCAGTTCCACTCGCAGCGGTGGGGGGGGAGGGTCGTGAAGTCTCCCCCGGCGCCCCCCTCCTGGGCCGCCCAGGCCCCCGAGGCGGAGATGCGCGCCTCCGTCGAGAAGGTCCGTTCCGCGACCCGGGCCCACTCGAAGTTCTTCGAAGAGTCGCTCCCGCTCATCGCGTCCGAGAACCTGCTCTCCCCCTACGCGAAGGAGATGCTCATCTCCGACCTCCACTCGCGCTACGCGGAGGGCCTTCCGGGCGAGCGTTACTACGAAGGGAACCGGTGGGTGGACGAGATCGAGGTCGAGTGCCTCGCGCTCGCCCGCCGCCTCTTCCGCTGCAACTTCGCGGACGTCCGGCCCATCTCGGGCACCGTCGCGAACCTCGCCATCCTCAAGGCGATGGCCGAGACCGGGAGCACGGTGGGGTCCTGCCGCCTCGCCGACGGGGCCCACATCTCCTCCGCGTCGTTCGGCGCCTTCGGCCTGCGCGGCGTCAAGCCCGTCTACTACGCCTTCGACACGAACCGGATGCAGCTCGATGTCGATGCGACCAAGCGGATCCTCCTCCAGGAGCGCCCGAAGCTCTGCCTCTTCGGCCTGTCCCTCTTCCTCTTCCCTTTCCCCCTGCGGGAGCTCAGCGAGACCCTCAAGGAGATCGGGGCGCTCGGTTGGTACGACGGGGCGCACGTCCTGGGCCTCATCGCCGGCGGTCAGTTCCAGGACCCGTTGCACGAGGGGTGCACCGTCCTCTCCGCGAGCACCCACAAGACGCTCCCCGGTCCCCAGCACGGGATCATCCTCGGGGAGACCTCGGACCCTGAGCTGACCCGCAAGCTCCAGTCCGCCTGCTTCCCCGGGGTCACCAGCAACCACCACCTCAACGCCATGGCCGCGCTCTCGATCGCCCTGGCCGAGCACCTCGCCTTTGGCGAGGCCTACGCCCGCCAGACGGTCGCGAACGCTCGGGCCCTCGGCCAGGCCCTGAACGACCGGGGGTTCGACGTCCTGTGCGCGGACCAGGGGTTCACACGCAGCCACACCATCGCCGTCCGGGTGGAGAAGGAGGGAGGTGGGGAGGAGTGCTCCCGCCGTCTCGTCGATGCGGGCATCGTGACCAACAAGAACATGCTCCCCGGTGACAAGAGCTCGAAGCACCCGCAAGGCCTCCGGCTCGGGACCCCCGAGCTGACGCGCCTCGGGATGCAGGAGCGCGAGATGGACCGGGTCGCGGAGATCCTCCACCAGCTGCTCCACCAGGGGAAGGGCGTAGAGGCCGTGCGCGCGGAGGTGCGCGCGCTCAAGAAGGACTTCACGACGCTGAAGTTCTGCTTCGGCGCCGGCGAGCCGGCCTATCGCTACTACGACCTGGTGGGGCACTAGGGGCTCTCGTTCCCCTGGCGCCCCGCGCTCTCGGTCGGAAGGTCGGGCGAGCTTCCGCCCTCCGCGCGCGCCTTAGGGCCCGTCGGACCGGACGGCCCTGGGGCCACGGGCGTCGAGGAGGGCGCGGGGCCCTTCTTGCGCGGAAGGCGGATCGGGACGTCGGCGGGGGACCTCCTCAGCCGGCGGAGCGGTCCAGGGGCCCACCAGATGCGGTCGCCGCTCGCTCCGAGGATCGCGGGCACGAGGTAGGTCCGCACCACCGCCGCATCGAGGATGACCGCCGCTCCCACCGCGAAGCCGAGGACCCTCAGGAGCGTCACCTGGGCCGCGACGAGCGCGAAGAAGGCCCCGCCCAGGATGATCGCGGCGGCCGTGATGATCCCCGCGGTGTGGGCGACCGCGTCCACCACCGCGCGCCGCGGAGGGTGGCCCTTCAGCCGCTCCTCTCGGATCCGTGTGAGGATGAAGATGTTGTAGTCCATCCCCAGGCCCATGATGAGCAGGAACAGCACGGGTGGGATGTAGAAGAACAGGGAAAGGGTGAGCCCGAGGACGAAGACGCCGTAGGTCAGGGCCCACGACCAGGCGGCCGAGATCGCGATGGTGATGAGCGCGAGCGGTGGGAGCGAAGCGGAGCCCAGGGCGAGCAGGAGGATCAGCACGAGCCCGACGACGATGATGAGCTCCATCCGCTCGGAGCTCTGGGCGAGCTCGGCCTGCAAGTCCTTCGTGATGGAGGTCGCCCCTCCGTAGTAGATGGCCGAGATCGCGCGGTGCCCCTGGGCGTAGCCGGAGAGGTTCGCCTCGATGGCGTTCATCTCCTGCACGGCCTGGTTCGAGTTGCCGTTCACGTCGAGCGCAACGGTGTAGGCGACGGTGCGCCCGTCATCCCCCACGTAGGAGGAGAACGTCGCGAGGAGGGCGGCCTCTGGCACCGCCGGCGTGCGGGTGAGGTTGAGCCAGCTCCCCAGAGGCGCGCCGCCTAGGCCGAACAGAGAGCTCACGGAACGCACGCCCTCTGTCTGGTTGATCGCCTGAGCGACGTAGGCCGCCTGGGCGAGCTCTCCCGCGTCCACCGAAGTGGGGAGGCAGACGGTACCGGGCGAGGAGGGACAGCCGGGGACCAGGGGCTGGGAGAAGTTGACCAGGATGCTGAGCGGGAAGACGTAGCCCGGCCCGAAGTTGCCCGAGAGGAGGTTCAGCCCGCGCTCCGGGGCGACGGTAGGCGGCAACTGGTCGAAGTAGCTGTAGGAGAGCGGAGCGGTGAGGGCGAGGTAGACCAGCGGGAGCGTGAGCATCGCGAGCAGCGTCAGCACCACCGCGGGGTGCCGCGTGGAGAAGCGGCTCGCGCGATGGAAGTAGGTGCTCCTCCCGCGGATCTGCTCCCGCCGCCGCCTGGCCTGCCGTTCGAAGCGCTCCCCCGTGTAGGGCCAGAAGATCCGGGGGCCCACGAGGTAGAGCACCGCAGGCACCAGCGTGAGCGCGACGAGGACCGCAATGGTGACCCCGGCGGAGAGGACCTTCCCCCAGTCGGAGATGAGGGAGGCCCCCGAGAAGGTCATCGCGAGCGTCGCGAGGACGACGGTGCTGCCGCTGGTCGCGATGCTCTCTCCGGCCCAGGTCACCGCCGAGAGGAGCGCCTCCTCGTGGGGACGGCCGTTCCAGAGCTCCTCCCGGTACCGGGCCATGAGGAAGACCGAGTAGTCGGTCCCTACCCCTAAGCTGAACGTGACCAGGAGGGTGAGCGCGGTCTGCGTGACCCTTCCGGTGAGATCGGAGGAGATGACCATGGCCGCGAGGCCCAGAAGGAGCGCGAGCCCCACCGTGATCAGCACGACCGCGGGGGTCCAGGGGGCGCGGAAGTAGAGCCCAGTGATCGCGAGCAGGAGGACCACCGTGATCGGCAGGATCGCGTCCGTGTCCTGGTTGATCACGTTCGCCTCGGTCACGACGAGCGCCGCGTCACCGGTCTGGACCCAGTCGATCTTCCCGCTCGGGGCGGACCAGGAGAGGGTGAGCGGGGTGATCCGGTCGAGCTCGCTTACCACCGTTTGGGCTTGCGGGCTCGAGTCGGAGACGTTGAGGCCGAGGAGCAGGACCGTCACGTTGTCCGCCGGTACATCGACGAACTCCCGGAGGAGCGCGGGAGGGACCGCGGGGACGTAGGTCGCGGCGGTATGGTCCGCGACGTAGGCGGCGCTCTCGTTATCGATCGTGTAGGCGCTCGTGTTCAGTTGTGGGTCCGCCTTCCAGGTCGAGTTGAGCTGGGGGAACGGCACCCCGGAGCTCAGAGCGAGGATGTGTACGGTGGTGTTCTGGACGCACGGGGTCTTGGTGAAGTTCTGGAGGTCGAGCTGCTGGAGGACCTCTGGGTCCAGCGGGCCCCCGCCCTTGAGGCCGGCGAGCACGGTGTCGTTGTGGAGGGAGCGGACCAGCCTGTCGGAGCAGCCGAGGATGGCCGTGGGATTGAACCCGAGGCTCCAGCAGCCATTGGAGGCGTTCCACCCGCCGTGGCAGCTCGCCCCGGGGTCACCGCAATAGAAGAGCGTGAGGTTCTGGACCGCCGCGGGTTCGCTCGCGATGGAGGCGTTGGCGAGGGTCTCCCGGTAGGCCGGATAGTTGTAGGTGCTCCAGTTGACGAAGGGATCGGTCAGCACCAGGTTCTGGAAATTGAAGAGGTAGAGGCCGGCGCTCCCCCAGAGGAGCTGCGCGGTGCCGTTGACCGCGTTGAAGACCGAGTAGGTCCCGTTGAACCCCTCCCGCAGGACCTCCAGCACCGCCGTGCGGTTCGCCTCGAGGTAGGCCTGGTAGGCGGTGTAGAGCGTCTCCACCGTGGCGTAGCGGTGGATGCTCGGGTCCGCGTCGATGGCCCGGGTGAGCGCGAGCGTCGCGTTCCTCCCCTCCGGTCCCGTGATGTTGGGGCCGGAGAGCAGGAGCAGGGTGTCCGCCGAGATCGTCGAGTTGGGGAAGACCCGGGACGCTTGCTGGGACTCCTGCGCGCTCGGCGCGCTCGAGGGGAGGGTGAGGGCGCTCGAGGTCGTCGCCGAGGAGATGCGGGGGAGGAGGGGGAGCGAGACCACCAGGAAGAGGACCCAGAGGAGGACCACCAGCTTCGCGTGCCCGACGATGAAGCGGCCGAGGCGGGCGAACGGACCGGGGCCCCGTCCGCGATCAGGGCCCTCCGGTCGCTTCGCGCTCAACCTCGCCCCCGGTGGCGGGGCCCTGGACGGCCCCCGGGGGCTCCCATGAGGAGGCGCCTATAGGGGTTCGCGTCGCGAGGAGGTGGGGGTGAGGGGCCTCGAAAGGGTGAACCCCGCGCGGAGGTACCGCTGGTGTGGTCGAGGGCCAGAACTCCCGGGTCCGTCGACGCCTCATCGTTCACGGCCGGGTGCAGGGGGTCGGCTATCGGGCCCACGTGGCCCGCCTGGCCCGGGCGTACTCCGTCGCGGGCCACGTCACGAACCTGCCCGACGGGACGGTGGAGATCGAGGTGCAGGGGCCGTCGCGGATCGTCGACCAGTTCATCGAGCAGGCGCTCGCGCCCTCCTGGCCGATCCACCCGGGCGGGATCCGCCGGAGCGAGGAGCTTCCGGTCGACCCGAAACTGGGCGAGTTCGAGATCGTCCGCGGCTCCGCCTGACCGGAACCCCGTTTCGAACGGTCAAGTGAAATACTGTCGTCGGGCTTTACGCATGGCCTTACCGGGAGTGAGCTGTTGCCGACGGAATCCTGTCCTATTTGCAATCACCGACTGCCGCGGGAGTTCCTGGCCACCCACATGACCCGGGCCCACCCGGACTCCCCGGTCCCGCGTGACGACCCGTCGGAGCCATCCCCTTCCCCATCCCCCTCCTCCGCCCCGCCCAGCGGGGCCTACCAGGGTGACCTTGCCTCCGGTCTCGCGCCTCCCGAAACCCGGCCCGCGGTGGTCCCTCCGCCGCTGCCCGGGACCTCGACCCCTTCCACCTCAGAGGAACCCCTGCCCGACGACCTCACCACCTCCTCTTCCCCGGCGGAGGAGCCGATCCCTGCCCTGGAGGAGGCGACCCCGCCGGCCGAGCCGCTCGAGGCTCCGACCGAGGGACCCTCCGCTCCAGAGTCCCTCCCGACGCCGGTGGAGGAGGCCCCTGCGGCCGAGCCACCGGTCCCTTCCCCCTCGCCTGGGACCCCCGCACCGGGGTCTGCGACGCCGATGGTGGCGGCCACCCCTCTCGAGGTCAGCTCTTCAGCTCATACCGGCAACGAGCCTCCCACCACCCACGAACTGCGCTTGTGGCTGGGCAAGCACCGCCGGCACACGGTGAGGGCCCAGGAGCGAGCGGAGCTGTGGTGCGGCGAGTTCGCCGCCGCTCGCCGCCGTCGGCACTAGCAAGGCCCGTCAGGAGCCTTCCCGGTCCCCGTCAGGGACCATGGGATTCTCGTCGAGAAGCCGCGGGTTCTGAGAGGCCTTATAGGATGGCCAGGGTCGTGCCCCCATGAAGGGGACTCTGGAGCGGTCCACGAGCCAAGCGGACGTTGCAGGAGAGGGGTCGTCGGGCCCGGAAACCGGGGCGCGCAAGCTGCGTCGCGGGAAGGTGAAGGAGGTCTGGGAGATCTCCCCGACCGAGCTCGAGTTCGTCTTCACGGACGACATCAGCGTCTTCGACAAGCACATCCCCAACGCGATCCCGCACAAGGGCGAGACGCTCGCGCGCACCAGCGCCTTCTGGTTCGACCTTTGCACGAAGGAGCGGGTCAACCACCACTTCCTCCGTCTCTCCGGACCGAACCGGATGCGCGTGAAGCGCGTCGAGGTCGTCGCGAACCCCAAGTCCTCGGGGAAGCCGAAGCGCAGCCTGTTCATCCCGCTCGAGTGCATCGCCCGCTACTACGTCGCGGGCAGCCTGTGGGACCGCCTGCAGAAGGGGAAGGTCAAGCCCTCGGAGTGCGGCCTCCCCTCCTCGCCGGCCCCGATGTACGGGCAGAAGCTTCCCGAGCCGATGTTCGAGTTCACGACCAAGTTGGAGCCCGTGGACCGGGTATTGGCCGAGAAGGATGCCCTCGAGGTCGGTGGGATCACGAAGAAGGAGGTCTCCGAGATCCAGGAGATGGTCCTCAAGGTCGACCGGGCGATGCAGCGGACGATCGACCCGCGCGACCTGCTCCACGTCGACGGCAAGAAGGAGTTCGGTTTCGACGAGCATGGGAAGCTCATGGTGCTGGACACCTTCGGGACCGCGGACGAGGACCGGTTCTGGGAGCTCGCGGCCTTTGAGCGCGGACAGTTCCACGAGTTCTCCAAGGAGTTCGTCCGCCAACACTACAAGCAGATGGGCTACTACGAGAAGCTCCAGGCCGCGCGCGCGGGTGGTCAGGCGGAGCCGGAGATCCCGGCCCTACCCCCCAACCTGGTCCAGGAGGTGAGCAAGCTCTACACCACCGTGTACGAGCGGCTCACCGGGGAGAGGTTCCACTCCAGCGGCAAGCCGGCCTGACCTCCCGTATCCCGACCCCTTCCTTCCGTCCACGTTTCGGGGCGGGGCGCGCGGCATGATGCGCGGGAAGGACCCGGAGTACCTGCGCCGCGAGCAATATCGCACCGACGAGAACCTGAGGGCCCGGATCGAGGTCCACGAGCGGTTCTCGACCAACCCGGTCGGTCTCCACAGGTGGCTCTTCGAGCAGCTTCACCTGCCCGCGCGAGCCGACCTGATCGAGGTCGGGTGCGGGAACGGTGAGCTCTGGGTGCGCAACGCCTCCGCGCTACCGCCGGGCTGGCACCTGGTCCTGGTCGACCTCTCCGAGGGGATGGTCGAGGAGACCCGGCGGAGGACGGCGGGGCTGCGGCCTCCCCCCGAGGTGAGCATGGCCGACGTCCAGCACCTCTCCTGGGCCCCAGGCAGCTTCGACGCCGCGCTCGCGAACTACCTGCTCTTCCACGTCCCGGACCTCGAGCGCGCGACCTCGGAGATCGCCCGGGTCCTCCGTCCCTCCGGACGGCTCTTCGCCGCGACGAACGGGAGGGGCCACATGGAGGAGCTCCAGGTCCTGCAGCGACGCTTCGGTCCGGGCGAGGAGCACGACCACCACACCTTCACCCTGGAGAACGGGGCGGAGGTCCTTCAGCGGCACTTCGGTGCGGTCGAGCTCCGCCGGTACGTGGACGACCTGCGGATCACCGATCCCGAAGCGGCCATCGGCTACGTGCTCTCGGGGGTCCCCAAGGGCCTGGCCACGCCGGACCGTGTGGCCAGCCTGAGAGCGGAGGTGGCGCGGCTCTTCGCCCGTCAGGGAGGCGTGCTCCGGGTGCGGAAGAGCACGGGCCTCTTCGTCGCCTCCGACCCCAAGCCCTGAACGGGCCCGGGGCGCCGGCTCCGCTGGAGACGCACCTCAAGGGCCCTCACCGAAAGGCCGCTCAACGGCGCTTCACCTCACGGTTTCACGACCTCCCCTGCTTCCTTTTATGCGCCGCCCGCGGATTCCGGTCGATTGCCCTCGAGCGATCGCCGGAAGTGACCCCATGAGCGCCAAGTCCCAGAAGCCCACCGAGACCGCGAAGGACGACGAAGAAGAGACGAAGTTCGACTTCGAGGACCTCCCGGGCGTCGGCGCGACGATCGCGGAGAAGCTCCGCGAGGCGGGCTACGGCGACCTCATGGAGCTCGCCGTCGCTTCGCCCGACGACATCGCGACGGCGGCCGACATCGGCGAGGGGATCGCCCAGAAGATCATCCTGGAGGCGCGCAAGCGCGCCAAGGTGGGGGGCTTCGAGAGCGGGAGCGAGATCCTTGAGCGACGCAAGAAGGTGGGCAAGGTCACCACCATGTCGAAGAACCTGGACGAGCTACTCGGCGGCGGGGTCGAGACCCAGTCGATCACCGAGTTCTACGGCGCCTTTGGTTCCGGGAAGAGCCAGAACGCGATCCAGCTCTCCTGTTCCGTGCAGCTCCCGCTGGACCAAGGGGGGCTCGCTGGGGAAGCGGTCTGGATCGACACCGAGAACACGTTCCGTCCCGAGCGCCTCGCCGAGATGGCGAAGGCGGTGGGGTTGGACCCGGTGGAAGCGCTCGCGAAGGTCCACGTGGCCCACGCGTTCAACGCGAGCCACCAGGAGCTGCTCGTCCCCAAGGCCTTCGAGCTCGCGCGAGAGCGCCCTGTGCGGCTGCTGGTGGTGGACTCCCTCACGGCCCACTTCCGCGCCGAGTTCCTCGGACGAGGGGCCCTCGCGGAGCGGCAGCAGCGGCTGAACCGCCACATGCACGAGCTCCTGCGCTTCGGCGACGTCTTCAACGCCGCCATCGTCTGCACCAACCAGGTCTCCTCCCGACCGGACGTCCTCTTCGGCGACCCCACCGGGCCGATCGGGGGGAACATCGTGGGCCACACGGCGACCTATCGGGTGTACCTCCGCAAGTCGAAGCCTCCACGTCGCATCGCACGGCTCGTGGACTCACCGAACCTCCCGGAGGGAGAGGCCATCTTCTCGGTCCTTCCCGAAGGGATCCGCGACGCGGGTTGAGGTCTCGAAGCTACGTGGAAGGGTGCGCTCCCTATCGAGCGCCTCCTCTACGGCCCCTTCTCCCGGCCCCCCCCGACCTGGTCGGGTCGACCGGTCGCTCCCACGGTTCCGTGGGGCCGATGGCCTAATGCCGAAGGTTCGTGACCCCTTCTCGACCATGTCCGAGCCGGAACCGGTCGTCCTCGATGGAGCCCACCTGCGGATCGCGGACGTCGTGGCCGTCGCGCGGGCCGGCGCTCGGCCCGAGCTCGGGATGCTCGCTCGCACCAGGGTCGAGGCGGCTCGGGGGCATGTCCGGGCGGCCGTCGCCTCCGGGCGGCCGATCTACGGGGTCAACACGGGGTTCGGCCGCCTATCGGACCGGACGGTCCCCCGCGAGGATCTGCTCGCCCTCCAGCGCAACCTGGTCCGCTCCCACGCGAGCGGGGTGGGACCCCTCCTCCCCGACGACCTGGTCCGGGCGACGCTGCTCGTCCGGGCGAACGGGCTCGCCCGCGGGCACTCGGGGGTCCGGGTGGACGTGGTGGAGCGGCTCCTCGACCTCTTGCGCAAGGGGATCGTCCCCGCGGTTCCCGAGAAGGGCTCGGTAGGGGCCTCCGGGGACCTAGCTCCCCTGGCGCACATCGCCCTCACGCTCCTCGGGGAGGGGGAGGTCGTCGCGGAGCACGGACGGACCCGGCCCGCCGCAGCGGCCCTCTCCCAGGCGGGGCTCGCCCCGCTGGTCCTGGAGGAGAAGGAAGGGATCAGTCTCCTGAACGGCACCTGCCTCATGGCGGCGTACCTGACCCTGCTGGTCCACGACGGGGAGAAGCTCGCCCGGGCCGCGGCGCTCGCCGCGGCGGTGTCGTTCGACGCGCTACGGGGCAATCTGGGGGCCCTCGATCCCCGCCTGCATGCCGCGCGGAACCTGAAGGCGCAGGAGGACGCAGCGAAGGTGCTGCGGAGCCTGTTGGAGGGCAGCTCCCTTGCCCACCCCGCTTCCGACTACCAGGGGCAGGACCCCTACGTCCTTCGTTGCATCCCCCAGGTCTTCGCCGCGACCTGGACCGGCCTGCGTTGGGGGCAAGAGGTCGCCGAAGGGGAGATCAACGCCTCTTCGGACAACCCGCTGGTCTTTGGCGAGGAGTTCCTCTCCGGAGGGAACTTCCACGGCCAGCCGGTGGCCCTCGCGCTCGACACCCTCGCGCTCGCCCTCTCCTACCTGGGGGGGTTCTCCGAGCGTCGGACCGCCCGTCTGGTGGACTCGGACCTCTCCAGGGGGCTCCCCCCGTTCCTCTCCCCCTCTCCCGGCCTTTCTTCCGGGTACATGATCCCGCCGTACGTGGCGGCCTCGCTCGTCGCCGAGGACCAGGCCCTGGTCCATCCGGCGAGCGCGATGTCGCTGCCCACCTCCGCGAACCAGGAGGACTTCAACAGCATGGGGGCGACCGCGGGATGGAAGGCCTGGAAGGTCGTGGAGAACGTGCGTCGGATCATCGCGATCGAGCTGCTGATCGGATGCGAAGCTCTGGAGTCACGGCGACCTCAGCTCGGAGGACGAGGGAGCGAGGCCGTGCTGGCCGCCGTACGACGGCGGGTGCCCCCCCTCCACGAGGACCGCTCGCCGGCCCCGGACGTGGAGCGCCTCACCGAGGCGATCCGCAGCGAGCAGCTGGTCCACGAGGTCGAGGAAGCCCTGCGATCGAAGGCGTGAGCCGAGCGGTCCGAGCGCCGCCGCTCACGCTAAGGGAGAAGTGATGCGCCTTTCGGCGCTAGGAAAGGGAAGGCCCGGGTGAGGTAGGCTCTTGGTCTCGCGGACGGTGCCACCGGAGACGCTACCTCACCTGAGCCCGAGGCCAAGTGTACAATGTCGTCGCCCGACTATATAGCTAACTCCGCGGTGTCAATGTAGCGTGAGGTGGGACCGTAGGTGCGTCCGCAGCTTCTGGGGTGACCCCAGGTGACCCCCAGGAGAGGACCCCCCTATCCCCCGCTCCGGGGGGACCGGTAGCCCGGACGAACCGGGCACGCAGGCTCGGAGGGGGGCCCGCGTGTCCCTCCCTCACACTTATGGCACCCCCACCACATCGTAGGTCGATGCTCCGCCGGGAGGCTCCGGTGATGGCCGTGCTGGCAGCGGTCTCGCTGCTGCTCCTCTCATCCCTCCTTCTAGTAACTACGAGCGCAGGGGCCGCAGGGCCAGCCCCGGAGCCCCTTCGCCCTCCCGCGGCGAGAGCTCCGGTTGCGGGCACCGGGACCCTGGCTGGGAGTCCCCCTAGGTCCGCCGCGTCGACCACCATCCCCGCGTCCGTCTCCCCGTCCTACACCCACCTGCTCTCCCTCGCGCGGAACGGCGGTGATGTCTATGCGAAGGACCCCTCCACCATCGTCTGGACGAACGCCACGGTCCCGAACCTCCCTCAGGCCGCGATCGGGGCCTCCATGGTCTACGATCCCGCCCGGGGCTCCACCATCCTGTTCGGGGGACTGAACGTCACCGACGTCCCCCTGAACGAGACCTGGAGCTATCTCGCTAGCAACGGCCACTGGACGGAGCTCGACATGGCCACCGCCCCCATGCCCCGGTACGACGCTTCCATGGCCTACGACGCGCTCTCCGGGGACCTCGTCCTGTTCGGGGGGATCGGCCCCGGGGCCCCCGGCGGAGCTTACGGCGATTGCTGGGTCCTTGGGGGGGTCGGTAGCTGGCAACCGTGTCCCAGCTCCGCCACCGCACCGGCTCCCCGCGCGCTCGCGACCTTCGTGAGCGATCCTGCGATGGGCGGCCTGGTCCTCTACGGCGGGCAGGTGGTCACTACGGACTTCGGGGACACCTGGTTGTGGACCGCGACCGGGGGCTGGACGCAGCTCAATCCCACCGGGGTCCCCCCGCGCCAGCTATGGGGCATGGAGGGCGCGACCCTTCCGGGGAACGCAGGCATCATCCTGTACGGGGGAGGGGCGACCTCGGGGGGTGGCGACCACTTCTACTACGATACCTACCAGCTAACGCCCGGGGACGTGTTCAACTACCTCGGCAAGATGCCACAGCCGGTCGGCATGACCGGCGGCACCGCCGCGGGGGCCATGGCCTACCTGCCGGGGATGCACGGGGCCGTGCTCTTCGGTGGGGCCTACGGCTTCGACGTGCTCACGGCGACCGTGTACGCTTCGGAGGAGACCTGGCTCCTCCCATGGAACACCAGCGCCGGCACCACCACGGGCTGGCAGGAGCTTCCCGTGGCGAACGTCTCCGGGGAGTGGGGCATGGCCTCCACCTACGACCCGGTCCAGGGCGTGATGTACATCTTCGGAGGGGAGCCCTCCCACCCGGAGACCTCGGTGGGACCGCTACCGGTCCGGACGGAGTTCGATCAGTTCTCCCCCCGGACGAACTGGACCCCCGCGCTCAACGACAGCGCCCCGCCCGCGCTCGCGTTCCCCTCCATCGCCCTGGACACCTCGAACGGGGCCATCGTCCTCTTTGGGGGCGCGACCGGGGTCGACCAGGCGACGCTCAGCCTGTTCGTTTCGAACGAGACCTGGGCCCTCATGCCGGACGGGACGTGGATCTGGGAGCCGACGGCGCGAGCCCCCCCCGCGCGCGCGGGAGCGGCCTTCTCCTACCTGCCCCCCCCGGCCGACGAGTTCGTCCTGTTCGGGGGGTTCACCGGGTACGGCGTCCTCAACGACACCTGGACGTACCGGCTGGGCGGCGCCTGGACCAACACCTCCGGCGGCGTCTCGCCCACCGGTCGCGCGAGCCAGTCGATCATGACGGTCCCGCACTCGGACGCCTTCTACATGTTCGGAGGGCTGACCACCTGTGGCCCGGGCCTCCCCACGCTCGTCGCGTCGCGGTTCCTCAACGACACCTGGGAGTACACCCTCTCCGGTTGGACCAATGTGACGAAAGGCGTGGCCCCGGGGCCCAGGGCCGGAATGGTCCTCGCCCCTACCCCCACCCCAGGCTCGGCGCTGCTCGCCGGCGGGATCGCCCCCCAGGTGCAGGGGTGCACGACCAAGGTGAACCCCGTCAACGACAGCTGGAGCTTCAACTTCACGACCCGGCAGTGGGCGCTCCTTCCCACGGTGCTGAAGGACCCCGCCACGGCCTTCGGTTGCTCCTCCTTCGACCCGATAGAGCACGAGGACCTCTACGCGTTCGGCATCTCGGGGCTGCTGGTGCTCTCGGTGGGCTACAGCAACGCGGTCTGGAGGGCGGGCGCCAACCTGAGCTTCCAGTTCGCGGCGGGGAACGGGGTGGGGCTCTCGCCCACGGCCCCCGCTCCCGTCCCACGGGCGATGGGGTCCTGCCTCTACGATCCCGGCCTACAGGGCTCCCTCACGATGGGGGGCATCGGGTCCACCCGGCTCGGCCCCTACACCATCCTGGGGGATACGTGGACCCTGCGCGACGAGTCCTGGAACCTCTCCACCCGGGTGTCGCCCGCCCCCCAGGTGGGGACCCCGTTCCTGCTGAACGCGAGCTCGCTCGATCCCTACGGGGCGATCGCGCCGCGCAACCTGACCTTCTCGATCTCTGACAGCACGGGGACCCTCTTCCCGCGAACGCTCACGCTCGTGAACGGGACCGGCCGTGCGCTCGTGGTGGTCACGACCGCCTCCCCCGCCGACACCATCGAGGCCTGTGCGCTCGCTCTCTGCGTGAACCTGACCATCCCGGTCACCGCCCCCGCGGCCCACCTCGCCCTCGCCGGGATCCCGGCGGTACTGACCGCGGGGGCGCGGAACCTGCTCACCGTCGAGATGGAGAACGGCAGCGGGCTTCCGCTCCCCGGATGGAACGGGAACGCTTCGCTCGCCGTCCCGGGAGGCGCCGTCATCCCCTCGACCGCGACCCTGGTCAACGGCTTCGCGCGCCTGGACGTCATCTTCCCCCGGGCGGGGACGAACCTCAGCCTCTGGGCGACCGCCGGGGCCCTCGGGGCCCAGGAAGGGCCTTTCACGGTGCTCCCGTCGTTCCTGGACCAGCTCAATGTGACGGTCCTTCCCTCCCCTGCCTACGAGGGCTCGACGGTCGACCTGATCGTGGGCGGGGAGGATGGTCAAGGCAACCCCATCACCGGGAGGACGGTGATCCTCTCCGACTCGCTCGGGGACGTGACCCGGGTCCAGGGAACGCTCCAGAACGGCACCCTCGACCTGTCGATCGTGCTGGGGATGGTCCCCGGCTCCGATGTCGTCGAAGCGATCGCCGGCAACGAGTCGTCGAGCGCGAGCCTCTCGGTCGTCCCTCTGCCCCCCTCCAGAGGGACCACCCCCTCCTCGGGCCCCTCCCTCTTGCCGTGGTACCTGGTCGTGATCGTGGCCGTGGTCGTGGCGGCGCTCGCCGGGATCGCCCTGCTCGCCGAGCACCGCCGGCGCGAGGCCCTCGACCGGGTCGAACGATCGGGGAAGGGCAAATCCGGCTCACATCCCGACGCGGAAATGAAGGACCGGGAGAAGGAGAAGACCACCTCCGGATTCTTGGCCTTCATTCCCGCCGAGGAAGAGGAAGGGGGACCCACCCCGGACGAGCTCGACCGGTAGCGGGCTCGCTCAGGAGGTCCTTCGGGCTCTGCTCTGACCGCCACTGGCGATCGGTCCCGGCCCCACCCCGATGCGGCAAGGGGGTCGCTTTCCAGGGCGTCCAGGGCGGCCAGGAACGAACAGCATTTCTGAGGATTATTCTATATGGCAACTGTTCGACATGCGGTGGTTACGTTTATGAACAATGTGGCTATGGTCGATTCATCCCTCTCGCAGGGTAGGAGCGGAACCTGACCATGCCAGCGTTGAGCCCCCACGAACGGCAATTGTTGATGGCGCTCCTCGATAACGGGGTGGCCTCCAACACCGATCTCGCGAAGGTCCTGGGCGTGAGCCCCACCGCCGCCCGGAAGATCAGGATGAAGCTCGAGCGGACCGGCATCATCCGCGGTTACCGCCCTGTCCTCGACCTTTCGGTGCTGGGCGTCAACATCTTCACCCTGCTCGAGCTCCGTATCCTGCCGAAGGGGTGGGCCGAGGAGCGTGGCGCCAGCATCCAGGGACACCTGCTCCGGCATGAGAACGTGATGGCGGTCTATCGGCTTCCCGAGGGACAGACGACGCACGCGGTGGTGGCCGGCTTCCGGAACCAGGACGAGGTGGACCGCTTTCTTCACATCCTTCAGTCCCAGTACTCTGAGCTCGTGGAGATCCGACACTGTTACACCTTCTCGACCCGGAGCATGCTCAAGGACAATCCCAAGGAACTTCTCACGAAGATCCTCCTGGAGTGGGAGGAAGCGAGGCTGCCGAGGGCCCTTACGGGGATGCCTGTACGGGTGCCCATGCCCTCGGGCCCCATCTCGGAGGAGGCAGAATGACCGACATCTGGCTCGTCGGGGGGACGCCGGAGACCCGAGAAGTGCTCCGGGCGCTGCTACGTCTCCACCACTACCGGGTGAAGGCCGAGGGACGAGGCCTCAAGGAGGCGAAGCGCCTCCTCCAGGAGGGCGTCCGCGGGATCCTGCTCGTGGACGCGGACCTCACCGACGGAAGTTGGGAGGAGATCCTCAAGGAGGGGGACGGGGCGAAGCCCCGGCCGGGCATCGTGCTGGTGAGCCCTTTCTACGGCAACGAGTTCGAGACGAAGGCGAAGCGCCTGGGGGCGGACCGCGTGCTCCTCCGGCCCTTCGAGATCTCTGAACTCCTCGAGGCGCTGCACGGTATCCCCGCGACCTGAGGTAGCGGGGTCCCTCCGTTCGGTCGGCCCTTGAGCGCGCGAACCCCCCGCCCCCGCCGGTCCCCCGGACCTCGGGCCTCGCCCCCTCCCGGGCTTTCGCACCGGATGGAGGCGGATCCGGCGGCCATCCAACGCGTGGGCCGAGATGCGTCAGGGGCCTCCGGCCGCGCGAGGGGCCGGTTCGTGCCCCGTAGCGAAGGGGAGGTACAGGCGATGGTCCGCTGGGCGAGGCGCCATCGGGTATCCCTGGTCCCCCGTGGCGCCGGTACCTCCCTCGATGGGGAGAGCGTGCCGGTCCGGGGAGGGTTCGTCGTGGACCTGTCTGCGATGGACCAGGTCCTGGAATTGAACGAGAAGGACCTCTGGGCCCGGGTCCAGCCCGGGGTGGTGAACGCTCGCCTGCAGGAACTGCTACGTCCCCGGGGTTTGTTCTATCCACCGAACCCCGGGAGCTGGGAGATCTCGACGCTGGGAGGAAACGCCTCGACCAACGCCTCCGGGTTCCGTTCGTTCCGGTACGGGCCCACACGCTCCTGGGTCCTCCGTGCCCGGGCGGTGCTCGGGACCGGTGAGCTGGTGGAGGCGGGCACGCTCGCCTGGAAGCGCTCGGCCGGTGTCGACCTCCTGGGCTCGCTCATCGGGAGCGAGGGGACCCTCGGCATCCTGACGGAGCTCACCGTACGCCTCTCCCCTCTCCCGGCCCGGCGCGTGGGCCTCCTCGCCTCGGTGCCCGAGGGCACCTCTCTGGGCGCGCTCGCCCTGGGGCTGCTCTGGGCGCGAGGAGAGGGGCTCTCGGCCGTGGAGTGGGTCGACGCCCGTGTGGCCACGGAGGTCGCCCGCATGGAGGGGCTTCCTCTCGAGCCCCATGCCGGAGCGCTTCTGCTCGAGGTGGAGACGCCGCGCGAGGTGACCGAGGACACCGCCGCACGGTGGGGGCGTGGCCTCGCTGCCCTAGGGCTCAAGACCGAGGTCCGCCTCTTCGAGGACGCGGAAGCTCTCTGGAGGGCCAGGGGTCGGGCCGGCGTCCTGATGGACCGACGGCTGGGCCCACGGGTCCGGGAGGACGTCGCGGTACCGCTCACGGCGTGGGACCGCCTGCTCGATCGAGTAGGCGCGCTCGCCCGGAAGGAGGGCGTGGACCTCGTGATGTATGCCCACCTGGGCGAGGGCAACCTCCATCCCAACTTCGTCTGCGATCCGGTCTCGCCTCAGGCCCATCGCCTTCGGATGGGGCTATGGGAGATCGCCTGGTCGTTGGGCGGTACCGCGAGCGCGGAGCACGGCCTGGGCTCGCTCAAGGCGCCAGCGTACCGACGCGAGCACGGCGCCATCGCGTTCCGCGCGCTCCGCGAGCTCAAGCGCGCCCTCGACCCCGAGGGGATCCTGAACCCCGGGAAGTTCTGGGGCTGACCGGTCGGCGGCGTCCCCTTCGGGCTCGTCCCGAGCGCCCCAGGGCCCGTCGAGGGCGCCGGGCGGCGATGAGGTAGGTCGGACCCACCCCCAGACACTCCTCCCAGTGACCCACCTCCTCCTCTCCCAGGAGGAGGGTGTTCCACGCCTTCGCGTCGCGGTGGTAGACCCGCAGCGCTTCCGGTTGGTTACCGAGGGTGGGGGCGAGCGCCATGCGCTCGACCACCTCGAACCCTTCCCGCTCCAACGCCCGGGTGAGCTGGGGGGCCCTCCAAAACCGGAACTCCCACGGCGCGAAGTGCTCTGGATCGAAGGGCTGGTATCCGTTCCGTATCACCGACCAGAAGTGGAACCGGTCGGGCTCACGGTAGATCTGGCGCGCATTCGCGCTCGCGGTCGGGAAGATCTCGAAGGTCGCATTGCTCGGGCCCACCCCCTCGACCAGAAGGTACCCTCCCGGCCGGAGGAGACGGAAGGCGGCTCCGAGCAACCGCTCCCCATCGTGGGAGAAGAACCCGAAGAGCCCCACGATCACCACCGCGCCGAAACTTCCCTCATGGAACGGGCGGAAGTCCTCGGCGGCGCCGAGAACGTACCCCCAGGGGCGCGTCGCAAGCCCCTGCCGCCTCAGGTGGCTACGGGCGGCCCGCAACATGGGTCGAGAGAGATCGAGGAGGACGGTCGGTGCCCCGGTCGAGAGGATGACGGGGGAGAACCTTCCGGTGCCGGGGCCTACCTCGAGGATCGGGCCCGTGACCTTCTCCAGGTTCCGTCGCAGGAACCGCTCGGCCAGGGTCCTGCGGAGCTCCATGAGCGGGCTACCCACCAGCCGACGCCGCTCCCGGGGAACGAGGGTGCTGAACCGTTCCCGGAGCCGGCGACGACGACAGGTGCCGGCCGGTGGCGTCCTGGTGGACCCTCTTGGCATGGTCGTCAGCTCCACTCGCGGCGCCTATCTATCCTTCGGAGGGTTGGGCTGAAGGGCGGCGCTTCGCGACCCCGGAGGTCGCAGGCGAGGTGGCGCGCCCTCGCTAGTTCCCTCTCCGCCCCTTCCGGCTATCCACGCCCTTCGATGCGGGCGGTGGGTCGTCCATCTTCCACGTGGTCCGCTCCAAGATGCGACGGGTCGCCGCGGGGAGGGGCAGACGACGGAGCTCCTCCGGGCCCGCCCAGCGCAGGGGGACCGGGCCCCGAGAACGGGGTCGGCCGCCCCCTTCAAGGAGGAAGACGTGAAGGGTAACGTGGAAGTGACTGTAGTCGTGCTCGACCACCCCGAGCGCCCGAACGACCTGTGTCGAGAGTCCGGTCTCCTCGCGGAACTCGCGAACGACCGCGTGCCGGGCCGCTTCCCCCGGCAGGAGCTTCCCACCCGGAAGTTCCCACATCCCCCCCAGCAGGCCTTCCTCAGGCCTCCGGTCTAGGAGGATCCGGCTCCCTCTACGGAGGATGCCCACAGCCACCTCCACCCGGGGTCGCCGGGCCCGCGGCGAAGCAGGGGGGAACGTCGCCGGGTCCGGCAGCTCCCTTCGGGCGAGGCAAAGGTCTCCGAGAGGGCAGGCCCCACAGCGCGGGGCCCGAGCCGTACAGAATCGTTGGCCGATCTCCATCAGCCCCTCGTTGAAGGCACGGGGAGGGTGACCCTGGAGGGCCACCATTCCCCTCTCCTCCGCACGCCGTGCGGTGGAACGGTCGAACGGTCGTAGCAGGAAGAGCCGGGCGAGGACCCGCAGGGCGTTCGCATCGAGCGCAATGGTCCGGGTGCCGAAGGCGAGGGCCGAGACGGACCGGGCGGTGTAGGGGCCGAACCCTGGGAGGAGCTCCAGCTCGGCGACCGAGCGCGGCCAAGGGTCCCCGGGCCGGGCGTGGAGAAGCTGGGCCGCGGCGTGCATCCGCCTCGCCCGGCCGTAGTAACCTGCGCCCTCCCAGACCTTCAGGACCTCCTCCACGCGGGCCCTCGCGAGGTCTCCGAGCGTGGGAAAGGCGCGGAGGAACCGCTCGTAGTACGGCCGGGCCTGCTCGACACGCGTCTGCTGAAGGAGCACCTCGGCGACCCAGATCCGGTAGGGATCGGACGTGCCTCGCCAGGGAAGTTCGCGCCCGTTCGCGAGGAACCACGCGACGAGCCGGTCGCCCACCTGCCGCTCCATCAATGGCGGGCCGCGGGCCGGTCGGAGGGGGGAGTCGCGGGCCGCGCTGGAGGTCGCTCGCATTTGGACCCGGGGCACAGTGGACCGCGAAGGTTCAAGAACCGTCGGTCCCGTGGTGCTACGGGGAGCCACGGTGACGGAGAAAGCGGAATCCACGGGAGAGGGCCAGCCCGCATCGCTCGCGACGGTGACCGACGCGACCTTCGACGAGGTCGTGCTCCAATCTCCGGTGCCGGTCGTCGTGGACTTCTACGCGGACTGGTGCGGGCCCTGCCGACAGGCGGAACCCCTCCTCTCAAGGCTCTCTAACACCCTCGGCGGCAAGGTGCGCTTCACTCGTCTCAACGTCGACGAGAACGAGCAGACGGCCGAGAGCTACGGTGTCTACTCGATCCCCACGTTCATCTTCGTGGAGCGCGGGACCGAGCGAGGACGTCAGGTCGGACTGCTCGCCGAGAGCGAGTTCCGGACGATCCTCAAGAAGTACTTTGACAAGGTCTGAGAGGACCCTTCGGGTGCCCTCCGCTTCGGTCGTTGGTGGTCTCCTGCCCTTCAACGACCTCAGAGCGTCCCCCCCAGCGATCCTATGAGCGAGCCCGGCGCATCTTCCGCTCGTTCGGGGGACGTCGCCGTCCTCTCGGGGGCCTCTAGCTCCTGGGGCGCGATCGTCGCCGAGGCCCTCGCGAGGGAGGGCTTGACCACGGTGCTCGTCGATCCGCCCGGCGAGGCCTTGGACCGGGTCCGGGACCGGGTGGAGGAGGTGGGCGGGTCCGCCTTCACGGTCGGGTCGGACCTCACTGATCTCTCGGCGGTGGTCGCGCTCATGGACCGTCTTCGCCCGGAACATCGCACCGCCCGCCACCTCATCCACGTGCTCCCACCGCCCATCCCGGGACGGTTCTCCGAGCGCGCACCGGCGGACCTCGTCGCCGAGGCCCACCGGGGGTACTCGACGCTCGTGGTCCTCGCCCGGGGCCTGCTGCCATCGATGATCGAGGCCGGCGCCGGTCGCGTCCTGGTCATGGGATCGGCCGCGGCGCGCGCCCCCCTGCGCCATGCTGCCGTCCATTCGGCCCTCGCCATGGCCCTGCCTCCCTTCCTGACGGCGCTGGACCGGGAGGTGGCGAAGCAGGGCGTGCACGTGACCTACCTCGAACCGGCCGGGTTCCCATCGCCTCCGGTCGCGAGCGAGGTGGCCGAAGGGAGGACCGGGCTTCACGAGGCCCACCGACGGTTCATGGTCAGCGAGGCGGCGGTCGCCCGGACCTTCCTCCGCGCCTGGCGTCACCCTTCGCTGCGGCACCTCCGCTTCCATGCGCACGAGAGGTCTCCTCCCTCCTCTTCGGTCCTCCAACAGTATGGCGAGCGTGCGCTCCACTCCGGGGGCGGGACGCCCTCCCGGAGCGGGGGCCCTCCAGCGCTCGTCCCTGCGAGCGCCCTCCGGGGGAGGACCGCCGTGGTCACGGGGGCGTCCCGTGGGATCGGGCGGCGGATCGCGCTGCGTCTCGCCTCCCATGGCATGCGGTTGGTCCTCACTGCCAGGGACGCGACCGCACTGGAGGAGGTCGCGGGTGAGGCCCGCAAGGCGGGGGGCGAGGCGAAGGTCCTGGTCCAGGACCTGCTCCTCCCGGGGGCGCCCGAACGTCTTCGGGACCTCACGCTCGAGACCTGGGGGGCTCCCTACCTTCTCGTCAACAACGCGGGGATCGGGTTCTTCCGGCGCCTGTCGCGCCAGGACGCACGGCAGCTCACGGTCCAGCTCGGGGTGGACCTGATCGCGGTCCTTGCCGTCACCCGGGCCCTCCTGCCCTCGATGCTGGCGAAGGGACGCGGTCACGTGCTGAACGTGGGGAGCATGGCCGCCGAGGTGCCCCTCCCCCGCCTGGCTCCCTACTCCGGCATCAAGGGGGCCGTCAAAGGATTCACCCTCTCCCTGGGGAGGGAGGTCGGCACCGCGAGCCTCCATGCGAGCGTGCTCGAGCCGGTCACCGTCGACACCGACTTCATCGCGACGGCGAGCGAGGCGGGTCGCAGGGACCTGAGGGAGTCCGGCCTCATGCGCAGGGTCATGATCGGCCCGGACGAGGTGGGGAGGCTCGCGGAGCGCACCGTCCTGCGGCCGAGGCCCGTGGTCGTGGTGCCTCCCCGGGCCCTCGCACTCCTCTGGATGTATCGGGGCACGCGCCCGCTCATGGACCGAGCCCTTCGCCTACCTGCTTCGCCGGGGGGCGGAAAGATGGAGGGTTGACCTCTGGTCGCACCGGAGGGCGATCGCTCGGGGGGAGGGGCCGTTCCCCCTTCGGCCCCATCCTCATGCGAGCGGTGCCTGCTGAGGCGGCGGCCCGGAAGGTCCCATCTCGACCCCCGGTCGGTCTCGCACTTCTTCGGTGCGCGGCCGTCGTTGGAGCGGGGTCCATGTCCTCGTCGGCACGTACCGGGGAGGGGTGGGGGGTACCCCCCCCACCTCAGGTCCCGGTGGGGGCGGTGCCCTTCGTGGGGTCCGGAGCAGCCTGGGCGAATAGGAAGGGCGGCCCCGCTTCCCCGGCCTGGAGGCGAGCGCGGATGTACGGGGGTAGGGTCGAGCTGCAACGATGGAGCAGTCGTACCGCTGACGCGTCCAGCACGTAGGTTCGCCCATGGTCCTCTGGGGACCGAACGATCCGACCGAACGATTGGACCAAGGACCTCAGCGCCTGCAGCTCGTACCAGCTCCCTCCGTCCGGTAGGGCACGCCGTGCCACGACCCTGGGGTCTTTGACCGGCGCCCAGGGGCACTTCACCACCACCTGCCATCGGGCGAGCTCGTCCTTGAGGTCCGTCCCTTGCTCGAAATGGACCCCTACGAAGACCGTCCCCCGGCCTCCCTCCTTGGTCCAACGCTCGAATTCGCCGGTCCTGGAGCGCCGACCGTGGAAGACGAGGCGGGCACGATGGCGCTCCGCAGCGTTAAGCCGCAGATGGTCCAAGAGCGTGTAGGAGTTGACATGGACGATGCCCCGCTCCGGCTCGTGGTCGAGGATGACGTCGAGCATCTCGGTCGCCTCGCGCCAACCTTGCTCCCTCCTGTCGTAGGAGAGGGTGACCGAAGGTCGTGTGTAGATGGGGGCTGCTCCGGGCGGGAAATCGGAATCTGGCCGCAGGTGCAGCACCTTGCCGGTGGGGAGGCCAAGCTCGGACAAGAACGTCTCTGGGTCGAGAAAGGTCGCCGAGGCCAGGATGCGCACGCGGGCCAAGGGCCAAAGGAGCTGTGTCAGGAACGTCGTGCCGAGCACCGGAGAAAGACGAAGTCCCCGTGTATCGGCATCTAAGCCGACGATCCATGGCGATCCCCCTCGAAGGTCCTCGAGAGCGTTGGAGAGCTTGCGCTCCTCTTGCTCCGCCTGCATGCGGGCCCGGGAGCGCTTCCGAAGGTCCTCCTCTCCTGACAGGGGGGTGACGACGAGGTGCTCCAGGTGAAGACGGGCCGCCTCCTTGGCGGCGAGAAGGAACCCCTCCACCACGGTAGGCGAGAGGGCGAGGAGCTCCTCTTCCGAGGCTTGGAGAAGGGGCTCACCCTCCGCTGCCCACCACGCGGACCACTCCGCGCTCGGCCATTTCTCCCGATGCAGGGTGAGCGCGTAGCTGCGTGGCCCCTCCTCTCCGAGGCCGTGCGCCTCGTCGATGATCAGGAAGTCCCTGGGCTCGAAGCGGGGCAGGGGAGGCATCGCCGGTGCGCCGACCTCCGGTGGTCCCTCCGTCGCCCCCTCCTCGGCGGTGGTGGACGCGGAGATCAGGTAGTCGAAGGTCATCGCCGAGAGCTGGGAACGAGCGGCGATCTCGCGCGCCTCGAAGTACGGGCACCGCTCGGGCTCCCCTTGCCCATCCCTGTAGCCGCACGACCAAGGATCGGTCCGAGGGTCCCTGCGGCCGGTGCCGTGACATCCGGGGCACGTGGGGCTGGGTCCGCCGCTCGGACCGACCTTCTCCAGGCAGGAACAGGGCCTGCCAAAGAAGCACCAGCCTTCCGCGACGGTGGTGTCGTTAGGGGACTGCAGACAGGGGTAGTTCTTCCTTCCTCGGGCCACACTCCAGGAGGGACCGGTCAGGGGGTCGCTCGCGACCTGGTCCAAGAGCGCGTTCTGAGGGGAGGTGTAGTAGCCGCGCCAACCCCTTGCGCGGAGCTGCTTCGCCACCTCGGTGACGACCAAGCTCTTCCCGAACCCGACGGGCGCCTCCAGGAGGATGGTGGTCACTCCCTCGTTGATGGCCGTGAGGATCTGGCGAACGGCCTCTGCCTGCCCCGCGCGATACGAGAACGTCGGGGTCGCAGGAGCCGCTCGCTCCTCTCTTGCGGCCGTCGCGACCGCCCTCGGGCGAGGGCCTTCCATGGGGATGCCCAGTCCGCAGCTGGGGCAGAGGTTCTTCCTCAGGAAGAGGTCCGGGCGCATCAAACGCTTGCACCGAGGACAGAAGGCCATGGTCAGGCGGGCAGTTCCGGCCCTGCGTTGATAAACTCTTCCTCGTCAGTTCCCGCTGTAAGGTGCCCTCTTCTCAGTGCCGGAAGACGCGCCAGCCGGTGAAGTACATGGCGAGGCCGAAACGGTCCGCGGCGGCGATGACCTCCTCGTCCCGGATCGAACCGCCGGGCTGCACGATCACGCGGACCCCCGCCTTGCCCGCCTCTTCGATGCCGTCGGGGAAGGGGAAGTAGGCGTCGGAGGCGAGGATGGAGCCTTTCGCTCGCTCTCCGGCGACCTCGAGCGCCACGCGGACCGCTCCCACCCGGCTGGTCTGTCCGCTCCCGATCCCCACGGTGCTCGAGCCCTTGGAGAGGACCACCGCGTTGCTCTTCGCGTGCCGGACCACCCGCCAGGCGAAGTCCGTGGAGCAGAGCTCCTCCGGGGTGGCCCTCGCCTTCGTGACCGGGCGGAGCTCTCCCTTCGCGAGGACCCTCTGGTCCACCTCCTGCAGGAGCCATCGCCCCGTCGCCGTCCGCGCTTCCCAGCGGGGGGCCTTCGGATCCGGGGGCCGGACCTGTACAAGCTTGAGCTTCTTGCGCCGGGAGAGCCTCTCTTGCACCTCCGGGGAGAACTCTGGGCCGGCCAGGATGTCGACGAAGGTCCCCTTGAGCGCGTCCACGGCGGCGACGGTGAGCGGGACGTTGATCGCGAGCCCGCAACCGTAGCGGGCGACCGGGTCCGTGGCGAGGGCCTTCTCCAGGGCCTCCTCCACCGTCGCCGCGCTGGCCGCGCCGCACGGGGTCGCGTGCTTCACCACGGCCGCCGAAGGGAGGGGGAACTCGCTCACCAGCGAGAGGCTCCTCTCGAGGTCGAGGTAGTTGTTGTAGGAGAGGGTCTCGCCCTTCAGGACCTCGAGGGGCCAGGGCTGCAAGGGGACCCCCGGGGGACCGGAGACCCCCAGGACCTGGGAGGCCTGGTGGGGGTTCTCCCCGTAGCGAAGCGACTCCCCCGTGGGGGCGAGCCCCAGGAAGGGGGAGGCCAGGAGGTGATCCGTTACCGGCTCGATGGTCGAGCTGAGCCAGGAGGTGATCGCGATGTCGTGGAGGGCCGTCCGACGGAAGACCTTCGCCGCGAGCCGCTGCCGGGTCCAGAGGGAGATCCCGCGCTCCTCGTTGACCTCCCGCAGGACCGGCCCCACATCGGTGGGGTCACCGATGGGCACCACCCAACGGTGGTTCTTCGCGGCAGCCCTGAGGAGCGAGGGCCCTCCCACGTCTATCCTCTCCACCAGCGTCTCCGAGGGGGTGGTCCCGCGGGCGAGCTCCTCCTCGAACGGATAGAAGAGGACCGCGACCAGGTCGAAGGGCAGCACGTTCCGTTCCTTGAGCTCCCGATCGCCCTCCGGGGTCCGGGGGGCGAGGATCCCTCCGAAGATCGCTGGATGGAGCGTCGCCACGCGGTGCCCGAACCAACCGGAGATCCCCGTGAGCTCTTCGGTGGAACGGACCGTCAACCCTTCGGCGGTGAGGCGCTTCTGCGTCCCGGAGCTCGCCCAGAGCTCCACGCCTTTCTCCGCGAGCCCCTTCGCGAGGGGGAGGAAGGCCATAGGGTCGAAGGCCGACAAGAGGGCGCGGTGCGGGATGACCCGGTCGTCGCTCGATGCTCTGCCCACGCCTCTTACCCTGCTGTAAGTTGTACGCAGGGGAATAAGCTCTGCGGAAGGCCCGGTCCCCGCGGGTGGGACCGCGGCCCCTGTCCCCTGGGCCTAGGGTTCGATCTTCACGAGCTTGCCGGTGCGGCCGAGCGAGATCTGCAGCCGTCCCTTGTAGTCCTTGACCCAGCCATCGGTGATCCGGACACGGTCGCCCTCGGACACGAGGTCCACTTCGTGGCCCCAGAGCGTGAGGGCGATCTCCCCCGTCGCGTCCTTGAGCCGGGCGTTGCGGACCTTCTTCGTGCTCCCGCCGTCCACGAGGATCTCGCGGGTGGCCTCCAGGTGGACCACCGTTCCCTCGAGCGTAGCGACGCGGTTGGGGCGGAGGTCGGACACGTATGTGGCGGGGGGTCGGCTCTCGGGCACGGCCGTTGGAGCCCACGCCCGACCTTAGGGCTTTGGGGGACCCAGGGCGCGACCTTCCTCCCTACCGCCCGCTCATGGCCGGCGGGCGACGAGCCAGAGCTTCGCGTCCTTGAGCGTGCCCCAGGTGCGGGCGGTCCGCAGGGAGAGGGTGCCCGGAGCGGGTCCCACCGGGGGCAGGAGGCTCAGCGGACCGTTCCACGACGCGCGCGCCGCAGGTAGGTCCTCGTGCGAGATCTCGACCACGGCGCGGTCCCGCTCGATGCGAATGACGCGGACCCAAGGAAGGGTATCGGAAGTCCGACCGGGACCTCCTCGAGGGAGACGAAGTGCCAGAAGACGGGCGAGTTCTCGGGGGGAGGGGGTGGGTCCCCCCTCCACCTCGACCCCGACATAGCGGGAACGGGTTGGTCGACCTGGCGAAGGCGCGGTGGACAACGGTGGCTGCGCGGACGTCCGTTCAGCTGACCTGATCGATGCCGCCGGAGGTCTCGCCTTGGGCATACCCACCGCGGCTCCCGAGGAGGCTCGCGGCCTTCACGCCCGTGATGATGAGGAGCACCTTGATGGTGTTCTCCATCTCGGGCGAGGGGTCCACCGTGCATCCCCAGATGATCCGGGCACGCTTGGAGATCTTCGAGCCGACGAGGGCCGCCGCCTTCTCCGCCTCGCTGACGGTCATGGACGGGCCGCCCACGACGCGCACCAGCGCGCCGGTCGCGTCCTTGAGGTCCACGTCGCCGAGGAGCGGGGAGGTCAGGGCCTCGGTGACCGCCTCGGTCACCCGGTCCGTCGTGTTCTCGCTCTCGCCGAGGCCGATCAGGGCCACGCCGCCATCCTTCATGATGGTCAGCAGGTCCGCGTAGTCCAGGTTGACGAGCCCGGGCTTCGTGACGATCTCGGTGATCCCCTTGATCGCGGTCATGAGGACCGCGTCGGCCAGCTTGAACGCGGCGTCCAGGGGCATCCGGGGGACGAGCTCCAGGAGCTTGTCGTTCTGGATGACGATGGTCGTGTCGCACACCCGCCGCAGGCGCTCGAGCCCGTCGCGGGCCTGCTCCAGGCGGACCGCCCCCTCCGCAGAGAAGGGCAGGGTGGTGACGCCCATCGTGAGCGCGCCCATCTCCTTCGCGATGCGGCCGACGACGTGGGCCGAGCCCGTGCCCGTCCCTCCGCCCATCCCCGCTGTGACGAAGACGATGTGAGCGCCCTGGAGGAAGTTCTTGAGATCCTCCTCGTTCTCGCGCGCGGCCTCCTCGCCCACTTCGGGGCGGGCACCGGCGCCCAGGCCCTTGGTGGCCCGGCGGCCGATGAGGACCTTGCGTGGCGCGTGGATGGTGAGGAGGTGCTTCGCGTCCGTGTTGATGGCGCACATCTCCGCGCCCTGGATCCCCTCATCGACGCAGCGGTTGATGGTGTTGGACCCGCCGCCTCCGCAACCGACGATCCGGATGTTGACCTTCAGTTGCTCGGCCAGCTTCGCCAGTTCTTCGTCGTCCGCGCTGACGGGTAGCGCGTGACCTTGGGAACCACCGGTCTGGCGGTCCTCGAGGGCCTTGGTCTCTTGGTGCTTCGCAATCGCTTCCTGGATGATGGATTTCATGACTCTCGCCCCGATGGTTTGGGTTTGTCTGCCGAGCGTCTGACGCTCGCCAAGAGCATTCCCAGGTATGCTATTTAGATGTTGCGCTCGAGGTGTCTTTGGAACCGAATCCCCCAAATGGAACAAAATCGAGGTGGA
>DAHUZP010000039.1 GCA_027306505.1 Thermoplasmata archaeon | reverse complement strand
GGGCAGGTGCCAGAGCTTGGCGCCACGGCCTTTCCCAGAGAAACGACGTTGTTGTTGGTGTCGAAAACCTCGAGGCCGATCTGGTCGGTGGTGAGAGTCGCGGACGTGGCATCCACCCCAAAGTTGTACGCCGCTTCGGATACAGCCCCCGCGCTACAGTTGCCCCTCCAAGATTCGGTTACTGCGATCGCAATGGGCGGATGCGGAGCGGTGTCTGTGGGAGCAAAGACGCCAGAGACCAGGATGTAGAGCACTGCCGCAAGAACGACAGTTATGGCCACCAGCAAGATGGTTGCGATGATGGTGGAGACTCCTCGCATGGGCTGGGTTCCTCGACACCTTGACGACTGGTTCTGGGCTTGGCCCCCGAGCTCGTGGTGCGCTGGCACCCATCGCACGCGCATCGAAATCACCCGTCCAGCTTGAACCGAATGCACTCCAACGTCGGCAGGGCTGCCCGTTGCAGTCCACAATCGAAATGCGCGGCCGGGAAATGGTTGTATGGAAAGGGTTGGGACCGCTTTGTTCCGTGGGGACTCAACTGTCCTAGAACGCCCCGCCAGAGAATGTGATTCCCCCGTTGCTGCCCAGGGCAAAGGCGCTCAGTTGGTCGCCAGTCATCGTGGAACCGTGGGATACCACAATCACGAGTTCGGTTGAGCTGGTGACAGTAATGCCACCATTTGCCCAAGCGCCGCTGGCCGATGGCCACGAGTCCGCGACAGTTCCTGCGCCGGTGTTTTCGAGGGCAGCCACCCATCCCTTTCCGGTTAAGGTAGTCGCCGCGCTCGGGAGAACAATGCAGCTACCCGTGCCGGTCGCAAGCGTTCCCGTGGTTATGGTGTTCTTATTCGCATCCTGGATGCCCATGCCGAACTGGGAAGTGGTGATGGTGCCAGAGGTGGAGGCCACTGCGAACGTATAGGTGTCCCACGTCACGCCCCCGCCATCCTTGCAGCTGCCGGCTTGAACCGGTCCCAGGCCAATGGTGTTCGCCGTCTTGCTCCCACCGCCGATGAGCCCGGTCACCAGGATGTACAACACGGCGGCCAGCACCACGGTGATCGCCACGAGTAGGATCGTAGCGATGATTGGGGATACCCCGCGCTTCTTTCGGCTTAGGCGATTCGCGTTCACGCTCCGCATATTTTCGTCTCTCCTTGAGGGCCTAGACCCTCGAGCAAGGCAGATAGTTCCATTCCAGGTTATAATAGCGTTGGGAGTCATGTGTCGCTATTTGACGACTGTTGCATCGCTAATTGCCGAACGTGCCACCCTTCCCTTTTTACGGTGATTGGTGGCAGGGCTCGATGCGCATATGGGTCCATAAGCACGTGTGCCCGGGAGGTCGTCCTTGGTCAGTGGTTGACACGTGTACTAATTTCTGGGGGTTGTGCATCTGCGTGATGGGCCGTGGCCATGGTCTCTCCCTCTTTCAGTGGCGAGAGGCCCATGCCATTCTTCAGGTACGGGTATGACCGAGAAGGGGGCCTGGCGGGGAGGCCCCCGCCCACCGGGGAGAGGATCATCGTTCATCGTGGGGTCACCCCCACTCGCTCCCCCCTCCCCCGCCTCCCGTGTTTAGAGCCCTACTTGCCCGCTGATGCCCCCTCCGGAGAGGGGGTAGGTGGCCAGCGTGTCGCCGCCGATCGGGTGGGCGGAGACGATGACGATCGTGGACTCCGCGTCGACCTGGGCAGGGGAACTGGCTCCCGCGAGGGGGCTCCACCCGCTCTGGTCCAGCGTGGCCTCGCCCACGCCCTGGGGGGAGTCCAGCACGGCGATCCACCCTCCAGGGGCCCCACTGCTCCCTACGGCAGGGCAGCCTCCGCTTGCGGCACCGGCGAGGCCAATCGGCACCACGGCCCCCGACACGTTCGTCACGCGTAGCCCCAATCGCGAGTCGGTCAAACTGCTCGAGACGGACGCCACGGTCGCGGCGTAGGTGTAGAGGGACGCGCCTCCTGCGGTGGTGCAAGCCCCCGGGGCGTCCGGGCCGAACCCGACCACCGTCGGCGGGGCGGGAGGCGCTGGCATGATGACCAGGGCATAGAGCACGGCCGCGAGCACCACCGTGATCGCCACCAACAGGATGGTCGCGATGATGGGTGATACCCCTCGGTCCTTTCGTTCGCTGTCACGAGTCTTCCGTCTTGGATTCATTCTCGTAGTGTTCCCCTTGCGGGGACCTCCTTCAGGGGGCGTATGCGCATTAGTGTGTATATTAATGGCGCGTCCCGGTATTCGGCGGATGTCGATGTGGGGCTCGTCAGAATGGTGGTCTAGGGCCGTGAAGCGTTCCCTGGCGAAGGGGCCGGGGGCGCGCGCACCCGATTTCGTAGGGGCGATGAGTAAAAGAACCCGGACGGGTGCGGAGGCGAGGGGAGTCGCCATTGCACGTCCTGGGTGGGAGCGCCTCGACCACGCTCGCCGAGCGGGTCTCTCGTGAGCTCGGCAACGCCCCGTTCGCGATCCCCTTCCGCAAGCGTTTCCCGGACGGGGAGCTCTATGTCCGGGTCGGTGGGAGCTTCGAGGGGCAGGACGTGGTCATCGTCCAGTCCATCCGGGCGGACGCCGACCTTGTCGAGCTCTTCCTCCTGCAGGACGCGGTCCGGGAGTCTGGCGCCCGCCGGGTCTGGGTCGTCATCCCCTACTTCGGCTACTCCCGTCAGGACCGGAGGTTCTTCCCCGGGGAGCCGGTGAGCGCCCGGGCCATCGCCCGCCGTGCCGAGCTGGACGCGGACGCCGTCATCACGGTGGACCTCCACTCCCCGCTCAACCGCGGGATCTTCCAGCGCCCCCTCCACGAAGCTAGCGGCATCCCAGCGATCGCCCGCCTGCTCCGGGAAAGGCCCGTGGACCTCCTCGTCTCCCCCGACAAGGGTGGCGTGGACCGGGTCCGCCGGATGGGCGAGATCCTCGGCAAACCCTGGATCGGTCTCGAGAAGAAGCGGATCGACAGCGAGCGCGTCGAGCTCTACTTCCCCCCCGGGGGACCTGACGTGCGCGGGAAGCACGTGATCCTGGTCGACGACGTCATTTCGACCGGCGGCACGATCGTGGAGAGCGCGAAGCTCCTGCGGCAGCGGGGGGCGGAAGCGGTCGTCGCGACCTGCACCCACGGGCTCTTCCTCAAGGACGCTTTCGAGCGGATCAAGGCCGTGACCGACGATATCTTCGCGACAGACACGGTCGAGAACCCCGTGGAGCGGGCATCGGTCGCCCCCGACATCGCGGCCATCCTGCTCCGCGAGCTCGCGATCGATCCCTCGACGAGCGCAAGCGTCTCGCCTAACCTACGAGCAGAGGTGGCCCGTTCTTGAACCGCGAACCTACGCGGGGGCTACCGAGGAGCAACTGGAACTAGGGGGAAAGAGAGCGGTGCCTCGTGGTGACCTCCCTTCGAGCCCCGCCTTCGATCCGGCGCCGCCCGGGGCGACTCCCCAGAGCATGGAGGCGATCGAGCAGGAGCTGCACTCCCTCACCGCCGAGCACGCGCGCCTGAGGGCGGAGCTCGAGGACCGCTACCTCCAGGTCCGCTCCATCGAGGACCGGTTCCTTTCCCTCCGCCCGGAGGCGGACCTCGCGATGCAGCGGGAGCTCAAGCGCCGGATGGTCCTCTCCCGGTCCTGGAGGGAGGAGCTCGACCAGGCCTACCAGGCGCTGCTGACCACGGCCCACATGATCGGGGCCGTCACCCGAAGGATCCACGAGCTCCAGCTGAGGGCCGCCCAGATCGCGTCCATGTCGGGAGGGCCCCGCTACTCCTCCCCCTCCTCCTCGCCCGACCGAAGGTAAGTTCTTCCGCTCCCACGTCCCCACGGTGGACGGAGTGACCCCATGACCGAGACCCCGGGCAAGTCCGGCCCTTCACGGGTGGTGCCGGCGAGAGCGTACCGGGGAGACCTGCTCGAGCTTCTGGTCGACATGCGCCGGGCGCTCAAGGCCCGCGGGGAGAGCCTCCCTCCATCCTGGCCCGAGGAGTCCCTGGAGGAGGTTCGCGCCGGTCGGCTCCTGGGTTGGGTGCTGCTTCCCAACGGTGAGGAACAGGGCCTCGCGATCCTCGCGGTCCGGAACGGGCGGGCCTTCGGCCAGGTGCACCTGGAGGGCCCCCCTGAGGGTCGGAAGGGGGGGATGGAGCTCCTTGAGGCGGTCGTTCGGGAGCGCCCCTCGGGCCTTCGACGGATGGACCTCGCCCTCTCCTGCGCGCTTTCGGAGACCGAGGAGGCGTGGGGAAAGGAGATCGATGCGGCGGGGCCGAGCCTTGCTTACCTCGTGGTCCGCCGGAGGGCGATGGTCCGTGCCCTGAGCTCGGACGCCCCCCCGCCCTCGGTCGACCTTCCCCGGGATTTCCGGTTCGTTCCAGCCCTGGCCCTTGGTGCGGGGTTGCTCGCCTCCGTCGATTTCCCGGCCTTCGCGGGCGGCCCGGATGCGGCGATGGTCGCCGAGACCCCCGAGGACAACGAGCGCCTCCTTCGGGGGCTCATGGCCGGGGACCTGGGCGCCCCCTTGCGAGAGGCCTCCCCGGCCGTACTGATGGAGGAGCCCGATTCCGAGGGAGGGCCCCGGGGTCACCTGGTGGCCTTCGCGCTCTGTCTGGAGGAGAACCCTCACAGCGCCCTCGTCGCGGACATTGCGGTCCTCCCCAGGTTCCGAGGTCGTGGCATCGGCTCTGCGCTCCTCGCGAGGTCCCTTCGGGGGCTGGTCGCCCTGGGCTTCACCGAGGCCCGTCTCTGGGTGACCGAAGCGAACCAGGAGGCCATCCGCATCTACGAGCGGGCCGGCTTCACCACCGAGCGCGTGGGACGCGTCCTGCGCTGGACGGCGGCGGTATCCCCCAGCTGAAAGGCGCTCCTATTGGGCTCTGGCCGGCTGTCGGCCCTCGTTCGGCACCGGACCCTTGGACCACGGCCTCGCCGTCGAAGGCCCGGCCCGTCCGCTCTCCGGCGGCCGCGTGGGGCAACGCTCTCTACTGAGGCGGGAGGACCGACCCTTCGCCACCCGTGTTCCCGGGGGTCGAGGGGGGCGGTGTATGGGAAGGGGTCGAGTCAGGGCGCTCGGTCCCCGATGGGGCGCCGTCCTTGCCGGCCTCTTCCTTGGGGGGGACCGGAGGATGACGCCGCCGAAGGGCCGTGAGCCCGATCGCGAAGGTCGCGAGGCCCCCCACCAAGGGGACCCAGATCTGGAGGTAGAGCCCGAAGGGACCGGGGGAGATGAACCACTCGGTGTTCCGGGGCGAGCCGCCCGAGGGGATCTCCGGGGTCAGGTAGAGCACGACCCCGCTCACCGCCGCGCCCTTGACCGTCAGGTTCGCGAAGGCGGGCTGGTACTGCGCGTCGCTCGCCTCGATCTCGTAGTGGCCGTTCGGGACGCTCAGCGTGAACCCTCCGCCCTTGATCGTGCTCGTGGGGGGGACGGGCGGGGTCGTCGCGTTGAGGACCTTCACGGTCGCTCCCGAGAGCCCCGTGCCGCTCGCCTGGTCGTAGACGAGGCCCGAGAGGGTGTAGAGCGTGACGCTGCTGAGCGGGGTGAGGGAGACGTTGAGGTCGACCGGTGCCCCATTGACGCTGAACGACCCGTTCGCCGTCTGGAAGCCTGGGAGCGAAGCAGAGTAGGTGTAGGGGCCGTTCGGCGCGGCGGGGTAGGAGAACCCGCCCGCGGCGCTCGAGGTCGTGTTCCCGAGGAGCGGGACATCGATCGCGACCCCTTGGAGGAAGGCTCCGGTCCGGGCATCGGTGACCGTCCCCTGGACGAGGAAGGTCTTTACCTGGCCCCCACCGTTCGGGGTGAGGTTGAAGTTCTCCGAGCGGGACATCCCCTGGATGAGGACGCCCCGGCTCACGGGGCTGTACCCGGTCGCGGAGACGTTCGCGAAGTAGGTGCCGTTGAGCAGTCCGCTCAGGAGGAAGTCACCTCCGCTGGTGGCGAGGGTGGTCGCCACCACCTTCCACGAGGTGGTCGATAGCTGGACCTTCGCCGAGCCGATGGGCTGGTGCGAGGAGGCGTCCAGCACCGTCCCGGCGACCGAGTAGGTGGGGGTGGGGGGCCGTCCGAGCTGGATGTCCTGGGTGACCGAATAGGTGCTCACCGTCACGACGACCGAGACCTTGAGGTAGCCGGGAGCCGAGACGCTGATCGCGTAGGTCCCCGCATAGATCGGGGTGAGCGTGTAGGTCCCGCTCGTACCGGTGGTGTTCGTGAGCACCGCCGTGGTGTTGATCGACACCAGGGCCCCGGCGATCGGGAGCGCGGTCACGTTGTCCGAGATCGTCCCGGTGATGTAGTAGGCCATGGGTGGCAAGGGGGCGAGGGAGAGGTTCTGCACGAGGCTCGAGCCCTGGACCGTGACCGTGAGCGAGGTCGGATTGTACCCGTTGAGCGTCGCGCTCAGGGTGTAGGTCGCGTTGAGGACCCCGGAGAGGGCGTAAGCTCCCTGGGCGTTCGAGGTGGTGGACCCGAAGGTGCTCCCGTAGTAGGTGAGGGACACCGCGGCCCCGGCGAGAGCGGCCCCCGTCGCGTAGCTCGTGACGTAGCCCGAGATCGTGTAGCTGGACGGGGGGATCGCGGAGAGCGCGACGTTCATCCAGGTGTCGCCGAGGACGGTGAGCTTCCCGGCGAAGTGTTGGTAGCCGGACGCGTTCACGTAGAGGGTGTAGGTGCCGTTCACCAGAGCGCCCAGCTGGTAGTTACCCACGGTGCCGGAAACCGTGGAACCGCTGGTGCCGTTGAGCGAGACGTTCGCCCCCGCGATGGGCACGTGCGTCACGCTGTCGGTCACGTTCCCCTGGACCCAGAAGAGGCTCGACGCATTGCGGACGATGGTCACGATCGAGACCGCGGAGTAGCCCTGGACGCTGTACTGGTCATGCACCAGACAGCGGACGGTGTAGGTGCTGACCGTGGGGAACGTGTAGGAGAACGTGGGGGAGGTCGAGGCCTGGATGACCGAGTTCACCGACCACTGGTAGGTGTAGGGCGGCTGGCCCCCCGAGGCGATCGCCGTGAAGGTCTGGGAGAAGCCGGGATAGCCCCGCGCGAACGGGGGCGTGACCACGACGTTCATCCCGGGGTAGACGACGTAGATGTCGCTCGCGGGGAAGGCGATCGTGGTCGGGGTGCCCTGGTAGTTCTTGTAGTCCGCGATGGAGGCGGCGCCAGCCCCCCCCACGGCCCCCGTGCACCCCGAAGCGGTGTTCGTGCAGGCGTCCAAGGGATAGCTCACGTTGTAGGGCGGTCCGATCGCGACCAGGTTGAAGCTCGCCGTCCAGGTGTCGTTGAGGAGCATGTCGGACTTGGGCCAGCCCCACCCGTAGACCGTAGCAGCCCCCTGGCTCGTCACCGTGGGGCCCTGCTGGCAGCCGGTGAGCGGGGTACCGGCCCGTAGGCAGGTCACGCTCCAGCCCGGATTGGAGGGGTCGGGAGTGAGGTTGAGCGCGGGGACGAACTGGAACATCGGGGCGCCGTTGGAGGACGCCGTGACGTTGGAGACGGAGGAGGGCCCGAAGGAGATGTGGTCGATCGCCCAGCCGAGGGGGGTGTTCGACGCCCAGCTCCGGGGGGGGTTCGCGTAGCTGTTCCCGTTCTGTCCCTGGAAGCAGGAGCTCCCCTGGGTGCAGGTGAGGTTCCCCAGCCCCGTCCCCGTCGAGGAGGCGCTGCAGGAGTAGCCGGTGGGGCCCTCCCAAGAGCCCCCGGTCGCCTTCGCGAGGTCGCACCCCGCGTGCAGGATGGCGTTCGCGTCCGCGGTCCCGCCGGCGGTGGAGGTGTAGTCCTGGCTGGCCCCGTTGGTGAGGCCGTTCGCGAGGTCGATGACGTCGATGTTGACCCCGAGGCCCCGGGCCAGGGAGGCGATGTTGTTCGTGCCCGTGGTCCAAGCTTCACAGTTGGGCGAGGAGAGCCCTCCACCGAACGGGTAGGACGGCTCACAGTTCGAGCTGTTCCCGCTGTTGGTGTCGGAGTGGCTGTAGGCGTAGTTGACCGAGTAGTTCCCGTCCCGGGGGGCGGCGGAGGTGACCAGGACGATGACGTGGTGGTCGGAAGGGTTCCATGCGAGGTTGGAGCCCTTGAGCGCCCCGTAGAGGGCGGTGATGGACGAGGAGTCGAGGAAGCTGTCGGAGAAGTCGCTGTCGCTGTAGTACCAGTTCCCGCCGAGCACGGGGTTCTGGAAGCCGGAGACGACCGCGCTCTGGAAGTTCCCCGCCGGAACGAAGTTCCCGACGTCCACGTGGTACTCCGCCCCGTCGCCGTCGTCGTGGTCCGTGAGCGTCGCGAAGTAGTCGACCATCGCGAAGGAGACGGTGGAGTAGGGGTTGTTCGCGGCGATGTTGCTCGCGATCGTCCCCGAGTTCGCGACGAAGAACGGCACCGCGTTCGACTCCTGGCAGGGTCCGTTGCAGGGGTTGTTGACCCCGGAGTCGTACGAGGTGGGGTCGTAGACGCCGTCGTAGAGGGTCGTCTCGACCACGAAGACGACCTGGACGTTCGCGTAGGTGGGCACGCTCCCCCCGGTCGCATTGACCCAGAGGGTCACCTTCGAGTCCTGGGGCACCTGCTCTTGCTGGTTCTTGTAGGTGTAGATGGTCGATGGGGCGTCGCGGATCGCCGTGGTGAGGTGGGGCGGGTTGAGGAAGGAGACCAGGGGGGCCGACTCGGCCGAGGAAGGGGCGTAGGCTGGGGCCGACGGGTCGAGAGGCGCGTAGGGGGTCCCCGACGAGGGCCCAGGCGCCTCCGTGCTCGTCGCGAGGACCCCACGGGGCAGGGAGCTCACGGAGCTCAAGGGCAGGGACATCCCGCTCGGGAATGCCACGATGAGGGTGGAGAGGACCATCACCGAGACCGCGAAATAGCACCAGGTGGAGACCCTGGCGCAGGGCCCGCCACGGGGTCCTGCCGGCATCGCGCGTGGATCGGTCATCCGCAGGGCTCCCCCTCGAGGCAGCCCCAAGAGCACCCCATCGTTGATGCGGATATAGATGTGTGGCCGTCGAACACGCGACGGGCCCCCACCCCGCCCCTGGACCCCCTCCCCCGTACGCCGGTTTTCCTCTCGGGGCGCAGGGTTCCGGAGCCTTCCCGGGAGGGTCCATCGAACCACCAAGGGGGGAGACCCCCCCCGGCCGCGGGCGCCCCCATCCGTCATATCGCCCGAAGAGCCTGGGGAGCCCCGTGCCGCGACGACACCCCGACCTCCTCATCGTGGGAAGCGGCATCGCCGGGCTCTACGTCGCTCTGCGCGCGAGGGAGGAGGGGCTCGTCCCCTGCATCCTCACCAAGTCTCGCCTGACCGAGTCCAATACGCGTTACGCCCAGGGCGGTATCGCCGCCGCGGTCGGCGCGGACGACTCTCCCGCCCTCCACTTCCAAGATACCCTGCGGGCGGGGGCCGGGCTCGTCGACCGAGCCGCGGCGAGGGCCCTGACGCAGGAAGCCCCCCGGCGTATCGCCGACCTCGCTCGCTGGGGCGTGCCCTTCGACACGGTCGAGGGACGCGTCACCCTGGGAAGGGAGGCCGCCCACTCCCGGGACCGGATCCTGCATGCCGGAGGTGACGCGACCGGACTGCACATCGAGGAGACGCTCCAGCGCCGGGTGGTCGAGGAGGGGATCGACGTCCGGGAGCACACCCACCTCCTTGCCCTGCGGTCGCAAGGCCGCGAGGGGGTGTCCCTCACGGTCAGCTCACCCCGGGGGGAGGAGGAGCTTCGGGGGACCTTCGCGGTCCTCGCGACGGGAGGGGCGGGCCACCTGTACCGGGAGTCATCGAACCCCACCATCGCCACCGGTGAGGGCGTGGCCATCGCCGCTCGTGGTGGCGCGCTGGTCAGGGACATGGAGTTCATCCAGTTCCATCCCACCGTCTTCCGGCGCGAGGGAGCGCCCCGCTTCCTCATTTCGGAGGCCGTGCGAGGTGAGGGAGCGTTGCTACGCAACGTCCAGGGGGAGCGCTTCATGCCCCGCTATCACCCCCAGGCCGAGCTCGCGCCTCGTGACGTGGTGTCCCGCGCGATCGCCTTCGAGCTCGAGCGCTCCGGGGAGAAGCACGTCCTCCTGGACGCGACCGCGATCCCCCGGGAGCGGCTGCTCCTGCGCTTCCCCACCATCGGCCATTTCCTGCAACGTCAGGGGCTCGACCTCTCCCACGACCTCATCCCGGTCGCTCCGATGGCCCACTACATGGTAGGGGGCGTCGCGACGAACCTCTCGGGGGAGTCGTCGGTCCGGGGCCTCTACGCCTGTGGAGAGGTGACCTCGACCGGCGTGCACGGGGCGAACCGGCTCGCGAGCAACTCGCTCATGGAGGGGCTGGTCTTCGGCGAGCGCATCGTTCGGTCAGCGCGCGGGGCGGACCGCTGGACCGGCGTTCCAAGCTCCAATCCGGAGGTCCTGCTGAGCCCAGCCCCCCGGGAGCACGGGGCCCCGAGCCCGGGAGGACCGCTCACCCGCAATGGGCTCGCGAAGCTCCTCTGGGAGCAGGTCGGGATCCTGAGGGACCCGCATCGCCTGCAGGACGCGGTCGCCCGGATCTCCAGGGACTGGTCCATCGCAGAACGGGAACGGGAGGATGGGCAAGAGCCGGGGCCCGCGATCTCCGACCTGCTGCTGACCGGCCTCATGATCGCGCGAGGCGCCCTCGCCCGGGAAGAGAGCCGGGGCGGGCACTACCGCACCGATTTCCCCCGGGCGCGGGCGGTGTGGCGCCGTCACCTCGGGATGCGGATGCGGGCCGCGAAGTGAGCGGAGGGACCGCCCAGGGGGGCGGACCTCCGTCCCGCAAGCGCCTGAACTGCTGCGAGGCGGTCGATAGCGCTTTGGAGGGGAGGGCGTAGGGGGGGGCATGGACCTCAGGCTCAACGACGAGGAACGCTCGCTGCAGGAGTCCGTGCGCGCCTTCGTACGGAAGGAGCTCGCTCCCGTCGCCGACCGGATGGACCGGGAGGACCACTGGCCCACCGGGGTGTTCCGGAAGATGGGGGAGCAGGGCTACCTCGGCGTGACCGTCCCCACGGAGCTCGACGGGGCGGGGATCGGCTACCTCGCCCAGGCGATCGTGCTCGAGGAGATCGCGAGGGTCTCCCCGGCGTTCGCCCTGTCGGTCGGGGCCCACTCGAACCTCTGCCTGGACAACCTCTGCCGCAACGCGAACGAGGAGCAACGGCGCCGCTACGTGCCTCCCCTCGCGAAGGGGGAGAAGACCGGGGCCCTCGCGCTCACCGAGCCCAACGCGGGCTCCGACGCGGTCTCCCTGCAGACGCGGGCCGAGCGGAAAGGGAACCGCTACGTCCTGAACGGGACGAAGCAGTTCATCACGAACGGGCCGGTCGCGGACACCCTCCTCGTCTATGCGAAGACGGAGCCGTCCAAGGGATCGAGGGGCATCAGCGCGTTCATCGTGGAGAAGGGCTATCCCGGGTTCTCCGTCTCGCGCAAGCTCGACAAGATGGGCATGCGGGGCTCCCCTACGGGGGAGCTGCTCTTCGACGGCGTCGAGGTGCCGGCAGAGAACCTCGTCGGGAGGGAGAACCACGGCGTGGAGATCGTGATGAGCGGCCTCAACGTCGAGCGCGCGGTCCTGGCCGCGATCCCCCTGGGGATCATGGAGGAGTGCCTCGAGCTCTCCACCCGGTACTCCCGGGAGCGTGAGCAGTTCCGGCGGAAGATCGGGTCCTTCCAGCTCATCCAGGAGAAGCTTGCGAACATGTACATGCAACTGGAAGCTTCCCGCCTCCTGGTCTACCAGGCCTTGGACTCGGTGGGGCACGACAAGCGGACGGGACGGCCCGCGTGCGCTGCCCTGACCTTCGCGAGCGAGGCTTCGACGCGCGTGGCGCTCGAGGCGATCCAGATCCACGGCGGGAACGGCTACATGAGGGACCTGCCGCTCGAGCGCCTCATGCGTGACGCGAAGCTCCTGGAGATCGGGGCCGGCACGAGCGAGATCCGGCGCCTCGTCATCGCCCGCGAGCTGCTGGGGCCCGGGTTCGACTGAGCCCCCCGGGGGAGCCCATGGCCGCCTCCCCACCTCGCCCGCGCACCAGGATCGCCCTGCTCTACCCCGGGGAAGCGCGCCGGGTCCGTGTCCTGCGCCGCCCCAACCGGTTCCTGGCGATCGTCCGTGACCCTGAGCTAGGCCTCTTGGAGGCCCACGTGCCCAACCCTGGCCGCCTGATCGAGCTCCTCCCTGCCGGAGGGACGGTGGGCCACATCGTCCCCGCCCCTCGCCCGGCGACGGCGGGCTCCTCTCCGTCCTCCGCCTCCCGGGAACGGCCCAGGGTGCGCCGGACCTCCTGGACCCTCGTCAGCGTTCGGTCCCCCGAGGACCCAGAGGTCTGGGTCTCCGTCGATACCGGTGCGGCCCGGCCTCTGGTCGACCAGGCCCTGGAGCGAAAGGCCCTGCCACCCTTGGACCGGTGGGGCCCCTGGAGGAGCGAGGTGGTCTGGGGACACCACCGCTTCGACCACGCGGTGATGGACGCGAAGGACCCCTCCCGGCCGCGAGCATTGCTCGAGGTGAAGAGCTCGAACCTGAGGGAGGGGCTGACCGGCTTGTTCCCGGACGCCCCTACGGTCCGAGGTACCGGCCACGTCGAGGCCCTGACCCGCTTCGTGAGGAACGGCGAGGGTCCCGCCGCCTTGCTCTTCCTGGTCCAACGGGACGATGTGCGGGAAGTGCGGCCCTACGGGGCGATGGACCCCAAGTTCGCGCACGCGGTGGAGGAGGCGCGAGCGGCGGGGGTCCTGCTGCTGGGCCGGGCGCTGCATGTGCTGCCCGAGGGGGCCCTCTGGTCCTCCGCCCTCCCGGTGCGGGGACCTCGATGGGAGATGGCGGGCGACCTGGACCGGTCAGGCGGCGCCCTTCCCGGGCGGTCCCGGACGGCTCATAGGCGGAGGCGCGTCGAAGGACGGAGATCGTGACCGTCATCCCCAGGTCCCATCCGAGGTACCGCAGCCTGCTCGTCCGCGCGGGCCTCTCGGAGAAGATGCAGGCGGGACTGGTCGTCCCCGAAGGGCTCATGGCCCACGGTCGAGGGGAGGCCTTCGACTACCTGCTGGGAGAGCGGACCAGCCCCTCGGCCGCACGGGCGGAGCGCTCGGCCGCCGCCCGCCTCTGGCTCGCCCGCCGCCCCGTCGTCTCCGTGAACGGGAACGTGGCGGCGCTCGCCTCGCGCGAGGTCGCCTCGCTCGCGAAGGTCATCCCGCACCTCCGTGTGGAGGTCAATCTCTTCCACCGCACGCCCCGGCGCGCGGAGCTCGTCGCCCAGGAGCTCAGGTCCGCCGGCGTGCGCGAGGTCCTCGGCGTCCGCCCCACCGCCCGCCTGAGGGGGCTCGCGTCGGACCGCAGCTGGGTCGACCCCGAAGGGATCCTCCGGGCCGACGTCGTCCTGGTACCTCTCGAGGACGGAGACCGTGCTCAGGCCCTGAGAAGGGCGGGCAAGTTCGTGATCGCGGTGGACCTGAACCCCCTCTCCAGGACCGCCCTCGTCGCGGACCTTCCGATCATCGATGAGCTGACGAGGGCGCTCTCCCGTCTGCGGGTCGAGGCCCTCCGCCTGCGGTCGGCCTCTCGGGCCGTCTGGCGTAGGGAGGCCGCTGCGATGGACGGAGCGTCCGCGCTACGGGAGGCGCTGGGGACGATCGAGGAGCGCCTCGTCAAGCTCTCCAAGGGGCTCGCTCGAGGACGCTCCGGGCCCTATGGACGAGCTCCTTCGACAGCCGCTCGAGGAAGCGCTCGTCCGAAGCGTCGTAGGCCCCCTGCTGGGGCCCGTCGATATCGATCTCGCCCAGGCACGTCGCGCCGTCCATGATCGGCACCACGATCTCGCTGCGCGTCTCGAGGAAGCAGGCGAGGTACTCCGGCCGCTCCCGCACGTCGCGGACGTTGACCGTCCTTTGCTCCCGCGCGGCGAGACCGCAGAGACCGGACCCGAGCGGTATCGAGGTGTGCTCGGTGGGGTGCTCCCCATCCCAGCCCGCGAGGTGGAGCGTTCCTCCCTCGAGGAGATAGACCCCGACCCACCCGTAGCGCGGGAAGCCGTGGCGCAGCCATCGGCACAGCGCATGGAAGTCCGTGCCCGGGACCTCGCGCGCGAGGAGCGCACGCGACTCCCTTAGGGCCCTCCCCTCGAGCTCCTCGGAGAGGTTCATGCGGCCCTCATGCCCGTGTCAGGACGGAGCCGACGGGACGGGAAGGGAGGGAAAGGGGAGCGCCGAGGGGGAGATTCTCCATCGACGGGGGTGGTCCCCGTCGATCTTTGAACTCCCGCGGTGGAGATCCACCACGAGCTTTCCAGGCTCGCGCCGTTCCGGTCTGAGCCACCTCGGCAGCCCCGCGCGAACGAGGGGACCCCCGTGATATCCTTTGCGATTCTCTCCCGGGTCCACGCGCCGCTCGAAGGAGGGGGGGCGCCGCTAGTGCGCGCACCGCCGTACGCCCGGTCGGCGGGGGGGCTCACCAGGCCGCGGGAGATACTCCGCAGCGCGGGCAGGGGAGGACCAAGGTCTCCCCTTCGAGCCAGTAGCCGCACCCCGGACAGTCGGTCGAGAGCGGGCCGAGGGGCGTGGTGCAGTCGAAGCAGAGCCCGTGACGGCGGTCGTCCGGCAGCACGACGAGCTCCTTGCCGCAGGAAAGGCAGTGCTGGAACTTCTCCTCGAGCGAGGAGAAGACCCGAACGTCAGCCTCAGCAAGCATGCGAGGCTCCGAGCAGCTTGGGGCGAGATAAGGCTGCCGTCGTGGGGCCCGACTTCGTTCACCGAACCCGGACTTTTTGAGTGTGAAACAAGGCGCCGTGGTGACCGATGGTCTCCTCGGAGATACCCCGGGCCCTTCGTTCCTCGGGCGCATCCCCGAGGAGAGTTCTGGGGTCCCGAGGAAGCTCCGTAGGACGCACGGAGCCTCCGGGAGTCGTCCCGCGGACAAGCTCGTCGTCCCGCATGGCGCGTCGAGCTGCGACACGGTAGGCCTCTCAACTCTCTCTCCACTGGGCCTTCCGCCAAGCCACGATGAAGAGGGCGGCCGCAGCGGCGGCGAGCACGAGCATGTCCTCGAAGGCACTGAGGAGCGTGATCGGCGCGAGCCCCATCGCTCCCTTGACGAGGTTCGCGGCCCACGTGGTGGGCGCGAGGTAGGCGATGGGCTGGAGGTAGGCGGGCAGGCGGGAGGCGGGGTAGTAGACCGGTGGGATGACCGTGAGGGCGATCGAGATGAGGGGAGAGATGGCGAAGGTCTCCCGGACGTCCGCGAGGTAGGTCGCGAGGGTGAAGCCGAGCGCGCTCGCGAAGACCCAGAGCAGCACCAGCGTCCCGAAGACGAGGAGCCCTCCCAGGAAGACGTAGTGGGTGTAGAGCAGCGAGAGGACGATGAACACCGCCATCCCGGGCACCGAGTAGACGAACTCGCTGAGAGCGAGGCCCATCACGTAGGTGCCCGCGGAGACGGGGGAGGCGACCGCCATCTCGTGGAACTTGAGGTCCTGCTTGTAGTGCGTGAGGTCGGCCTGCAGCGACGTCCCGATCGACAGCACGGTCAGGACCATCCCGCCGGCGACGCCGATGGGCACCGCCCCGGGCCCTCCCAGGATGAAGATGATGAACAGGAAGGAGAAGGGGCTGGTCAGGGTGTTGACCATGAAGAGCGGCTGCCGCTTCAGCGGGAGGAACCCGTTCAAGGACATGAGGGCCCAGATGGCCCTGAGACGCTCAGCTGGCAAGCGGCCCCTCCGTCTCCTCGTCCTCGTGGGAGATCTCCTTGCCGACGATCTGGACGAAGAGGTCCTCGAGGCTCACCGGGCCCATGGAGATGCGGCGGCCCTTCTCGAGCGCGGTCCGGGCGAGCTCGCGCGCCTGCTCCTCTCCCGTGAACAGAAGGGTCTTCGCCCCGACGTGCGTGACCTGCCCCAGCCCTTCGAGCTCCTTCTCGGAGAAACCGCCCTCCAGCGTTACGCGGTAGGGGTGCCGTACACGGGAAGCGATGTCGGCGGGCGTGCCGCTCGCGAGGAGGCGTCCGCCCTCGAGGATGGCGAGGCGGTCGGAGAGGGCCTCCGCCTCGTCCAGGTAGTGGGTGGTGAGCACGATGGTCCGGCGCTCGCTCGCCGCCCTGCGGATCGCGTTCCAGACGCTGCGCCGGGCGAGAGGGTCGAGTCCCGTCGTGGGCTCGTCCAGGAAGAGGACCTCCGCGTCGGAGGCCATGACCATCGCGACCATGACCCGACGACGCAGGCCTCCGCTCAGCCGGTTCGCCTGGACGTCCTTCCACCGGCTGAGCTCGAGCTCAGCGAGCGTGTCCCGAGCCTGGTTGCGGGCCTGGGAGACGGTCTCTCCGCGCATGCGCAGGTAGTACTCGACGAGCTCTCCCGCGGTCATCCAGTAGAACGGCCGGGACTCCTGCGGGATGACGGCGATCCGGGCTCGGACCTCCGCCGCCGCATGCACCACGTCGTGTCCCAGGACCTCCATGCTCCCCGAGGTCGGCATGAGCGAGGTGGCAGCGATGCGGACGAAGGTGGTCTTTCCCGCTCCGTTGCGACCGAGCAGCCCTAGCACGACCCCCTTCGGGACGGACAGGTCCACGTTGACGAGGGCCTCGTGCTGTCCTCCGCGCCATCGATAGATCCGGCCCAGCCCACGGGCCACCAGCATCTCCGTCATGAGGGGGGGGCCGGGCGGCCTGGCGTCCGCCGCTCCGAGGGTCGGCCCCGCGGGGCTGTCCGGAAGGTCCCCGGGTGGTCCCAGGGAACGGCATGAAGTGGCATCGCCCGCCCGGGTTCAGCTGAGGACCTCGGCGAGGCGGTCCTCGGCCCGGGCCCGCTTGAGCTCGAGGGCGATGCGTCGACCGGTCGACAGGCCGGGCGCGACCATGTCCGAGTAGGGAGAGCCGCTGATGTAGACGTTGGTGCCAGCGACGATGCGTGTCGAGATCTCGAAGACGTAGAACTCGAGCTTCTCCGTCATGATCCCCTCGACACAGAAAGGTCCCACCATCCCTCCGAAGAGCTCGATCGACTTCTCCACGATCCGCTCGCCGATCTCGAAGACCTCCGGGAGCAGCGACTCACGGATCACGACGGGGACGTTGCCCGTGACGACGAAGGTGGGACGGATCCCCGACTTGAGCAGCTCCTCCTGGCTGCCGAGCTTGTAGAGCTCGTCGATGTTCGCCTCGTCCCGGCGGTCCATCCCCAGGAGCTCCAGGGACCCGTCACCGCAGCGGTAGCCGCGGTCGTTGAGCGGCGAGTAGAAGAAGTGGATGTAGTACCGCGTGCCGATCACGTACTGCTGGATGACGTGGGGCTCCGTGATCTTGTAGCTCTCGAGGTCCTTGCGGTTCTTCGCGAGGATGAAGCCGCGTCCTCCCTTCGCCCCGTGGTACTTCACGATCACGGGCCCGTCCACCTCCGAGGGATCGGAGTACTTCCGGGGCATCCGGACGCCCGCCCCCTCCAGCCAGACCCTCTCCTTCTCCCGGTCCGACTCCCACGCCATCACCCTGCGGTTGCCGAAGACCGGCACCGGTAGCTTCGAGAAGCGCTCGGGGCCCACGTACTCCACGAACGAACCGGTGGGGACCAGGACCGCGGCCTCCTTGCGCAGGCGATCGGCGTGCCCGCCGAGCTCGCTCACCTTTGGGAGGTTCAGGAACAGGTCGGGCTTCGCGAGAGGAAAGGCGTCGTAGAAGCGGGGAGGGCTCCCCCGGGCGATCCCCAGGGTCCGGAATCCCTCGAGACGTGCCCCATGGAAGATCTGGAGGCTCGAGTGGGAGCAGATCGTGGCGATGGTCGGGTCGCGTCCCTTGAGGGGTTCAAGGACCTGGTCGGTCGCGAGCTTCGGGGCTCCCATTGCGGCGCCAACCTACGGGCCATATTTCCCTTTCCTGAGCGCCAACCCCGACGGGTGGTGCACCTACCCCGTCCCAAGAGGAGGCCGTGCCTTCGGGCCCCTTCGGACCCGGTGCGAACCCGACCCACGCCCGCCGGCGGCCGCCCGCACCTCCCGCGCCGCCCGCACCTCCTGCACCTCCCGCACCGCCCGGACCTCCTGTGCCCTGTGGGACATAGGTGAATGCGGCGAGTTGGTCGGTCCTGACGATAGTTGCCAAGGGCCCCAGGGCTCTCCAGAGCTCCCGTCGGGGGAACCCCCCCTCCTCCAACCGTGGCGAGCGTCTCCCAGACGTGGAGGGACTTTTCCCTCCTCGCACGAGGACCCCTCTCGCCATCTTGGTCCTCGGGGCCTTGCTCGCGTCGGGCCCGGACTGACGGCGGTTTGAGGAACAGGTAGTAGGCGCGTCCCTCCGAGGCAGCCGCATCCCCTTCCTCGGAGCCACCTGCGCCACCGTCGTTTCCCTCCGTGCAGGGCCCCCCACCCCTGCCGCCGCACCCGTCAGACTGAGCAGGCGTGCGGCTGGACAAACCACCAAATACCGTACGGCAACTCGCGGGCCTGTGTCTGCCTCCAGGGTGACGACCCTCGGGACGCTCGTCTCGGTCGCGGTCCTGCTGGTCGCCGCGACGGTCCTCGCCCTCCCCGGGATGCTGCCCGGTGGTTCCGCGCGGGCCTCCTCGTCCCTCGCTCCCCATCATCCGGTCTCGAACCCGACCTACGTCATCCTCGTCCACGGCTACGACCCCAGCCCGGTCCCCGCCTACTCGGTCTGGACCTACGGGGTCAACGTCTACCAGCAGCTCGTGAACGCGGGGTACGTGGTGGGGGTCGTCTCCTACTACGGGACCTTCACCCTCGCCTTCAGCAACGGGACCACCTACACCGACAGCTCCTTCTTCGGGACCACCGAGACGCCGATCGAGACCGTCGGGCTGGAGCTCGGGAAGGTCCTGGGCGAGGCCTTCGCCCACCGCTCGGTCACCATGGACATCATCGGGCACAGCATGGGCGGACTCGTCACCGAGTACATGCTGGAGCACGTGCGGCTGCCGAACGTGACGCTCCAGAACGTGATCTTCCTGGCCTCCCCCCTGGACGGGGCCCCGGTGACCGCCCTCACACCCTGGCTCAACCTATCGGGGTACGAGGCGGCGGAGATGTCCGAAGGCTCTCCGTTCCTCGCCGCGATGCATGCCTACGTCCCCAACGCGCTCGCGAACTACCCGGGGGCCGAGTGGCTGGTGTACGTCGGCTACGCGAACCCCGCCTGGGCGATGGCCTACTTCTCCGGCCACGCGAACGACGGCCTGGTCGATGCCCCCTCCGCGGAGGACATCCCGCACAACCACTCCTACCTGTTCCCCGACCTTCACATCCCTCAGCTGGACGTCTACACTCCGGGGAAGGTGAGCTACTTCGAGGACCCGAGCTTCGCGTCCGAGGTCCTCGCGAACTTCTCCGGCCAGTACTGAGGGCTCGGCCCTTCTGGGGTCGTCGGGGGACCGCCATGCGGTGGAGGGCCCCGGGCCAAGCCTTCCCGGGGGAAGGCCCGCCACCATCCCAACGCTTAAGCGCAGGATGGAGCCTCTTGAACCTGTGTATCCACAGCCCGTGATGGGTACCGTGCCGGTCCAAACCAACGCGGGGCATGACGCCGAGACGTTCATCCTCCTGGGATTCATCTTCCAGATCCTCTGCAGCGCGGCGATCCTGTTCTTCGCCTTCCTCTTCCTCTTGGTGGGGTTCGTCCTCGTCTCGTTCGCGCTCGTCGCAGCGCTGATCATCGGCTTCACGGTCCTCATGCTCTACGTCGCCTTCGCGCTGAGCTACCAGCGGACGAAGCGGGGGGACTACTCCGGCGCGAAGGCGCCGACCATCCTCCTCGGGATCCTGGGCCTCATCTTCGGGTTCCTGATCACGGGGATCTTCTACATCATCGCCTACGTGAAGCTCGGCGAGGCCGAGCGGGAGCGCGCCTCGCCGATGATGGGCGTGCCTATGGCGATGGGGACGGTGGGCATGCTCCCCGCCGGAGGCGTCGCCTACGCCCCGGCTCCGATGTACATGGTGGCCCCGATGCAGAGCTACGCCGTGGGAGCCCCCCTGGCCTCCTCCTCAGGCTCCCCTCCGTTCTGCCACCGCTGCGGGAAGCCCACGACCTTCGTCCCGCAGTACGGTCGATACTACTGCTACATCTGCTCCCTCTACGCCTGAGCCCCACCGGCTCGAGCGGGGGCTCCTGGGTCGCCCCTGCCCTCTGGACCCCGGACCCGTGGGCCCGTGAGAAGGCCTCTTAAAGCCCTCTTCCCCGCAGGGGCCGATGGCATCGGAGCCCCCGCTGCGGTCCGAGGGACCGGCGGGCCCGTCCCCGGGCGCCGCGGCCCCCCCCTCAGCCCCCACCTCGTCCCCGCCTCCGAGCGGAGAGGTCCAGCTCCCTCGATGGCTCCGTCCAGCGCACCAGCTCTTCCAGTGGACCATCAGCACCCCCCGTCGCCGCAACTTCTACGTGAAGGCGGTGAGGGCGGCCCTGATCATCGGGATGGTCGGGCTCGTGACCGCGGTCATCTATCCGGAGCTCACCAACACGGCCCAGCCGGCGCCCGACCCGCTCACCTACACCAAGACCCTGCTCGTCGCTGGCGACAACAGCACAGGGGTGACGGGGATGATCGACGGGGACGACGTGGTGACCGGGAACTTCTCGGTGACGGCCCCCTATGGGGAGGCGGTCCTCTTCAGTATCATCGTGGACGGGCCGAACCCCGCGACCTGGACCCAGCGGATGCAGAACCCCGTCTACGACCTGCAGGGACCCACCTCGTCGGCCTATTTCACCTACACCGCGCAGTACACCTCGTACTACACCTTCCTCTGGACGACCACCGGCAACTCGACCGTCCACGTCTACGTGGACTCCAACTACCTCTCCTCCGCCCCTCCGGCGTGAGAGCGGCGCCGAAGGGCGCCCGAGGGGACCCTTTCCGGCGTGCGGGGCTCAGCCCAGGTGACGGAGGACCCTCACGTCCTCCACGGTGATGAGCCCGCCCTTGACCATCTTGCTGAGCTCGGGGATGACCAAGAGGACCTTGTCCTCGTCCTCCACGGCCTCGACGATGAGCGGAAGGTCCTCGCTCAGACGAAGGACCGAGGCGGAGTGCAGCAGGCTCCTCTTGCCGTAGCCGTAGATCCCTCGATACACCGTCGCGCCCCAGAACCCCTTCTCCCGGAGATGGTGGACGACGGCCTGGTAGGCGGGCACGCCCCGGTACCGGTCCGACTCCCCGAGGTAGATCTTCAGGCGGACCGCCTTCTCCTTCAGTTCCATTCGGACGCTCCTCCCATCCAGAGGCCCACCAAGGCTCCTAAGAACGCCCCCAGGACGCAGAACCCCGCGTTCAGCACGAAGTTCCACAGGGCGAGGGTGGGCGACCCTCCCCGGGCCAGGTTGACCGTCTCGAGACCGAAGGTGGAGAAGGTCGTGTACCCCCCGAAGAACCCGACGAAGAGGAAAGTGCGTACGTTGGAGGAGAGCAGCCCCCGTCCGAGCGAGAGGAAGTAGAGGAAGGCGAGGAAGAAGGTCCCGGTGAGGTTCACCGCGAAGGTGCCCCAGGGGAAGTCGCCCCGGCTGAGGAGACCGCTCAGCCCGTAGCGGGCGACGCTTCCGATGGCGCCCCCCGTGGCGACCAGCGCCACCAGTTCCAACTGCCCTTCGTTCACGTCCGCCCTATCCGGCGCCGTGGAGGCGCCCTTGCACCCGGTCCCCGCTAGATGTCATCAGCCCCGGGTGGGCGGTTCAGGCGGACATCATCGCCTGCCCTTGCAGGATGGGGGTCAGTACTTGTGGATTTCGCGCGCGGGGCCTTTCCCGGGGGGAAGCTGCTTTCTAGCGCCCTCCGGACGGGGCAGCCCCCTAGCGTTCCACCTCTGCTCCGGATCGAAGGAGAACGGATGAGAGGTCACTCTGAGACGTCCGATTCACCGGTGGGGCCCTCGTAGCGCAGGGACCACTCGGCCTGGCGACGTCCCTGCCCCCGCAGGGAACGGCGGACGGAAGCGGGCACCTTGGGGTCGCTCAGCAGCCGTGACAGCTGGTCCCCGTCGAGCCGGGCCACTCGGGGCAGCAGGCCGGCCTCCTGCAGGACCGGAAGCACCTGCTCCGGGGGGAACACCCACCGGGTCTCCTTCTTCCGGTAGATCGTGGACCCCCTGGAGGTCAAGCGGTGGACCCCGAGCTCCTCGGAGGCCGCGTGCAGCTCGCTCGCGACCCCCTCCATCTCCCTGCGCAGACCCTCGCCTCGCCGCTTGAGCTCCTCGTAGCGTTCGACGAGCTCTCGGATCCTCTCCCGCTCGCGCTCGGGGATCTCCTTCCACTCCGGGCAGATCGCCCGAAAGTCGCATCGATTGCAGTACGGTCCGGGACGGGGGTCGTAGACCTCGGTGCGGATCCCGTCCGCCACCTCGCCCAGCCTGGTGGACAGGTCCTCCACCTCCTCCGTCCCGCGGGGGGGCGTACGCAGGGGGGAGAGGGTGCGCACATGGTAGAGCGTGAGAGCTTCGACCGGCCTAGGGTAGTTCTTCTCGACCAGGAGCTGGTAGAGGGTCAACTGGTCGGAGGTGCGGGCCTCCTGCCAGGAGAGCTGCTTCGAAGTCTTGTAGTCCAGGACCTCGAGGCCGCCCTTCGGGGTCTCGTCGATCCGGTCCAGGATGCCGTGGATCTTGATCCCGTCGACCGAGGCGTCGAGCTCCTGCTCCACCGCGACGGGCCTGGGAGGCGCCGACACGAACAGGGCATGGAACCGCCGCAGGAGGTCCGCCCCAAGGTCGAAGTTGCGTTTCTCGTCCTCCGGGGAGAGGTAGCCTTCCGAGACCCAGACCCTGCGGTAGACCTCCAGGAGCTCCTCCACCGCGAGCAGCGTGGGCGTCGCGGGCTCCGGGGGGGTCTCGGCGGGAGCGGGCGACTCGTCGAACTCCCCCAGCGTTCGCTGGGCCCTCCCGCCGGAGGGAACGGCCCCCAGGGTCGAGAGCTTCGTGAGGGGCTTGACGAACTCCTCGAGGGCGGAGTGCACCGACCGGCCGAAGGAGAAGTACCCCCGGGGCGCGGTCGGCATCCGGTCGATGTAGAGGTACTTCCAGCGCAGCGGGCACTCCGTGTAGGCGTGGAAGCCCGAGTAGGAGAGCGCTGGGACGGTGGCCATCCGCTCCTGGAGACGACGAGCGGTAATCCGCTTTTGGGAACGGGAGGGGCTCCCCGGGAGGCTCGCTAGCGGGTCAGTGGGCCGTGCCGAGCACGTTCGACCCGCCCTGGCCCGCGGCGACAGGAGGGGAGGACCGGACCGGGGGGGTCCCGCCGGTCACGCGGGGCAGCCCCAGAAGGTCCAGGAACTCCTTGTAGTGGTTGCGGATGGTGACGGGCGTCACGTTCGCGACGGCCGCGATCCGGTCCTGGCTGCGCGGCTCACCCAGGCTGTTGCAGGCGATGTAGATGATCGTCGCGAGCACGCCGTTCGGAAGCACCCCGCTGGTGGAGTAGACCTTCTCCACCCGGGCGAGGAGCTCCAGGACCTTCTGACGGACCTCCCGGGAGAGGTTCAGGTCCTGCGTGAAGCGTACGAGGTAGTCCCGGGGCTCGATCGGCCGCAGGGCCAGGTGGAGCTCGCGGGCGAGGACCGTGTAGGCCCGTCCGACCTCGATCTTGCTCGCCTTCGAGTGGACGATGATCTCCTTCATGGTGCGCGGCACCCGGCACTGCCGGCAGGCCGCGTAGACGCTCGCCGCGACGAGGGAGACGATCTTCTTCCCGCGCGTCGCCTTGTTCTCGAGCGCCTTGCGATAGATGAACGTGGCCGACTCCTTGACCTCGCGGGAGAGGCCGAGGACGCTCGCGAGGCGGTTGAGCTCAGCGAGCGCCACCACCAGGTTCCTCTGGTGGGTGCGGACGGTCCTCAGGCGGTGGTTGAGCTTCCTCAGGTGGTAGAACTTGAGCGAGGCGTGGCGGGAGAGGGCGTTCCCCTGGAAGTCCCGACCCGGGGAGCCGATCTCGCTGTAGAGCCCCTTGTCCGGCAGGAGGTTCGAGGTCGCGGGTCCGTAGCCCAGGGCCACGCGCCCGTTGTCCTCGCCCCGCACGCGCCCGCCGCGGTCGGAGACCAGGGCGCTCCCGTCCAGGACCAGTCCACAGTCATCGCAGACGACCTCACCCCTCAGCTCGTCGCGGGTGAGATGAAGCGAGCGGCAGGCCGGACAGAGCTCCTCGCCCGCGTCGGAACGGAGCGGGACCTGCGGAGGTGCACGTGTGCTCATGCCCTACGAAGGTAATGCGTAGGTCTCCCGACCTGTGCGTAGCGCGCCGACAATCCCCCGTCCCCCCTGGAACGCGTCTATGCACACTCCGTGGAAGGTAGAAAAGGACTATTGTACCCCCCGGAAGCCTAGCTGGACAGGCCGGAAAATCGTTCACATCTAACATACGTGCTGGTGGACGTGTCACCGACCGTATCTGTGTGGGGCGATGAACGACCCTTCGGCCCTTGGCGGGCTCGGGAACCCTGTCCACAACGCCCCCCCGGGGGCCACGGTCCACGCCCTAGAGGGCCGCCTGGAAGTCCTCGACCGTGAGCGAGAAGGGGGTCTCGGCGGTGAGCTTCCCCTGCTCCCGGAGGAGCTCCCTGGAGAGCAGCCAATAGAGCGTCGCCAGCGACGCGCGCCCCTTGTTGTTGGCCGGGATGACCAGGTCGACGTAGCGGGTGTCGTTGTTGACGTCGCAGAACCCGACCACGGGGATCCCCACCGATAGCGCCTCGGAGAGGGCCTGCATGTCGGTCGCGGGATCGGAGACCACCAGGACCTTCGGCTCCACGAAGCCGGGCAGGTTGGGGTTGGTGAGCGAGCCGGGCACGAACCGCTCGGAGAGCGTCATCGCCCCCACGTGCCTCGCGAAGGTGCGCACGGGCTTCTGCCCGTACTGGCGCTGCGAGACCGCGAGAATCTTCTCCGAGGGGAACCGGGAGAGGAACTTCGCCGCGAGCCGGATGCGGCGGTCGGTCTCCTTGATGTCGAGGACGTAGAGCCCGTCGTATCGGATCTTGAAGATGAACTTCCGCATCGAGGCGGACTTCTGCTGGGTGCCGATGTGGACCCCGCTGGTCAGGTAGGTGTCCTCGGGGATCAGCAGGTCCCCTTCGCCCCTCCGGTCGGACGGGAGGGCCATGGGGGTGGGCGAGGCGGCGGCCTGTAGGTCGTCAGGGGTCATGGTGTGGGGGAGGCCGCGAGTCGTACCAATTCATTAAGCTTGGCTATCCGTTCGCCGCCGAGGACTCCGCATTTGATCCCCCGGCTACCGAAAGCGACCGAGAGGTGGGCGAGCCAGGCGTCCGGTACCTCGCCGGAGCGGTGGGAGGCGACGGTCGACCACCCCCCCTTCCGGGCGAGCTCCACGCAGCGCAGGGTGTCGGTCAGGGTCCCCACCTGGTTCACCTTGAGCAGGACCGCGTTGCCGGCCCCCTCCCGGAGGCCCCGTTCCAGGCGTGCGGGATGGGTGGTGTAGAGGTCGTCCCCCACGATGAGGGGGTTCCCCCCACGGGCGCTGCGGGAGGTGAGCCGTGCGAACCCCGCGAAGTCCCCCTCTTCCAAGGGGTCCTCCACGTAGGCGAGCCCGTAGCGCTCGATGAGCTTCGAAACGAAGGCGACCTGACCGTCCGGGTCCAGGGTCTGGTCGCGGTAGACGTAACGCCCCTTGCGGTAGAACTCGCTCGCGGCGAGGTCGAGCCCCGGGCGGACGGAGACCCCCTGGGCGTGCCGCTCGTCGTGCACCTCGTGGCAGGCCACCGAGAGCACCTCCAAAGCTTCGACGCTGGAGATCGGGGCGACCCAGCCGCCCTCGTCCCCGCGTCCCAGGGCCCCCTTCGGGAACTTCTCGCGAAGTCGCTTCCCCACGGCCCGGTGAACGGCCACCGCCGCCTCCACGGCCTTCCCGGGATCGGGGGCTTCGGTGAAGGCGATGTACTCCTGGATCTCGGGTCCTCCCACGGCGTGGGCCCCCCCGTTGATCACGTTGCCCACCAGGGCAGGGAACCGGGGTTCGGACGGGCAGCCGGGGATCGCGCGCCAGAGCGGGACGCCCCAGACCTTCGACCTCAGGTCGGCGTAGGCGATGGATAGCGCGGTGGTGGTGTTCCCCCCCAGGTTCGAGAGCTCGCTCGTTCCGTCCAACTCCTTGAGCAGGCGGTCGAACCCGTCCTGGTCGTCGATCGGGAACCCGATCAGGCGCTCCGCCACCTTGCGTTGGAACCGCTCCAGCGCGACGGGCACCCCTCCCTCGGGGAAGGCGTGCACCTCCGTCGCTCCGGTGGAGGCACCGCTGGGAGCGGCGGCGTGCCCTAGTGCTCCGGAAGCGGTGGACAGGTAGGCCTCCGCCGTCGCGTTCCCACGGCTGTCGAAGACCCGGAGGAGGCGAGCGTGGGCGATGATGGCCGAGGGGAGGGAGCCCCCATGGGTCGAGGGGCCGTGCGAGAACGGGGACGGAGGGGCCCTCCGGGACCCGCCGGTGCCCGCGGACCCGGGGGCGGTAGGTCCCGCGGGTGGTGCGTGGGGGGCGGGAGGGATTGGGGGGAGCTGAGATCGCTCCTCGGGGCTCATCGCGCGCCTCCGTGGGTCCCATGGGTCTCCTGGACGAACTCGGTAAGGACCCCCCCGAAGGAGGCGGGGTGGGCGAAGGCGACCAGACGGCCGCGCGCCCCGGGACGGGGCACGGCGTCGATGAGACGGGTCCCGTGGGCGGTGAGCTCGGCGAGCTTCGTGCTGAGGTCGGGAACGCGGAAGGCGATGTGGTGGAGCCCTCCTCCGCGCTTCTCGAGGAACTTGGCGATGGTCGCTTCCGGGGAGGTTGGCTCCAAGAGCTCCAGGTGGGTCTCTCCGACCTCCAGGAACTGCACGCGGACCTTCTGGGAAGGGACCAGCTCGGGCGGGGAGGCCTCTCCCCCCAGGGCGATCTCCCAGGAAGGGACCGCGAGGGAGAGGTCCGAGACGGCGATGCCCAGGTGGTCCACCGGAAGGCCGCGCGCGAGGGGTTCGTCCTCCTCTCGGCCGATAGGCGGCAGGCCCCCGGTCGCTGGAACTCTCGGGCCGCCCGCTCTCTCTTCGCTCATCTTCCTCGTGCCTCTTGGGGGATCTTCTCCAGATGTCCCGAAGATGCTCTTCAATATTCCCGGGACGGGGAGTGCTCCCCGAAGATCCCTCTCCAGAGGGCGGCGACCTCCCCCAGCGTCGCCTTCTCTCTCAGCGCTTCGAGCACGAATGGCATCACGTTCTCTCCCGCCAGGGTCCCCTTCCGGAGCTTCTCCAACGCCCGCTCGGTCGCGGCGCGGTCGCGCCTCTCCCTCCAGGAAGCGATGGTCCGGCGGGCCCTCCTCTCGAGCTCGGGGGAGATCCTCTGGCCCCGGGACCTCCCCGGGCGCCGGCCCTTCTCCGGGAACAGGTCGAAGGTCGGGCTCCCCTCGGTGTGGACGTTGACGCCGACCACCACCTCGCGGCCGGACTCCAGGGCGCGCGACTTGCGATAGGCCTCCTGGGCGATCTCCTTCTGGAAGAACCCGCGCGCGACGGCGACGGGGGCGCCGCCCATCTCCTCGATCTGGTCCAGGTAGCGGCGTGCGCCCTCCTCGACCTGGTCGGTGAGCTCCTCGATGGCCCAGGCCCCGCCCAACGGATCGACGGTGTTGGCGACGCCGCTCTCCTCGGCGAGCAGCTGCTGCGTCCGGAGCGCGAGGCGCGCGGAGGAGGAGGTGGGGAGCCCCAGGGCCTCGTCGAGGGCGTTGGTGTGCAAGGACTGCGTGCCCCCCAGCACGGCCGAGAGCGCCTCCAGGGCCGTACGGACCACGTTGAGCTCGGGCTGTTGGGCGGTGAGGGAGGACCCTGCCGTCTGGGTGTGGAATCGTAGCTCCCGGGCCCGGGCGGACCTCGCTCCGAGCTTCTCCCGGGTGAGGTCGGACCACAGGCGACGGGCGGCGCGGAACTTGGCGATCTCCTCGAGGAAGTTCCGGTCGGAGGAGAAGAAGAAGGAGACCCTGGGGAGGAACTCGTCGACGGGGAGGCCACGAGCGGCGACCGTCCGCGCGTAGGCGAGACCGTCCGCGAGCGTGAAGGCGACCTCCTGGGCGGCGGTCGCGCCCGCCTCCCGCATGTGGTAGCCCGAGACGGAGATCCCGTTCCATTGAGGCATCTCCCGGGTGGTGAACTCGATGAGGTCCGCGGTGAGGCGGAGGGAGGCCTCAGGCGGGTAGATGTAGGTCCCCCGCGCCGCGTACTCCTTCAAGATGTCGTTCTGGACCGTGCCTCCGAGCTTCGCGCGAGGCACCCCGTTCGCCTCCGCGACGTTCACCAGGAGGCCCAGGAGGATCGTCGCGGTCGCGTTGATGGTCATCGAGACCGTGGCTCGATCGAGCGGGATCCCCTGGAACAGGGTCGCCATGTCGGCGGCCGTAGCGATCGACACGCCACATCGCCCGACCTCTCCTCGGGACCGGGCGTGGTCCGGGTCGTAGCCGACCTGGGTCGGAAGGTCGAAGGCGACGGAGAGCCCGGTCTGTCCGTGCTGGAGCAGGTCGCGGAAGCGGGCGTTCGTCTCCTCCGCGGTCCCGAACCCGGAGTACTGGCGCATGGTCCAGAGCCGCCCCCGGTACATGGTCGGCTGGACCCCTCGAGTGAAGGGCGGGCGGCCGGGGAAGCCTAGGCGGTCCTCGTAGTGGAGGGGCTCATCGTCCTCCGGAAGACCCAGCCGGGGCGGCGAGGACGCCCCTTCTCCGGAAGAGGGGAACTTCTCCTCGACCTCCTTCCTCCAGCGCTGCTCCTCGGAGGAGCGTGGGGCGCGCTTCGACCCTCGACCCGAGGAGGCCATCGGTCGGGAAGGTGGGAGCGGGCAGATGAAGTCACCGCGCCGGCCTCTCCTCGGACCTCCCGTTGGGCCCCTTCCCGCCTCCGCGAGCGCGCTCGCTCCCGGCCCCTCTTCCCCCGCAAGGAGGCTCCCTGCCGGGCGCAGGACTTGGCCGGCGGCAGGGAGCGATGCCGCTCCTTGGCTCTCAGTCGGTCGGCGTGGGGTCCGTGGGCTCGTCCTCGGAGTACTCCGACCCCTCAGGCGCCGGGCGGTCGCCCTTTCCCTCGATCCAGCGTCTCCGTTCGGGCACGTAGGGGAAGGTGGGTGAGCCGAGCGACTTGGGAGCCGGAGGGCTCGCTGCCCCGTTCGTTCCCGAAGCCGAGGAAGGTCCGGGGTCCGAGGTGGGGATGGGTCCCGAGCCCATGGGGGTCTTGGCGGGGGGCTCCTGCGAAGGCTTGGGGTCCGCCGCACCGGGCGGTGGGCCGGCCGAGGAAGCGGGGGCGCCCGGTACGGCCAGGGGAGCCGGGGGCTCCTGGGTCGGGGCAGGCTCAGCCCGGGGGCGGTGCGACCCTCCACCGCGCGGCTCCCTGCCCCTCCTCAGGCTGAGGACCAGCGCGAGGAGGCTCAGCAGCACCGCGACCACCACGAGGAAGAAGAGGGCCCAGTCGAGCCCGTTCGCTCCCTGGTCGAAGGCCGGAGTGGGCGCGGCGGAGACGCTGAGGTCCACCAGCGGGGAGGAGGCGGCGGCACCGGTGGAGTCGGTGACCACGACCTGGACCGCGCTGGAACCGGTCTGGCTGGGGACGCAGGTCAGGGTCGGGGTGTTCCCTCCGGGACATCCCGCGGGAAGTCCGGACCAGCTGTAGATGTAGGCCCCGCTCCCCCCTTCCACGTTGACCGAGAAGGTCACGGTGCCTCCCAGGACCGGCGAGGTCGTGGAGACGCCCAAGGAGGTGACCTTGAGCGCTGGGTAGACGACCACTCCCACCTGGGAGCTCGCCTGGGCGCCGCCGGCATCGGAGACGGTGATGGTGATGCTGCTGGACCCCGGCTGGCCGGGCGTGCAGGAGAGCGTCGCGGTGTTCGCGGGGCTGCATCCGCTGGGGAGACCCGTCCACGAGTAGGTGAGCGGCCCGGAACCGCCCGTCGCGGTGGCCACGAAGGTGAGGTTGCCCCCGACATCGGTCGTCATGGGGCTCGCGCCCACGATGACGGTGATGGGCGCGGGGGCCGGCGGGACGGCCGGGGCCACGACGGAGAGCACGGTCGTGGTGCCCTGGATGCTGACCCCGTTGGAGTCCTTGATGGCGGCCGAGATCGGGAAGCTCCCGATGGCGGTGGGAGCGCACGTCACCTGGGTCGACACGTTGGAGGCCGGCGCGCAGCCGGGAGGCAGACCGTACCAGGCGTACGTCGCCCCTCCCGCTCCCGCGGTCGAGGTGACCGAGATCACGATCGAGGTCCCTGCGGTCACCTGGGACCCAGGGCCTCCCGAGGGCGAGATCGTGATCGAGGGCGCCGAGACCGTGGGGTCGGCGTAGATCGTGAAGGGGACGCCCTTGGCGGCAGCGGTGGCCATCCCGTTCGCGTCGCGGACCTGGACGGAGGGAGTGAAGGTCCCTGCGGCGCCGGTGGGCCTGCAGTCCACGGTGGCCGTGTCGTTCGCGCAGCCCGCGGGCAGCCCGGTCCACTGGTAGGCGTAGGGGGCGCTTCCGCCGCTCGCGTTCGCAGAGAGGAGTACCGACTGTCCGATATCGAGGGACGTGCGGCTCTCAAAGGCGACGGAGGCCGTGGGGTCCGTGAGCACGGTGAGCCCGACGTAGGCGGGCGGGGAGATGGTGCCGCTGGCATCCGTCACGCTGGCCGAGACCGTCCAGGTCCCGAGGTCGGCGGTCGAGGCGGGCGTGCAGAGGACCGTCGCCGCTCCTGTCGGGACGCAGCTGGGCGGTAGTCCGTTCCAGGCGTAGCTCACGACCGCCGATCCCCACGCGGTGGAGGCGGTCAGGTTCGTCGTCTGCCCGAGGTCGAGCCGAGCGGAGCTGCTCCTCAGCGTCACCACCGGGTCGGGGTTGACCGTGATCACGAGGAAGTTCGAGGTGTAGGCCGGACTTCCGTCGCTGTCGATCGCGACCACCGTGATGAAGTAGGTGCCGTTGGTGGTGAGCTGGCAGGGTACCAAGGGGGACGGTCCCGCGACCGAGCAGCCCGCGGGCAGTCCCTGCCAGTAGAAGGAGGGGCTCCCAGCGAGGCTCCCGCCGGTCGCGGTCGCCTGGAACACGACGGATTGTCCCGCGTCGTAGGACCCGGTCGGGGAGACGGTCGGGGCGTTCGCAAAGAAGGGGACCTGGAAGCTCCAGGTGTCGCCGAGCGGCATCGCGGCCTGTCCTCCGAAGAGCAGGGTACGTCCCTGGGCTCCATCGTAGACGAGCCCCGCCCCGGACCGCGCGGTCGGAGGGTAGCGCGAGCTCACCGAGGACCACTGTCCGAGCGCGAACTCCCAGGTGTCGGAGAGCTGGCCCGCGCTGCCCATGCCTCCGAAGAGGACCACGCGCCCCAGGTTGGCGTCGTAGGAGAGGGCGGCCGATCCCCGGGGAGAGGGGCAAGGCGAGGCACCCGTGCACGAGGTGGGCGCCCGGAGCTCGCTCCAGCCACCCGCGTTGAACTTCCACGTGTCGTTCACGGGGGCCGGGGCGAAGCCTCCGAAGAGCAGCAGGTAACCATCCGCGCCGTCATAGGTGAGGCCCGCGCCCGCACGGGCGGACGGGCAGGTCGTTGCGGTGCAGCTCCCTCCGGCGATGAGCTCGGTCCAGGCACCGGCCGAGAACGACCAGGTGTCCTGTTGGAGCGTCGCGCCGCTCATCCCGCCGAAGAGCACTACGTAGCCATCGGCCTGGTCCCAGGCGAGGGACATGCCGTACCGTGCGGTGGGGCAGGTGGTCGGCGAACAGGCGGAGCCCGCGATGAGCTCGGTCCAGCTGCCTCCCACGAACTTCCAGGTGTCGCGGAGGTTGCCGGCGGCGCCCTGTCCTCCGAAGAGGACCAGGTATCCATCCGCGGCGTCATAGGTCATGTTGCTCCCCGACCGGGCCGCGGGGCAGCCGGTCGCGGTGCACTCCCCAGAGGTGATGACCGGCGTCCAGCTTCCACCACGGAACGCCCAGGTGTCCTGGAGCAGCGAGCCGTCGTCGCCTCCGAAGAGGACCACTTCCCGGTCCGCGGGATCGTAGGCCATGCTCGCCGACCATCGGGCGGAGGGGGCGTTCGGGGTGACCGGGGACCAGGTCCCGCCCACGAAGGACCAGGTGTCGACATGCTGGGAGTACCCACCGAACAGCACCACGTCGCCGTCAGCCGGGTCGTAGGTCATCGCTGCGCCAGAGCGGACCGACGGACAGGTGGCCGGGGTGCAGCCGCTGACGAGCAGCTGGGTCCAGGTCCCGGCCTGGAAGGACCAGGTGTCACCGAGGTCCACGCTGCCGTCGTAACCGCCGAAGAGCACCACGTACCCGTCAGCGCTGTCGTAGGTGAGGGAAAGCTCGTAACGAGCGGAGGGGCACGTAGTCGGGCGGCAGGTGGACGGCGAGATGAGCTCGGTCCACTTTCCGCCCACGTAGCTCCAGGTGTCGTTGAGGTACACGCTCGAGCTCTCTCCGCCGAACATCAGGACGTACCCGTCGTGAGCGTCGTAGGTGAGGCCTTCGTCCTCCCGTCCCGAGGGACAGGGGGTGGGCCCACCGGGTCCCGTGCACATGCTGGGGGCGATCTGGGGGGTCCACGATCCTGCGACGAAGGTCCAGGTATCGTTGTCCCCGGCGTAGTCACCGAAGAGGACGAGGTAGCCATCCTTCGCGTCCCACGTCATGGCCCCGGAGTCGCGGGGGGAGGGTGCGGTCGGGGTGTAGAGCTCGGTCCACACCCCTTTCACGTAGGTCCAGGTGTCGCCGTACTCGGAGGGCCCGTAGTTGCCGCCCCATCCGCCGAAGAGGACCACGTAGCCATCGGCGGGGTCGTAGGCCATCATGGGGGAGACGCGGGCCGGAGGGGCGGTGACCGTGTGGACGATGCTCCACGAGCCGCCCGCGAACGCCCAGGTGTCTGCGGCCGCGTAGTTGGAGCTCCCGGTCCCGAAGAGCAGGACGTAGTGGTCCGCCCCATCGTAGGTCATGGTCGCGCCGTAGCGGCCCGCGGGCGTGTTGAGCTCCTGCCAGCCCGGGGTGGGAGCGGAGGTGACCGAGGGCTGGAGGTCGCACGCGACGGAGGTGGAGGGCGCGCTCGACGAGCACCGGGCGGCGTGCCCGTCGGCAGGACCCTGACCGTCCTCGAGCGACGCCGTCGCTGCACGAAGTTGCTGGGCGCTCACCGATGGGTTGGAGATCGCGCCGCCAGGGGCTTGGAAGGAAGAGGAGGTCGCGATGCCGCTACCGACCTTCACCGCCGTCGTGGACGCGCCCTGGTGGGCGGAGGACACGAGCAGGCCCGAGGAAAAGAGAAGGATACCGAGGATCCCCATCGCAGCGAAGGGGGTCCACCAGGAGAGCTTTCGGCGCTTTCGAGCGATCGGTGATGAGAAGGTCTCGGACATGGGGCTTCCGGGGCGGCGGGATGAGCCGCGCCTCATAAAATGCGGGCCGTGCGGTGCTAGGACGTATCATCCAACCCTCGCTGGATACTCTAGAGCCGCAATGGAAGGAGCCCGTTCGAGCTAAGATCGCCATCTTTCGGGGTCTCATCGCACAGCCCACGAGTGGAGCTCGCAACCCTCACGCAAGTGCCTATCGTGACCACGGGTACGAATTTCGACGGTCACCTATGGGTTCATCCCGGAGGACAAGTTCCTCGAAGGGTGTCCGCCCCAGTACGTGGCCCCGGTGGAAGACCAAGAAGGAGTTTTTCCCGACGACATGACCTGGGACGATGCTCGAGACTTCATGGGGCTCTTCCAAGTACCCCCGGCGACCCACTCCGAGATTGTGGGTCGCCTCGGACCGCTCCCATCACCGAGGGCTGACGGGTTTCGGCGAATCATTGAGGTCGCTCGGTGGGACTCGGCTTCTCTAAGGCGAAGGTGACTGGACCTCGCGGATCAGGGCGAGGCAACCAGTGCGTCGCCGCTCTTCACTTCGTCCGGACCCAAGCCCCACACGACGAGGTTCACGCTCTGGCCGGCCGAGGCGGCCTCCACATATCGCCCCCCCGTGCCGGGGAAGATGCGTTCTACCTTGACCGAACGCTCTGAGCTCTGCGATCCGGGGCCTGGCCTAAGTCGGACCGTCTCTCCCCTTCGAACGCTCCCGCTTGCGATTACTCCGCCGAGCGACAGCGAGCGGCGGCCGGGAGCCTCTCGTTCGAAAACGGTACCCACGCGCTCGATCGTGAGGACGAACCTCCCCTGAGCAGCCGACGCGGCAAGGTCCCCCGCGAGCAAGCGGGGAGAAGGGGGTGGGAGGTCGGCCGTCGACTCCCAGGTGATGCGCTGAGGGGAGGGGAGCGCCTGCCCATCGACACAAAGGAGCCAGCCAACGGCCAGGCCATCCCGGATGACGTGGGCCAGGACGTACTCGAGCTGCACGCTGGACCCGTCCTTCACTTGGCGAAATGTTCTCGTTGACTGCCCGTCGCACAGGTTGCCATCGTCATCGAGAGAGAGTTTGTCATCTCCGACCATGATCGAGCGCACGGTGACCCATTTTCCACGGTACGAGGTCTTGCGGACGGTTCCCCGCACTTCACGCACCTTTCCGTCCGACAGGACCGTCTGCACCTGCGTACGATACGTCCGGGTAGTGTAGACCTGGACGGCCGCGAAGAGGAGGAAGATGGGTCCGACGAGGGCAAGCACCCCGCCGAACAGCCCGACCGGCCCGTCGTACCACCACGAGCGAAACCCCGGGGAGACGAACCCGAAGGGGAGGAACAGGAGCGGGATTGATCCCACACAGGCGATGACGATGAGGACGTAGGTCCAGACGAACCTCTGACTTCGCCCGACCGCCCGTCGCAGGAGGTCACCTTCGGCCCCGGAGAGGGGGCGGGTGGCGGGATGGCCTCCCTGGGTGGGCATGTTGCCCCCCGAGGATCACGGGCGCATTGTCCTTTCCCATCAGGCGAGCAGGGCCCCGGCTGCCGCCCGCTCGAATGCTCGCTCCCGGTCCGGGTTGACGTTGACCTCGTGCGTCAGGTAGTCCGTGGTCGCCTGGTAGGCGTCCCAGAGGGGGATCTCCGACCAGAGGGGGGTGTCGAAGAGCTTGGGAAGCCGGTCCTGGACCGCGTCGACGTGGCGGGCCCCTCGTAGCGTGAGCCATCGAGGGGCCGAACCGTGAGGGGTTACTGGAGCTCCTACCCCAAATATTCCGGGGGGGCTGGAGCACACCGTGGACCCGGCCGGGAGCGATCGGGATTGGGCGACGCCCAGCGAGCTCGGCGACTTCACCTACTGTAGAAGGGCATGGTTCTGGAGGCGCCACCCTGAGCACCTCCCGGAGGGATGGAACGCCCCTCCACGCACGGAGGCGAACCTCTACGGGGAGATGTTCCACGCCCGGATGGAATCGGAGCACGCCACGGCTCATCACGCCCGGCGCGCGCCCTATGCCGTCTTGTTGCTGCTCGCGCTCGGCGTGCTGGCCGCCCTGACCTTCTGGCTCGGATGGTGGCATTGACCGGCCCGCCCCTCGCCCTTCCCCCCATCGGGTCCCCGCTGTTCCTCGTGGAGGTCGCCCTCTTGGTGGTCGGGCTGGTCGCCGCATGGGCCCTCTACAGGGCCCTTCGCCCTCCGCTGCGCTACAACCCGGTCGTCGCGGTGGACCTCGCCTCGAAGGGAGGGATGCCGCTCCTCTCCTCCTCCCGGTATCGGCTTCGCGGGAGACCGGACGAGCTACGTCGGCTGGAGGATGGGCGGATGGTCCCGGTGGAGATCAAATCCGGCCGCACCCCACGGCAAGGCTCGCCTTACCCCTCCCACCGGGTCCAGCTCCTCGCCTACTGCCTGCTCATCGAGGAGAACCTCGGCACGGTCCCTCCCTACGGGCTGTTGATCTACGGGGACGGCACCGAGTTCCGTGTCCCTTGGGGGGCCGCGGGTCGGGCGGAGGTGCTGGACGCGATCGCCTCGTGGAGACGACCGTACCGGGGAGAGATGGACCCGTCGCCGGGAAAGTGCGCGCACTGCGCCTTCCGGCCCATCTGCCCTGGGGCGGCCGTCGTCCGCGGGTCCCGTTGAGCCTTCCTGGTAGGACCCCCCGCCGCCGGTCGGATCAGTCCGATGGAGCGGTGCTGGGGGATGGAGCGTTGGGTTCCGCAGGAGGAGCGTCGCGGACCACCGTGAGGTAGAGTCGGAAGAGTTGCTCCTGCGCCACCAGGGCCACCCAGACGATGACCATCTGGAAGGCCGCTAGCGCCCAGAGGTTGGTGAAGAGCGGGTTCCCGGCGGCCGTGCCCGCCCGGGTCAGGGCACCGAAGCCCGCCGCCCCCGCAAGGGCGGTCGAACAGCAGGCCCCCAGCGTGAGAAGGCCTAGCATGATCGGGGTGAGGCCCGCCAACATCGAAGATGCCCCGCTCGAGCTCATCACCCTGGAACGCCGCTCCCGGGCCCATCCGCGGGCGAGGACGATGGCCGCGCCCATCCCGAGCCCCACGCCCGTGGAAACGACGAGCATCGTGATCGTGCCCAGGATCGGCAGCACCAGGACGACCCCTGGGGCGACCACCTCCACGGCCGGGTAGGCCCAGTGGGCCGGAGCGAGGGCCCAGGAATCGGTGATGAGCAGGTACCCAGGACCGGTCTGGAGGAAGACCAGCATCTCTCCGATGACCAGCGCCAGCATCAGGTAGATCCCTCCGATGAGCGCGACCAAGGTGTGTCGCCTCCGGTCCCGGAGGAGAGCGCGGGTGGTGGAGAGCGAAAGGAGCCCTGCGACGTGCCGTAGACGAGCCGGGAGACCGGGGGTGTCGGGGGGACCGCGCTCCGGCGCCGTCGTCGTCACGGTGCAAGAGCCAGGGCGGGGGCAGCGCATAAGGCTTCAACCGGGGGATGGACCTCCCAGCCAGGGTCGGGGAGCGGACCCCAGTGCTGTATGGTCGTCTGTTGATTTTGGGGAGGACCCCCTCTCCTGATGGGGACTGAGAGACCCACAGGAGAGGAGACCCACGATAGCGAATACCGGACAGCGGATAGACCTTAGCGAACTCGCCCGACGGGCCCAGTCGAGGGGAGCCCGCGCCTTCGGCGACATCCTCCGGGAGGCGGAGGATGACCTCGTCTACGAGCTTCGGAAGCTCCTTCTGGAGGACGGCACGCATCGGTTCGTACGGATTGGTGGGTACCTCCGCACCCTGGTCAGTCGTCTGGGGGAGCTGACCTTCCGGGTCCAGCGGATTCTAGACAAGGTCACGGGGGAGACCTTCTCCCCTCTGATTCGGGCCATCCACCTGGGCAAGCGACGCTACACACCCGAGCTCCGGGTGGCCGCGGCGGAGGAGGCCACCCGGACTACCTACCGGGAAGCGCAGCGCTCTCTCGAGATGGCCCTCGGGGTGAGGGTCCCGTTCCCCACCATCTGGGGGATCGTCCAAGAGCTCGCCTCTCGCGTGGAGGAGATCCACCAGGCCATGCCTCCTCGGTCCTCCGGAGGGGTCCACCAGCCCGATAGCACGTTCGTGCGGAGCCAGAAGAGGGGAGGGCAGCACGCGGTCCACGTGGCCATCCGGCAGGACCCCGAGACGCACCGCTGCGAGTTCGTCAATGTCGAGGTGGACGGAGCGGCCGCGAAGGTCCTGGATGGGGAGAGAGTGGAGCTTCTGGTCTCGGACCGGGACCCCTCGCTCCTGACGATCGCCTGCTGGGCGTACCAGGGATGCATCCTCCACTTCGTGCGGCAGGTGGACAGTGCTCTGGTCGGCCCGTCGGGAACGCTCCTCCCTCCGACGGAGCGTGAGCGATGGACGAGGCGGTTGAGGGGTACGCTCGGGCACCTGCGGGCCTCAGTGAAGAAGCACACCGAGGACGGGGACCGGGAGGCGATCGCCCGACGGGTGAAGGAGACCCTGGCGGAGATGGGGCTCTTGGCGGGGCAGCTACAGGAGGCGGGACATCTTCGGGCCGCCCAGCTCCTCCGCAACGAGGGACGCTCCGTGGTGGTCTTCGCGGAGCTCGCGGTGTGGGGCATCTGGATGCCGTCCACCTCGAACGGCATCGAGAGGATCATGGGGATGGTGGCCCACCGCTGTAAACGGATCTGGGCGCATTGGGGGAGCGGCTTGAGGAACCTAGTCCTCCTCCTCCTGGTCCGGAAGACTCGCCCGTGGGTCTACCAGACCTCGCTGGGAAGGTACATGAGGGCGGTAGTCCCTGCTTGACTGTCCCTATCGGAAATCAACAGACCCTCGTACAGTACCCGGACCCCCCGGGCCTCTCTCGTACGGCCCACCATCTGGAAGCTGTATGTACCCCGGCTCGCGTCGCGACCTGGGATGAGCTCCGGCGGTCGGGAATCGGGTCTCCGCGACCTGCTGGCCCTTCTCCACACCCGGGATTTGCTGCGGAGCCGGGGCGCGAAGGCCCTCGCCGTGGGGATCGGGGTCGCCTACGCGCTCATCTCCCTCTACGCGGGGCTCATGCTGGAGTTCTTGCCCGAGAAGGTGAGCGGGCTCACCGTCCAGGTCCTTTCGAACCCCTACGCGCAGGCCTCGTGGGACTACCCGGCGCTGCTCGTGGAGTGGCCGGGAGGCATCCTGGTCCTTCCCTATCTCGCGACCCTCTCGATGATCGTCGTGGCGACCGGCGTGGGGATTGGCATGGGCGCCGGTGTCGTGCTCGCCTCCCGCCTGCTCTCCGACCGTAGGGCGGAGCGCTCCGGAGCAGGCCCGGGTACCGGAGCGGTGAGCCTCACGGCCGGCATGACCCCGGCCATGATCGCGCTGCTCACGCTGGGGGCCTGCTGCTCGACGAGCGCCGCAGCCGCAGCGGGGATCGGGGCCGTCGCCCAGGCGAGCGGCACCACCTACGATGCGGTGCTCGCCAACAGCTGGTTCCTGAACGTCTTCCAGATCGCGATCCTCGGGGTCGCTCTGCTGGCCCAGGAGCACCTCCTCGCCATCTTTGGTGACCTCTCACCTCAGAGCACCCCCGAACGGCGTCGGTCCCGGACGCCCCGCGACGCGCCAGACCCCTCTGCGAACGGTCGCCCCACAGGCGCTCTCGCCTCTTCTCGCGACCGCGACCGCTCCCACGCGGGGACCGCCGAGAGGCGCCAGCGCTGGCCCCGCTGGGTCGTCGGCGCGTTCCGGGCACTCCTCCTCATCGCCGGAACGCTCTGGTCCCTCTCGGTCCTGATCGAGTGGGCTCTGCCCGCCGCACCTGGGGCGGAGACGGCGCTGGTCGTCGGCGGGATCCTTCAGCGGCCCTTCGTGGGCCTGACGGCCGTCGCGGCCGCCCTCTTCCCTGCGGTCCTGGTGACCCTCGCCGCGCGGCCCGGCCTCAAGGGCCTGGTCCCGATCTACCGAGTGCTGCTCCTGGTCTGCGGGCTGTCGCTGGCGGTAGGGGTACCTCCACCTCTCACTGGTTGGGGGCTCGCGGGACTCGGGAACGAGGTCCTGGGGGCGGAGGGCGTCCCGGCCTCCATGGGCGGCGCTCGGCTCCCTGCCCTCTCCGCGCCGATGCTGGGCTTGACCTGGGCCCTGTTCTACGCGCTCCTGGGGTGCTTCTCCATCCTGCTCGCCTTGCGGCCGAAGGGTCTTCTGTCGCTCCTACGGGAACCCGAGCTCTCCAGCGCTGTGGTAACGGAAGCGACCGCGTCTGCCGTGTCGGCCCTAGGGGGCCGCACGAGCGAGGCCGCAGGGACGACCCTCGGCTCCTCGGGAGCAGGAGAGGGGGGCTCTGCCGTGAACCCTTCTACGGCGGCGGTCCCCTCGAGGTGAACGCGTGTCCTCCTTCGACCTTTCCTTCTTCTCCCTGCTGATCCTGATCCTCTTCGCGTCGTTGATGGCCGTGATCACGGCCTACCTCATCAAATGGGCCGCGGAAGCGCGCACGCGCACGAGCGCGGCCACGGTCCTCTTCCTGCTGGTGATGATGATCGCCATGCTGGGAGGGGCGCTCCTCTACTTCCTCCATCCGGGCCGCGCGAGCTTGGTCGAAGCGCTCTGGGTCGCGAGCGCGATCATGTCCGTGAGCGTCTTCCCGGTCTTCGGGGTCTTCCTCAAGGACGCGCAGGCCCGGATGCTGCAGAAGGAGGCCTACCGGCCCGCTCCGCTCCAGCGTCGGCACCTCTTCGCGTTCGCGATCCTGGCCCTCGTGGTCTTCAACGAGTTCCTGATGGGCTGGACCTTCCAGCTCGCCAACGGCACGCTCTCCCCCTCTGCGGCCTCCTCCATCCCCCAGGCGGTCGTGCTCGGGGTCGACTCGGCCTGGTTCCTCTTCCCCATGGCCCTCGAGATGGGGCTCACGGCCTACCTGCTCCGCAAGCAGCTCCCCCGGCCCGTCGTGGGGCTTCTCCTCGCGCAGGCGGTCCTGATGTTCGCCTCCCCTCCGGCCTTCTCCGGCCCGGGCCCGGTCGACACGGCCCTGCTCCTGGGGAGCGCGATGATGATCGGGATCGTCATCTTCGTCATGGAGCACCTCTACCAGCACCGGCAGTCCGCGCCGGTCCTCTCCGCCTACTTCCTCGGGCTCCTCTCGGTCTACGCTCTGATGATGGTGGGCCTCTACCTCTGGCTGACCGACGGCTCAGGCCTCGTCTTCACCCTCTCGGTGCTCTTCGAGATGGCGCTCTTCTTCGATCTGGTGGTCGTCCCGGAGCGTTTCCAGGTGGGGCCGGGGGTCCCCTGGACCCTGCGCCCCCGCTGGACCTTCGCGCTCCTCTCGACCATCTTCGTGGCCGAGCTCTTCATGGGCGCGGTGCTCGAGATCGTGATGGACCCCGCGGACTTCCTCGCGGCCCTGCCTTCTGCGCCCCTCTCAGGGAGCGCGACGACGATCCTCGCGAACGCGGTCTCCAACGGCTTTTGGTGGTTGTCGCTGGTCAGCAGCTCGACCTGGTTCCTGCTCATGATGGGCGTGGAGATGGGCACCCTCGTCCTCTTCAAGGTCCGAGAGAGCCGCTCGGTGGAGAACCGTGCCCGCCTGGCCCTGATGCTGATCTTCTACGGGGCCTTCGTGGTCTGGTTCCCGAGCCTCTACTTCCACAGGGTCCTGCCCAACGCGCCCTCCGGCACCGCGGTCCCGCTCCTTGGCTGGAGCATGGGCCTGGGATCGGCCGCCGTCGCCCCGGCCTTCCTCCTGGTGATCGGGGTCACCTACGTCCTCATGGCCGGTTTCTCGGTCCTCTTCGGACGGCGATGGATCTGCTCCGCGTTCTGCATGGCCCCGGTGATGTTCCAGGGGACCACCTTCGACGCGATGAGCTCCTTCAACCGTTCCTCGCCGATCGCCCGCAAGTACCTCAGCAGTCGCTTCTCCGGTCTCTTCAAGGTGACCTCGACCACCGTCATGACCGCCCTCGCCGGGTTCACCGCGCTCTCCTACCTGGACCAGATCGGGCGCCTGAACGTCCTTATCGGAGGAGCGGACCCGAGCGTGTTCTTCTTCGCTCTCTCGTTCAACGTGATGTGGTACCTGGTCTTCGTGACGATCCCCTACACCGGGACCTACAGCTGCGTCACGATGGGCTGGTGCTACACGGGGCTCATCGTGCAGTTCTTCCAGAGCCTGGGGTTCTTCCGACTGCAGGTACGGGACCGGGAGGTGTGCAAGCGGTGCACCACGCTCGACTGCGCGAAGAAGTGCCCCGTGGGTCTGGTCGACATGCCCGGACACTTCCGGCAGAAGGGGTACTTCCGGAGCTCGAAGTGCTGCGGGGTGGGCAACTGTGTCGAGGCCTGCCCCTACGGGAACCTCTACATCCGTGACGTCAGGCACTGGGTGCTGGAACGTCTGGGACATCCCCGCGTGCCCCGAAAGGACCGCGAGCTTCCGATGGCCCACCGGGCGAGGCCCGCCCCCGCCGAGGCGGCCCCCGCCGCGAGCCGGGGCTCGCTCAGCTCACAGTGAAGCCGGCCGAGGCCAGCACGTCCTCGTGGGAGCGGGCGATCTCCTCGCGCCGGACCTTTCTCGTGTCGACGAACTCGAGCGCGCTCCAGGCGGGAGAGGTGGGGCGCCGGCTCTCCTCCAGGGTCCCTCGGAAGAGGAACTCGAGGTCCCAGTGGGCCGGACGGTCCGGGAACCGTCGAGGGGCGTACACCTCCGAGACCACCTGCGGTCCCTCCAGAGGCAGCTTGGGCAGGGTGAGCTGTTCGCGAACGACCCTCTCCGCCGCCTCCTGCGGGGACTCCCGGAAGATGAGATGCGAGGAGGGAAGCATCCATGCGTGACGATGGGCCTCCACGCGGCTCGGGTCCAGGGCCCCCAGGTGGTCCCAGGGAGCCTTCGGGTCCATGCGGCCCATCAGCACGGCGGTCGGCCGGGTAGTGGAGGTCAGCAGGACGAAGGCGGAGAGGCAGAGCCCCTCAGGGGGGACCTCATTCATGCTGAAGGCCGCGGTCTCGGGGGACCGGTTGAACCGACAGAATCGTCGGTCGGTCGTCATGCCCGCTCGAGGGTCCCTGCCCCTTTGTAGGTTTCCGGTGCGCGGGGCCGGAGGAGACGGCAGGCGCGCGCCCGTTCCTCCACCTGGGGCTACGAGGGTGGAGCGGGAGCGCAGGCGAGGGACTTCCAAGGGACGAGCTCCTTGCGGAACAACCCGAAGAGGACCATGTCCATCGCTCGGCCCTTCACCACGACCGCTTGCCGCTCGCGCCCTTCCTGGACGAAACCGAGCTTGCGGAGGACCGCGAGCGAGGCCGCGTTCCCCTCGAGCGCAGACGAGGAGATCCGCCGCATCCCCAGGCGTTGGAACGCCTCCCGACAGAGGAACCACGAGGCCTCTGTGGTGAGCCCCTGGTCCCAATATCGGGGGTCCATCCAGTAGGAGAGGCTCTCGACCTTCTTCCACTTCCAGTCGAGCCCGCGAAGGCCGGCCCTGCCGATGCAGCGTCCGCTCTCCCGCCCGATCACGGAGAGGGAGAGGTGCTCTCCCCGGGCGTACTCCTGGAGCGTCCTGCGGACCATGCGCGAGGGGTCCCGTCGCTCCTGGGTCGAGTGCAGCGAAGCTCCCAGCGCGCTCGCGGTGCGGGGGTCGCGGAAGCTCCTCCGGAGGTCCGCAACGTCCCCTCGGTTCGGCAGCCGCAGCAAGGTCCGAGGGGTCTCGATCGGGAGCTGGACCCGCCGGATCCGCGGGTCGATCGGCATGGTCGGGCCCCTACGGGCGGGCCTCTCCATCACGGCCTACGTGCTGGAGCCCCCCGAGCCGCTCGAGCTTCGTGAGGTCCATCTCCACCCAGCAGACCGGGACCTGTAGGTGGAGCTCGCCCAGCACGGAGGGGTGGACCTCCCCTAGCAGGGCGATGGTCTCCCCTGCGATCCGCAGACGCGCGGCCCGGCCCGGGACCGCTCCCAGGACCTCGGTCGGCTCCCGAGGTGCTTCGAACCCGAGCAGGGAGAAGAGGCGGTCCGCGACGGCCGCCGCCCGGGCGAACCCCGCTCCTTCCCCCGCGTCCACGAGGGCGAGATGGGTCTCCGTGCGGCTGCCGGTCTCGGCCTTCGGGTCCCGGGTGAGGACCGGACCCACCTCGAAGACCTGTTGGGGGTAGCCGGAGCCCGTGTTCCGGGCGAGCGCGTCGAGGAGGCTCGCCCGGAGCACGCTCCGGACATGGGAGTACTCCTGGGAGATCGGGTTCCGCAGCGCGAGCGACTCCTCCAGCGGGTGGAACCTGCCGAGGGACGGGCCCGACAGGAGGACCTGGGTGTTGAGCTCCTGGTAGCCCATGCCGAGCATCACGCTCCCCACCCTCTGCTCGAACCGGCGCTCGGGCCGGCGGCGACCCATCGTCGTGGAGGGGGGCAGGATCGGGGTGAAGGTCGCGTACCCCCGGGCGATGGCGACCTCTTCGGCGAGGTCCACGGACGCGAGGATGTCCGCTCGCCAGGGTGGGACGAGGGCCATGAGCGTGCCCGAGGGGCGCTCCACGCCCAGTCGAGAGGAGAGGAGCGCGTGCTCGATCTCGGTGGAGGTGAGCCTCGAGCCCAGGAGCGTCGTGAGGGCGGAGGCGGCGACGGGCACGCGCCGAGGAGCGAGGACCTCGGTCCCGTCGACGGTGCCCTGGGGCCCGTGCACAGGCACGGGGTGCGCCTTCCAGCCGCGGGCGAGGAAGGGGACCAGCATGTAGCCCACCATCTCCCGGGTCCGGGAGCGTCGGGTACCGGTCGCCTCCAGGAGGACCCGGCGGCCCCCCGGGGCGATCTCCCCGGCCCCGGCCGCGTTCAGCACCGGCGGGAGGGAGAGGACGGTGCGGTCGTCGTCCCGCAGCGTGAGGCAGGACGTCTCGCGGTGACCGAGCGCGCCGTACTTCGCGGCCATCGGGTGCGTTCGGTAGAACTCCTCCGCGCCCAGCTCCCCGGTGCCTCCGAGCGGGACGAAGCGCACCTGGCCCATCGGCTCCATCGCGTAATGGAACGGGGGGCGAAGCCGGTCGAGAGGGTAGAGCCCGAGGCTCGCGCTCTGACGACCTCGGCCGAGCGATGCGTGGAGCAGCTCCTGGTAGCGTACGACCTCCTCGAGGAGCCCCGCATCGAGCCCCGCGCTCCCTTCCGGGGCGACGACCACGGCCATCGCGAGCTCGCTTCGCAGCGGGTCCACCGAGGCGTTGACGCGGGCCTCCACTTGGGGGAGCGGCGGTTGCAGCTCCGCCACGGGCAGGCCCGTCGCCTCCCCGCGGGCGCCTTGGAGCTCCCAGGCGAGGCCGCCCTCGTCCAGCAGGTCGAGCCGGTCCGCCATGACCTCCACCGTGACCTCGGTGCCTTGGTAGGCGTCCACCTCCACCTTCGTGCGGAAGAGCCTCTCACGGAGCTCGGTCTCGGTGAGCTCACGCCCCAGGAGGGCGAACAGCCGGGTCAAGGACAGGTTGGAGCGCGCCATGGTCCGTTCCTCCTACTCCCTTCCGTTCGTGCCTTCTTCCGGTCCGCTCTCCGTTCAGACCCTCGAGGTCGAGAGGCGGGGGAGATCGTCCAGGTAGAGGTCCCGGATGTCGTTGAGACCCAGGGCCACCATGGCGAGCCTCCCGATCCCGATCCCCCAGGCCGCGACGGGGGCGGTGATCCCCAGGGGCTTCAGGACCTCCGGACGGAACATGCCACCGGGCATCATCTCGACCCAGCCCAGCTTCGGGTGCCGGACGAAGCCCTGCACGGAGGGCTCCGTGAACGGGAAGTAGGTGGGTTGGAACTTCACGTCCTTGATCCCCAGCGCGTTCGCGAAGTGGGTCAGGAGCCCCAGGAGATGCCGGAAGTTGAGCCCCCGGCGACCGACGACCCCTTCGCACTGGTCGAACTGGATGAGGTGCGTCGCGTCCAGGGGGTCGTAGCGGAAGACCGAGTCGATCGAGTACATCCGGAACGGTGGCTTCGGTCGCGTCGCGAGATAGCGCATCGAGGCGGCGGTCGTCTGGCTGCGCATCACCACGCGCCGAGCCACCTCCTCCTTGTACGGGGTCTGCCACCCCGATGAGAGCGGCTGGGTCTGCCGGGGCAGCGGGCGCCCTTCGTGGACCGCAGCGACGGACCTCAGGAGCTTCGGGGGGATCCCCTGCCCTTCAGCTCCCTCGACGAAGAACATGTCGTGCATGGAGCGGGCGGGGTGCTCCTGGGGCATGAAGAGCAGGTCGTTGTTGTAGAACTCGAGCTCGACCAACGGGCCCCGGAACTCCTCGAACCCGAGCCCCACGAGGACCTCCTCCACTTGCCGCAGCCACTCGCGGTACGGGTGGGCGCGGGCCCCCTGGACCCGTGGCACGGGAGCTCGGACGTCGTACGGGCGGAACCGGGCGTTGGCCCACCCGCCCCCTCTCAGAAGGTCCGAGGTGATCGCTCCGAGGCTGGTCGGCCCGGAGCCTTCCAAGGGGAGCTCCAACCCCTCGGGAGAGGGACGCCAGGAGCGGTGGGCCCTCTGGTCGCGGATCAGCAGCCCGCGTTTCACGAGCCGTGGGACGACCGTGTCGTCTCCCGGTCTCCCGCCCTCCTGGACGCGGCGAAGGGCCTCCTCTTCGGGAAGCTCCTCGGGAGGCTCTCCGGTGAGCGAGAGGACCTCTCCCGGCTGGACCTTGCCCAGCCGCCGGAGCTGCCCCACGGCGGCCGCCAACTCCTCCTCCGAGAGCTCCTCTCCGAGAAGCTCGCGCTTGCTCCGGGGTCCCTGCTGCAGCAGGCGGATCAGGCGGCGCTCCGGCAGACCCCTCGAGAGCGTCGCCGTTCCTCGATCGGAGAGCCGGAGGACCTCCTCGAGGCGCTCCTCCAGGACCACGAGCCGCTTCGAGCGCAACCGTTCGAGCGAACCTCGCACGCCGTCAGGAGTGGCACCCGTCGAGCGGACCAGCTCCTCTTCCGAGACCGGCCCGCCTCCGGACCTCCTCAGGGCTTGGAGGAGCGAGAGCTCCAGGGCGGAGAGCGTGAGCGTGAGGTCGGTGCCCGGGCTCGGGGTGGGGCCCTCGTTCACGAAGGCGGTGAGGAGGAGAGGGGGAGATAAGCCGACGCTTCGAGCCGAACGGCCTCAGCTGAACCGTGTCCCGCACGCCGGGCACTGGCCTTCCGCTCCCTTGAGCGTCGTTCCGCACTTCCAACAGAAGGGCGTCATCTCCGTCACGCTCCCCCGGGGGAGGGACGTGTCGGCGACGGGACGCGCACCCGCGGAGAGGGAGGAGGCCCCCGAGGCCCGGGCGGCCCCCGCGACGCTCTCCGGGGCGGGGCCACGGTCGGAGGGAGATAGCGGGTTCTGTCCCGCGAGCTCCCTGGGGGAAGGCCCCGCCCGAGTGTGGCGTCGGCGGTCTCCCATGAGCCGGAACGTGAGGAAGAGGAGCAGGAACCCCGTGAGGAGGGGAAGCTCGTACCCTCCAAGGATGTCCCATATGGAGGGACCGGGAGGCGCGGGAGGAGGCGGAGGGGAGAGCACGGAGGTGCCCACCCCCCAGAGGCTGCCGTTCTGGACCACCGCCGTCACGTTCACGTACCGGTCGGTGAGCGAGGAGGGGAGGACGAACGATCCCTTCCAGGGCGAGCCGCCGGGGGATGGGCACGTGCCGACGAGGCGCTGGACCCAGGAGTCGTTCGTGGGGTCGACCACATACACCGACATCGACCGACCCGAGAGCCCGGCGTCCCCCCCGGAGGGAACGGTGACCTCGACGGTCACGGTCGAGCCCGAGGAGACGCCCTGGTTCGGGTTCAGCAACACGGCGAGGCTCGCAAAGGACGTGCCGTTGAGCTCCTGGGCCAACACCTCGGCGTTCGGGGTCCCCCAGCCGGTCACACGGTCCCAGCCGGGGGAGGCGCTGTAGTAGCAGTTCCTTCCCTGGTCGACGCTGGTGAAGGGCGCGGGGCTCCCGCCCTGGGCCTCGTGCACGGCGGCGAGGGGGTAGATCCGAGGGTCGAGCGCGCCCCACCGGGTGTGGTCGGCGTGGGCCATGTCGGCGACGATCCCGGCCCAGAGCGGAGAGGAGAAGCTCGTGCCGCTCGCGTTGGTCGCGGCGCCGGCGAAGTAGAAGGCGTTGTTGTCCGCGGTGGCCGCGACGTCCGGCACTTCCCGGGTGGCAGGGGAGGAGGCCGCGAGGTAGCTCGCGACGCCCCCGGTCTGCTGCCAGGAGGGGGCGACGTTCCCCGCGTTGGAAGCCCCCCCGCCGCTCAGGTCCCACGCGGTCTCCGGGCCGCCCGAGGTGGCATCGGTCCCGCCCACCGCGACGACCAGCGGGCTCGCCGCCGGGAAGTCGACCCCGGGTCCCGCGCTGCACGGCCGGTTGGGCTGAGACTGGGCCGAGCCGCCGTCGTCGCCCGACGCCGCGAGGACGGTGGTGCCGTTCGCGGTCAGGTTCTGGATGTCCTCCTCCATGACGGTCTCGAGCGGCACGTCGGTCCCCTCCGGCTCCCCGAAGGACAAGGAGAGCGCGGTCAGGTTCCCCATCTCTACCGCGTAGTGGAGGGCGTCCTCCAGGGACTGGTCGGTGGGGCTCCCGGTGCCGGAGGTGCCCGGAGGCGCGTAGATGGCGTAGATCGTGGACCCAGGGGCCATGGAGGCCGCCCACTCGATGTCGAGCGTGAGCTCCCGAGAACCCCCCGACGTGTCCGCGGCGGCGTTGATCCCAGGGGGAGGAGCGCCGTCGATCGGGACCGGGACCACGTGCGGGAGCGGGAAGGACGATGGATAGTAGTCGGAGAAGAACGTCGCGAGATCGGTGGGGTCGTACCCCCATCCCCAGGCGAGGACGCCGATCGCCTCCCCTACCGGGAAGTTGGGAGCGGTGGAAGGGGCTCCTTGGCTGGAGTTGAGCAGCGCGTCCACCCCGTAGATCGAGCGGAAAGGACCCGGGAAGAGGCCGGAGGAGACCGCAGAGGGATGCACCGGTCCTGCCGCGGAGAGCGCGGCCGAGGAGTCCCCCGCTGCTCCGCCGATGGGAAACCGCATCGCCGAAGGAACGCCTCTGGCCTCCGCGTACGTCCCCGAGCGCGAGCCGCCGGCCGGTCCCGCGGGCCCTCTCGCGGTCACGGTGGCGGCGCTCCCAGAGAACGACGGATAGACGGTGAGAAGGGCGCAGCTCAGCAACAGAAGGAGGACGAGCCCGGCTCGGAGGGGAACGGGCCCTCGAGCTGAGCGAGGACCCAGCCAGGTCCCCGCGGGCTCCGCTTCTCCTCTGCGATCACGCATGACGAAGGGTTCCTGGGGAGCCTCAGGTGCTCATCGGGCCCCCGCAGGAGGGACACGATCTCGCTCCAGGGGTCACCGCCTTCCCGCACTTCGGGCATCTCGCCGAACGGACCTTGCCTCCCGGCCGAACGGCGTGTACGACCCTGCCCTCTAGCTTCGCCACGTCTTCCTCCACACGGGTGACCAGTCCCCTGCGCGCACGGCCTCGGGTCGAGGGAGCGGGCGAAGGCGTGGGAGCGGGAGCGCTCACGGTGGGAGGCTCGATGAGAGGCGGGACGGTCTTGGCCGTCGGGGCTGGAACTTCCTTCTCCTTGGGCCTCGGAGCGCGGCGCACCCGGCCCCGCTTGGAGGCGGCGACCGGGACGGCCGCGATCGCAGGCCCGACCTCAGGCGCGGCCACCGCCTCGGGTGGGGAGGTCGGGGCGGCGGTCACTTCGTGAACGGGCGATGGGGCTTCGGGGAGCGGGGCCTCGCGCACCGTGTCCTCCACGGGGGCCCGAACCTCCTCGGACGGTCCGGCCTCTGGGGGCTCTGCAGGGGCCCGCACTTCGCTCGGGGTAGGTGCGTCCCCCTGTCCAAACTGCTCCGTGGCAAGCGGTGTTTCCGGTGGGACCTCTGCTGGGGCTTCCTGTGCTTCCGCGATAGGCCCCGAGATGGAGGGCTCGGGAGCGCTGGGCGCTTCGCCCGGCTCCTCCACCTGCCCGGGTGGCTCTGGAGACACGGCTTGGGGAGGGGGGGCGCTCGCCTCCTCGTTCGGAGCTGCCACCTCCTCCCCTGCGGCCGCTGCGGGAAGGCTCGATGGTGCGGGAGCCTCCGTGGCGGCTCCGGCTTCCTGGGGAAGAGCTTCGTGGGTGCTCGGCTGCGAACTACCCACCCCGGACGTGGGCGAAGTGACTTCCGCCGGACCCACGGGCGCGGAGGCGGTCGTCGCCTGCGGTGGGGGGACGGATGGGGAGGCCTCGGGGGTGGGTTCCCGGATCGCGGGGGTTGCGATCGGCTCCCCGGACGAAGAGGGTGGAGGCAAGGTGGACGTCTTCGAGGTCTCCTGGGGCGTTTCCTTCGCGCGTGCCGGAGGGACGACCATCGTGACCCCTGGTGCCACGTGCGAGCTCGTCCCCGGCGAGGCGCGGGAGGCCGCCGTGGGCGTCGGGGCGGCGGAGGTGGTCGAGGGGCGGAAGCTCTTCGCGGTCGCGGGCCGTCCGCCGAGCGGCGGGGGGCGGACGGGCGCCGCTCCTCTCGTGGTCCCTTGAGCCGCCCCCGCCGCCCTGGCGGGACCGGACGGGGGACGGCCTCCGCGCGCGGAAGGAGCCACGGCGGGTCGACCCACGGTGGAGCCGGGGTAGGGTCGGGCACTAGCGGACGCTGAAGCCCCCTGAGGTGGATACGATCTGGAGGGACCGGCGCTCGGAGGCCGACCTCGCCACCTGGCGGGGAGGAACCTCCGGTAGATCGGCAACGGGTTCGCACGGGGCGTGCGGAGGCCGAGCACCCAGCCCAGCGCGATCGCGAGGCCCATGATGAGGGCGAAGAACGCGTAGCTCACCGGAGGTTGCAGCATGGGTTCGAGCAGATCGTAGGACGAGCCGAGCAACGAGACCACGAGCACGCTGGCCGCGCTCCCTACGTCGTGCCGGTTGAAGATCTGGGCTACCACGAGCAGTTGCCCGTAGGGGTAGAACAGCGAGATCGCGTAGCTATCCTGGCCCGAGCCGGAAGCGTCAAGCCCTACGGATTGGGTCTGCAGCAAGCTCGTCTTGCGCAGCGTCTGCGGGAGGCTCCAGACCGATACGGAGAGCGTGCCTCCTGCGAGCGGAGCGCTCCCGTTCATCGCGAGGACGTGGATCGTGACGGACGAGCCGGGCGCGGCGTGGTCCGGAGAGAACGAGATCGTGACGTTGATGTAGCTCGCGACCAGGCTCGCGTAGAGGTCGAAGGCGTTCCTCGGGACGCCGTAGCCGGTGACCGGGTCCCACCCGGCCTGGGCGTAGTAGATGCAGTTCGCAGCGAGCCCCGGGGTCTGGCCCTGGGTGACCCAGCGGAACGGCGCCGGAGTGATGCCCTGGTCCTCCGCCGCTCCCAACGCATAGAGCCGGGGATTGAGGAAGCCGAGGGGGTTCGCCCGGATGGCCGCCATCTCGTCGATGAGGCCGGCCCAGAAGGGGGAGGCGAAGCTTGTCCCCTCTCCGTCCTGGATCGTGCCGTTGTAGAAGAACGTGTCATTCGCCGCGGGACCTGCGATGTCGGGCACCCCGCGAGAGGTGGGGTCCGGTCCGCTCGAGATGGTCTGGTAGGCCGATCCGCTCCTTTGCCAGGAAGGCAGGCCGTAGGCCTGGGAGTATCCGCCGCCGCTGCCGTGCCAGGCAGGTTCGTTCGCGACCCCCTGGTTCGTCGCGGGCCCTCCTCCGATGGTCGAATTGAGGATCGGGGCCGTGCCGCCGACCGCCGTCACGTACGGGGACGACGCAGGATACTCCACCTGGGGCGTGGAGGTGCAACTGCCGATGGAACCGGTCGACCCCCCGTTGTCCCCCGACGCCGCGAAGACCGAGATCCCGAGCGTCGCCGCCTTCTGGTAGTCGAGGTCCATCGCGGCCTGGAACGACTGGTCGGTCTCTGGAGCGCCGAACGACTGGGTGAAGACATCGAGCCCGGGCCGCGTGAGCATAAAGGCCGAGCCGTTCTCGAGGTCGGCCGGTTGGGGAGAGTAGCCGTTCGACGAGGAGCCCTCGGGCACGTAGACCACCTGGAGGTTCGCCCCCGGGGCCTGGGAGACGGACCATTCCATGTCCAGCGTGAGCTCCATCGGGGCGTTGCTGGGGTCGGAAGGGGCGGCGGAGCTCGGTTGGCCGGTCCCTCCCAGGGGCCAGGCGTTGTAGGAGAAGAGCGGTTGGTTGCCGGGGTACATGCCCTGGGCGAAGGTCTGGATGTCGGAGGGGCTGAAACCTCCCGCCGCTCCAGCCCAGAGCAGGATCCCGATCGAGGTGCCCTGGGCCCAGTGGGGCTGGCTCGGTCCGGAGGCGTTGTAGAGCTGGTCCAGGCCGTACATGAAGTGCGTCCAGTCCGGGAAGATCGTGTTGCAGGAGGTGATGCATGGGCCACCCTGGGGGAGCGCGCCCAGCGGGCGGGCGGAGAGGGAGGCGAGCGAGAACCGGACGGCGTTCTGAGAGAGCCCGGAGACGGAGAGGAGGTCGGGCGCGAGGGAAGTGGGCAGCGTCGGGGCACTCGCCGGGAGGACCACGGACTGGCCGTAAAGGTCCCCTTGCACGAGGGTGGTGCCGAAGAGGGCCTCCGCCCCCGCGGCGGTCCCCCGCACCTCGAGGAAGGTCCGGTCAGGATAGGAACCGACCACGCGGAACCCCTGCGAAGCGAGGACCTGCTCGACGTGCGTCTCCTCCTGAGCGCTGGGAGCGAATCGTTGGTCGTACTCGGCCGAGGTGAGGAAGTGTCCTTCCATCGGGTTGCCCGGGGTGGAGACCGCGATCGCGTAGTCGTGGAGTCCTCTCGGGTCGTTCGGGATGAGCGTGATGCCCAGGGTGACCGGGTAGGACGCGGTCACCGGAGCGGAGGAAGCGAGAGCGGCGAGGTCAGCGGCATTGTACCCGAAGAGCCCGGTGGGGTCCTGCACGGTCAGGGCGAGCTCCCGGGCAGCCGTCCACGAGGCGAGCATCCCGTGGTCGATCGCGACCTGCTCGAGCACGTTGGGGCCCGAAGGGAGCCCAGGGGCCAGGACCCACGTGCTCACGATCAGCAGGCCCAGGAGACCGATGGAGGCGGCGAGGCCGCGCGAAGTGAAGCCCCCGCTGACCCGCGCGTGGCCCCGACGAACGGCGAAGCGAGCGCGCCCGCCACCGGGATCGGTTCCCCGGGGAGGTTGAGGCGGGGACCCCTGGTCCAAGGGCACCCCGGACAGGGGTGGGTCCCTTTGGAGGAAGGACATCGTCTCGAAGCAGGGCCGACCCCATGATAAGGGCACCCCGACAACCGGGAAAGTGGTCCCCTAGGGCTTCCCGTGGACCGGATTGGGGTTCCAGTTCGACTTCGCGTACCCGGCCGGCAGGTGGAAGGGGCGATCGCCCCCGAAGGGATCGGGTCGGGGAGCTGGGGCCTCCCCCCGAAGGGCCCGGAGGTAGCGGTCCACCCCCTCGGCCCCGCGCGTGCCCGCCGCCATCGCGTACACGACGGACTTCCCACCGACGGCGAAGACCCCGGGAACTCCTGTCGCGGTCTGCGGTCCTTCACCTTCGACCCACCCTTGGGGAGTGACCTTGAGCTCGAGTTCGGAGCCGAACCCGGTGAGGTCCGCCCGCTGCCCCACCGCGACGATGACCGTGTCGCAGGGGAGGGTCTCTTCGGAACCCTCCACGGCCCGCGGGGACCTCCGTCCGCTCGCGTCGGGTGGACCCAACTCGACCCTCTGGACCACCAGCCCCTCCACGTGCTCGCGCCCGACGATCCGCACGGGGGACCGCTGCCAGAGGAACCGGACGCCCTCGTCCTTCGCCATGAGCAGCTCCTCCCGGTCGGCCGGCATCTCCTCCTCCGTCCTTCGGTAGACCAACGTGACCTCGCCCCCGGGGGAGAGCCGAAGGGAGGAACGGACAGCGTCCATCGCCACGTCGCCGCCCCCGACAACGAGGATCCGCTTTCCGAGCGAGACCGGACGGCCCCGGTGCACGTCGAAGAGCATGCCGAGCGCAGGGACGACCCCCGGGAGGTCCTCTCCCGGAACGCGCAGGTCGCGATGCAGCGGGGTCCCTATGGCGAGCAGGACCGCGAGGTACCCCTGCCTCTGGAGCTCTGCGGGGGCCGTGTCCACCCCCACCTTGGTCTTCGGGACGAACGTCACATCGAGGTCGCGGAACCGCGCGAGGTCCTTCCGGACGTCCTCGTCCGAGATCCGGTAGCCAGGCATGGAAAGGATGAGCCCTCCCAACAGGTCCTCCTGCTCGAAGACGGTGACGGAGTACCCCCGGATCCCTAGTTCCCAGGCGGCCATGATCCCGGCGGGCCCGGCCCCGACGACGGCCACCCGTTGCCGTCGGGGGGCTTGGGGAACGTAGGTGAGGTCGCTCTTCCCGAGCTCCAGAGCCGCCCTCTTGAGCTGCCGGATGGCCAGGGGGACCCCTTTCTTCTTCACCACGCAGGAGTCCTCGCAGTAGTGGTAGCAGACCTTGCAGAGGGTGGAGGCGAGGGGGTCGTCCTGCAGGGTGACCTTCGCGGCGCCGTCGACGTCGCGCTCGGAGAGGCGGATGATGTACTCCCGGCAGTCCTGCGAGATGGGACAGGCCTCCACGCACCAGGGACGACGGCACTGGATGCAGCGCTTCGCCTCGAGGACCGCGTCCTCCAGGGAATAGGGGTGCAGGATCTCCTGGAAGTCGTGCACCCGCTCCGGCACGGGAGCCTCGGGGATCGGGACCCGGACCGGGTTCAGCTTGGGAGGGGTCTTGACAGGCGCTTTGCCGGGTCTGACCTCCTCGACCTCGGCCTCGGTGTCGGCGGGCACGGGCCCGACCACGTGCGGGACCCGTAAATAGGCCCCGGAGCGGCACTTTCCTCGCTTGTCCGCCCGGCGACCGCCGGTTCGGCCGCGCTCAAAAAGGATAAGGCAGGGTCCCCCGTCCTTCTGAGGCCGCGACGGGCACGTCGAGGGCGAGGTCGATCCGATGGTGCTGGATTCCCTGGGCAAGTCCCTCCGCAACGTCCTCGCGAAGATCGCGAAGAGCGGGGCGGTCGACGAGGAGCTCCTCGCCGAGGTCTCCCGCGACATCCAGCGTGCGCTCCTCCAGTCCGATGTCAACGTCCAGCTCGCCCTCGAGCTCACGACCCGGGTGAAGCAGCGGGCGAAGGAGGAGAAGCCTCCCGCCGGGGCGAGCCTGCGCGACTTCCTGGTCCGGATCGTCTACGAGGAGATCCGGCGGATCATGGGGGAGGACAGGGCCTTCGAGATGAAGCCCCGACGGGTGATGCTGGTCGGGCTCTTCGGTCAGGGAAAGACCACCACCGCGGCGAAGCTCGCTCGCCTCTACCAGAAGAAGGGCGTCCGGGCGGCCCTCATCGCAGCGGACGTTCACCGCCCGGCCGCGATCGACCAGCTCGAGCAGCTCTCCAAGCGGGTCAACGCCTCCTTCTACGCGAACCGGGCCGAGCGCCGGGCGGAGGTGATCGCGGCAGAAGGCGTGGCCAAGTTCCCAAGCTCGGACGCGATCATCCTGGACACGGCCGGCCGGTCGAACCTGGACCCTGAGCTCATCGCGGAGATCCAGCGATGCAAGACGGCCTTCGAGCCCCAGGAGGTCCTCCTCGTCCTCGATGCGGCGATGGGTCAGTCCGCCGGCCGCTCGGCGGAGGCCTTCCACAAGGCGGTCGGGCTCACCGGGGTCATCCTGACCAAGCTCGATGGGTCGGCCAAGGGGGGCGGGGCGCTCTCCGCGGTCGCGCGGAGCGGCGCGCCGATCCAGTTCGTCGGGGTCGGGGAGCACATCGAGGACCTGGAGCAGTTCGACCCCACGAGGTTCGTCTCCCGGCTCCTCGGGATGGGGGACATCCAGACGCTCCTGGAACGGTTCGAGTCGCTCGAAGGGAAGGAGGACGCGGAGAAGGCGGCGGAGTCGCTCCTCACCGGGAAGTTCACGCTCCACGAGTTCTACGTGCAGCTCGAGTCCCTGGGGAAGATGGGTCCCTTCTCGAAGCTCAAGAGCCTCATCCCAGGTCTCGCCACCGCGAAGATCGACGACCAGCAGGTGGAGGACACCCAGGCGCGCCTCGCCTCCTTCAAGGTCATCATGGACTCCATGACCAAGGAGGAGATGTCCAACCCTCAGATCCTCAAGGGCGACCGGGTCCAGCGCATCGCCCGCGGGAGCGGCCACCGACCCCAGGAGGTGCGCGCCCTGCTCAAGTACTACGAACAGACCAAGCGGGCGGCGCACGGCATCGCCTCGAACCGGAAGCTCCGTCGCCACATGGAGCGGCAGCTCGCCTCCGGCGGCCTCAAGCCGGGTTGAGCCAGGGAACGGGACCAGGGATCCGATCGCCTTCGAGGGGAACACGGGCGGGGCCTCACGGAAGGACCATACACCGGGGAGAGAGGCTCTCGTTGGCGACGTTCGTGGACGTGCCCTTCGCGCTCGTCGCGCTGTTGCTCTACTTCTTCGTCCCTGGGTACCTCCTGGTCAAAGCGCTCTGGCCGGAGAAGCGCTGGAAGGGGCCCAAGGCCGAGATCACCGCGGTCGAGATGGTGACCGCGGGTTTCCTCTCCAGTCTCGGCCTCCTGCTCGTGATCGGTTTCGTGCTGGGGAACTCGAACGCCTTCCAGGCCTCCGCCGCCGACCCCTTGCTCGAGGAGATCCTCGCCGCCCTGTCCCTGGTGTTCCTCGCGCTGGGGTGGTTCCGGGGCGCGTATGCCAGAGAGCCGCCGCAGGTCCCATCGTTCGTCGAACCGGTCAGCCCCGGGGAGGAGGACCTCGCCTCGACCTTCGGCCGCCTGGAGTCCTTGCTGCGCGACGAGCGCGAGGCTCAACGCTCCTTGCGGCAAGCTCGTAGGGAGAAGGCCTCCTCGGAGGACCTACGGGCCCTCGAAGCAAGGGTTGAAGAGGTCCGGGCGAAGAGGAGGCGCGCGCAGCAGGAAAGGGAGGCCGCCATCCATGGGTGAAGGGCGCGGAGGAGACCTCGTGAAGATGGTGCTCGTGGTCCGCCAGGAGCTCGGGCTCTCCGCTGGAAAGTCCGCGGTACAGATCGCCCACGCTGCGGTGATGCTGGTCCTGGACGAGAAGGTCCGCCGCCGCCGAGAGTTCCGGCTCTGGCTGGAGCAGGGGCAGAGGAAGGTCGCGCTACGCGTGGAGACCCTCGCGGAGATCGAGGCCCTGCGCAGGAAGGCCGAGGGCCTCGGCTTGCCCACCGTCCTGGTCGAGGACGCGGGGCTCACCGAGGTCCCTCCTGGCACCCGCACGGTGCTCGGGATCGGGCCGGGGACCGCGAGCTCCATCGACAGAGTGACCGGGAACCTGCCTCTGCTTTGAGGACCGCTCTGAACCCCAGCGGGCTCGCACCCTCGAAGTTACCGCGAAGGGGGTCACATGGCCCAGCGGCTTTCCGAGCTCGGCGCTCACCTGTCCAGGTTCCCGTGGTCAGGGCCTCCCCCTTCCAACCTCCTATATCTTCCGCTCCTACCTCAGCCCCCTCGGACCTCGGGGGTTCGGGGTAGCTGACCTCTGCTTATCGCTGGAGGGTTCTCGCGGGAGAAATGGGAGCCGCGTTCTCGCCAGGCCCCTCATTCCGCCGTTCGTTGACCCGCTCGGAGGGGCGCCGCCTTCCTTCCCGTCTCGCCTGGGTCCTCCTCCTCGCGACCTTGGCGAGCTTGCTCGGCGTTCCCACCTCTCTCACCTCGGTCGGAGGGGGGTGGACCTCAGAATCGCTCCCCCACGGGAGCCCCATCGCTACCGCGGTGGAGCGCGGAGGTACGGGGTCGGTTCCCCATCCCGGGTCCGGGGCGGCCAAGGGGTCCGTGGGGCCGCTTACGTGGTCCACCTGGGTCACCACGGACGGAAGCCCCCCCTTCGCCTTCAGCGCTGGAGCGACCTACCAGGCGCAAGGGAACTCCTTCCTCGAGGTCGTGGGAGGCAACGGCACGTGCGGGAACTACTGCCTCTCCGACTGGGAGCTCGCCTTCAGCGTCCCCGCGGGGCCCACATGGTTCAACGGTTCCGCCCCGGGCACCATCGGGCGCAGCCTCGCGAGCCTGGCATGGGATGAGGCGGACGGGGAGCTCGTGCTCTTCGGTGGGTTGAACGGGACCCGGGGCGCCCTCAACGACACTTGGACCCGGGTCCCCTACGGCGCCGGCTGGACCCAGCTCGCCCTCTCCTCCCACCCCTCCTCCCGATGGGGGGCCTCCTTCGCCTACGACCCCGCGCTCGGGGGGGCGGTCCTCTTCGGAGGGACGGGCCCTCAAAGTGGGCCTCTCTCCGACACCTGGGTGTTCCGGGAAGGGGTCTGGACCCGGATCTTCTCCAACTCCACCGCTCCGCCCGCGCGTTTCGGGGCCTCCCTGGTCTGGGAGGCCGATCAGGACCGGTTGGTGCTCTTCGGCGGTCATGGCAGCGCGGGCCCGCTGGGAGACACGTGGGCGATGACCAGCGGTGGTTGGTTCCTCCTCCACCCGACCACCAGCCCTCCGGCGAGGGTCCACGCGGGCGCCTCGACCGATGCGCAGGGCGATCCCATCGTCTTCTCGGGCCGAGGGGACCTGGGCCTACTCAACGACACCTGGATCTTCCACGACGACAACTGGACGGAGCCGGGTCTCGAGAGCACCCCGCAGGTCCCACAACCCGAGGAGGGCGCGCTCCTGCTCCCCGACCTTGGCTCGACCGCGAACGACCTGCTCGCCCTCTGGGGCACGAACGGGAGCGCGGTGTTGCGCGACAGCTGGTCGGTCCACGTCTGGAACGGCGGGAGCCCTCCCCCATCACTGCCGCTGGTCCTCACGACCTCAGCGCTTCCCCTCAACGGGACCGCCCCCCTTCGGGTGGAGCTCCAGGGCTACGCCTCGGGGGGGGACCCGGCGTTCGGCTACGCGTGGGACTTCGGTGACGGCAGCCCCGGCACCGTCGCACCCATCAGCGCCCACACCTACCAGGGACCGGGGGACTACCTCGCCACGATCTCCGTCAGGGACTCGGCGGTCCCTCCCCAGACCGCGATGAGCCATGTGGAGGTCGTGGTCCGTCCGGCGAGCTCGACGTTCCAGGCCATCTTCAACGCTACGCCCAGGAGCGGGGCCGCGCCCCTCACGGTGAGCTTCCGTCCCTCGGTGTCGGGAGGAGGAGGTGGCGCGCTCCAGTACAGCTGGGACTTCGGCGACGGTTCGCCCCTGTCGAGCTCGATTCAGCCTCAGCACACCTACGCCTCCTCCGGGATCTTCGTCGCGACCCTACACGTGACCGATGGGCGGGGAGATTCCGCGTCCTGGTCCGAGACCCTTCTCTCGAGCGCTGGCGCCTCCACGGTCGTGCTGGTCGCGAACCCTCTGAAGGGGTACGCTCCGCTGCCCGTGACCTTCTCGGCGAGCGTCAACGCTTCCCTAGGAGCCCCGACCTACTGGTGGGACTTCGGCGATGGAAGCTCGACCTCGACCGTCGCTCCTTCGGTCTCCCACGTGTACCTCTCCCAGGGGAACTTCACCGCCCGGGTCACCATGGTCTTCCCTTCGGGCAAGAACGCGTCGGGGTGGGTCCTCGTGAGGGTGATGCTCCTTCCCCCTCCGACGCCCCCGCCGCCCACCGCTCTCGAGAAGATCTCACGGGCGCTCGCTCCGCTCCTCTCCCTACTGGGAGATCCCTACGTGTGGGGTCCCCTCGTGGCGCTCCTCCTGGGGGCCGTCAGCTATCGCTGGGGACGCCCCGTGGTGGTCCTGCGAAGGGCGGTCCGGCGCGGTGTGCGGCGCCGCTCCTTGCGGTCGCGCTGGGGGGTTGGCGAGGTCGCGGTCCTGGTGCGGGAGCTGCGCAAGGGGTCATCCATGGAGGTCGCCCTCCGCAAGCTTCGTCCGCTCCTCCTTCGGGACGCTCGGCGCACCTCCGAGCTCCTTCGTTGGCAACCCGGGCCCATGGCGGTCTGGGCCACGCGTAGGGCCCTCCTGATCATCCCCGCGCTGCTCACCGCGGCCTCCGTGCTCTTCCTGGGCCTCGTCGCCCTCCCAGAGGCGGTCCACCCTCCCGTGCCGCGATCTTCTAGCGTCTTCGCCCACGGGCCTGTGGGCCTCCTGGGTTCCTGGTGGCGATACGTCTCCCAACTGCTCACGGGGGGGTACACGGACCCGATCGTCCGTGCCTACCTCCCCTACACCCTCGAGCTCCTCGCGGTCGTCGTGGGGCTTAGCGCTCTCATCGGCTATCCGTTGGGGCTGCTCTCGGGTTGGTACCGCGGCCGCCTGCTCGACCAATCGACGAGGCTCGCGAGCGTGGTCGCCTTCTCCGTCCCCATCTTCGTGGTCTGCCTGCTCACGATCGGGGTCGGCTGGCGCTGGTACTATGACGTCACGGGCGGGGACGTGCTCTTGGGGAGCCTCCCCTCGGTGGTCTGGTGGCTCAACAACGGAGGCTTCCCACCACCCAGCTGGATCGGATTCTACTCCAACACCTCTCCCACCGGTTTCGTGCTGCTCGACGCCCCGCTGCACGGGGCGTGGGCGCTCGAGGCGGTAGAGCTGCTCAAGACCCTCATCCAGGGATTGCCGATCGCCGCCATCTATTCGGCGATCTTCCTGCGCTTCGCGCGCTTGGCGACCGAAGAGGCCTCCCGCGACCCGAGCATCGTCGGGGGGCGTGCCCGCGGGCTCAGCGAGCGCCGTCTGCTCTGGAGCCACGCCTCCCGTCGGGTCTCACCGGTCTACGCGACGATCTTCGGGACGACGTTCCCGATGCTGCTCTTCGTCCAGATGGTGGCGGAGTGGTTCTACTCGGACCTGGGCATGGGACGCGCGTTCATCATCGCCCTGGGGAACGGTCCCACATCGCTCGAGGTGGGGACGGTCGCCTTCGTGGTCCTGCTGCTCATCGTCATGGTCAACGCCCTGGGGGATGGCCTCTCGCGGGCTCTCGACCCTGCGGGGAGGTTCCGAGGGCAGTGAACGACGGTCCTCCTTCCCCCGCTCCCGATCAGGAAGAGCCAGCTCCCCTTCGGTTGGTGCAAGAGGTCCTGTCGAACGGGGTCACAGGAGAGGGCATCACGCCACCGCCGTTGAAGACGCCTCAGACCGAACCCGCCGTGGGGGCTCACGATGCCCCGGCGGAGGAGGCCGGCGGGGCGGTCCGGACCGATACGGCGGCCGAGCAAGGGTCCGCCGCTCCCGGGACGGACGGGGAATCCAAGAGTCCCCGAGGTTCCATGTCGGGCGGCCTGGCGCGCGCTTCCAGGCGTCGGCGGAAACGCAAGGGGCTGCGCGGGAGGATGCACCCGCGCTGGGGGCGGTCGAGCGCTCACCTCCTCTCGAACTTCCCGCTGGTCACCGGGATGGCCCTCCTCGGGATCTTCGTCCTGATCGGCCTCTTCGCCCCCCTCGCCTATCCCGGAGACCCGAACTCCCTCCCGGTCGATCAGAACGTCTTCACGCGCTGCAAGATGTCCTCCGCGCCCACGCTCCAGCTCTTCCCATTCTCCCTCGGTCCCCATCCGCTCGGACAGACCGCCCACCTCGGCTTCGACGTATCAGAGGGGCTGATGCTGGGGACCCGGTGGGACCTCCTCTTCATCGCGATCGTCGTCGGGCTCTCGGTCCTGGTAGGCGCCGTCCTGGGCGCGAGCGCGGGGGCCATGGGCGGATGGGCCGAGAGCGTTCTCTCTCCCCTGTTCGACGGGGCGCTCTCGTTCCCCCCGTTCCTCGTGGTACTGGTGGTATTGGCGGTGGTAACACCGGAGGCCCCCCCCGGAACTGCGCTCGGGGTGTTCCTGGTGGGGGTGTCCGCGGTGCTCTGGGCACCGTTCGCGCAGGCCGTGAGGGCCCAGGCGCGCATCCTCGCTCGGCAGCCCTTCGTGGAGGCGGCCCGCGCGTCGGGAGCGCGATGGCCACGCGTGGTCCTCCGACACATCCTGCCGAACTGCAACGCGGCTGTTCTCGCTCAGGTACCTCCCACGGTGTTCAGCCTCCTCTTCGTGATGGGGGCCTACCAGTACCTGGGCCTGCTCTCCGGGAACAACCCGGCCTGCGGGCACGACTCTCAAGCCGCTGGGGCGTTCCTGCTCCTACCGTCCTATCAGTTCCCGGAGTGGACGTGGGTCCTCGCCAATGGGACCATGGGGTGGTTCCCTCCGGGAGTGGGGACCGACCAGTGGTGGGGCTACCTCCTGCCTGTTGGTTGGATCGTGCTCTTCCTTCTCGCCCTGACGCTCTTCTGTGACGGGCTATTGACCTATCTCTCCCCCTTCGAGCGCCACTGAGCCCTTCGCTCAATCGGTAGGGGGGGCTGGTCCTTCCCCAGGGCCCAGACGGGGGGCTTTTCGCACCTCCGGAGGGCTCGAAAATCCGTCCTCTCTCGTTAACCAAGGTGAATAGATAAATACCTCGAGAAAGTCTCGCACGGCGGTGAAGCGCCCGGAGGACGCTCCATACGCCCCTGGGGCGGGAAGTAGCTCCCTATGAAGCTCTGGGTCTACATCGTCCGTCGGCTGCTTCTGATGATCCCCGTCCTGATCGGGGTCGTCACGATCACGTTCATCATCATCTCCGCCGTCCCGATCTCCGAGCGCCTCACCGCCTGCATCCCGCCCAGCCGTCGCCAGCCCCAACCCGGTACCCCGGCCTATAACAATGAACTGAAGATTTGCGGGTTAGACGTACCCATCTACCAGCAGTATGGCAACTACCTGCTCAACTCTTTCACGTTCAAATGGGGCTTCATCCAGAACTCTTCCGCCGATGGCATGTGGCAACATGCGCCCCAGGTGAAACCCTGCCTGCAGTTACCTGTCTCGCAGGCCGAAGGAGGGTGCGAGGTGGCGACCCTGATAGGGGCGTGGCTTCCGTACACCATGGAGCTGGCTGTCCTCTCCCTCGCCATCATCCTCCTGATGGCGATCCCCATGGGGAACCTCTCCGCAGTGAACCGCAACCGGGCCTTCGACCAGGCGTCGCGGGTCTTCTCCTTCAGCGGCTTCGCGGTACCAGGGTATCTGCTCGGGGCCCTGCTGATCCTGGCCCTCTTCTTCATCCTGACGCTGGTGAACCCCTCCGGCGGTTGTGACGGCAGCCCCTACAACCAGATCATCGGTAGCTGGCACGCTTCCCTCAACAACGCGGACCAGGCCTGTTACACGCAGGTGACCACCGTCAATGGCCAGACCGTCTCCACCGTCCTCTGGAACGCGAAGCCCCCCTACGCCAACGCGATCTACGCCACCCACCCCACCGGTTTCCCCACCGTCGATGGGATCATCTACGCCCTCCAGAACACCCCGCCCCCGGGCATGCCCGGCGGTCGCTACTACTACTGGGACCTGGTCGCGGACCATGTCCTCCGCCTCATCATCCCTGCCTTGACCATCGCCTACGGGACGGTCGCGCTCCTGCTCCGCTACGTCCGCAACTCGATGCTGGAGGTCATGAACCTCGATTTCGTTCGGACGGCCCGGTCCAAGGGTGTCCCCGAGCGCCTCGTGGTGAAGCATCACGCAGGGCGCAATTCCCTCAATGTCACGGTGACGGTCCTGGGGCTCACGTTCGCCGCCTTCCTCTCCGGGTTCGCCATTATCGAGTCGCTCTTCGGGCTCTTCGGGGTCGGCATGCTCTTCGCCTACTCCGTGTTCCCGTCCCCTGACATCAGCACGATCTTCGCGAGCACGGTGCTCTTCACCGTGATCATCGTCGTGGCCAACGTCATCGTGGACGTGATCTACGGGGTCTTGGACCCACGGGTCCGACTCGGGTGACCTCAGGGGACGAGGGGGTAGGCAGGATAGAATGCGCGCGGTCTTCGTCTACATCGGGTTCCTGCTCTGGGTCGTCGCCGCTCTGGTGCTCCTGGGGTTCGTCATGAACCCTGGCTCGGCGACCCTGGTCGGAGCGGGAGAGGTGGCCCCGGCCTACTCGGTGACCACCCTGGGGTTCACTCAGAACGTGAGCCTGCCCGTCGGGCTGCCGTTCACCGATCCGGGTGACAACTCCTCGGTGTCGTACACCCTCAGCTACGAGTTCGGGAACACGAGCACGGTCGTGGAGGTCTTCGAGTGCCCATGGGGCGGTGGGACGAACGCTACATCCCATCCCTTCCAGTCGGTGAAGTGCTTCGAATGGTACGGTAAGCCTCTCCTGACCCTGTCCGGGTCGAAGGGTTCGGGATCGTGGACCGGGACGACCGGGGTCTGGTACATCGCAACGGCCAGCGACTTGGTCAAGGTCAGTATCAATGTCCCGCTGACCCCCACCGCCTTCGCTGAGGAGGCTGCCGCGGTGGGTGCCGGGGCCGGAGGCTCCGCCCTCTTCATCCTGGGCCTCATCCTGAGGGACCCGCTCAATCGACCGGCACCCCGTCTAGCCCAGCTCAAGCGGACGCTCTACTTCTTCTTCCAGAGCAAGCTCGCGGTCCTGGGGCTCATGCTCCTCATCTTCTACGTCATGGTCGCGTTGCTTTCCCCCGTCCTTGCCCCCTATTCTCCTCAGGTAGGGGCCTGCGGGGTAGGTGGCTGCAATGGCGACTATCTCACCGTCCCGGTGATGGACGCCTACACGCCCTGCACCGCCTTCGCCTGCACCCAGCAGAACCAGCCCTCCTATCCTGCGGGTAACACCAACGACCTCCAGTGCGTCTATCCCACCTCCTTGGCCTCGACCCCGCCTGCCGGAGATTGCGTCCCCTACGCCTCCGGGACCCCCAGCGACCCTTCGTTGACGAGCCAGACGAACCTCATCCCGCCTACCTGGACCTTCTATCCGTTCAACCCCGGCCCGGTGCCCATGGGATCCATGGCGCTCACCAGCGGTGCCTCCGGTTCCTATGTGGACATCTTCACGAGCTTGGTGCGCGCGACCCCCTGGGACCTCGCGATCTCCTCGGGGATCGTCGCGGCGGGGGCTGGCCTCGGGCTGATGCTCGGTACCTTCGCGGGCTACATGGGCGGCCTCGTGGACGAGATCGTGATGAGGGTCACGGATGTGTTCCTCTCGATCCCGGGCTTCTTCCTGGTCCTGGTCCTGATGACCACCCTCTACGAGGGCGCGGGGTCGCTGCCGAACGATGAGCGGGTCCGCATCGGACTGCTCATGGGAGCGTTCGTCATCACGTGGTGGCCCACGTACACGAGGATCCTTCGTGGCCAGGTGCTCGTGACCCGTGAGCAGAAGTACGTCGAGGCCGCGAAGGCGAGCGGCGCGCGGGCCGGATGGGTGCTTCGCAAGCACATCATCCCGAACAGCATCTTCCCGATGCTCGTCCAGTTCTCCCTGGACGTGGGGGCCATCCCGCTGGTGCTCGGTGGCATCGCCTTCCTCGGATTCGGTTCCTACCTCTTCTCCACCCCGAACGGGGCGCCCTTCCCTGAGTGGGGCGTGCTCTCCTCCTATGAGGTGGGGATCGGCTCAGCCTCGGGGGTGGACCTCTTCGCCACGGTGACCGAGCACGTACCGTTCCCCTGGTGGGAGCTGCTCTTCCCGGGCCTCGCCCTGTTCATGTTCTGCATCGCGGTGAACTTCCTGTCGGATGGCCTGCGGGACGCGCTCGACCCCCGCCTGAGGAGGTAGGTGGATCCTGAGCGCATCTCTCGAACCGAGACCGGCTTTCCCCGGGACCTCCCCACTGCCCGATCCGGGCGCGCCGCCGCTGCCTGGCGCCGGGGCACCCGTGCTTCCTGCGGTATCCCCCGCTGACGTCCAGGCCCCCCTTCCGGAGAGCGAGGGACGGGTCGAGCCGCCCTTGCTCCAGGTCCGCGACCTCAAGACCTACTTCTACACCTATGATGGCGTCGTCAAGGCGCTGGACGGCGTCACGTTCTCGGTCCGTCGGGGAGAGACCGTCGGGCTCGTGGGGGAGACCGGCTGCGGGAAGTCTGTAACGGCCTTCTCGATCACCCGGCTCATCGCAGAGCCCCCAGGGCGTGTCCAGGCGGGCCGGATCCTCTTCTCCGGGGCCAACCTGCTCTGGCGTATCGAGCGGGAAGCCTCGATCAAACCGATCAAGGGGACGGTCCGCGCGAAGGTCCGGCGGCGTTTCCGGCGGATCAAGGAGTCCCAGGCCCGTCTCTCCGCCGTTCGCGGCTCCCAGATCACGATGATCTTCCAGGAGCCGATGGCGGCTCTGAACCCCGTCTTCTCCATCACCCACCAGCTAGGTGAGTCCCTCCTGCTCCACCAGGCGCTCCCCACGATCGATACGGTCCTCGCCGCGAACCCCGGGGCGGTCAACCTGACCGCCGCAACGCGCGACCTGCTCAACGCGGCCCGGGAGCCAGGGCAGCCGCGCCTGCGCCAGGTCGCGAGGACGATCGGGCAGGTGGCGGGGGTCCCATCGCTCGAGCACGAGCTCTTCTACCTCTTCCGGGGCCAGACCCAGAACCCCGAGGCGCGGGTGCGCGGGGTCGTGAAGGCCTTTGCCCGGCTCCGTGTCAATCCGATCCAACGCGCCTACCTCCTTCGAGAGCGCCGGCTCGCCGAGCTGCGGGACGACGTGCACGAGCAGTACTACCTGGAGATGCGCACGGGGTTCAGCACGGCCCCCCTGCGCCGATCGCTCCGGGTCCGTGAGCGGGTGGAGCAGTTCAAGGGGCTCTGGCTCTCCATCCCGCTCCTGAGGAAGCACGCCGCCAGGCCGCTCGACCAGGAGGTCTTCTGGCAGACGGTCCGCATGCTCGAGCAGGTGGGCATCGCGAACTGTGTCCAGGTGGCCAGGGGCTACCCCCACGAGCTCTCCGGCGGGATGATCCAGCGGGTGATGATCGCCATGGCCCTCGCCCCCGAGCCGAAGCTCCTCATCGCCGACGAACCCACGACGGCCTTGGACGTGACGATCCAGGCCCAGATCCTGGAGCTCATGCACAATCTCAAGAGCCGGATCGGGACCTCGATCCTGCTCATCACCCACGACCTGGGAGTGGTCGCGGAGGTTTGCGATCGCGTCTGCGTGATGTACGCGGGCCACATCGTCGAGGTGGGACCAGTGCGCGAGCTCTTCGCGCGCCCCCTCCACCCCTACACCCAGGGACTGCTGGCCTCGATCCCGCGGATGGACGACCCCAGCAAGAAGCTGGAGTCCATTCCCGGTTCGGTGCCCAACCTCATCCGCCCTCCAGGGGGTTGCCGTTTCCACCCTCGGTGCGCGTTCGCGATGGAGCGATGCAAGGTGGACCTGCCGGTCGTGACCCGAGAGGGGAACGACCATGTGGTCGCCTGCTGGCTCTATCACGGGCCAGAGGTGACGGACTATTAGCGGGGCGTTGGTAGAGCGTGCGGACATGAGCCCGACGTTGTCCCCGGGGGACGCCCTGGGTCCGGTTCCTCCTCCTCCCCCGTCTTCCCACGCGGAGCTCTTGGAGAAGGTCCAAGCAAAGTCCGACCCGGGGACGGAGCTGCTCCTCTCGGCCTGGAACCTCCAGAAGCACTTCCCTCTGCGCGGGGGGGTACTCTCGACGCACATCGGCGAGGTGCGCGCCGTCGACGGGGTCTCCTTCGACGTCCGTAGGGGCGAGACCGTCGGTCTCGTTGGAGAGAGCGGTTGCGGGAAGACCACGGTCGGTCGGCTCCTACTCCGTCTCATCGAGCCGACCCGTGGCCACACCTTCTACTTCGACCCCGAGCATCCTCCCCCCCCCGAGCTGGAATCGCGCCTCCAGACGCTCTACGAGAAGCTCGAGCAACTGGTCCCACCGGCCGTCGTAGACCGCGCAGCGGCGCTACGGGGCAACGCGCAGGCCCAGCCGATCCTCAAGGAGCTCGACACGATCGCCGAGAAGTACTCCCTCTACCGCCGCAGCTCCAACGAGATGCGGAGGCTCCGCGGGAAGATGCAGATCGTCTTCCAGGACCCCTTCTCCTCGCTCTCGCCCCGCATGCTGGTGCGGGACATCGTCTCCGAGCCGCTCGCCGTCCATCATGTGGGCAGCCGTAAGCAGCGCTACCAACGGGTCGCGGAGCTGCTCGCCTCCGTCGGGCTCAACCCGGAGCACGTCTGGCGGTTCCCCCACGAGTTCTCTGGCGGGCAGCGCCAGCGGATCGGGATCGCGCGGGCCCTCGCCCTTCGGCCGGATTTCATCGTCCTGGACGAGCCCACGAGCGCGCTCGATGTGAGCGTCCAGGCCCGGATCCTCAACATCCTGCTTCGGCTCCAGCGGGAGCAGCACCTCTCCTACCTGTTCATCTCCCACCACCTGAGCGTGGTCCGTGCGATCTCCCACCGCGTGGTGGTGATGTACCTCGGGAAGGTCGTCGAGAAGGCCCCTACCGAGGAGCTCTTCGAGAACCCCCTCCATCCCTACACCCAGGCTCTGCTATCGGCCATTCCCATCCCGGACCCCTCGCTCAAGCGCGAACGGATCATCCTCTCTGGGGACGTGCCCAGCCCGGCGGCGCCTCCGTCCGGATGCCGCTTCCACACCCGTTGCCCGAAGGTGATGGCTGTCTGCTCCAAGGTGGAACCTCCCCTTTCGGTCTACGCTGGCAAGCCGGATCATCAGGTGGCCTGCCACCTCTACACCACAGAGAGCATGCCGGGGATGGGCTTGCTCGCCGTTGGCTCTCCCGCCGTCATGGAGATCCCCGCCCGAGGAGGGGCCTCCTCGTCGGGGACGGTGCTGCCCTCGGACGCGTCCATGAACTCGCCCCTGGGGGCCAGCCGCCAGGGGAACGACAGGGTCCCGCTACCAACCGCCGGCCCCACCGCCTCTCGGAGCGAGTCGCCCTCAATCCCGACGACCGCCGTTGTCCCCGCCCCGTCCTACTCCTCTTCCTCCTCGTCCCCATCGGCCCCAGAGCCCGCAGCGGCAGCTCGAGGGTCCGGAGTGCCTCCGCCTCTGCCCCCGCCCCGTTCCCGTTTCTCCTTCCCGACGTACCAGACACCGACGGGCGCTCGGCCGACCCCGCAGCCCGAAGCGCCAGTCCCGAGCCCCCCTGAGAGCAACGCTCCTCCCGCCCCACCCCTCCTCGAGGTGACCGAAGCCTCACCTCCTGCTCCCCCTGCCCCCCCTGCCCCCCCGGCCCCGCCCGTTGCGTCCTCCCCCTCCCCCTCCTCCTCGGTGTCCAGCGGACTGCGATCCTCCTTCTTCGCTAGCTATCGACCGGGTTCCCCCGGGCCGGCCCCCGTCACCTCCCCTCCCCCCGTGGCACCGACCGCCGCTCCACCTCCTCCTCCCCCACCTGCTCCCCCCCCCCCGCCCCCATCGGAGGGGTTGCCCAGCGTCGGCGCTCCGCAGACCCCGGTGCGGTCTCCTCCCCTCGAACCTCCTGCCCCGAACGAGCCTGTGCCCCTCTGGCGTGGTGTGGGGAAGCTCTCGGAGGACTCCCTTCAGGCTCAGGACAGTGCTTCTTCGGGCCGCTCGCGAACGCGCCGCGGGAGCAACGAGGGCGGCGACACCCAGCTCTGACGGCCCCGGACCCGGGAGGCGCCGAGCTTGCCACCCACCGAGGAGCCGCTCTCGGAGGAGACGCCCTCCAAGGAGCCCATCGCTGAGGAACCATCCTCTGAGATGCCGTCGTCAGAGACGCAGTCGTCAGAGACGCCGTCCTCTGAAGGATCCCCTTCAGGGGAGCCCGCGCCCGCCGCTGAAGGGGTCACCTCCAAGGAGTCCCCCTCCGAGGAACCGGAGGAGGACCGGCCGAAGACCACGCGCCCACGAGGAGCCATCGTCCCTCCTCGACTTCGCGGCGAGGCCCGTCGCAAAGCGCTGGCGGAGCCTGGCGCGACCTGGGGGGACTGGGCGTTCGCCACTGGCTTCAAGCCTTGGATCGGGCTTGCCATGCTCATCCTGGACGCGATGCTCCTGGCGAGCCTCGTGGAGACGACCGTCCCCTGGACCGCCCTGGTAGCCCTCCCGTTCGTGCTCTACAGCAACTTCCTGCTCTACCAATTCCTGTGGGCCCGACCCCCGAAGGATCTGCGGCACCACTCTCGTTTCCACCGCAACTGGAGGCACCCGTTCCTGGTGGGCCGTTGGGAAGTGGACCGGGAGAAGTGGGTGAGCGGCCACGCTCTGGAGGACGCGGCCGCGGTCCCCCCAGAGGAGTTCCTCTGACCCCACCCTCGCACGAGGCGTGGGAGGGGGCTTCATCTCCCGCCTCACGGTCGACATGAGGTAGGGGGGTTCTCACCTCGACGGGTCGGTGAGGGTCCACCCGCCCAAAGTTAGCTCCACACTACGTATCCTCTCGAGAGAGGATCGGGGTCCGTGCAGAACGTCGGTCCCGCCGGGCGGGGCGCCCATGCGCTCCTAGGGCGCTGACGACCCTTCGGCCGCCCTAGGGTAAAGGGACCCCCACGGGGTAGGCTGCTCACCGTCCACCCGCGCTCCCAGCCAGCGTCCATGAGGACCCCCTATCGGGCGTGGCCCGGTCTGGGGTGCTTGGGACTCTCAGAATTCTTTGGAAGAGGTTGTGGAAGGGGTTCGAGAGGGGAGCCCTTACGGGCCCCCCTCTCGCCGTGCTCGGTGGTGCCTACCCGACGATCGGCTGTCCCTGGTAGCTCCAGAACCACCAGACGTTCCCCGGGGTGACGGGGTTCGGGGTGAAGGAGGCCGGGTTGATCCAAGAGGCGTAGGTTCCGACACCGACTTGTTGGAAGTCGTAGGTGTACATCGCCAGCTGGCTCTGGATGTGCTCTGCGGCGTTGTAGTACTGGATCCTCTGGGCGATCGTGCACGTAGGAGCCACGCAGGTGTCCCCCGCCTGAGCGAGCGAGACCATCTGTTTGTAGGCCCAGCCCTGGCAGGCGTTGGTGACCACGTAGTTCCACGCATTCGTCCCCGTGCAGGGGGTCATGTAGTTCTGGTAGGCCATTGACCCGGTGAGCGCCTCGTTCCACGCCGTCGTCAGCGTGTAGGTGGAGTCGGGGTACATCATGGGCACCGTGTAGTCCGAGGGGTCGGGGTAGTCAGGCAGCCAGCCCAGGAAGAACTGGCCGAACCCACCCGAGCCGGGGGCACCGTACAGGTCGGCGACCAGGGTGTTGAAGTTCACCTGGATGATCACGGCCTGGACCGCGCCACCGGAGATCTTCGACGTCCACTGTGCCCACGCCTCGTACATCGCGAGGTCCGCGGGGTCTCCGGTCTGGAGCACCAGCGGGTAGATGCACGGGCTCGCGGTGGTGCACGCGGATCCATCGAGGGTGTCGGTGGAGACCTGGTTCCACCACCAGGCCGCACCGCCCACATCGGACGCGCTCTGGTCAGGGTCCCCGCCCGGCCACGTGACGTTGGTCGGGTAGAAGTTGCCCATGCCCTTCGGGATGGTGCCTCCGTAGGTCTCCTGGTACTGGATACCGTCGATGGTACCGAACTCGTTGAGCTGCGTCTGGTACGGGAACGTGTGGACGAGGAACTCACGCATGTTCACGTCCTGCATCATGTAGGCCGGCGCCGTCAGCTTCTGGGTCGTGAGCGCCTGGGCAGCCGCGATGTTGTACTGCAGGTTGAACGACGTGAAGAAGATGCTCAGCGTCGGGTTCGTGAGTGCCCCGATCTTCCCCTGGGCGATCAGGTTCAACATCGTTGGGGTGTCGGTCGACGGGAAGTTCGCGTAGTCGGCCGTTCCCGCCGCGTAGGCCTGCAGACCCGGGGTATCGCTGGTCTCCCAGGTGTTGCTGATGTAGGTCGCCTGGATCTGCGAGGCGGTCGGCAGGCAGCCGTTGGGCTTGCCGCCCACGCAGGTCGTGCCGCTCCAGGCCGGGCTCTGCTTCAGGGCGTAGGACTGACCGTAGGAGTAGGCCGCGAGGTAGTACGGGCCGCTCCCGACCATGTTCTGAGCGAGCTTCTGGTTCCAGCTGGTGGGCGACCCCTGGGAGATCGCGCCGTCCCAGGCGTTGTCCGCGACCGAGGTCGGCGAGGGTGGGCTTCCGCAGGTCGACCAGCCCGCGAGCGTGTAGCCCTGGGTCTGGTCCCACTTGCAGCTCTGGATCGCCGCGCCGTTCGGGTCGCTCATGAGCTCAAGGAACTCGGGCCACATGGCTCCGGAGAGCCCCGTGTGGAAGGTGATGCAGCCTGAGTAGGGGGCCGACATCGCTGCCGTGGGGCAGTCGGCGGAGCTGTTGATGGTCATCGCGTTGAGCAGGTTCGCCGGGGTGTTGTTCCACGGGGTGTGGAGCCCGTTGTCGTAGGCGGGGTTCGCGAGGTTGTAGGGCAGGAGCGCCTGGCACTCGATCCAGCCGGGGTTGTTGGCGACGCCCGGGTACTCGACAAAGAGGCAGGTGCGCACGAGGCTCCACTCCACATCCGAGGGGTAGACGTTCATGATCGCCCCGTTGGAGGGATTGTAGAACTTCGCGTGGTCGCTGATGACGAAGGTGTAGTCCGACCCGCCGTTGGTGACGAGGGTGCTGCCGAAGAGGGTCTGGCAGCCGTAAGGTCCCGAGGTGGTCCCGGGGACGCACGCCGCCGCCTCAGGGACGAACCCGTTGGGGCTGGGTCCCGCCTGGGAGCCGTTGTAGGTGATCAGCGTCTCGTAGACGTTGTAGATGACCTCGGCTCCGACGGTCTCGTAGTCGACCGACGGGTCCAGGCTGACGGCCCCGCCGATGTAGTACTCGTAGGACTGGATCGTGCCCGGGTGGGGAGAGGTCGGGAACTTCGTGACCACCACGTGAGGGTTCCCGAGGGTCGATGAACCCAGGAACAGCGTGAAGGTGTAGTTGCTCCAGGCGTTGAGGGTCACACCGCTAGTGACCAGCGAGCTGACCGCCTGGAAGGTGATCGCGTAGGACCCCGCAGGGGCGCCCGCCTGTGCCGTGAAGGTCGCCTGCAACGCGGCCGAGGCGTTGAGGCCCGTGCCCGTCTGGCCCGAGACCTTGAACGCGGTGGAAGCGCTGCCCTGCAACACGAAGGAGATGTCGGACGCGGTGAGCTGGGTGTTGGAGTTCACGGCGGGGCTGGAGACGTAGGCCATCAGGGTGACCGCGCCGCCCGCCGGGATGGTCCCGGTGGGGGAGGACGTGGAGGTCGAGTTCGAAACGATGGCGCCCGTGGTCTGGACGTGGTCGCCCAGGGGGTCACCGCTGTACGAGGAGGTGGTCGTGAACGGAAGGAGCGAGTAGAGATTGTCGTGCACGATACCGCTGGTGTCCGTCACCTGCACGAAGACATCGTAGCTTCCTGCGGAGGCGAAGACGTGGGGCGTGCTCGAGTAGGTGGTGGTGGCGGTGGTTCCATCGCCGAAGAACCACTTGAAGGACGCGGGGGTGCCGTGTGCGATAGATGCACTGAAGGTTACAGAGGCACCGGCTTGGGAGGTCGAGAAGGGTGAGGTCACGCTGGCGTCGTGATAGCTGACCTTCGGAGGTGGGGTGCACTGGAACCCCGAACACGACTGAATTGAGGTCGGGCCTCCCTTGTGGGTCGACGTTCCCGTGGGCAGGGCGAGGAAGGTCCCCACGCCGCCTACGACAAGGATCACGATCAGAAGGATGATCCCGATCAATGGGCCCATGCCACCGGAGCTGCTGCGCTTCGGCGGGGGCGAACTCGCTGGGGTCGAGGGTGCTCCGCTTGCTGGGGGTGCCATACTCGTCATGTTCGTTCGATGACCGTCGGATGCCGGTCGGGCGGCTAACCTCAGTGCTAGTATATATACCATGTTGAAAGGGTTCTCGACCCCGGGCTCCCCCCTCGGGCCGGATTATGTACGGAGTCCCGTTCGCCCGCCCGTGGACTCCCCCCTCCGCCAAACTCGATTCGGGTTGCTCCCCTCGATCCTTTCGGCAGACCCCACGGACCTCGCGAGCGCTCTCCTTGAGGCCGAGGAGGGGGGGGCCGACGCCATCCATGTCGACGTGATGGATGGGCATTTCGTGCCCAACATCAGCTTCGGCCCCGCGGTCGTGAAAGCGGTCCGAGCCCGCACCCGGCTTCCCTTGGACGTCCACCTCATGATCTCCGAGCCGGGCAAGTACCTCGACGCCTTTGCGAGGTCAGGTGGGGACACGCTCTGCTTCCACTTCGAGGCCGGGGGAGACCCCATCGCCCTCGCTCGGGAGGTGCGCGCCTTGGGGAGAAGGCCGGGACTCGCCGTGCGCCCTGATACTCCCTTCGAGAAGGTGGAGCCCATCTTGGGGGAGTTCGACGAGGTGACGGTCATGACCGTCATGCCCGGCTTCTCCGGGCAGCAGTTCCGCAGCGACGTCCTCCCGAAGATGCGCAAGGTACGGGAGGTCCTCGACCGGTCGGGACGCGACGCGGACCTCTGCGTCGACGGAGGGGTCACCGTGGAGACGATCGGGTATGCTCTCCGAGGCGGGGCCAACCTCTTCGTCTGCGGGAACTCCGTCTACGCCGACGGGACCTCTCCGCAGGCGAACCTGCGAACGCTCCGGGAGCGGCTCGCTCAGGAGGCCGGGGTTGAAGTTCGCTGACCTCACCGACCTCTTCGAACGGATCTCCACCACCACGAAACGGCTCGAGATCCGGGCCCTGCTGGCGGAGCACCTCAAAGGCGTCTCCGAGCAGGACATGGCCCCGATGGTCTACCTGCTCCAGGGCCAACTCCGTCCCGAGTACGAGGGCGTGGAACTGGGGGTCGCCGACTCGCTTGCCCGAAAGGCGCTCGCGAGCGCCTCTGGCGCCTCGGAGGAGAAGGTCCGGGCGGAGGCCTCCCGCTCGGGCGACCTGGGGACCACCGCCGAGGCGTTGCTTCGTTCCCAGGGCAAGGCCGGAGGGGGAGCTCCCCTAGCTCTCCTGGACGTCTACCGAGAGCTCAAGGAGATCGCCCAGGCGTCCGGCGAGGGCTCCCAGGAGACGAAGATCGACCGTCTCTCGAAGCTGCTCCTTAAGGCCTCGCCGACCGAAGCGAAGTACCTCGTTCGGTTCACGCTCGGGAAGCTCCGCCTGGGGGTCAAGGAGATGACCGTCCTGGACGCGCTCGCCGTGGTCTACGGAGGGGAGGAGCCCCGCAAAGCGCGGACGGTGATCGAGGGCGCCTTCAACGTGACCTCGGACCTCGGAGAGGTCGCCTCCACCTTGGCTAGGACGGGCGACCTGGAAGCTCTCGCGCGCCTGCGGGCGAAGGTCGGCAAGCCGATCCGGCCCATGCTGGGCGAACGGGAGGCCTCCCTCAAGGACGTCCTGGAGAGGATGGAAGGCCGGGCCGCGCTCGAATACAAGTACGACGGACTTCGGCTCCAGGCTCACATCCCTTCGGCGGAGGGAGCGCCCGTGCGGCTCTTCTCCCGGCGCCTGGAGGACGTGAGCGCGCAGTTCCCCGAGATCGTGCGCGAGCTCCCCGGGGCCCTCACGGTGCGACCGGCGATCGTCGAGGGAGAGTGCGTCCCCGTGGACCCGACCACGGGCGAGCTTCGCCCCTTCCAGGAGATCTCCCGCCGACGGGGCAGGAAGTACGACCTGGAGCGCTTCGAGGAGGAAGTGCCGGTGCGGTTCTTCGTCTTCGATGTCCTGCTCGCCGGGGAGGAGCAGGTCCTCTCTCTTCCCTATCCCGAGCGTCGAGAGCGCCTGGAGAGGATCGTGAAGCTGGGGGACCGGGTCCAGCTCGCGACCCGCGAGGTCGTCGACCAGGTCCCGGAAGCTGAACGGTTCTTCCAGCAGGCGTTGACGGACGGATGCGAGGGCGTGATGGCCAAGTCACTCGCGGAGGGGTCCTCCTATCGAGCGGGCGCCCGGGGCTTCTGGTGGATCAAGTACAAGCGCGAGTACACCCACGAGCTCGCTGATACCCTCGATGCGGTGGTCGTGGGCGCCTTCTGGGGGCGGGGGAAGCGCGCCGGTCGGTACGGGGCTCTCCTGGTCTCGGTCTACGACGCCCAGGAGGAGACCTTTCCGACGCTCTGCAAGGTCGGCACGGGGTTCGACGACGCTACGCTCGAAAGCCTCACGAAGCAGTTGCGGGACAAGCAGGTCGAATCGCGGCCGGAGGAGGTGCTCTCCACGCTCACCCCCGATGTCTGGATCCGGCCGACCCTCGTGCTCGAGCTGCGCGGAGCAGAGCTCACCCTATCGCCGATCCATCGCGCCGCCCTGGGTCGGGTCCGCGAGGGCTACGGCCTGGCCCTCCACTTCCCCCGCTTCACCGGGCGGGTGCGGGAGGACAAGGGGGCGGAGCAGGCGAGCACCACCGAGGAGGTGGTCCGCCTCTACCAGACCCAGGTGCGCCGGGCCGCCGAGGAGACCTCCTCGGAGGGCACTGAGCTCAAGGACACCCCTCCGCAACGGCCCGCGGAACCGCCCCCCAAGGGCCCCTTCTGACGGTGCCGTCGTCGAGGGCGACCCCTCGTGCGCCTCGAAGGGAAAAGTCTTAAAGCGGGGTTCCCGTGCGATACCTCGAGGAGCCTCCATGCTCGTTGAGATCACTCAGCTCGTCGACCGCGACATCTACACCCCGGACGGCCGTCACCTCGGCAAGGTCAACAACATCGTCTTGGACGTCGAGGGGGGTCGAGCTGACGGTCTCTTCGTCTCCGAGCCTAGCGAGTACCTGGTCGAGGGCTCGCGCAGCGTGAACGTTCCGTTCCGATGGGTCTCGGCCGTCAACGACGTGATCCTCCTGAAGTACTTCCCGAAGCGGGTGTCGGCGAAGAAGACCCCGCCCCCGCCGCCTCCGACGCCTGCGGCTCCCGTGCCCGCCGGCGCCCACGGCGCGGTCTTACAGCGGGCCACCCGCTGAGGCCGAGCGCGCGGGGATAGCCAAGCCTGGGAACGGCGCGGAACTTAAATCCGGGAAAGAGGTTCGCCCTCTCCCCGGGGAAGAGATTCCGTCGCGAAGGCGTTCGCCGGTTCGAATCCGGCTCCCCGCATGGCGGAACCCCGACCCCACAAGCGGGGCGTGAACTCCTCCTCTCCTGTGCCAGCAGAGCCCGTGGGCCCGTCCGAGGCCGCTCCTCGCCCCCCCATTCAGGGCCCGCCGCTCAAACGAGCGGAGCTCACCCGCCGGCTCTCCTCGTTGCGGGGCTTTCCTCGCCCTGAGGCCCGTCTCGAGCAGGTCGCCACGCCCGCCGAGGAGGCGAGCGCTCTCCTCTGGGAAGCGCTCCTCCGGGGGGACCTACGGGACCGGTGCGTGGTGGACCTCGGATGCGGCACGGGGACGCTCGCCATCGGCGCTGCCTGGCTGGGCGCCTCACGGGTCTTCGGGGTCGAGGTGGACCCGCAGGCGCTCTCCGTGGCGCGAGAGAACGCCCGCGTCGCCGGGGTCGAGGTGACCTGGATCGAGGCGGAGCTGGGCTCTCCGACGCCTCTACAGCTCCCGGCCCAGGTGGACACGGTGGTGATGAACCCCCCCTTCGGGGCCCAGCGACGTCATGCGGACCGTCCCTTCCTCGAAGCTGTGGAGGTCCTGCTCCGTCCGACGCTGGAAGTCCCCAAGGGAGGGGCGGGAAGCCCTGTCCCGGCCCCTGGAGGGGCCCTCTACCTCCTCGCGAACTCCGCCTCCCAAGCTTTTATAGAGCGCTGGTCGATGGCGCGTCATCTGACCATCGAGGAACACAGAAGGTCGTCCTGGCCACTTCCCCGGACCTTCTCCCATCATCGGGAGTCGCGGGGACAGGTCGAGGTCGACCGGTGGATCCTGCGACGCAGGTAAAGGAAGAGCAGGACGATGAGCGACCCCTCCGAAGAACGTCTGGTCCTACCAGGAGACCTCCTGGGGACCGCCGAAGAGTTCGTCCCGGGCCGAGGCACATACGAGTACAACGGGCAGGTCTACGCGGCCCTCCTGGGCCACCCCAAGGTGGACACCCAGAACCGCACCGTGTCGGTGCAGGCGCTCCACGAGGTCCCCCACCTCTCCGAGGGCGACACGGTCTACGCTCGGATCGAGGAGATCAAGAGCGCGATGCTGGTGACCAACGTGCTCTCCAGCGCCCGGACCGGGCGGACCGTCCCCGGGAACCCCGAGGGCACCGTCCACATCTCCAAGGCGAAGGACAGCTATGTCGAGGAGCTCGGTCTCGAGTTCGCGATCGGGGACATCTTGAAGGCCGTGGTGCTCCAGGGCTACCCCACCGTCAAGCTCTCTACGCAAGGGAGCGAGTTCGGCGTGGTCCTCGGACGTTGCACCGACTGTCACGGCATCCTCTCCCATGTCAGCGGCAGCCAGATGGTCTGCAACCGCTGCGGTCGGCGCGAGCAGAGGAAGGTCTCCAAGGAGTACGGCGGCCACAAGGGCGGGCCCTCCTCGGACGAAGGAGCTCCTGGTGAGTCCCACGCCGAGGAAGGCCACCACCGAGGGCACGACCGCGACCGGGACCACGACCGGGACCATGACCGGGACCACGACCGCCGTGGTGGGGACCGTGGACGCCATGGTCGAAGGGACCGGAGCTCCCACGAGCCCGGCCCGGACGACCCGCTGGACGCCCCCAGCTCCGGCGAGAACACCCCCGCAGCCCCGCCCCCAGATCCCTCCTCGGGCTGAGGGGGCCGTCGATCCGATACCCCGTGGCCATCGACCGGGGCCCGCCTTCGAGGTAGATCCATGGCTGGCCAAGGGCAAGCACACAAGGGTGGGAAGGACGAGGAGGCCAGGCTCCGCGAGCTCGTCGCGAAGCATGAGCGCTGGCGGGCGCATGATTGCCTGAACCTGCTCGCCTCCGAGAACCTCTCCTCACCGACGGTGCAGAGGTACCTCGCGAGCGACCTGTCCCGGCGCTACACCCTGCCCCTCGCCCAGACCCTTCACGGAGAGAAGGTCGACAACGGCTACGCGGGGACGCGCTTCACGGACGAGATCGAAGCCCTCGCGGCCCGGTCCGCTTCGCGCCTCCTCCACGGTCGGTACGCCTCCGTCCGCCCCCTCTCAGGACACGTGGCCTCGATGTGCGTCCTCGCTCCCTTGCTTCCCAGGGGCGCACGCTATCTCGCGGTCCAGCCGGACGATGGGGGCTACGACGGCTACGCCCCCGGCTTCCTACCCGCGGTCCTGGGCCACAACGTGCTTCCCCTGCCTCTCCACGGTCTCACCCACCGGGCCGACCTGGACGAGATCGCGACGCTGCTCCACCGTGACCGTCCCGAGGCGATCGTCCTCGGGCAGAGCTTCGTGCTGTTCCCCTACCCCCTTCGGGAGATCGCCGAAGTGGCCCACGAGGTGGGGGCCCTGGTGCTCTACGATGCCTCCCACGTCCTAGGGCTGACCATGGGCGGTGAGTTCCAGGACCCCCTTCGGGAGGGCGCGGACGTGGCCTTCGGTTCGACCCACAAGACCCTCTTCGGCCCCCAGGGCGGACTGCTGGTCACGGACCGGGAGGACCTCTTCCAGCAGATGGACGCCGCGCTCACCTGGCGGATCCTGGACAACGCGCACTGGAACCGCATCGCCGGGCTCGGCCAGGCCCTTCTGGAGATGGAGCGGATCGGCCCCCGATACGCAAGCACCGTCGTCGCCAACTCCCGTGCGCTGGCCAAGGCGATGGACGAAGAGGGGTTCCCGGTCGTAGGCAAGTCGGAGGGCTACACGGCCTCCCACCAGGTCCACCTGGACGGCGCGGAGATGCGCCGTCGCTACGGCATCGGTCCCGCGGGCCTCGCCCGTCGGCTCGAGGAGCAGGACCTCATCATCGACCTCGTCGGCCGGGTCGGGACCGCCGAGGCGACCCGCCTCGGTCTTCGTCCACGCGACATGCCCAAGGTCGCAGGGCTACTGCGCCAGGCCGGCCTTGACCGCAAGGACGTGCGCCGCTCGGTCCGTCTCCTTCGTCGGCGGTTCCGGTCGATGACCTTCACCTGAGGTCGCTGCGCTCCCCTCGCGGAGCCTTCAGGCCCACCTTCAGCCATGGGTCCTATAGCGGCGAGCACAGACCCAGAAGAAGGGAAAGAAAGGAAAGGGTTCGACCCCCCGGCCCTTTCCGGCCGGGGGATCGGGGCGTCGGTTCAGCCCTGACCGACTACATCCCGTGGACGGTCTTGCGGTGGTCGTCCAGGGCCTTCTGGTCGGGGAAGCTCGCATCGCAGGCTGCGCAGGTGAACATGCCACCCGCCGCCGACGAGGCTCCCGTGCCACTCGCTCCGCCGCTCATCCCGCCCTTGCCCTTGCGGGACATCATGGTGCCGATCATGATGCCGATGACAGCGCCCACCACGATCCCAATCTCGAGCAGGATCGTGCCGAGGGTGTTCGCCGCCAGACCGCCAGGGAGGGTCTGGGTCGAGTTGTAGTAGTAGTTGCTGGTCGTGTTGTACCAGGTCGGCGCCGACACCGTGGTCGGAGGCGCGGGTGGGTTCACCTGGAAGGTGGACGTGGAGTTGACCCACGAGCCGCCCGCCGTCTGGACCGAGACTACCGCGCTGTAGGTGGTCGTCGCCTGCGGCAGCAGTCCGATCACTTCCGTGCCGGACGCCGCCCCTGCGGAGGACCAAACGCTGGTGGGCGCGAAGACCGCCGTGGTGCCCTGCCAGACCGTGAACTCGGCGGCCATCGCGTGGGGGGAGTCCCACTGGTAGTAGATGGTGACGTTCCCTGCCGCCTGAGCGCTGACCCCCGTTACCGAGGGCGCAGAGTAGGCATACGCTACGCAGTACGGCTGGGAGGCCACATCAGGCCACGAGGCCATCGGGGTGGACGGCTCACCAATTCCAGGCGTGGTGCCGTTGTAGATCCCGACGAGGACCTGATAGCAGCCCGGAGCAAAGCTGAGCGCGCTCTCATCGTAGGTCGTGGTTGAGCTGACGACCGAGGCGACCTTCGCCGACACCACGTTGCCCGAGGAGTCCGCGATCGCGATGTCAATCGAGAGCTGAGGGCCGAAGCTGCCCAGCCCGGTGGTCGTCCACGTGACGTTGAACCCGTAGAGCGGCGCAGCGTAGGCCGAGTTCGCAACAGGGCTCGTGATCGTGATCAGGGCCGGGACGTAGTTGATCACGATTGGCGCACCGGAGCCCACCAGGTAGCTGCCACTGTCGGGGACGGCCACATAGCCCGCGACGTCGGTCGCGGTCCACACGAGGTAGCCCGCCTCGAGGCCTGCCACCGTGGCCAAGCTGGCGGTCGCCGTTGAGGTACCGGAGACCGCGAGCGTGCCGACCGTAGCTCCCCAGGTGATACCGGCTGCGAGGCCGGACTCGACGAGGGTCACTTGGTAGGTTGGCATTCCAGAGGCGTCGCCAGGGCAGTAGTCCCCACCGAGCTGGATGTTGCCGCCCGCGTTGTAAGGCAGCATGGCCGAGCCACCCGCGGTGTTGCCGACCCAGGTGTTGCCGCACACCCAGGTCGCGCCCATGATGCTGCCGGTCAGGGTGAAGCCCTGGGCC
>DAHUZP010000067.1 GCA_027306505.1 Thermoplasmata archaeon | reverse complement strand
AGTTACAGGCTGATTGGGAAGGTAGGGATTGATGGGCATTCTCAGTATCTCTAAACGAGTCTAATGGAGATTAAACGAGACTTAAGGACTTGTGGCCGTCCAAGCCTGGCAAGAACCCTCGTCAGGGAATGCCGTAACCCTAGAACCCCGCACCGCACTTGGGGCACTTCCCCGCCGTCTCGGGATACACCGACTGGCAGTACCGGCATCTGAACATCACCTGCGGAGGAGGGGGCGCGGCTGGTGCTGCCGCTGCTTGGTAGTTCTGGATCACGACTGGAGCCTGTGCAGGCTGCTGGTACGCGGGCGGGGGGTAGTAGAAGGGCTGCGGCTGGACGTACACGACCGGCTGGACAGGTTTCGACTTCGCGCCCATGACAATGACAACTATGGCGACGATGATGAGCGGGACTCCGATGATGGCCCCGATGATGGTCGCGGAGAGGGCGAGCCCGAAGAGGAGGAGAAGGACCCCCACGACTACAGTCCCCGCGCCCATTCTCGCCCCTCTCTGAAGTTATACGATGCGAGTATGAAGCCGTGTTGGTTCTCTCACGCGCCGTCCTGTTGGTTCCAACTAGGCGCGTAGGTGCCCTCGGTTCCGTACACGGGGAGGGGAGGCGGTCCTGTGACCACCCCGGCCCGGGCGGCGGCCAATTCGTCCTCCGCCTCCGCGCACCTCCTCCACAGGAAGAAGAAGAACATCGTCGGAACGAGCATCAGGATACCGACCAAGATGAACAGGCCCACTACCATGATGACGAGCGAGACCACGAACAACACCAGGGAGGTCGCCTTGGCGGTGGCGAACTTGGAATCGAGGATGCTTCGATATACCAGGATGTAGAACACGACAACGATGACCAGTGCGGCCGCGCCCAGAATGAGGCCGAGGAATGTGAGGATTGACAGGCCGACAAGGCTCCCTAACGCGGCAAAGAACAGCCCAAAGAGCATCATGGCCAGGGCGATGGGAATCGTGACGATGAGTGCAAGGATAGCGAGCACCTCGGCGATGCTGCTTGCGTGTGTTCTGAACCGGGGGACCTTGACGGGGACCACAAACGCGGGCTGCTGGTACGCCATCTGGGGCGGGTACGTGCTAACAGGCGGTGTCCAGGCTTCCTGGGGAGGAGGGCCAGGGGTGGTTGCCCAGCCGGGTCCGCCCGCCGGGTTCTGGTAGGTGGGGGGCGGGCTCGAAAAGTTGCCGCGACCCAATTTCCGCTAGCCCCGCTCCTTCTTGGTGAACGTGTTGAAGGGTGCCCCGCCGATGCCGCAGTAGATAATCGAGACCCCTCCGACCTTCAACTGTCCCGAGTTGTCCCACAGCAAGTCGGTCTTGGGGTTGAGGGCGGCACGGCAGTGGGGGCACACGGGTCTCACCCCTTGAGCCACGGGACGCTCCTCAGTTAGTGGAGATGGTCCCGGTGATGCTGTAACTCCCGGTAACCGAAGGCGCCTGTACGGTAACTTGGAATGTTGCGGACTGACCTGGGGACAGGGTGACGGGTAAGCTCGGGCTCACCGATACGAAAGTGAATGGCGATGACACGGTGAAGTCATTGATGTTGTGGTTGAACAGAATGGCGCTGCTTGTCAGGGTCATGGTAATCGTCCAGTCCGCGCCACCAGTAATGGTGGTGGGGCACCCCGAGACACATGTGTACGACGAGGCCAGATATCCCGAGGTTGTTCCCGTGTAACTCGGAGTGAAGGTGAACCCGGTAATGGTGATTTGGGCGGGACTAACGGTGATGCCAACTACCGAGCTTGTGGCGGTTGCCCCAGAGCTGTCGGTGACCGTGACCGCCGCCGAGTACGTCCCTGGGGTATCGTAGGTGTAGGTGGTCGAGGCACCCGACCCGGATCCTCCGTTCCCGAAGGACCAAGAGTAGGTACTGTAGGTGTCGCTCCCTCCTTGCGCCGAGGCCGTAAAGGCAACAGCGAGGTCTGCGTAGCCACTCGTGGGGCTGGCCGAGGCCGTCACGGAGAGTTTCGGTTTGCTCGATCCAAAGGGCGAGTTCCCGCCCGAAGTGAGGACCATGGCCGCGACTAGGCCGACCACCACTATTGCTACGACGGCAACCACGACCACGAGCATCTTCTTCGACTTCTTCGGTGGCGGGGGCGGCTGCCAAGAAGTACCTGGGGGTGGTGGGTAGGTTGCCATGACTGGCCCATGCCCATCCGCGATTTGAATCTATTGGGCGAGTCGGCCTTCTCCGCCTTCAAGCGGAAGTTCGGAGAGGAACTACGGAGCCGGAAGTTGGTCGCTCAGATCCCATCTTTCGGGCATCATAGGCAACAGGGCTTCCTGACCTGACCGTTTCTCCTCGATGACGTGTCGCTCGGGCGACGGCACAGTTATCATGTATGGCGCCTATTAGGCGCTATATGACCTACACGCGCGTCAAGCCCCAGGGCGACCGGTTCTATCTCTGCGAGTACGAGTCCTACTGGGACCCGAAGCTCCAGCGCTCTCGTCAGCGCTACCTCCGGCACCTCGGCCCCTGCGACAAGGACGGAAAGCTCCTCTCCCAACCCTCGCACCGTGTCGACCACGTCCACTCCACCTTCCCTGTCGGTCGCCTGGCCCTCTTCTACGCCGCCGCCCAGGACCTCGGGGTGAAACGCATCATCGAGGAAGCCCTCTCGGCCGATCCCACCTCCGCGAGCCTCGTCCTCTCCCTCGCCCTCAACCAGATTGTCGACCGTCAGCCCCTCTACCATCTCCACGAGGTGACCCGAAGGAGCCCGTTCCTGGCGTGGGAAGGGCTTGACGAGGCCCGGGTCACCCACGAGGCCTACCAGACCGCGCTCATGACCCTCTACCGCCCTCTCGCCCCGGGGTTCGACAACGCGGGCCTCCACCTCCAGGAGCGCCTCAACCACGCCTGGCGACAAGGCTCCCGCGAGCCGGCCGCGGTCTACTACGACATCACCAAGCAGCCCTACTACGGGAATGACTGTCCTTACGCCGCGGTGGGGCACGACGGGACCGGGAACCTCTCCAACGTGGTGGGGTTCGGCCTGGTGGTCTCCCGAGACCACCACCACCCCACCCTCTGCCGCCCCCTCCTGGGCTCCAAGAACGACACGGTGGGGGTGGGGGAGACGGTGGAGCAGCTGAAGGGATTCGGCTACGAGCACATGACGATGGTGATGGACCGAGGCATGGTCTCGGAAGAGAACCTGAAGGTGGTGACCGGGGCCGGCTACGAGCAGCTGGGGATCGTGCGGGGGCGGAACGAGGAGGCGTGGAGCTACATCACCCGGTGGCCCCGCGAGGAGCTGGAGCAGCCCCGGTTCGTGGTGGAGCGGGCGAGCGGGGCGGCGGCGTACTGTCGGAGCTGGGTGGCCTCGCTCTACGGGAGGACGCGGATGCGGGTGGCGGTAGTGGAGAACCCGCGACGAGCGACGGAGGAGAGGGAGGCGCGGGACCTGGCGATGATGACCCTGGAGCAGGGACACCCGTCGGCGGAGCGGCTCCGTCAGATCCGGAAGGTGCTGGGGCGGGACGTGGCGGAGACGAGCCGGGGGCGGCGGGGGTTCGTGGTGAACGAGAGGGAGCTGAAGGAGGAGGAACGGGGGCTGGGACGGTTCCTGTTGTTCAGCACGGACCTCACGCGGGACGCGGAGGAGATGTTCGCCCTCTACTTCCAGCGTGACGAGATCGAGAAGGTGTTCGAGACGATGAAGGGAGAACTCTCCCTCGGACCGATCCGGTACCGTCGGGCGGACCGGCTGGACGCCTATTCGACGGTGATCTACCTGGCGTACCTGCTGTGGAGCTGGGCGGAGCGGAAGCTGAAGGAGGGGTGGCCGTCGGCGCCCTCCGGGGTGCGGAGGAAATACCCGACGATGACGATGGGCAAGGCCATGGACCTCCTCGAGGGGGTCTCGTGGGTCCGGTTCGGGGCGGGGAAATCGATCCGGGAATGGGCCACCCGGCTCACCGAGGTGCAGGAGGCGATCCTCAAGCCCCTCGGAGCGGCGAAGATCCTACCTGTTGCCTAAGTCCCCCGAAAGATGGGTCAGATCAACGAGGCCTTCTGCGAGGCCATCGCCTACAACCTGACGGTCCTCATCCACGAGGTCTTCGAACACGGTGCGGTCGCGGACTTCGCCGGGGAGGGCTTCGCGGGGTCTCCTTTCCACCCTGAGCCCATGCCCGAGAACTCAGCGCCCTGCCCGATTAGTGGGGGCCCGGGGGTCCCCTCCAGCCCTTAATCGGGCAAAGCCCGGGGCGGGGGAACGGGCAGAAGAGACCCGTCCCCTCGAAGGACCGGCGGACGGTCGTGGCTCACCGCTCCGTGCTCTGGAAGGTGACCGGACCTGGCCCTACCAAGTTCAGACCGCCTCCACCATCTGCGGGCATCTCCGGGCCCCCTCCCTTGCGAGAGCCGACGGAAGGCTCCCGCGGACCTCACGGGTGACCGCCGTCCGGCTCTCGGCAAAGGGGACCGCACGGCTCCGTCCGTGCCGTTCAAGAGGTTGAGCCAGGCAGGTCGCAAAGGCGCAGCCCCGACCGTGCCGTCACCCCGTGGTCTCCCTCATGGGCTCAGGCCCCTCGAGCGCCTCCACAAAGGCCTCCGCCGTTGGGAAGGTCGTTCTTGCCACACGGCGACCTGGTCCAAGAAAACGATGGGCCTCTGGAACGCGAGGACCAAGGCCGTGTGTCCCGAAGTTCAGCGGTCCCAAGGGCCGTGGCCGACGCCTCGACCGACACCCGCGCGATGCCCGTGAGGGAGAACCTGGGCCGTTCTCCTCCCCACGGCCTTCATCGACGACAGCCTGCGATCTCGCGTGTACTCCTTTCGGTGCACCCGGAATCGAGACGAGAGGTCGAGCCGCGGGCGTCGGAGCGCCTTCTCTCAGGTCCGAAAGAGCGTGCGCCGCCTTTGGCCGATCCGGCCATGACCGCCGAAGGACGGGTGGACCGTTCCGAAGGGCGCGCAAAGGAGGCCAGCCATGGTGAGCAAAGGTGCTCGGCTACCCTGATCGCCCGTGCGACGCCAAGGGAGCGCGGTCGAAGCCCCCTTTCTTCGGACGGCCCCACCCGCGCAGGTCACGTGGCGCCAGCGAGTCCGACCCGGGTCCCATCCGGCCGGCGGGACCCGACAGGACCCCCAGAGGTCGCCCCCTCGCCGGCAGGACCTTGGCCAACTCATGGACGACGACAGGAGGGAGGGGGCTCTCCCGTGCGTCCCGAGGCGGTGGGGTTGGGAGGCGTCGACGAGCGGCGACCCAGTTGGACCGATGGCGCAGGGTCCGTGAGGGGGAGCGCCCTCCCCCGCCCGCCCTCCTCCCGCGCGCGCTCAGCCCTCGATCTGGGCCTTCTGCAGGCGGTTCGAGAAGTCGACGAAGACCGTCTTGATCTCCGTGAACTCCTCGATGGCGGAGGTGCCGGCCTCCCGGCCGCCGTTCCCGGTCTGCTTGATGCCCCCGAAGGGGAGCTGGACCTCCGCGCCGATGGTGGGCGCGTTGATGTAGGTGATACCGGCCTCCAGGCGCTCCATCGCCTGGAAAGAGAGGTTCACGTCCTTCGTGTAGATCGAGGAGGAGAGCCCGTAGTCCACGTCGTTCGCGACCTGGACCGCTTCCTCGAAGTCCTTCACCTTGATCACGGAGAGGACGGGGCCGAAGATCTCCTCCTTGGTGATCCGCATCCCGTGCTTCGCCTCGAAGACGGTGGGCGCGATGAAGAAGCCCCGGTCGTAGGCCCCCCCGGTGAGCTTCTTGCCGCCCGCCCGGAGCTTCGCCCCCTCCTTGGTCCCGGCGTCGATGTAGCCCAGGATCTTCCGCTCCTGGTCCGCGCTCGCGACGGGGCCCATGTCGACCTCCCTGTCCATGGGGTTCCCGACCTTGAAGGACTTGAGGCGCTCCAAGAGCATCCCCAGGAACTTCTCGTAGACGCCCTCCTGGAGGATGAGCCGGCTCGTCGCGGTGCAGCGCTGCCCGGAGGACCCGAAGGCCCCGAACAGCACGCCGTCCAGCGCGAGCTCCAGGTTCGCATCGTTGAGAACGATCTGCGGGTTCTTCCCGCCGAGCTCCAGGTGGACGTACTTGAGGTGCTCCGCTCCCTTCGAATAGACGTGGCGGCCCGTGTCGGTGCCGCCGGTGAAGCTCACCGCCTTCACCCGGGGGTCGGAGATGAGCGCGTCACCCACGACGCCTCCCGGCCCGGTCACCAGGTTCAGCACCCCGGGGGGCAGTCCCGCCTCCTCGTAGGCTCGGACCACCTTCACGCCGCAGAGCGAGGTGTTGGAGGCGGGCTTGAAGACCACCGTGTTCCCGCAGATGAGCGCGGCCGCGATCTTCCAGTTGGGGATCGCGGTGGGGAAGTTCCAGGGCGTGATGGCCGCGACGACGCCCTTGGGCTGGAGCACCGTCATGCAGTACTTGTTGCGAAGCTCCGACGGGACGGTCTCGCCCAGGAGGCGGCGTCCCTCGGCGCTCATGTACTCGATGAATTCGATCGCTTCCTGTACGTCGCCCTTCCCCTCGGGGAGGACCTTGCCCATCTCCTGGGTCACGGTCGCCCCCAGGTCGTCCTTCCTGCGCTTGTAGACCTCGGCCGCTCGCAGCAGGAGCTGGCCGCGCTTCGGGGCGGGCATCTCGCGCCAGGCCCGGAAGGCCTTCGTCGCGGCGGTGACCGCCCGCTCCGCGTCCTTCGCCGAGCCCGAGACGAAGCTGCCTAGCTCCTCTCCGGTCGCGGGGTTCCGGGTCGAGAACCGCTTGGCGTCCTTCGGCGTCTCCCACTTTCCGTCGATGAAGAGCCCATATTCCTGCGGCATGCTCCCTCCTTCCTCACCTGGGGAAGGGGGCGACAAACGCTCAGTTCAAGAAGCCGACGCACCGCGGACTTCGGGTCGTTCCCGGGGGCAGGAGGGGCGGGAGCTTCCCACGGCCTCACCGGCGCATCCCTCCATCCCCCGGCCCCACCAGGCCCGGGTCCGCACGGTCCATCCAGTCCGGGGTCTCGGGTCGAAGCTCTCCTGGAGCAAGCCCCAGCCCGGCCCCCTGGGGTAAAGCTACATGGCCCCCCTTGGCTCCCGACCTTCCCTTGATCGACCTCGAGCTCATCCGTAAGGAACCGGAGAAGGTCCGGGAGAACCTCCAGCGGCGCCAGGCGTCCCAGTACCTGGAGCTCCTCGCGACGGTCCAGAGCGCCGACGAGGAGTGGCGGAAGCTCCGCGGCGAGGGCGACCGGCTGCGTCGCCGGAGGAACGAGCTCTCCCAGGCGATGGCGGAGGCCCGCAAGAAGGGGGAGGACACCGCCGCCCTGAAGGAAGAGGCGCAGAAGCTCCCCGAGAAGCTCGGGGCGATCGAGGCCCAGGAGAAGGAGGTCCAGGAGCGGCGGGACCGCACCCTCCTACGGGTGCCGAACCTGCTCGACCCGACCGTCCCCTTCGGCAAGGACGACCACGACAACGCGATGGTCGCCACCTGGGGGGAGCCCCCCAGGTCGACCTTCCCCCTCCTCTCCCACGTCGAGCTCGCGGAGCGGCTCGCGATCGCGGACTTCGACCGGGGCCGGCGCTCGAGCGGCGCCGGGTTCAACTACATCATGGGGGCCCTCGCGCGCCTCGACCTCGCGCTCCAGAGGCTCGCGCTGGACCTCCTGGTGGAGCGAGGGTTCACCGTGGTCCTGCCTCCCTACCTCCTGCGGCGGGAGCCCTACGAGGGGGTGACGGACCTCTCGGACTTTGAGAACGTGATGTACAAGATCGAGGGGGACGACCTCTACCTCATCGCGACGAGCGAGCACCCGCTGGGGGCGCTCCACATGGGGGAGATCCTCGAGGAGGACGACCTCCCGATCCGGCTCGCGGGGGTGAGCCCGTGCTTCCGCCGGGAGATCGGGGGCCACGGGGTCGACCAGAAGGGCCTCTTCCGGATGCACCAGTTTCACAAGGTCGAGCAGTTCGTCTTCTGCCGGCCCGAGGACTCCCCCAAGCTCCACGAGGAGCTGCGGCAGAACGCGGAGCTCTTCCTCCAGAAGCTGAAGCTCCCCTACCGGATCGTCAACGTCTGCACCGGCGACATCGGGACCGTCGCCGCGAAGAAGTACGACATCGAGGCGTTCTTCGCGAAGCAGGGGGCCTACCGCGAGGTGGTCAGCTGCTCGAACTGCACCGACTACCAGGCACGCCGCCTGGGGATCCGGATGGGGAAGAGGGGCAAGCCCGGCAAGAGCGTGCCCCACACGCTCAACTCGACGATGGTCGCGACCTCCAGGGCGATGGTGATCGTCCTGGAGAACTACCAGAACGAGGACGGGTCGGTCACCCTTCCCGAGGTCCTTCGGCCCTACATGGGCGGGATGGACCGCATCGTCATGCCGGAGCGGAAGCCGGCCGGGTCCTGAAGGGCCCCGCAGGGGACCCCCGGAGAGCCCTCCGCCCTTCCCCTGGCGGCTGCCAGGGACCGCCCCCCTCTGGAGGGGTCCCCACGCGCCCAAAGTCGTTTGTAGCCGCCCAGCCCTGCGAGGCCCAGAACGTGGCAGCGGCCGAGAACCCCTCGAAGAAGCCTGAGCCCTCCCGTTCGGAGCCCTCCAACGCCTCCCCGGAACCTCAGCCCTCCTCCCGGGCCCAACGCACGCTCGACGACTTCCTCGGCCCGGGCATGGTCGACGAGGGCGAGACTGGACCGTCGGGACCCTCCCCCTCCCCACCGTCGGAGGCGTCCCCGCCCCCCCCGGAGCCCCAGCTACCCGAGGGGATGCTCCTCGAGAGCTCCCCGGAAGGGACCGTCGTCCATCCGCTCCTCCGCCCCCACCGGGTCCGGGCCTACCCCTTCCAGCTCACCATCGCCAAGGCCGCGCTGGAGAACGACACCATGGTGGTGCTCCCGACGGGGCTCGGCAAGACCGTCATCGCGGTTTTGGTCGCCGCCGAACGGCTGCGCTGCCACCGGGGCAAGGTCCTCTTCATGGCCCCGACGCGGCCCCTCGTGGAGCAGCACGCGAAGAGCTTCGTCTCGTTCCTCCGCTCGCTCCCACGGGCGACGTTCACCGGCTCCGTCCAGTCCCCGAGGCGGCAGGGGGCCTTCGACCCGGCGCGGGTGATCTTCGCGACCCCCCAGCTCGTGCTCAACGACCTCGAGCAGGGCCGCTACTCGCTGAAGGACGTGGGGCTCGTCATCTTCGACGAGGCCCACCGGGCCGTCGGCCGCTACGCCTACGTCGCGATCGCGGCGGTCTACCGCAGCCAGCGCTCGGAGGACCGCCGGGCGCTCGGCCTCACCGCCTCCCCCGGCGGACAGGGCGCCAAGATCGACGAGGTGCTGCACGCCCTGGGCATCTCCCGCGTCGAGGCGAGGACCCGGGAGGACCCGGACGTCGCGGAGTACGTCCAGAGCGTGGAGACGGAGCACGTGCGGGTCGCCCTTCCCCCAGAACTGGAGGAGGTCCGCCGGGGCCTGCGAGAGGCGGCCCACGAATCCATGGTGAGCCTCCAGCGGATGGGCTTCCTGCGGAACAAGCCCCTCCGGGTGACCGGCGTGAAGGACCTCATCGCGACGCGCGGGATGATCATGGCCCGCCCGGGCCCCATGGGACGGAAGTTCGGCGCCCTCTACAAGCTCATGCTCGCGATGCACTTCTACCACGCGACCGAACTGCTGGAGACGCAGGGGATCGTCCCCCTGCTCTCCTACATCGACCGGCTCGCGAGCAAGGAGAAGCCGGGCAAGGCCGACCGGGCCTTCGTCGTCCACGCCTCGGTCCTCAAGGCGAAGGAGGCGGGCGCCCAGCGGATGAGCGCTGTCGGCGCGACCTCCCACCCGAAGCTCCCGGAGCTGGCCTCGCTCGTCGAGGAGACGCTACAGAAGGACCCCAAGGGGAAGGTGCTGGTCTTCGCGCAGTTCCGGGACACGGTGCGCTCCATCGTGGACGGCCTCGCCTCCCGGGGGATCCCCGCGAAGCGGTTCGTGGGACAGGCCACCCGCTCGGAGCAGGACCGGGGGATGGACCAGCGGGAGCAGGGGCGGGTCCTCGAGGACTTCCGGGCGGGGCGGTTCCCCGTGCTGGTCGCGAGCAGTGTCGCGGAGGAGGGACTCGACATCCCCAACGTCGACCTGGTGGTCTTCTTCGAGGCGCTCCCCAGCGAGATCCGGACCATCCAGCGCAAGGGCCGCACCGGCCGCAGCGCCCCGGGCCGCGTCGTCATCCTCATGACCCAGGGCAGCCGGGACGAGGGGTACCACCGGGCGGAGCGCAAGCGCGAGTCCGCGATGCTCCGCCACATCCGGCGCTTCTCCTCGGACGGGAAGGTGCAGGAGAAGGGGGAGCCCACGGGAGCGGAGGCCGCTCGTCGCTCCCGCAGGCGCTCGAAGGAGGCGCCGGCGGCGCCGGCTCCCGAGCCCTAAGGCATCCCGCCGAAGGGGCTCTCGCCCTTGACGCCCGCGTAGGGCAGCACGCCCGAGGGCATCACGTGCTCGATCGCCTCGAGGAGCTCCTCCTCGTCGGGAGGGCCGTAGAAGTGGGCGAAGTCATCGATCGTGACGCAGGGCAGGTGGCGGACCCCTCGGCGCCGCGCCTCCTTCGGGAACGTCTCCACGTCGAACACGTCCAACGCGAGGCGGTCGGGCCGAAGGTGGACCAGGCGAGCGAGGGCCCGGACCACCGGGGGAGCGTCCGCGTTGCGGGCGGCCGCGAAGACCCGGAAGTGGTGGTGGCGTCGCTGCACGCGCTCCGCGAGCTCCTTCCATCCCTTCCCGAGCGGCGGGGAGAGCGGGGTCGTCGCAACGTCCTGGACGACGCGGAGCAGTGACTCCAGCAGGTCACCCCTTGGGGGCCCCAGGAATCGGACGGGCCCGCTCTCGCTCCCGGGGGGCAGGACCCGGGTCCAGGGAGGCGGGGCCGCGACCCCCTCCGCGCCCGGGGGGACCGAAGCGACCTCGACCCAGACCAGGGGGAGCTCCAACCGCTCCGCCTCCGCCCTGAGGTCTCGGACCGCCCGGCAGGCCGCACAGGCGTGCTCGATCGGGTGCAGCCCGAGCTCCAGGTGGATCGGCAGCGCCAGGCCCTTCAGGGTGAGCAGCCGCGCCCGCTCCTGCTCCGTCCAACGGGTGGGGGCTTGAGAGCTCTCGGGGCTCGTTCTCTCGATGGACATCTTCGTCGCTCCTTCGCTCGCCCGGGTCCCCTAGGGGGACCGCCCGCCGTCAGCCCTCGGTCCCAAGGAGGACAGGTAGTCCTCGACGACCTTCGTGAAAGGGCCCGGGACCTCGAGCTGGGGCACGTGCCCGCAGTCCTCCAGGACGACCGCGCGGGCCCCCGGGATGCCCTCCGCGATCTCGGGCGCCCAGGAGCTCGGGAGGATACGGTCCTCCCGTCCCCAGATGAGGAGGGTGGGGACCTTCAGGCCCCGGTAGGCCACCTTGACGAAGCCGTTCGTGGACCATCGGTTCAGGGCCTCCCGGGTCTGCTTCCAGCGGGCACGGACCTCCTCGGGGGTGAGGGTGGGGAAGCCCGAGCGCGCCCGCTCGGGGCGATGGAAGAGCCACTGGTTGACCTCGCCAGGGACGACGCGCGAGGCTTCCGCACGCATGTCCTCGCTCTCGTAGAGCCCCCCCGGGGCTACGAGGAGGAGGCTGTGCAAGAGCTCAGGGTGGGCGAGGGCGATACCCGCCGCGACTCCTCCTCCCATGGAGTTGCCCATGAGGTCCACCTTCTCTCCCCCGGACACCTCCCGGAGGAGCTCGACGACCGCGGTGGAAAGCTCTCGGAAGGTGCGGATCCTGGGGTTGTCCGGTGAGAGCCCGAACCCCGGGAGGTCCGGAAGGAGGACCCGATGATGTTCGCTCAGGGCCGGGAAGGCCCCGACCCACCCCTGCCCGATGCTCCCCGCCCCGTGAAGGAAGAGCAGCGGGCGACCGGCTCCGCCTTCCCACAGGTGGACCGGCATGCCTTCGAGCTCTACCGTACGTTCCTTCGGGGCGGCCCCGCTCATCGTGCTCCCTCGCAGGGACCCGGACCTATCAACCCGACGACCTGCCGGTCCGCCTTCCCAGCCCCCTTACTTGTGGCGTGTTCGGGATGCACATGTTCGAGGTCACGCAGAAGCTCTGGGGCCCGATCCGCGACGCGCCGGCCCGCGCGCGGACGTGCCCTGCGTGAGGAGGGCCAAGATCGGAGAGCGCGAACTTCTGCCCTAGGCGTAGTGGACCAGGACAAATGGCCGCTCGAACTATCAGGAGACCTGGCCGGCCCCAGCGGCTCCTGGCCCTCCTCTTCCTCCTCCTTTTCCTCTTCAGCTTTGGATCGTGGCACACCTCGGCCGGGGTCTTCCACCCAATGCCCCATGGAGGCGGACGTGGTTGTACCTGCGCCGGAAGGGAGAGAGCTCCCGGCGGAAGTGGCCGAGGGAGACGACGCGGACCCGACCCACGAGTTCCTGCGTCAGGATGCCGCGCGGAGGCCTTGTTCGTTCGGAGCAAGGCGGCGAAGGACGCCTAGGGCACTCAACGGCTGGCCCCGAAGGTCAACGATGGGGGGACCGCGGGAGCTGTGGCGAAGGAGCACGCCTGCCGCGACCTGGTATCGGAGACAAGACGTGCCGTGGGGGTCCGCCTGGACATCTGAGCCGTCGATCCGGTCTGAAGCCAGAGGAGCGCTCGAGCGATCGAGGACGGGTCTCAAGGGGAGGCGGGCGGGGTGGCCTTGGCCGCCTCCTTCTCGGAGGAGGGGGCGCCGTGAGGGAGCTTGTAGTGCTTCGCCGGGGCGTGCCCCTCGGGGAGGATCCCACGGATCAGCAGTCGGTAGGCGTCGTGGTAGCCCAGGGCGAGCAGGAAGTAGCTCACGAAGAGGATCGTGGTCGCGAAGGTGAGGGAGCTCACCGTCGACGCGACGGAGGAGGGGTTGGTCTTGACGTCCGAGAGGATCTGCCCGAAGTTGGTCGCGACCACGTAGCCGACGAAGACGGAGACGACCGCCCCCCACACGACGGAGCCTCCCAGGAGCACCTTGCCGCGCTGGGAGGTGAGGTGGAGCCCGATCAGGAGGTAGCTCAGGAAGCTCGCGCTGAGCCCGAAGGCGGTCGCGGCGCCGATGACCCAGGGGAGGAAGGTCGGGACCACCGCGCCGGGGTACTCGAAGGCGAGGACCGCGAAGGTCCCTGCGACCCCTCCCAGCGCCAGGATCGCGATGAGGAGCACCTTGTGGCCGTGCAGGACGTGGCGGTGGTGGAGCTCCGACCACTCGTGGCGCCCGGCGAAGGCGAAGAGGAAGCCCAGGACCGTAGTGGCCGGGCCGATGTAGTAGATGTCGAGCAGCGCGTGGGGAAGGTGGCTCAAGAGCCACTGACGGGAGACGAACTCGAAGGCCTCCCCGACCCCCTCGATGAGGAATCCCGCCATGAGGGTCACCACGGCGAGACGCGTGCTGAGGGTCATTGCCCCCTTCGATGGACCCGTTCGGACTTGAACGTTCGCTTCCGGAGGAGGTCCCACGGATGGCTTATGTCATCCTCGCCTACCCTCGGCGCCATGACGGAGGCCCCGACCCTGGACCTCTCGGTCTCGACGTTCTTCCCGATGCCCGCTTCCCAGGTCTTCGCCTCCCTGGTCGAGGAGCTCTCCACCGCCCTGGGAGGGGCACGGCTCACCCTCGAACCGAAGGAGGGGGGCCGTCTGTTGGAGGTGGGGGACGAGGGCACCCCCGTCGAGGTCGCCCGGATCGTCCGGTGGGACCCCGGGGAGGGGATCAGCTTCCTCTGGCACCCTCCGGAGTGGGTCGGGAAGGAGAGCAGCGAGGTGGAGGTCCGCCTCGTCCCGGAGCTCGGGGGGACCCGGGTCACGGTGGAGCACCGGGGCTTCGGGAAGGGGCTCATGACGGACCAGGGGGAGGAGCTCGTCGGATGGTTCGCGAGCGAGGTCGCGACCACATTCCTGCAGGCGACCGCCCCGCGCAGGCTCGGTGACTGGGTCACGGACCGGAAGGCCCGGCGCCCCAGCGGGCGTGCAGGGAGGGCGACCTACCGGGACCCGATCTACCACCGGCCAAACTTCGCCGCCATCCTGGAGGGTCTCAAGCTCACGAGGAAGGACCGCCTCCTGGAGGTGGGGTGCGGGGGAGGCGTTTTCCTCCAGGACGCCTTGAAGAGCGGCTGCACGGCGGCCGCGATCGACCACAGCTTGGACCTGCTGCGTGTCGCGGAGGAGGTGAACCAGGAGGCGATCGCCGGGGAGCGGTTGAAGCTGGTCCTCTCCGAAGCGGACCACATCCCCTTCCCTACGGGCCGCTTCAGCGCTGCCGTCATGACGGGGGTCCTGGGCTTCCTCCCGGACGCCCCCGCGACGTTCCGGGAGATCCTGAGGACCCTCGCCCCCGGAGGGAGGCTCGCGGTCTACGCCTCGACGAAGAAGCTCCGGGGCACCCCCGCCATCTCGGAACCCATCGCGAGCCGCGTGCACTTCTACGAGGACCGGGAGCTGGTGAAGCTCGCGAAGGACGCGGGGTTCACGGAGGTCCGTCTGGAGCACCCGGACCTCACGAGGTACATGTCGGACTCGGGCATCCCCCGGGAGGCCTGGGGCCTGCTCAAGGGACCGGGGTCCCAGCTCCTGTGGGCGCGAAAGCCGATGCCATCCGCATCACCGAAGGGCTCGAGCCCTTCTTCTCCCAAGGCGGGACGGGGGAAGCGGCCGGCACGGCGCCCCGGGAAGAGGCGCGGATAGGACCTCCGAGCCGCCCTCCCGCGGGCCCGGGGCCGCTTCCACGGCTCAGGGCCAAGGAGGAGGTCCTCCCAAGCGATGGTCCCCGAAGACCCCTACGTCACCTTCGCGCCTTTCGGCCGCTTGGTCTCGGCCCGGTGAGGGGCCGCCCACGCCTTCGCCCCCGGTATGAGGGCCGAACGGGGGGGAGGCCACTGCCCTCGGAGCACACGCCGCAGGATCCAGAAGGTCGACGGAGGTTCCACGTCCATCTGCCAGAGCATCGCCTCCACCTCCCCCAAGTGGAGCAGCTGCTCGGTCACACACTGGGCCAGGGCGGAATCGCGGGAGAGGCGCAAGGGGTACTTCTTCGAAGCGACCCACACGGCGGGCTATCCAAGCTGCTCGGGCGTGTTCCACTCCCGGAACCGCACGTCGCCCATCGCGGTCACCTCCTTGAGCCGCCGGCGGACGGAAGGAATGCTGAGGTGACGGTCCTTCGGGATCTCCATGACCTCCGCCATCCAAGGGGTGGCCCGGTTCTCGCAGAACTCTTTCACGTGCTGCTCCTCGATGTAGGCGAGGTGCAGGAAGACGTCGCGGAAGGAGCGCATGCTCACCCCGCGGTCCTTCGTGAACTCCTTCCATCCCAGCTTCGTGGGGCACTCGAAGAAGTCCTGGCGCAGCTCGTGGACGAAGTCCATGAGGTCGATGGTCGAGACCATGGGGGGCGGAGCCCGGGCGACGCGAAGAACCTTTGGAGCGTCCCCTCACGTGGAGGGTGGAAGGAGCAAGAGGGCGGTGGACCGTGACGGGACCGATGGCCGGAGCATCCCAGGGCGTCCTAGAGAAGAGGCCGTGGCTCCACTCGCTCTTGCTCGTCGCAGGAATCATCTGCGCCTACCTCTCGCTGGGGGAGTTCCTCACCTTGAACAACGTGATCTGCATCGACGGGATCTACGGTGTTCCCTCCTCCTGTGAAGCCCTCATCGTCGCGGGCGAGGTGAGCTCGGTCCCCTGGCTCCTCGTCGCGGGGGCCGCGAGCGTCGTGGCCCTCTGGGCGGCGCTGATCGCCCCGATCACGAACGTGGAGGCCCTACGACGACGGCACGGCTCCTCCGAGATGTACCGCCGATGGTGGAGCCGAAGGTACGCCGAGGTGGCGGTCCTCGCCGCGATCGTCCTCCTGTTCGCCGCGATCACGGGGGCCGAGGCCTCCGCTTGCCTCGAACCCTGCACTTCCCCGGGATGGGGGCAGGTGTTCCTGTACTCGCTCCTGCTCTATCCCTTCGTGGCGGCCTTCGGGGGGGAGAGGCTGTGTGCCCGGGAGCGCTGGAAGTTCGAAGAGGCGAAGAGGGCCCTCCGCGCAGAGCCCAGGGACCCGGAGCAGATCGCCGTCCGCAGCCCGGACGCTGTCCAGGGCGGCTTGCTGGGGCGCTGACGCGGCAGGCCGAGCCCCGCTCCCACCGCCCTCGGTCGTGGCCGATCCCCTCGGGCGAGGTGGACGGGGGCGGTCGAGGAGCCCACCTCGCCCTGCTCGCCCATCTCGGGGCATTCTCACAGAGGAGGCGTCACACGCCTAGGAGAAGGACGATGGAGATGCTCGCGACCAGGAAGGTGAGGACGCACCCGAGCGACCGCCCCGCGCGAAGGGGGGCCTGCGCTCCAGCTCGCTTCCAAAGCCGATCCGTGTAGCTAGCGACCACGAGCCCCCCGAGGCTGGAGGACAACCCGGTCGCCAGAGCGCCTATCACGAAGGCTCCGAACCACCAAGGCCATGGGAGGTCGGAGATGGAGACGGACCAGAAGGCGAGCAGGGGCAGGAGGGCAAGGGTCCCGACCCCGGTCAGCAGCGCGGCGAGGAGGTCCCACGCGGCCAGGCCCTGAGGGGCCCCGAGCGTGACCGCGTTCCTCGCAGGGCGCCAGCCCCCGTCCCGAAGGGCGATCCACCCCACCCCCAGCAGGGCGAGCAGGACCAGGCCTGCGAGCGCATAGGCGATCGAGAGCGCGAATTGGGCGAGCCGGGGTGACGCCGAGGACACCGTCGCAGCCACCATCGCTCCCGCGGTGGAAAGGGCGAGGAGCGCCACGATCCACAGATCGATGTCCCGCCGAGCGGGGGGGGCCATGGTCCTCCATGGCCGCTGGCCTGGATGAACCTCGTGGCGGCGGTGGGCCCTCCCTGGCCCGTCCACCCGTGGCCGGGAGGCCGCGCTCTGGGAGGGGGGAGCCCTCTGCCGTCTGCGGGGGACCCCAGGCGAAGCCCTTCACCACCAAGCCTTTGAGGACCCTCGCTGTGGGAGCGCTCGTGGTGGGCGCCCCGACGGACCATCTCGCCAACGAGCGGACCTTCCTCGCCTGGGTGCGAACGGCCATCACGATCATCGGTCTCGGCTTCGTCGTCGCGAAGTTCGGGATCTTCCTCCGTGAGCTCGCCGGGACCACCGGGGCCACCGGGACCAACACTTCGGTGAGCGAGATCGTGGGGGTCTCGCTGGTGCTCGCCGGCAGCGCCCTGGTCGTCCTGGCCTGGCACCGCTTCCGTCTCGTCCAGGACCATCTGAAGAAGGGGACCTACGAGACCCATGTCGGCATCGAGATGGTCCTCATGGGCATCCTCGTGGCCGTCGGCATCGCCCTCGCGGGCTACCTGCTGATCACGGGCTGAGCCCCCCCAAGGGCGCTCGGGTCCTGGCGTGGTCCGCCCTGACTGGCCCGGGCGGCCGTGGCGGGGCCAGGGGAAGGGCCCGCGCCCGCGCTCAGCTCAACTTGGACAGCCGAATAGTTTCCTGAGGTGAAGTGTGTAGCACATACTCCCGGCGCGATCTTTCCGAGGTGACGTACCTGAACCGCCCGTCGCTTAAGTGGCAGGTGCCTCCTGGGCCTCCCGTCCGCCGATAGGGGGTCGTCCGACCGACCGCAACCGGTATTTCCGTTCATGCCACTCATATAAGTGGCATGTCTTACAAGAGCATCGCTCGCAACGGTGACCGGTACTACCTCTACGAGAGGGAATCGTTCTGGGACCCCAAGCGGAGGAGGACCCGTCAGCGGACCGTTCGCTACCTCGGCCGCTGCGACAAGAACGGCAGGCTGATCCAGGCGGTCAAGCCCCGGGTCGAGAGGGTCTACTCCGCGACCCCTGCGGGTCCGACCGCCTGCTTCTACGCCGCCGCCAAGGACCTCTCGATCGTCGAGAGGGCCCGCGCCGTCCTCAAGGTCGACCTCCCCGTGGCCCAGGGGCTCCTGGCCCTCGCCCTCAATCAGGTCGTCTACCGGCTACCCGTTTCGACCCGACTGAGCTCCTGGGTTCAGGACAGCCTTCTCCCCCAGTGGGAGAAGTGGGACGTTTCCAACCCGAGTCGGCGGGGCTTCGAGGGCACGCTCGACGCGCTCTGCTCCTACACTCAGGGGATGAGGAAGCTCCAAGCAGGCCTGGAACTCTAAGACGAGCTCACCCACGCATGGCGGGGGGAGACCCGGGAGCCTGCGGGCTTCTACTACGACTTCGACACCACCAAGGTCCGCTACTACGGCACCACCCAGCCCTACGCCGAGGTGGGACACGCCTCGGACCGGTCCATCCGACGGGTGGTGGCGTTCGGGCTGGTGACCTCGCGCGTCCACCACCACCCCGTTCAGCTGCGTCCGATCATGGGCTCCCGCAGCGACTTCTTGCGCGTGGACGAGACGGTGGGGAGGCTGGAGGGGGCCGATGTGAAGGGGGTGACCCTGGTCATGGACCGGGGGATGGTCTCCGCCGAGAACATCGCCCGGGTGAGGAAGGCGGGGTACCACCAGATCGGGATGGTGCGTGACGGGGGGGACGACTGGTGGGAGGCGCTGGGGCATTGGGACGAGGATGCGTTGCAGAGGCGAGAGAACCTCGTGGTCCGTCCTTCGGGCGAGCGGCTCTACGCGCAGGCGTGGACCGGGGCGCTCCTGGGGCAGAGGCAGCTCCGGTTGGCGCTCGTGGTGGACCCCGAGGAGAAGGAACTGGAGCGGCTGGGGAGGGACGAGAAGGTCCGGGAGCTCCTGGGGGCGCCGGAGAAGGCGCGGGTGCGGGAACTGCGGGTGGAGCTGGGGGTGCAGGACCCGCGTCGGAAGAAGAACGGGCACTACACTCCGGGCTTGCTGGTGAAGAGCCGGGGGCGATGAGGCTTCCAAGTGGACCGGGAGAAGGTGAAGGAGGGGACGCTCCGGGACGGACGGCACTTGCTGTTCAGCACGGACGTGGACCTCTCGGCGGAGGAGATGTGTCGAGCGTACTTCGAGAGGGACGCCATCGAGAAGAGCTTCAGGACGGCCAAGGGGCCGCTCTCGCTGGCCCCGAT
>DAHUZP010000065.1 GCA_027306505.1 Thermoplasmata archaeon | reverse complement strand
GCGATGGCCGACCGGTAGATGGCCGGACGGGTCTTTCGGACCAGGAGGAGGATGACCATGTTCCTCAGGCCACTCCCCCAGCGAGCCCAGGCCCGTTTACACCGGTGGGCGATCATGCCGCAGATCCGTTCCACTCCGTTCAGAGTGGGGTCATGGGGATGATCGCCGACAGGTGCAAGAGGAAGCGGGCCCACTGGGGCAGCGGGCTACAGGACCTCGTCCTGACGATGCTGGCTCGGAAGATCCGCCCGAGGGCCTACGGGCTGGCGGTCCGAAAGTACTTGAGGTGGGGGTTCTATTGATGTATGGTATCGGCAGGGGCACCATCAACAGGATTCGTCACACCACCGGGTCGCCCCGTCCACACTATGGTTGGATGCGGGAGCGAAGCTTCCTGGCCCCGGCCGTTTCCCCACGGGGCCTTCCTAGCCCCCAGATCCGGCGAGACCGGGTCCAGGCTTGGGGTTCTCTGCCCTCACCCTGCGGTCGCGCACCCCTGGATGGCGCGGACGTGGTAGAGCCGCCAGTACGACCAGCGAAGCAGGCGCCCCGCGGGGGGCAACGCACCGACCACTTTCGCCACGTGGGGAAGGATGGACGCCAACAGCGGCACGACGGCGTCAGCGGCGCTCGTGACCCGACCGTCGCTCACGAGATGCATCGAGTCGTACCTCGCTTCCGCGGATAGCGCTGCGAGCTCGCGGTCGGCGTCCGGGCCCCGGAAGGGGAGCACCCGGACACGTCGCCCCCCGACGATCCTCACCAGGCGGGCGAAGGAGGAGCAGATGCGGCACTGGGCATCGTAGTAGAGCCTGGGAGCTTCCTGCATGGCGACGCTCCTGGACCCGAGGCCGGCGATCCCAGGACCTCCCTCCCGCCGGGGTACTCCGACCAGCGCTCAAGAGGCCCCCCGGGTCGCGGACCTCGACCTCGGGCCACCCCATCGCCCGATCTCGCGTTGACCTCAGCGTCATCTTCAAGCAGTCCCATGGGCACCTCGGGTAAGGTCCAGGACCGTGAGGGACCGGTATCGTCACGTCCGAGGGTTGGCCCTCGCGGCCGTCCTGGGGCTCCTCCTGTGGTGGAGTGTCGCACCCGCGCCCTCTTCGTTGGGCAGTGCTTCGGCTGGGGCGATCCTCCCGGCCGACCAGCGCGCCGACCTCGCGCCGGCAGGATCGACGCCGGCTCGGGCGAACGGGGCGACGGTCCAGGTCAACTTCTCGCTTGCGCCATCGAGCTTCACCCTCTCCCCGACCTTCTGGGGCACCACGATCTCGGCGGAGGCCCACCTCATGCCCGACGAGGCGAGCCTCGTCGCGGCGACCCCTTCCCGGGTGCTGGTCTGGCCCGGGGCCAACGCCGGCGACCGGGTCAACATGCTCAACAACACTATCATCGTCCAGAACGGGACGCATGCCCTTCGCTGGCACCCCGTCGAGACGAACGAGACGCAGTTCATCGCGCTCTGCCGAGCGGTGCACTGCACCTCGGTGCTCCAGGTCCCCGGGGAGATCGACGACCCCTCGTTCGCCGCCTCCGTCGTGAACTACACGGAGCGGACGCTCGGGTTCTACCCGAGCTACTGGGAGATCGGGAACGAACCGGAGCTCTGGCACTACTGGCAGGTCCCGTGGGACCAATGGAACCTCCCGCCGCAGCCCCCCGCCCAGATGATCACCCCTAGCGAGTACGCCTGGGAGGTCCACAACTACACGAAGGTGATGCGCATCGCCGATCCCTCCATCCAGATCCTGGGCCTCGCCGGCACGGGGCGAACCCAGGCCGCGCAGATCCCGCTCAGCACCTGGATCAACGAGACTATCGCCGTGAACCCTACCCTCGCCGGGATCGCCTTCCACGTCTACACGGCCGGGATCTGGGGGAACCGCACGCTCCAGCAGTTCTACGCCTTCACGACGGGGCCCTGGAGCGTCCCCGGGCGCGTCTCCGACGCTCGAAAAAGCATCTCGGCCGAGGTGAACTCGACCTGTCCGGGGTGCCCGGACCCTCAGGTCTTCCTGACGGAGCTGGGGTCGGCGCTCTCGCACTACTACTATGCCAACTTCAGCCGCACGTTCCCCGGGGGGCTCTCCATGGCCGCCAGCGAGGTGGAGGGGATGGACCTCAACCTCTCCACCTTGGACGTCTTCGCGACGGAGCTCAACACCACCAACTCCTGGTTCTCGGTACAAGGGCAGATGCGGCCGAACTACGCCATCTACGCCGACCTCCTGGGCCGCCTCGGCCCCGAGGTGGTGCCGGCCTCGCTCCAGCCGCCCGCCGCTCCGATCTACGCCGCGTCCAACACCTCCCTCGCGAGCAACCTCTTCGCGGTCGCGACGCAGGACCCCTCGGACCTGGGTCGCTCCGACCTCCTCGCGATCAACCTCAACCTCACGACGAACGTGAGCTTCCGACCCTCGTTGCCCGGGATCGCCCCGGGCACCCCGGCGGAGCTCTACGAGTGGAGCGGCCGCGCCTTCTACTCCTCGACGAACGGGACCACATGGGTGGTCCCCGAGACCCCCGCGCCCGTGGCCACGTTCCTCCCCTCGGGGGTCCCCTCCACGTGGACCCTCCCTCCCGAGACGGTGGCCGTGCTGGAGGCCTATCCCTCGGGGGGGGCCTCCGTGACGTTCGTCCCCTCCGGGATCTCCCCGACCGCCCGGTGGTACCTCTCCGTGAACGGTGAGACCTACGTCTCCACCTCGGGGAACCTGACGCTCCTCCTGCCGTCGGGGAACTCTACGCTCTTGGGCGTGCCGATCCCGCTCCCGCCCGGCTCCTTCTACCCGAACCCCAAGGAGCGGTTGCAGGGCTTCCCTCCTACGACCATCAGCGTGGGGAGCGCCCCGCTCAGCGTCCCGGTCCCCTTCGTCCAGCAGTGGGCCCTCACCATCACCGTGAGCCCGCTGGGGGCCGGGACCGTCACGCCGATGTACCCCTGGGCGAACGCGAGCGTGCCGGACCTCCTCCTCGCGACACCGGACGCGGGGTTCGTGGTCGGGAACTGGACCGGCACCGGCAACGGACACTTCAGCGGGCCCGGGGCCCGGGCCACCCTCACCGCGCTGGGAGCGATCCAGGAGACCGTCCAGTTCCTGCACGGCTTCCCCGTGACCTTCCAGGAGAGCGGGCTGCCCACAGGGACCTCATGGACGGCCACCGCAGCGGGCCTTACCCTCTCGACCACCGCGCCCACCCTCACCTTCCTGGAGGCGAACGGGACCGTCCCCGTCTCCGTCGGCACGGTGCCCGGCTTCCTCCTCTCCGCCCTGGGCCCGACCGTCCTCGTGCAAGGGTCCCCCGTGCTGGTCCAGGTCCTCTTCACGCCCATCGTGAGCCTCTACCCTGTCCTCATCGAGGCCTCCGGACTGGCGCCGGGCCTCACGTGGTCGGCGCAGGTCGGATCGCTCTGGGCGAGCACGAACACCAGCTCGCTCATGCTGCAGCTGCCGAACGGGACCTACCCATACTGGATCAGCAACGCCGGTACGGAGGAGCCCGCGGTACGGGGAGGTTCGCTCCAGGTCGTGGGGGCCCCTCTGGTCCTCAACGTGGCCTTCGCGGTCCCGCTCTTCAGCCTCCAGTTCCTGGAGAACGGGCTACCCCCCTCGACGGTCTGGACGATCCGTGTCGCGGGGGTGACGCACTGGGTCCAGGGAGGCCAGCTCGACCTCAACGTCACCAACGGGACCTACGCCTGGAGCCTCGTGCCGCCCAGCGGCTACGAAGCTACGCCGTCGCAGGGCAACACCAGCGTCGCGGGGGGCGCGGCCGAGGCGGTCATCACCTTCAACGCGGTCCCCCCATCCACCTCCTCGTCGGGACCCGCCGTCAGCTGGAACGAGATCCTCTTCCTGGTGGCCGTGACCGTCGTGCTCTTCGCCCTGGTGCTCTTCGCCGCCTGGTACCTCCGTCCCCCTCCGCCTGGCGCGCCGGGCGCGCGATCCTCTGCGGACCCGAGGGCGGCACCCCCCCGTAGCGCGCCACCGACCCCGGTCCCCCGACAGGCATCGCTCCCCCCTTCCGGTCCCGCCCTTCCCCCGGGTCAAGGCGGATGATGAAGGAACTCCGCGCCTCCAGGGACCCGCACTGGCAGCTCGACCAGGTCGATCCCACGGACACCTCGAGCTTCCACGGGAAGAAGGAGGAGGCCGAGGAGCGCTTGGAGGAGCTACGGCAGCGGCTCGACCAGTTGCAGGAGCTCCTCTACGCCGACCACCGGTTCGCGATGCTGGTCGTGCTCCAAGGGATGGACTCCGCGGGGAAGGACGGCGTCATCCGTCACGTCTTCGAGGGGGTGAACCCGCAGGGCGTCGAGGTCGCCGCCTTCAAGGCGCCCACCACGACCGAGCTCGACCACGACTTCCTCTGGCGCATCCACCCTCACGCTCCCGCCAAGGGTCACATCACGATCTTCAACCGGAGCCACTACGAGGACGTCCTTGCCGCCCGGGTGCATGGCACGGTACCGAAGGACGTCTGGGAGAAGCGCTACCGAGAGATCAACGGGTTCGAGCGCACCCTCGCGCACGAGGGGACCACGGTGGTCAAGTTCTTCCTCCACCTCAGCCGGGCGGAGCAGCGCAAGCGCCTGCAGGCGAGGCTCGACGACCCGACCAAGCGATGGAAGTTCTCCTCGGCGGACCTCCACGAGCGTCAGTTCTGGAGGGACTACCAGTCCGCCTACCGTGACCTGCTCGTGGAGACGGACACCGACTGGGCGCCCTGGTACGTGGTCCCCTCCGACCACAAGTGGTTCCGCAACTGGGCGATCTCGACCATCCTGGTCCGTACGCTCGAGGGATTGAAGCTCGCCTACCCCCAGGGCCCCGAGCATCCGGACGGGAACCAGGTACCCTGAGCACCCTCGGCGGGTGGGCTACGGGCCGTCCGGCCGTTGGGAGGGACGGGAACGCCCGCTCATCTTGGAGGGCCCTGGTGAGGAGCCCTTCCGGGGCCTGTCAGGGTCGCGGCGAACGGACGGACGGGCCGCCCCCCCCGCTCGGACCCTGGCCCGGGCGGGCACGGGCCCGAGAGGGCCGTAGGGAGGGTAGGTCCGTGAGCGGAGAGGGGCACGAGAGGTGGGGACGACGATGCCCAGTCCTCCGGGGAGGGGGAAGACCCGGCCCCGCGCGGGGGAGTAGGGAGCGAACCGCAGGCGGGAGCGTTCGCTCTGGACCGACGTCGCCCTTCCACCGGTCTTTCCCGCACCCACGGGAGGAGCACGGGGGACCACAGCGCGGACCGAGAAGGTGGGGCGGGGGGAGGACCGGGGGGTAACCCCGCGGGGAACGACGTGGCCAGTTCCCAGGTGAAGGGCGCCTCCCAGCGACGCGTGGGTGGAGGGAGCGGGGGAAGGGGTGGTCCCGCGGAGAAGGCCGGAGGGCACCGAGGACCTCGGGACCCACACGCCGAGCCCCCCGGGGAGCGGATGCACGAACCCCTCCTCCGTCCCCACCCCACCGCCGGAGCTCCGACCTCTCGCCCAGTGCCGGGGGAGCCGGGAGGTGAGTCCGAGAGCGACCGCGACGAGCGTGAGACCGAGGAGAAGGGCGACGTCACCCTGGAGCCAGGGTGGGAGGCAGTTCGCTCCGCCTGTCCCCAGAGGTCCTGGGCAGCCGGTGGTGCTGGAGACCAACCCCAGGAAAAGGATCGCGAGCCCCAACCCCCATAGGAGGAACCCGGTCACGGCCTGGGCCCAGAGCAGGATCCCCACGACGCATCGACCTCTCTACGACGACGAGGTCAGGGCAGAACTACCCTCCGTCCCCAGGCGCTGACGGGAGGTCGGACGCGAACAGGCCTCACCTTCCAGGGCCCGACCCCACTTCGGCGAACGCCCGCGCCATGGTCCTTCGGACCTGGAGCTTGACCGGACGCGGGGGCTTGGACCCCAGCAAGAACCGGGGACGGGCCTGCAGGGATTCGAACTAGAAAGGGTTCGAATCCATATTATCAGTGCTTTTCTCCGAGCGAGACGCTCTCGGGCCCAGGCTGATCTGATCGCCGCGAGAAGGGGAGCGCCCCGGGGAAATAAGGGTCTCTCTCCTTCTGCTCGACTCGCTGCAATCCATCCCACCATCTTCGGTTGAGGGCCGGGCACCTTCTGACTCCCGTTGGTCTCTGGGACGCGCTCGATCGCAGAGCTGTGAAAGGCACCCATCCCACGGGGAATCGACCTCCTCTTTCTCCCGCGCTCCAAGCGGTTCGCTTCCACCGCAAGCTCCGAGGTCATGCTCGGGTCGAACGGGGCGCACTACAATCGTCGACCTCCTGCAACAGGCCCCCTGGGAATCCGTCGCGGCGAGCGCTACATCCCGGCCCGTACGCGCGACCGAGCGCGAGGGCTGCCCATCGGGCCGAATGAGTGATCGCTCGCGGCCTTGCCAAGTTCGTCGCCTTGCCAAGTCCATTCTAAAGGGGGGTGTGTCGCTCGGCAAGGCCGCTTGGCAAGGTATCTCGGCAAGGGACTTGGCAAGGGCGGCGAGCCCACCCAAACCGCGCGTGCGTCCAACCAAGGAATCCTGTCGCAAGCGGAACTACAAACCCCCTCACGGCCTTGCTCGCGGCACATCAAAGATGGGCGGGACGGGGGTGGGCAGCGAGCCGTAGAACGTCGAGTGGATCGAGCAGCTCTCGCTGCGAGTGCAGCGCCTCTCACCCACGCGGCGGGGGGGACCCCGAGCGAAGCGAGCGACCGAAGGGAGCGAGCGGAGCGAAGGGGGAGGACCCGCCGCCCTGTCCCCGACGGTGGTGGGGGAGCTCTTCCCCCCCACACCCTTCCCTACCCACAACTCCACCCGTGGGGGGGAAGGGCGGAGGTGGGGGCGAGGGTCCATCGAGGACCCGAGCGAGGACCTGGCCCGCGAGGACAGGTCCGAAGGGCAGGATGGGGGGGAGGCGGCCTCTGCGGCGGGACCCGGGGCGCGGCGCGGGGGGGGGAGGGTTCATGGGCGGGGGGAGGTGACCGGACCCCGTCGATGGACGGGGCCCGGGAGTTCCTCGCGCGGGCGGAAGGGGAGGCTGTGGTGGTCCAGTTCAAGGAGGAACGCAAGCTCCGAGGCAGGCTGGTCGGGTCCGACGAGTTCATCAACCTCGTTCTCACCGACGTGGAAGAGGAGGGGCCGCACGGGACCCGGAAGATGGAAGGACCGGTCGTAGTTCGTGGAAGTCAGGTCGTGGGGATTCACGCGACGAAGCTCAAGGCCGCGCCGGTGGCCGGGTCGGGGGGCCACGATGCTCCCCGGGCGCAAGAGTGGTCCTACGCGGAGG
>DAHUZP010000061.1 GCA_027306505.1 Thermoplasmata archaeon | reverse complement strand
CACACCCTTCGAGATGCGGACGAGCCTCAGGACGATCATCTGGCACTTGGTCGAGGAGGAGCTTCAGCACCGAGGCGAGATGAACGCGCTCTTCTGGCAGATGGACGTCGACGCGCCCACGAGAGCCTGGTTCAGCAGCCCGCTCGCGCAGTAGGTGTGGGCCTGGGGGACGACGGCTTGCCCTCGACCTTGAGCCCGTGATACCCCGTCTCTCGCTGTGCAGCTTTTCGGGGGATGCTCGGGACCAGACTACATCTACCACCGACCGGCTCCCCGGGCCGAGGGAAATCATGGTCATGCTGTCGTTGACCTGCCGAAGCTGCCACCAAGGGTTCCCGAGCGGGGTCTCTCTCGACATGAAGGGAGAGCGGAGACGGCCCATCGACGGGGTCGTCTACGAGTGTCCGCATTGCCTCACGCGTGACACATACCTCACCTCGGAACAACACCCCATGGGTTTGGGCAAGCGCCCTCTCGCTCGCAGCTCGCGCGCGTCCGGGTGGATCGCTCCTGGGTCCCTGCCGGTGCCGCTCCCGCTCTCGCTTCTCCCCCTGTTGCATGGTACCCGTGCCGGATGGGAGGAGGAGCCATCGTCCCGGTTCGGGGCGAAGTTCTGGGGTGCGTTAGCGGGAGGTGCCGCGGCGGGGGCTCTAGGCCTCCTGATGGTCCTCGCGGTGGTCCATGGTGTCCAGCGTGGAGAGTTCGGTCTGCTCCCCTGGTGAACAGGTGGTGGCCTCTCCCAGCTGGTGGAAAATGGACCGGGCCACCGTCTTTCCTTCGCGGCACGCTCCGCGACCCCCCTCACGCAGGAGGACGGGGCCGGTGGGTTCCTTCGGTCGCAGTTCCCTCGCCCGGGGCGAACGCTCGCGGTCCCGTGCGGTCGGTCCGTCTGCCGTCACCCAGAGACCTCAGGACGCCCGCCCGCCCACCCACCCCTCAACTCGGGGACCTGTCGTGAAGCTCTTCCCTTTCGGCGTCCTCATGGTCAAGGCAGCCCTCGTCCCAACGACGCGGAGAACCCATGCACCGAGGCATTGAGATCAACATCCATCTTGCGGCGGGTCTCAAGAACGAGAACTTCGTCGCCGAGGCCCTTGGCAACCTAGCCGCCTACAGGCTGCAGCAGGAGCGGGGGGAGACCCTTGAGTGGCAGGTCCTCCGCGTGGAGGAGTCCCATCATCATCACTTCCGGCTCGTGGTCCGCCACCCCACCCGACCGCTCGACCTCGGGCTCGCCCATGCCCTCAAGCGGACGCTGGACGACCTCTCCAACGAGAGCGAGGACGAACTGAGTCGCCGATTCCACGAGGCGATGTCGAAAGGGCTCACCCCCAGCCCCATTCGTCATGTCCACGAGTCACCGGACCTCTGGCAAGACGACTTCTGGAACCACATAGGGTGAGACGACCTTGGACCGGACCGTAGCCGGACCGGATCGAACGCTTCGAAGCGAGGGCCTTCGAGAGAAAGCGATGCCAGGAAGGAACGCCTTGCCCCTGACGGCACCGGCGGACCCATCTCGTCTCGAAGCGTTGGAGGCCACGAAGGTGGCTCCATACCGGTCCGCCGGAAGTGTCGCCCCTAGGAGGACGCCGAGGTCCGCCCTATGCCCCGGTCAACGGACACCCAGGTATCGCTGAGGAGGAGTGGGTGCCCATGTTCCAGGGAGCCTCACCATGCCCGAGGTCCAGCCACCTCACCGCGAAGCCCAGGAGGTCCTCTGCCCGTGCTGTGAGGGCGAGCGAGAGCCCCGGTTTCCTGACGTCAGCCCTCAACCCGTTCGCCGTCGCACCTGCTCTAGGACCGGCCGCGTTCAGGTAGCCAGATGAACTTCCGCGAGCCCGGTCCGACGGCGCGCCCCCGGAGGGAGGGTGTCGTAGGTAGGGGTCATCCCCTATCGTGCCTGGGGGGAAGGGCGTGAGCCTGCGCGATGTCAGCTCCTCCCTCCGACCCCACATCCTCCCCGGCCCTGCGCGCCACCGCCCCGGCCGAGTCGGGGGGAACGGGCCCTACGTCCAAGATGACCTTTCCCCCACCGGCCCGAGTTCCATCGCAATCACTTTCACCCAAGACCACGACCGCCCCTGCCAGGTCGACGGGGGCCGGCACCGATAGCGGATCGGACGACGGGATCCTTCAGCTGCCCTCCGATCGCACCTCCTCCCCCCGCGCCGCGAGGAGATTCGAGGCCGAGCTGGTCTTCCTCCTCCCTGCGCTCCTGGTCGTCCTCGGGGTCTTCCTCTATCTCGCCATCGAGCGGTTGCAGCTCGTTCCCTTGACCTACGACCTCGAGTTGAAGTTCGCCTTGGTGGCGGTGTTGGGGTATCTCGCGGTCCGGTTCGTCGGAGGGGTCGTAGGCACGGCCGCACGTCGGTGGGCCGGACCCCGCCGGGGCCTCCTCCTGGTCTCCGTCTACCGGCTCGTGGCCTACACGGTCCTCGCCCTAGCGCTGCTGGTCGTGGTCGGTGTGAACAGCATCGCGCTGCTCACGGGGGGCACGTTCGCCGGCCTCGTGCTGGGCCTCGCCGCGCAAACGGTGATCTCGAACGTGATGGCCGGCATCTTCCTGCTCTTCGTCCGTCCGTTCGAGCCCGGCGACCGCATCACCATGACCACCTGGCAGTACGGGCTCATCGCTCCGATGTACCCGCCCAAGTTCTACTCGCAGGACACGCTCATCCCCGGTTACACGGGGACCGTGTCTGACATCGGCATCGCGTACACCTCGATGGAGCTCGACGACGGGACCACCTTCCGGTTGCCGAACAGCGTCCTGATCGGGGCCGGGATCATCTCGCACGAGCTCTCCCGCCGATGGGTCCGGCTGAAGTACGAGGTCCCCTCCACCATCGACCCAGAACAGCTCCTCCCCCGACTCGCCCGCACCGTGCGTGGCAACCGATGGGTCTGCGACCCCACCTCCGTGAGGGTCATGGTGAACCAGGCGACGATGACCTCCTACATCATCGCGGTCGACGCGCTCTGCCGGGGGAACCAAGAAGAGCCCCCGCGCTCGGAACTCCTCATGATGACGATGCGTCTGGTCAGGGAGCTCGCTTCCACCTCCCCTGTTCGGGCCCCAGCGACGTGAAGCGGGCGCGGTCACCCGCGCCGGTCTGAGGTCCCGGTAGGAGATGGTGGGAGCTTCGCGTGGTTCAGCTGGAAGCGCGACCGCAGGGGAGGGAGCGGCATCTACGGTCCGAGCTTGCCCTGAGGCCTGCGCACGGGGCATGCCCCATTTCTGGGTCTCAGTTCAACTCCACTCACGGAACGGACGGACGGACACTCAGCGAGCGCGCCCCTGAGGAGGGCTCGCGCCCCGCGGCTGGGACCTTGCCCCCCCCCCGCTTAGAGCCGGACGGACGCTCGAGGTCCCGGCTCCCGCGTCGCGATGTCGACCCTGACCCCTTCCCGTCGGAGCGCCGCCCGCCAGGAACAGCATGATCCCGAGCTCGACCAGGAGGGCGAGGGCGATCGGAGCGAGGGGGGCCCCGAAGATGGTGGGGGCGCTCCCTCCGAGATGTTCGACCGACGATGCCGTGGCCGAGCTCGACCTGGCCGCGCTCGAGGCCGGGACCAGGCTCGCGGTGCAGGCGGGTCCGCCCCCAGGGTTCCCGTTGGAGAGCTCCGGCTCGAAGCAGAACCCTCCGGAGCCTCCCGAGGCCGTGATGACGGCCCAGTAGGTGCCCCAACCGCCGTACTGCCCGCTGGCCTGGGTGTAGAGGTCGATCTGGATCTGGGCATTCGGGCCGCTCGCGGTCTGCTGGGCAGAGGACATCGCTGGCGTGCCCCCCATCCCGGTCCCCATCTGGAAGACCGGCTGAGAGCCCGTGACCGTACCGTCGCTCTCGTAGACGTTGATGTAGTAGTAGTTGTTCCACTGCGACTGGCTCAGCGTGAACTCCAGGACGGTCGTCGTCCCCTGGGCGAGCGAGCAGCTCTTGACCGTACCAAAGCCCACGGTGTAGGTCGAGCCGGCACAGGAGCCGGTCCCTCCGCCCCCTCCGCCGCCACCGCCAGAGGTCACCGAGATCGTGACCGATGAGGTCGCGGAGCCACTCGCGGAGTCCTTCACGGTGAGCGTCGCGCTGAACGTCCCCGCGGAGGAGTAGGTGTGCGAGGGGTTCTGCGCGGTGCTAGTCGTTCCGTCCCCGAAGGCCCAGGAGTACGTGTAGGGGGAGGTGCCGCCCGAAGCCGAGCCTTGGAAGGAGACCGCGAGGGGCGCCGTGCCCGAGATCGGTGTCGCCGACGCGGAGGCGCTGAGAGGTGAACCACCACCTCCCCCTCCACCGGAGGAGCAGGCGGGAGAGGTCCCGGCAGCGCTGTTGGAGAGCTGGAGCTCGAAGCAGAAGCTTCCTGACCCCGTTGTGGACGCCTGGACGAGGAACTCGTAGGTCCCCCACCCCCCGTACTGACCGCTGGACTGCACGTTGAGGTTGACCGCCATCGCCGCGTTCGGACCGGCCTGTGACTGGGAGTTGGAGCTGGGCGTGGGCGGGCTCCCCATGCCGGCGTAGACCGTGAAGACGGGCTGCGTCCCGCTCACGGCGCTGTCGGTCTCGTAGGCGTTGAGGTAGTACCAGCTGTTCCACTGTGACTGGGTTAGCGACGCCGAGTAGAGCGCACATCCCCCGGTCGTGGCGCTTCCCGAGACCTGGGTCCCGATGCTGATCACGGTGGGGGTGGTGCAGCTCGATCCACCGCCTCCGCCGCCGCCGCTGCTCGCGACCGAGACCGTGACCCCGGAGGTCGCGCTCGCGCTGGCACTGTCCGTGACGGTGAGCGTCGCGGAGTAGCTCCCGGCCGAGGTGTGGGTGTGGGACGGGCTCTGGCTCGTGCTGGTCGAACCGTCCCCGAAGGACCAACTGTAGGTGTAAGGCGCGGTGCCGCCCGAAGCTGATCCGGTGAAGCTCACCGTGAGCGGGGCCGTCCCGCTCGTCGGCGAGGCCGACGAGGAAGCGGTGAGCGGGCTACCGCCCCCGCCGCCACCACCGCCGCCAGCGCCTGCCCAGTTAGCCGCCAGTGCCCCGACATCAGGGGAGCCGACGCCCGTGACCGCGTTCCAGCCTGGACCGGCGGAGTACTGGCCATTGCTGCCGCTCGTGATCTCGTGGAAGACCGTGGTGTAGAGCGAGCTCTTCGCGAGCGAGTAGAGGGTCGGAGCAGCGAAGCCGGTCGCCCCGGAGGACTCATAGATGAGGTCGAGCGACGCGGCCCACATCGGGCAGGCGAGGGAGGTCCCGCCGATCTGCTGGACCTGGCCGTTCGTGTACACGGGGACCCCGGTGTTCGGGTCGGCGTCCATCGCCACATCGGGGTCGCCCCGCTGGCCGCTGGGGCAGACCGTCGATAGGCCGGGCATCCCCGTCTGCCAGGAGGGGGGAGCGTCGTTCGTGTCGCACCCGCCCCCCGTGCCCTGGCCGCTCGAGCAGCTCCAGGCGGTCTCGCTGCCGTAGGAGCTACCTGAGGGGGTGATGGAAGTTCCCCCGACCCCGATCCCGTCGGGCTCCGCCGCGGGGTAGTCCACCGCCGCGCACGCATCACCCGAGGAGGCGAGCAGGGTCACGCCAGCGGACATGGCCGCCTGCCAGATGGAGTGGTACGGGCCGCCGCCGCCCCAGCTGTTCGAGCCGAAGGCGAGGTGCCAGCTCTGGGCATTGGTGACGAAGGTCTGGTCGCACACCGAGGGGTCGGAGTTGTCCAAACAGACGTACAGGGTCGCCCCGGGGGCCATCACGTGCGCCCACTGGATATCGAGGTCGGTCTCCCCACCCCACCCCTGGCTCCCTCCTGAGCAGGTCGTTGCCCCCGATCCGACGTAGTTGATGGTGGCCGAGGGGAGCCCGTAGGCGCTGTCGAACTGGTTGAGGTCGCTGGTGTAGGTCGCCGTGCTCTCCGAGGGATCGCACATCTCGGCGAGACCGATCGACCAGGCCGAGCCGGTGTCACCGGAAGAGATGAGGGAGGAGGCGTCGTAGAAGCCGCGCATGACCGAGGGTGTCGTGAGCGAGGCGTGGAGCTGGGGGAGCACCTGGTAGGAGGGGTGCGCAAGGTCGAACTGGTCGAGCCCCTGGAAGGAGAGGACGGATGGTGCGAGGGAGGCGGGCAGGGCCGGGAGGCCCGTCGGGGCCATCGCGACCTGTCCGTTGTCCCGGTAGTCCGCGAGCGAGAAGTGGAGAGCGGACTCCACGGCTCCGGCGCTACCCGACACGTGGTAAAGCAGAGGACCGCCGGAGGGGGACACGGTGAGCCCCTGCGCCGTGAGATAGCTCACGAGCGAGCTGGTGACGGAGGCCGAGGGGCCGAACTGCGTCGCGAACTTGTCGATGGGGATGTAATGGTGGTAGTAGGGGGAGGAAGGATCGAAGAGGCCCTGCTCGTAGGTCTGGAGGGCGATCGTGTTGGGAAGGTTGAGCTCGAGGGTGAAGGACACAGGGGTAGAGGCGCCTACGTTCCCGAGGGGCGCGGCCCCGGCGGGAAGGGACAGGGAGGACCCCTTGACGGTGACCCAACCGGAGGGCACGGGCGCGAGGGTCCCACCTGAAACGACGGAGAACGCCCCGCCGGGCGAGGCCGTGAGGGCCGGGACGAGGAGAGACTCCAGGAAGACCAGGACCAGGAACGTGGTCACGAGCACCGAGAACATCCGAGGTAGCGAGAGCTTTGTTCGGGCGGGCTCTGGGCGACGTCGCGGAGCGGGGGGACCCCTTACCGGTGCCCCGGCACGGTGCCGCGCGACCGGAGCGCGCCGCTGTGTCCCCGAGGCCGCGCGGGGAAGCGGAGGCGTAGCCAGTTGGGAATGGTACGTCGCGAAATGCCTAGACCGGGCTGTGGGCCAATGTGCCGTCATGACTTGACGTCCCTTGCTGTAGCGTGACATGATGCTACATAATCGATGCGCCGCACGGCACGCCGCCTTCTCGTGACGCAGAGCGAACAGCGGCAACGAAAGCCGGCGGCCAAGAAGCCTTCTGGACGGCCCCCACCAAGTGCCAGTCCGCGACGCTCTCAGGAGATCGAAGAGCGGTGGGGACGCTCGGTGGCCGTCCACCGGACACCTCGGTCCGCTAGTACTCCCCCACTCGCCGCAGCACGGTCAGGGCCCGCAGCGTGACCATCTTGCTAGGCCCGCCGACCGTCTCGAAGGTGAGCGGGTGCGGCCGCCGGGTCGGGTGGGACGCGTACCACGCTGCCGGTGGGCCCCCGACGTCAGGATGGGCCGCGTCGAGCTTCCAGCGGCCGTCCCGGCCACGCTTCCTTCGAAGGAGATCGAGAGCATAGGAGAGCCGTGGATCGTCCACATACCCCAGCTCGGTCAGGACGTCCAGCCCTACGAGGAGGTCGTAGTAGTAGTGGACCGGCCAGTGGAACCGATACCACGGGGGGTAGCGAGATCCCTGGCGGTGGAGCTCGCGTTCCAGGTAAAGCTCGGCGCCGCGCTCGACCACGCCTTGCATCGACCGGGACCACTTTGGCCGCGGGTAGGCGGCGAAAGCGCTCAATCCTTCCCAGGAATCGAGCGTACGGCTGGTGGAAGGCCCGTCGCCGAACGTCCAGCACGTCCATCCCCCCTTCGGATGCTCGGTGCGGACCAACCAATCGAGCGCCTTTCTGACCCTGGGGTCCTCCTCGTAGCCGAAGCGAACGAGCGCCCGCGCCATGTTGCCCGTGTAGCAGTGGTGGCCCTTACCATTCGAGTTCCCCCCCACCCCGCCGCCCTTCAGGGGGGAGCGGGACATCCAGAGCTCACAGGAGTCCCGGATCGCCGGGACCGCCCGCGTCGCTCCAAGGTCCGACAGCGCGAGGAGGTTCCAGTTGGTGGAGAGGTACTTGGGTTCGTAGAGGCTCTTCCGATGTACCCACCACCCAGCGGGGTCCCGATGCGAGAGGATCTCCGCCCCCCAGCCTCGCTGCGCGAGCTGGGTCCTCGCGGTTCGTACGTCGGGGTCGGAGGCCTTCCTGTCGAGGAGCCGGGTGAGCGCGAGATAGCGTATGGCCGGCTGCTCCTCTTCGAGCAGCCAGTTGAGGACCTTTTCGACCGCCATCCCCTGGGGCCAAGAGGCCAGGCCCTATTGATGAGATGTTCTCCTGAGGTTCCGGGAGCCGATGGTGCACCTCCACATCGGGATATCGAGGCCGCGCTCCGATCCTATCGGGACCTTCTTGGGTTGCGGGAGGTCTTTCCGGCACCCAAGCAAGGGGCGGTCGAGCATGTGGAGCTCGAGCTCGTAGGGTTCATGCTGGGACTGGGGAGGGGCGAGGCAGAGAGGCGCGTTCACCAGGTCGACGCGACCCCAGGCCCGCCCTCCATGTCCTTGGTCTTCTGGACAGAGGAGGTCGATCGGACGTTCCAACGTGTGAGCACCGCGGGGACCCCCATAGTGCAAACGCCTCACGGCCGGAGCAACCCGAATCGCCCGGCGCTCCTGCGGGACCCGGACGCGGACTTGATCGAGCTGGTGAGCACGGGAACCCCGTGGATCCCGCAATTGGGCTCTCGAGGAGATTTCCCGAGCGATACCGCACCTGTGCGGCCTTTTCCCACCCGGGACGACAGCCTCATTAGGGGGTAAGCTTACCACCGCTCGGTCCGGCGGTCCCTTCGACCACGGGGCGGGGCCGAGACAACATGCAGCGAACATTGCTAACCGCGTTCGTGGCCCTGTCCGTAACCCTCCTTGTCGCGAGCACCCTTGCAGGGTCCGCCACCGCCCAGCCCGCCCGTGGTGACCTCGGTGCGATCACGGCCGCAGGGTCCTACGGCAATGTGATCATCTGGCCGAACGGAACGATCAGCAACAAGCTCGCCCCGATCTCCCAAACGGGAACCACCTACAAGCTCACCGGCACGCTCAACGGCTCCATCGAGGACCTCGCGAACGGGACGGCCGTCGAAGGGAACGGACACATCGTGAACTACACCGTGGGGGAGCCCCACGGCGACAATGCCGCGATTTCCATCAACGGCACGCATGGCGTCGTGGTCCAAGGCTTCGGTGGGTTCACGAACGATCTCATCGGCGTGCACGCGAACGGAACTTCGCAGCTCACCATCCTCGGCAACCGGGTGCAGGGCGCCCGGGCGGGGGTCTTCATCTCCAATTCCACGGGGGTCAACGTGCTCGGGAACAACGCGACGAACGACCCCTTCATGGGGTTCCTTCTCTGGTACAGCTCGAACCTCAACCTTTCCGGCGACCTGGCCAACCGCACGTACGACGCGGTCTACGGATCGTGGGTGTACGGCCTCTCCGAGGACCACAACCTCGTGGAGAACACGACGGGATGGTCCACCCTCATCACCTACAGCCAGAACGTCAGCCTCCGGGGGAACGAGGGGAGTCACGCGAACAACGGCTTCGAAGCGGACTACAGCTCCCACGTCCTGATGGAGGGGAACAACGCCTCCTACGGCTCGGGGAGCGACTCGGGCCTCGGTCTGTACTACGTGACGGACGGCCAGGTGCTTTGGAACGTCGCCATCTCCTCGAGCCAGGGCATCTGGGTCGAGCACTCGCTCAGTTCGGTCCTCGCCAACAACAGCCTCCCCTCCAACACCAATCCGATCTACGACTACGGAGACACGGGAGTGTTGTTCGCCCACAATTACGGACCCTACTCGGGTGGCACCGCGGAAGGCATCTACACGTACTACAGCCAGAACGTGACGTTCCTGGACAACAACCTGACAGGGGCGTTGCAGTACGCCGCCTATGCCGATGATACGAATCCGAACACTCGATTCCTGGGCAACGACCTCTCCGGGGCCGGGAGCTACGGTCTGTACATCCTCGACTCCTACGGCAGCATGCTCGTCGCCGGCAACGATCTGAGCTGCTCCTCCACGAAGAAGACGGGGGTATACGCCGACGGCAACCTGGGCTCCCTCACCGTGGTGGGCAATCAGATCGATGGGTGCGCGTACTCCGTCTATGACTATTCGGGCTACGCCCCGGACACGGTCTCCGGGAACTCGATGAACGGATCATCCTATGGGATTTACATCGAGTATTCCTACGGCACGAACGTGGTGCAGAACAACCGCATGAACGGAACGGGCTACGGGACCTACATCTATGAGAGCAACGCCCCGACGCTCGTGCTCGGCAATTTCATCTCGAACTCGACCTACGGGGTCTTCTCGGAATACGCCTACGCCTCAGTGACCGTGAACGACAACAAGTTCCTGAACTACAGCCGCGACGCGGTGTACACCTACGACGACGGTGGGGCCATCAGCGCGGACGGGAACCGGCTCGTGGGGGCGAGCCGGACGTCGACCTTTGGCGTGTACATCGAAGATAACTATGCGGGGAACGTCCAAGTGAACGGTAACTTCGCCAACAACACCGAGGACGCGGTCTACATCTACGACGCTTATGGTGGCTCGGCCACCATGAACGACAACGTCGCGACGGGGGTGTTGGACGGTCTATGGGAGTATTACGTCTACGGGGGCCCTTGCACGGCGAACGGGAACCTCGCCAACGACACCTACTACGGGGTGGTGACCTACGGCTGCTACGACGGGGCTACCATGGTCGGGAACGTTGCCAACGACTCGCACTACGGCATTTACGCCTACGACAACTCGAACTCGACGGTGATCGCTCAGAACACGGCCACGAATTCGACCATGTATGGCATCTACCTGGGCGACAACTATGGCCCGCTGGACGTCACGGACAACCAGGTACGCTTCTCGTCCAACTACGGGATCTATAGCGACTACAACTATGGTCCGGAGCTCCTCGCGGGCAATGACCTGCGCAACGCGGCGACCTACGGAATCTACGACTCTTCCAACCAGGCAGGGTCCACCGTCCTGGGGAACGACGTTCGTTTCTCGAACATCTCGCTCTACAGCTCCTTCAACAACTACGCCACCGACACCGTGGCTCTCAACGACTTCGCCTACTCCCAGCAGGTGTACGTCGATGATGACAGGCTGAACGGGGGGTTCTACGGGAACAACCTTCTTGCGGTCCACAACATCACCTTCTTCCAGAACACCCTGGGCACCGTCTACGCGAACGCGTTCAACTCGAGCGCGATGTGGGTGGACGGGAACTTGGTCAACGCCAACGCGCAAGGCACTTGGAACGCCTCGTACCCGACCGGTGGAAACTATTGGACCGGCTACCACGGGGTCGATCTGCGCTCCGGCCCCGGACAGAACCTCCCGGGGAGCGACGGCATCGGCGACACGCCCTTCGTCGGAGGCAATGTGACGGACCAGTACCCTCTGATGGGATTCACCTATCAGGCCGAGGTCGCCTTCGTAGGTTCCGGACTGCCGGCGGGCGCCACTTGGGGGGTCACCCTCGGCGGTGCCACGGTCCGCGCGACGTCGAGCGCCACCATCTCATTCCCGGAGGACGCGGGGGCCTGGAGCAACGTGAGCTACTCGGTGCTCGGGGTCGCGGGCTACCAAGCCTCGCCCTTGAGCGGGGTGGTCTGGGAGAAGGGAGCGCCCCTCACGGTGGCGATCTCCTTCGTGCCCTTCACCTACGCTGTGAACTTCACCGAGTCCGGCCTTCCCGCCGGGACCTCATGGTCGGTCGCTATTGGCGCTCAGAACCCCAGTTCGACCCATCCGTGGCTCGCCCTGCAAGAGCCGAATGGCACCTACGCCTTCACCGTAGGAGGGGTGCCGGGCTACACGACGACCTGGAGCGGGTCCGTGACCGTGAACGCCGCCGCCACGGCCGTTGCGGTCGCCTTCAGTCCTGTGCTCTACCCGGTGCAGTTCCAAGAGGCAGGCCTGCCCTCGGGGAGCTCCTGGTCCGTCACCGTCGGCACCAGCACCTTGACCTCCACCGGGTCCGTCCTCAGTTTCGACCTAGCTAACGGAACGGCGAGCTACAAGATCGGTGGGGTGGCAGGCTACGTCGCCCCCTGGAGCGGTACGGTATCGGTAACCCCCTCGACCGCGCCGGTCGAGATCGCGTTCGTGCCCTACACCTACCTCGTCACTTTCCAGGAGTCGGGACTTCCCGCCGGGACCTCCTGGACCTTGGCGGTGGGCGGGACCTCGAGCACGGGCACCACGACGACCCTGAGCCTCCCGCTCGCGAACGGGACGTACGCCTATGCCGCGAGTCCGGTCACCGGGTTCGCGACGGGGCCCTCCGGGACGGTCACCATCAGCGGTGCCGCGATCCTCGTCAACCTCACGTATCGACCGATGGCGCCCACGACGCTCTACAGCGTCGTCCTCGAGGAATCGGGACTCCCCGCGGGAACCCCATGGTCCGCGACGCTGGGCACCACCGTCCTCAGCTCGAGCAGCTCCGTACTGGTCTTCCACGAACCCAACGGCACGCTTTCGCTCAGCCTGACCTCTTCGGGCTTCCGGGTGAGCGCACCAACCACGGTCTTGGTGAAGGGCTCGGACCTCATCGTGCCGGTCCAGTTCTCTCAGCCCACTTTCTCGGTCACCTTCGGCGAGACCGGACTCCCCGCAGGCTCGACGTGGTTCGTCTCCCTAGGTTCGGTCACGCTCAGCTCGACCTCGAGCGCCATCGTCTTCAACGTTGCCAACGGCACGAGCACCTACGTGGTAGGCGGAGCCTCCGGATACACGGCGTCGCCCTCGAACGGACAGACCTCGGTGAACGGTCAGGCCGTGAGCGTCTCCATCTCCTTCCACGGGGTCCAGAAGGCGGCCGGGCTGAGCTCCCTGGACATGGGACTGATCGGGGGGCTCGTGGCGCTGCTGGTGCTAGCTGCTATTGGCTGGTTCCTGGCGCTCGGACGCCGCCGCGGACCCTCCACGGGCTCCAGCAGCGAGACGGTCGCACCCCCACCCACCGCCGAGGGGACGGGCGCACATCCCGAAGAGGGGGCCCACGAGGGCGAGATCCCCACCGAGACGGGGAAGGACGGGGCTGAGACCTCCGGGACGAGCGAGCCCACCCCTTCGCCACCTCCGCCCCCTCCCGCCGAGGAGCCGTCGACCACCGAGAAGAGCGCAGCCTGGGAGAGCTCGGAGCCTCCGGCCCCCGCTCCACCCGCTCCTCAATAGGCAGGGAAGCGGAGATCGGCGCTAGCCCGCGGAAGGACCGATGGGCCGCCTTTCTCCTTGCTGACGTGATCGCTCACGAAGCGCAACGCCCGAGCGATCTCCGTCAGGCCGCTACCAAGGAAAGGTGGAGCTTCCCCGGGATCACCGTCCCCGTGCCCCGCAAGAGGGGCAGGACCCGTCCGATCGAAGGAAGATCATGAGGCAAGCGCCACACTCGGAGAGCCATGGGTCCGACGGAAGGTCCTCTTTAGGGGTCTCCCGTGAGCTACGAACCTCGACATCGGTGTGGCATGGATCGATCTCGTCGTGGACAACGTGGGACATGGAGCTTCGAGCGACGGCCCGTCCTATGGACCAGCGGTTCCGAACTGGAACCCAGGGGGGATCTCGCGAGACCCATATCATGGGAGGACCCCAGTCGCATTCGAAGCGGAACCTCCGCGAACTCCGCCCCCAGCCCCGAATCACCCCTTCCTTCCCGGGTGGGTCGGTTGAGGGCGAGTCCACGGCGGGATGTTATGGAAATGGTTTCCTCAGGAATGACCATGCACGCAAGAGCGGCGCTTGTCAGCCTTCTGCTGTGCATGATGGCCCTAAGTCTGCTTTGGAGCCCCGGAGCAGTGGGGACGTCGCCCTCCGCTCAACCACCGCCCCCGAATGGGTCATCACTGGGCCCCGGGGCACCGGAGGTGCCGGGCCCGCAGGTTACCTCCACGGCCCACCTTCCGATCGCGGGAGCTGGGCGGTTCCCGACCGGTCCGGCGCCTTATTCCCCGTACACCTGGTACAACCTCTCTCTGAACGCTACCGGCGGTGACCCCGGGGCTCTCTGGGCCCCTGCCATGGCCTATGATGCGGCGGACGGTTATCTGGTGTTATTCTCGGGGCACAACGTCACTTATTGGAACACCAATTCGACCTGGATCTACTCCTCCAAGGGTGTGTGGACCAACATCACTTCCACCGCCGGGACCGCACCTCCCGCCCGCTGCAAGGCGGGACTTGCCGTGGACCCGGGCACTGGGGACCTGATCCTCTTCGGTGGATCGGAGTACGCAGGGATAGGCAACGACACCTGGCGATTCCACGCCGGGAAGTGGACGAACCTGACGCCGACGCTCAGCAAGTCCCCCCCACCGATGACCCAGATGACCTTCACGACAGACACCACCGATGGAGAGATCCTGCTCTTCGGGTACGCGACGGTGGGCCACGTCTCGTCCCAGACCTGGGTGTGGAAGGCCGGGGCATGGACCAACCTCACCTCGACCGCGGGAACGCCGCCGAGCGGGATCGTTGGGGCCGAGTCCTCCAACGACCCGATGGACAGCGGGGTCCTGGTGGTGGACGGACAAACAGTGCTTGGAAGGCCCGCTAACCAGACCTACCTCTTCCACGCCGGCGTTTGGACGAACCGGACCAATCCCCTTCTTCCCGCCCCTACCCCGACCGCCCAGGGCGCCCTCACCTACGTCCCGGGGAACGCGAGCCTGCTGCTCGCCTTTGGGCACCTCCCGGGCCAGGGCTACTTTGAGAACAACTACACCTGGGAGTGGCACACGGGAAGGTGGACGAACATCTCCGCGCGCAGCGGAGGCGCGCCCTACACTCGCGATGGGGTCGCGTACGCGAGCTACCTCAATGGTACCTCGGTCGTCTATGGCGGCGAGAACCAATACAACGGTCACGAGCGGAACATCGGTGGGCTGTGGGTCGTCAACACCACCCTATCTGTCTCGGGCTCCTTCAACCCGACCAGCCTCAACGTGAACCAGAACGCGACCTACAGCGGGAGCTACGTCGGGGGGTTGCCCTTCGGCGTGGTCCATCGCTGGTCCTTCGGGGACTCGACCAGTTCGCCCTTGCTTTCGGGGACCAAGTCCTACCCCACCGCAGGGACCTTCGACCCGACCTTCTCCACCAAGACCCTGGGTGGCCAGTACGCCGCTCAGAGCTGGACCGTGACCGTGCATGCGCTGCCGATCGGTCTGACCGCGACCTCGAACGTTAGCCAGACCTTCGTTGGGCGGACGGTCTCCTTCATCGCGAGCGCCCAGGCCGGGACGCCACCCTACCAGGTCACGTGGTACTTCGGCGACAATACGACAGGCACCGGCCTTACCCCAACCCACACCTACTCGACCCAAAGCAACGGGAGCGTCTACGTGGTGGTGTCCGACTCCGCCGGGCAGTCGGCCCACACCCTCCTCGCGGTCTCCGTCTGGCGGTTGGCGGTACCCCTCACCGTCACCGTCGCCGTGAACAGTTCCACGACCACGGTCGGCGGGTCGCTGATCTTCACGGCGACCCCCTCCGGCGGGTCGGGAGGGGTGGTCTTCAGTTGGGAGTTCGGGGACAACACAACCGCGACCTCCAATCCTGTCACGCATACCTTTTCCGCCCAGTCGAACGGCACCGTATACGTCGTCGTCACCGACTCTACAGGGGACTGGGCACATGCTTCGATCGCCATCCAGGTCCATCGGGTCCCCACGTCGGGACCGGGGCGGGCCGCGTCGATCCCCTGGCTCTATGTCGTGGTCGGACTGATAGCGGCCGCCTTGGTGGCATTGCTCCTGGCGTCGCTCTACCTCCGCCGTCGTAAGGATGCGAAGGGCGCGATGAGCCCGACGCCCGCTGGGCCGAACAGCCCACCCGCCCCGGTGAGCGAAAGCGCCCCTGGAGCAACCCCCCCACCGCCTCCTCCGAGCCCCGCTCCACTCCCTCCTCAGCCCCTCGAAGCGGTGCTTGATCCCTATCCGTCACCTCCACCGCCTCCCCCGCTGCCCGTACCTCCTCCCACCTGAACCGAAACTCGTCCCGTGGCTGGGACGGGACGTAGCCTGAGAAGTCCCCCACCCCTTCCCCACCCCCGGCAGAGGCCCCCATGCGCCCTGCTGGCCATCGAGGGGAGGCCTGCCGTCCGCGGGAGGCTCGACTCACGGAGACCCAACACCGACCCAACACCGACCCAACACCGACCCTTCACCTGGCCCCCCGGGCAACCCTCATGGACGAGGTCGCCTCCAGGCGTCCGCTCCCCCCTTGCCTCGGGTGATCGAAGTTGTCTCCGCACACGGTCCTCTTTGACCTGGACGACACGATCTACGACCACCGGTTCGCATCCAGCCGGGCCCTGGCATGGCTGCGAGGGCACTACGTCTCCCTGCGGAAGGTTCCCCTCGGGACCCTGGTGCAGGAGTACGACTCGCTGATGGACGCCCTCCATCCCCTCGTTCTAGCGGGGCAGCTCACCCCCCAGCAGTCGAGGACCGAACGGCTTCGCCGTCTCTTCGCCGGCCACGGGGAGATCTTATCCGGTGCCGAGGCCGAGCGCCGGTCGAGGGGCTACCGAGCGGCCTACCTTGCCTCGGAGCGCCCCGTACCGGGGGTCCGGGCGGTGGTGCGGCAGCTCGCCCGACGCGGGCACCCCATGGGCGTCGTCACGAACAACTCGGTGAAGGACCAGCGGAGGAAGCTCGAGATCTGCGGGGTCGCCCCGTACCTACGGACGATGGTGATCTCCCAGGTGGTAGGCTTCCAGAAGCCGGATCCCAGGATCTTCCGGGTCGCGTTGGAACGGCTCGGGGCCGAACCCTCTGAGGCCACGATGGTCGGAGACTCCTATTCGAGCGACGTCGTGGGGGCCCTGGCGGCAGGGCTCACCCCGGTCTGGCTCAACCGCCGGGGCGCGCGGCCGCCTAGCCACGATGGCGTCCGGCAGCTCACGTCGTTCGTGCCCTGGGAGGGTGCGGTGAGGGTCCTGCTGGAATAGGGAAGGGTACCCGTACCCCGGAAGGAAAAGAATAGAGACCCTGAGGTCATGTCCCCTGCGTGCGGTCGGGGAGCGCTTGCGGCGAAAGAGGGTGGGGCGGTCCGGCGTGTGCGATCGCGATGCTGCTCTTGATGCTGACGCCGGGCGCCGTTCCGTCCATCGGATCCGCCCAGTCGCACGTTTTTCCGACGGGCCTGCCTACCGCGACGCTCCGAGCTGAGTCGAACTCTGCGGTCGGCGCTCAGGCATCTCCTCGTTCGCCGCAAAGGCCTGAGGCGGCGCCATCACCCACCATGCCGGTCCCCCCCGGCTACCTGCGGACGCAGCTCACGGTCAACGAGAGCTTCCGGAACCTAGGGCTCTGGAACACTTGGATCGGGAACACCACGTCCTGGGAGGACTGCAACCACACCACATGCCACCTCAAGCTCCCGCAGTCCGGGATCGACGACCCGGTGGTCGCAAGCCAGCTCGGCTACACCGGCTACGATGAGGAGTACATGGACCCCTCCCAGCTGCAGTCAGGGGCTTACGGGCTCAACATCACCGCGGCTCCCAAGCCCGTGAGCGCCCCCAGTGGGACCCAGAACTACCGGGCGGTCTCAGGGAGCCTCAACAGCCACGGCAAGTTCAACCTCACCTACGGAACGAACGGCTGCGTCTACGTGCAGGCCTTGGCCCGATTCCCGGGCTTCTCCGGGGCCTGGGGAGGGCTCTGGTTCCTGGGATCGAAGACCGGGGACGAGGCGGACCTCATCGAGAGCGGCTACACCGGACACGGCCCCGCGGACGACGTGATGGCCTCGAACTGGCACTCCGGTGGGGCCGCCCAGGCCTTCTACGACACGGGCATCAACCTGACCAGCGGGTACAACATCTACGGGATCCAGTTCTGCAACGGCAAGAGCATCACGATGTTCTTCACGCCCGGGTCCGGGGGCCCCCCGGTCCAGGTAGCCTACTACAACCAGTCCATCCCGTTGGGAGAGACCTGGAACATGCTCATCGACCTCCAGGTGGCGAACGCCAACACGAGCGCATGGCACACCGTCTGGAACGGTTTGACCTCGGGTACGATGAACGTCGAGCTCCTGCAGGTCTTCACCCCTGGGGCTCCGACGCCCCCGGCGATCACGGCGAAGGCCCGTGCCTCCCCGCCCAATGGGACCGCCCCGCTCCGGGTCGCGTTCAACGGCACGACCTCCGGGGGCACCCCCCCGTTCGCCTGGACCTGGCACTTCGGCGACGGGTCGGCCCCCGAGTACTCGGAGAACCCCATCCACAACTACACGGCCCTCGGGGTGTACCGGGTAACGCTCGCTGTGGGTGACATCCGGGGAACGGTCGCCAAGACCACCATCAACGTGAGCGTAGTGCCCTACCTCTTCCCTCTCCGAGCGAACCTCACGGCCCTTCCACAGAACCTGACGTTCGGTCGGACCGCGCTCATCGAGCCGGCGGCGACGGGAGGTGCGCTGCCCTACACGTACACCTGGACCACGAGCTACACCTGGTGCACCGCCTCGGGCAGGAACCTCTCCTGCACGCCGACGGCACCGGGAAAGTACCTCTTCGAGGATTTGGTCGCCGACTCGGCCGGTGAGCTCGTAGTGGGCCGGACCAACCTCACGGTCGCCTACCCCGCAGCGCCCCCACCGACCCTTTCGCTCACCCTGTCCCCCGCATCGGTCACCCCCACCGTTCCCGTCAAGGTCGCGGCCCTCCTGAGCGGTGGGCTCGCTCCGGTCAACATCGCCTGGGCGACCAGCTACCCGTGGTGCTCTCCGGTGCTGGGCTCCCACAATCTCACCTGTCAGCCTCCCCAGCCTGGTCGCTTCCTGTTCGAGGCCTCGGCGACCGACGAGGAGGGAAGGGTCGCCATCGCTTTCGCGAACCTCACGGTGACCCCGCCGACCGGAGGGCCCCTCGCGCTCCAGCTCTTCCTCTCCCCGACCCCGGCGACGGTGGACCAGTCGTTCGAGCTCGTCGCAGAGGTGCAGGGAGGGCTACCCCCATACTCCATCGCCTGGACCGTCTCCTACAGCTGGTGCAGCCCGGCGGGAACGAACCTCTCCTGCCTCGCCTCGGTCGCCGGGACCTACCCGTTCCAAGCTGAGGTGTCGGACGCTTCGAGCGCGTACGTCTACGCTGAGATCAACGTGACCATCGTTTCGGCGACCTCGACCGGCTCGTCGAACAGTGGTGCCCAGGGAGCGTTCACCTCCTTCCTCCTGTTGCTTGCGGTGGCCGGGATCTCCCTCCTCGCGGGAATCGGGATCGCGGCGTTCTTCTGGAGGCGCAAGCACGAACCTGAGGAGGGCCCGGGTCCGCAGAGTCCCGGTTCCACGGTGCCCTTCGACCCCTCCGCAGGGGCCGGGATGAGCGCTCCGCCCTTCGCCCCGCAAGGGGAGGTCCCCCCATGGCCGGAGACCCTCCTCCCCGGTCCGCCTCTGCCACCATCCCCACCGATGGGGTGAACGGAGCGCCTCGGGCCCGAGCAGGGGCCCATTGGTCGGGAACCCGAACAGGGCGTCCCAAGGCTGTCGATCGCGCCGGACGGAGCATTGGCCAGGTGTCCTGGCTCCGCGAGGTGGACGAGCCCTCAGCCGGACCAGAGGCTCTCGGGAGGTGTTCGCCTGGTCCCCTGGCGCCTCCGAAACGGGGTTTGCGCCAATCTGTTCGAGCTTCGCACCAAAAAGGGGGTGATGGGGGTGCGCACTCTCCCTTCCAATGTTCCAAGTGGGGAATCTCGACCGCGATGACCGCCGGACCGACCCAACGGAGAGGCCAGCCGGCCTTCGGACGCAAGACCCGGGGCGCCCTCTGAGCCCCTTGCTCGGCCCTGCGCGGCGGGGAAGGGCCGTCCGTACCCTGCTCGGCCGCCACCACGAGGTGCTCTGATGTCGAGCCCTCCCCCCGCGGGGGCAAGCCCCTCGGCGTCCGGGGCCCCCCTGCCTCCGCCCATGATGCCCGCCCCCTACGGGGCGCCAAGGTCCGGCATGGCCTCCGTCAGTTCCCGCCTCCCCTTGGTGGAATCGTTCCTGCGGGTCGGGGCCTTCCTCTTCGCGACCATCGGGTTCCTCTCGTGGGCCTGGGCGTACGCGGAACAGGTCGCCAACCAGAACTGCGTGCATAACTGCCCCTTCTACAGCGACGCAGTCATCCTAGGTTCCATCGAGAACGCCCTCGTCCTCCTGGCGCTCGCCGGGGCTCTCCTCTGCGTAGGGTCCATCGTGGGGATGGTCCGTGCCCACCGCGCCTCCCGGGGGCTCTGAGGTCGGCTATCACGATCACCGTGACCCAAGCAAAGGAGTAGGAGCATCATGTACGAGCAGCGAAACGCGAGCCTCACCAGCGAGAGATCCCTCCGCGCAAGGGCGGGAACGACCTCCGGGGTCCGGACCTGGGCCCATGCGGGGCGAGGGCCGAGGCTCCGGGGCCTCGCGGTCCTTGCGGCCCTCTGCACCCTCGGAAGCCTCTTCCTGGGAGGGGCCGCGGCGGCCGCGCCGGCAGTTCCTCATGCGCCAGCGACCTCCACAGCCCCTGGATGGGCGATGTTCCACGGGGACCCCGCCCTTGACGGGGCAGCGACCTCCCCGGCGCCGGTCCACGCGAGGATCGCCTGGCAGCAGATCATCCCGACCCTCACGAATCCCTTCGGGAACGATCCCCCCTACCAGGGGTCCCCCGTGGTCTCGGGAGGAACGGTCTATGTGGTGGTCGACAACACGGTCTATGCGCTCAACGCCTCCACTGGGAGCGGCCTGCAGTACTGGTCGCTCCCCGGCGGGCCCGGTGGCGGGCCCGGCGTAGGGACCCCGCTCCTTTCCTCCGCCGGTCTCCTCACCGAGTCCCAGGACGGAGGCCCCAACGACGTCTTCGTGCTCGACCCTTCCACCTCCTCCTCCGGCACCTGTCCTCTCGCGGGCAACCCGATCTCCGGTAGCGCGTCCCCTGTGCCCGGTGGGCTCATGGTCGCCGACACCGCGGGCCAGATCTGGAGGATCACTTTCGGCACGCTCCTCGGCTGCCCCACCACCCCGTGGGCGGCCCCGGGCGGAGCCGCGTACTTCTCTACGGGCGCTCTCGCCTACCCGGGCGGCGTCCCGACCGTGGTCTACGCGGACCAGGGGAACCGTGTCCTGGACGCCTTCCAAGGTGTGGGAAGCTCGATCGGGACGCCCGCCAACGGGTTCCCGGCGACGCTCCTGGGCTTTCGGCTGGACGCATCCGCTTCGGTAGCGAACGTCACGGTCGGGGGTCACGTCCTCAGCCTGGCCTTCGTCGGTGACGACGCGGGAGGGGCGGGCACGAGCCACCTCTTCGCGGTGAACCTCTCCTCGGGGCTCATCTTGGGCCAGCTCGACCTGCCTATCTGGCAGGGCCAGGGTGTAGGGGTCACGGACACGCCCGCGCTCGTCCCGCTCCCCGGGACCTCATCGGTGCGCGTGTTCTTCGGCTCCCGGAACGGGAACCTCACCTCCTCCGTCTTCACCGTGGACCCGAGCGGTCAGTTCGGGCTCTTCTCCCAGGGATGGAACCAGAGCCTGCAGGGTCCGCTCTACGGATCTCCGGCGGTCTCCTCCGGGGAGGTCCTCATCGGGGACGCCATCGGCAACGTCTACGCGTTCGATGGCGCGACCGGGAACCTCGTCTGGCGGGTCGGCACCTCGGGGAGCGACGTCGCTTCCCTCGCGGTCGGCCAGGGGATGGTCTACGCAATGTCCTCCGCGGGACTGCTCACGGCGATCGGCGTCTCGCCCACCCTCGACACGCTCTCGGTCCCGGCGACGGTCTCCTCAGGGGCGACCGTGACCGCGACGGTCCACGTGGAAGGGGTCAACGCGACGGGCGCCCCGGGCGCGCCGATGAGCGGCGCGACGGTCGCCCTCTCGGTCTGCAGCGGGACGCTCAACCGCACCACCGCGATCAGCGACGCCTACGGGAACGTCGACTTCGGATGGACCGCCCCATCGGGGGCGTCCACCTCGATCGACTGCGTGATCTCGGCGACGGTCAGCGCGACCGACTACGCGACGGCCACACTGCAGGCGAACTCCACCGTGCTTCCGGCCTCAGGAGGGACCGTGCTGCCCACGGTGTCGGTCTCCCCCGCCCAGAGCCTGCTCCCTCAGGGGAGCTCCACCTCGGTGAACGTCGACGTCACCTCCTCGGGCCTGCCCGTCCAGGGCGCGAGCGTGGTCCTGACCACCTCCCCGGTGCTCGGTAGCGTCTCCCCCTCCCAGGGCACGACCGGGACCGGAGGGACCGTTTCGTTCACCTACACGGCCCCGGCCTCGGTCCGTGCGAGCACTCCCGTGCTCTTGATCGCGGATGCGAGCACTTCCAGCGGCACCGGCTCCGCGAGCGCGGCGTTGGTCGTGGTCCCGCTCACGGTGTCCAGCGCGCTCTCGGTCGCCGTCGCCGCCTCCCCGTCCAACGTGGCGCCTGGAGGAGTAGCGAGCGTGGCGGTCCGGGTCACCAACGTCTCCTCGGGTGCCCCAGTCGCGGGCGCCGGCGTGGCGGTAGGGGCCTCCCCTGCGTCGGCCGGAACGCTCAGCGCGAGCGCGGGCACGAGCGACGCCCACGGCTGGTGGAACCTGACGTTCACCGCGGCCTCGACCTCGAACTCGGTCCCGCTCCTGCTCACGGCGACCGCGACCGGGCCCTCGGGTACCGCTGAGAGCTCGACCTCGCTCTCCGTGGTGCCCCTGCAGGTGTCCTTCGCCCTCGTCGCTCCCTCGAGCCCGCTCACGGTCTCCACGGGAACCTCCGTGGGCATCGAGCTCAGCAGCGGTGGGGCCCCTCTCCCCGCCGGGGTCCTGGTCTCTGCGAGCCTAGGGCCCTCAGGGGCGGGCACGCTCAACTCCAGCACCTCGCACACCGAGGTGGGCGGGGTCGCCTGGTTCACTGTGAAGCCCGCCTCAGGGGTGTCCTCAGTGGACCTGCAGGTCTCCGCTGGTGGAGGGAACGGCCCCTACGCGGCAGCGGGGGCTTCCTACCTCCTGCCAGTGGTCGCCTCGTCGTCCACCCCCGGCGGCTCCGGCTCCTCCGGCCCGAGCGGCCTTTCCCACTACTTCCCGTGGGACGTGCTGGCGGCGGTCGCTCTGCTCGCGGTCGCCCTGATCGTCCTCCTGCTGGCCGGACGGCGCAGGTCGGGGCCTACGAGCGGGGTGAAGGGCAGTGCGGGCGCGGTGGCTTCGAAGAGCGGGGCGAGCGCGAAGTACGTGCCCGACCCCACCGAGGAGCCACCGGCGGAGACGGCCCCAGCCCCTGAGAGCGCTCTCGGGAAGGAAACCTCCCCTTCCCATGGCGCCGAAGAAGCTCCGGCCACTGCGCCAGCCGCGGCCCCTGAGGCCTCCCCCTCAGGCAGCGCAAGCGGCGACGAGTCCAGCGAGGTCTCGGTGGCCGAGCCCGAGCCGTCCGGCGGGGACTGGTCGGAGACCTCCTCGGACCCGGGCTCGACCTAGCCCCCGTCGCCCTATGCCGAAGGGCGACGGACGGTAGGGGGACCGCAGACCCAACTACGGCCCATGGCACGTCGTCTTCCGGTCCGGGGTGAGAGGCCAGGCCATTTCGGTGGTCAGACGGTTTCACCCCCTCCCGGGGGTTTATTCGGTGGGGTGCCCCTCAGGCCTTCATGACGCCCCCCTCCTCGACGCTCACGCTCGACGTTGCCGGTGGGAAGCTCGCCTACGACGTCGCAGGACCCACGACCGGACGCCCGATCGTCCTGATCCACGAGGCCATCGCCGACCGTCGGATGTGGGACCGCGAGTTCGCAAGGTTGTCCGAACGGCATCGGGTGGTGCGCTACGATTTCCGCGGGTTTGGCGGGTCCACCCCTGCCACCGCCCCCTACTCCGCCATCGAGGACCTCGAGGTGCTCCTCGACCACCTGAAGCTCGAGCGCCCGCTCCTCGTAGGCGCTAGCATGGGCGGGAGGGTCGCGCTGGATTTCGTGGTCGCGCATCCCGACCGGGTGGGCGGCCTGCTTCTGGTCTCTCCGGGATTCTCGGGGATGGACTACCCGATGTTCCCGTCGGGTGTTTTCGAGGTGGACGAGAAGGCGTCCAAGGCGGCCTACCAGGCCTTCACGGAGGGCAGGTTCGATGAGGCGTTCGAGCACTTGCGTGGCCTCTGGGGTGCCGCGCTCCAAGGCGAGGGCCTCGACCTCTTCAGGAGGATGGTGAAGGAGAACGCTCAGGAGGTCTTCCTGGAACGGTCGGCCCAGCACGAGACCCCGGTCCAACCGAAGGCCGCGACGCGGCTATCTAACGTCAAGGTACCTACGCTGATCCTCGTGGGGGACCGGGACAATCCGGCGATGCCCCACGTGGGACGCTACCTCGCGGACCATATCCCGGGGGCGCGATTGAGGCTGGTCCAGGGCGGGGACCACCTGCTCAACCTTACGGCCCCGAAGGCGTTCGACGAGGCGGTCAACGATTCGATGAAGCACGCGTAGGGGTCCATCGTCGTTCGACCTCGGGGGAGGGGGATCGCTCGCCCGAAGGGTCTTGAGCGGATTCGAGGGAGCCGGGGCTTCATTACGAGCGAGATGTAGGGGCGAGCCAACCGAGGGCCAGCCGCCCGCGGGTCCTGTATGCACCAAGGAGCTCGCCCCTCTGACCGCACCGACCGCCTGGTCGGCTGGATCCTCTTCGTGGGCTCGCTCCAGTTCGTGGTCGAGATGGCGGTCGAGGAGCTCCTGCTCCCGTGGTACAACATCGTCCAGAACGCGATCAGCGACCTGGGCGGCTACAGCGCCGGGGGGCTTCGCTACTTCTTCGATGCCTCCGTCTTCGGCGTCGGAGTGGCGGCGGCCGTCTCGGCCCTCCTGCTCTGGAGCCGACTCCCGCGAAACCGGTCGCTCCGGGTGGGGGAGATCTTCCTCCTCGTGGCCGGTATCGGGGCCATGGTCGTGGGCCTCTATCCAGAGTACACCCACGCCCCCCACGCGATCGGCGCCATCCTGGCCTTCCTTTTCGGGAACCTGGGGCTCATGGCGTTGGGTCGTGGGTTCCGCAAGACCGGGGAGGACCTGCGGTTCGCCCGCTTCACCTGGCTCTGCGGTCTCTTCGGGATGCTATCGATCGTGGTCGCCATCCTCGCCGGGATGTACATCGCCCAGGACGTGTTCGGCATCACCGAGAGGATGATCGTCGCGCCCATCCTCCTTTGGGCGATCGTCTACGGTCTCCTCCGGATCCGCGGCACCCTCCCTTCGTAGGCCGCGAAGCCCCTTGCCGCGATCCCTCCCTCCGACCGGCGCGGGGGACATCGGTGGCCCGAGCCCCCCTCACCTCGCGCCCGAGGCCGGGTCGTCGGTCTGCGTGGCGCCGGCCGAGCCGGCCCAGGGAGGGGAGAGCAGGGTGGGGTGCTCGACGCCCGGTTCCCGCTCAAGCGCCGCGGCCCGCGTAGCTCGCTCAGAGGACGATGCTTCCGCTCACGTTCGCGCTGTAGCTGAACGCTTCAAGGGTGTCCCCGCTCCCTGCCAAGGGGATGGACGAGACGATCTCTAGCGTCAAGGACCCGGTGATGGGAAGGTTGCCTCCCCCGGTGTTCCAAACGACATTATCGGGGCCGTTCGGGTAGTCCGCCATCTCCGCCCCTCCCTGGGCCAAGAAGGCATACCACTGACCGCCTTGAGGAGAACCTCCACATCCGGCGAACGGAGGAGTGTAGCAGCTCATCCCTAGGGCCGCGGCATCGACCAAGGTACGGTTCGGCTGGAATACCGCAAGCCCAAGGTCCTGGGTCGTAAGTCCCGAGCTCCCGCTGAGGGTGAGGTTCTCGAAGTATGCAGCTCCATCGGCCGAGCGCCCCGAGCCCTGGACATGGAAGGTCGCCGCGTAGGAGTTGGTGAGAGCGTTCCCGCAGGTACCGTTGGACCAACCGCCCCGCATGAACGTCCCGTTGGTCCCGCCCGTCATCACATCGTACTGGATGATCACCGACATGGCCGAGGTGCAGGTCCCGTACCGGTACTCCATGGACCAGTAGTACGAGCTCGTGGGGCCCTGGGAAAGGACGAACGCGCCTTGGGCGAACAACGATACGGGATACCTCGCTTGGAAGGACGCACCCCCGTGAGCCTGGGCTACGGCGGCGGCCCGTGGGCTGTCGGTAAGGTTGGACGGTAGCGCCCCCGAACCTGGGAACCCAAGCCCGGGACAATAGCCGAAGGGATCGGTCTGCGTGGTGACCGTACCGGTCCCGTTCGAGACGATGATGAAGAGCCCGTGCGGCCATGGGCCGTTGAAGGTGAGAGGGGCCGTCCCGTACTCGAATCCCCAAGAGTAGGCCCTCCCAGTTCCGACCAGGGAGGAAGCCACGGGCGAGTAGCCGAACATCTCGCAGGGAGGCAGGGGCGTAGAGGGGTTCAGAACGAAGTTGCTATCGATGGACTGGGCCATGACGGCCACCCACGGACCACCGCCGCGGGCGGTCGCGGTCTGGTTCGCGATGTTCTCCGCTTGGTGATAGGTGAGCCCCTGAGGGGAGGGCCCGCCCCCACCCCCGGACCCGGTGCCACGAGAGAGGATGGGAACGTGGACCACTCCGGCGATAGCGAGGCCGAGGAAGAGACCCACCACCACCAAGGCACTGACGGCGGCGAGCGCTCCGTGGTGCCGTCGGGCGGGCTGGAGAGCATCCGCACCCTGGACCGGTGCGCCATGGGAGGGATAGGCCCCGTAGGACGGCGGATACGCCCCCGGGGTGGCGCCTTGAGGACCGGGTCCTGGGGCGGGAGCGGAGACCTGCGCGGGCCAGGTCCCCTGGGATGCCACTGGCGAAGCCGACGGGTGAGAAGGCGGCGGGTGGGTCCCTTCTTCTGACATCGGGGAGAAGCACGTTGCCTTCCCCTACGCTAAACATGGTCAAGAGCTCGCCATACCGCATAGCTGAAGGAAACCTTCGCACGGGCACTGTGCCCTTCTCAGAACAGAGCTATCAGAGAGACCTCTTCTTAGAGAGGAAGACGTTCCACGAGCGACAGGCCTACGAGGAAGGGGTCTCCGGGGACCTCGCGGTCATCCCTGCTTGACCTCGGGCTTTTCCCTCTCCCACCGACTGGAAGGACCGAGGAGGCCCGAGCGGTGGGCCAGCCTTCGACGAGCCGACCGCGACACCAATGTATGGAGACCTCCCTGCACGTTCGGTGGCACTACCGGGCCGGGGTCTGCCTCGCGGTGCATCATCTTCGAAGGAATCCGGTCCCGGTGATCGAGACCCCTATCGAGGAGCTACCGCGCCTCTCCCGGCGGGCGATCCGGCTCGCCCTTCGGCTCTCCCCAGCCTTCCTCGAGAGGGCCGACCTGAACTTCCCGATCATCGTGGCCGGCAGGGGCTGGTACCAGATTGCCCTCGACGGTCGCCATCGCATCTCCAAGGCGATCTGGGTGGGACACGGTCAACTCCCCACCGTCCGGGTGCCTTGGTGGCACGCTCTGGAGCTTCTGGTGCCCGGCATCTTCGAGGTAGAGTGGCTCCTGCTCTTCCTTAGAGGAGAGCTCCGAACCGCGGGCCAGCGATGGTCGCATCCCCCGCACCATCCAGGGGACGAGGGCTCCCGCCACGATCGCTACGAGCGAGGCGAGGGAAGCGCCAGGGGGGCGGGCGCGCCCACCCCGGGGCGAGGGTACGATCCCTCCCGTGCCTAGGGATCCGAGGGAGGGCCCTGGGGATCCGGGGTCTCCTCGCTCGTCTCGCTCGCGTCACTTTCTTCCGCCTCCTCTTCCGCCGGTTCTGCGGACTCGTCTGCTTCATCCGCGGTCTCCGTGGACGCCCCGCTTGGGGGAGGGGGTGGCGGCGGGGGTGGCGGTGGCGGGGGTGTCGGGGACGGAGGGGGTGACGGGGGTGGCGGC
>DAHUZP010000060.1 GCA_027306505.1 Thermoplasmata archaeon | reverse complement strand
AGACCTTGGAGAGGACGAAGTTCCAGGACGAGAAGGGGGCTCCCGTCACTCCGACCATGGTCAGCGACCAGGAGATACCGCTCGTGAACGCCATGACCCCCGTCGGGGGACTCTGGGAGCCTGACCATGTGCATGTTCCCCGAGGGACGAACCAGGCGCTATGGAAGGACGGGGCGGACTACGATGAGCGCCGAGGCGTGGCCAAGACCGTCGGAGGGCTCCTCGCCCACCTCCGTAACAGCCTGGCCCTCCACCTCCCCCAAGGAGAGACGGAGGCGGTGGAGCATCGGATCCAGCAGACCACCAAGGAGTTCCGGCGTCTGGCAACGCTCCTGGAGCAGAAGGGATACCCGCTCGGCGCCGAGTTCCTCCGCCGAGTGAGCGGCCCCGTGACCACCTTCGCCACGCTGGCGCTGCAGGGGATCACCATACCGTGGAACAGCCAGCTCGTCGAGAGAGTGATGGGCGAGGTGGGAAAGCGCTGCAAGCACAAGTGGATGAACTGGACGACGAAGGGCGCCCAGGCCCTCCTGACGCTCCTCGTGGTGAGGATCGTGGAGCCGGAGACGTACGGGCGGTTCTTTCGAGGGAGGCTCTTCGGGCACCTCTCCACGTACTCCGACCTCGGGATCCAGGTCATCCGAGGGTAGGCCAGGAACGCCAGCAGGGAGGAGGACCTACGCGGTCCCCCTCCCTGAAACCCTCTCCTCCGCGTTCGCTGAGCCCCCAGGCTTGAGGAGAAGGGGCGAGGGAGGCTCGCCCTGCGTCCTACCGTCCTCGGGCTCGCCGCAAGGGGCTATGACCCACCCCGGTTGGAGCAAGCAGGGACGACGAGCGCACCATCGTTGGCGGGAAGTCAGCCAATCCTGTCACGCGACTAAAGTGTTACAGACCCGACCGGGCCCATCCTCCCTCTACCGGGCGCGAGACGGTCGCGTGCGGCGGTAATGTCTGGCGACGCGCGCCCGGTTCCCGCAACCGGTGGGCGAGCACCACTTCTGCGTCCGATTGCGCGCGAGTAGGAAGTGGACGCAGGCGGACCCCTGGCATGGACGCAGCTGGCGGGCCAGGGGACTGCAGAGGAGCTCCTGGACAGCGAGGGCGATCGGGACCTCCGGCCCTCCGGCCCGCCCTCTCCTCGAGGGAGGACGCGCGAGCGTCCACGACCCCTCGGCCCAGGCGAGACGGGGGGGCCCCAGCCCGAGCTTCGCGAGGGAGTTCACGACCTGGACCGCGCGGAGCGAAGGGGCCCTTCGCGCCTGGGTCGCCCGTAGGAGCTCCACGGTCGCGGCCCGAAGCCGCCGGAGCCGGGGCAAGGGGAAGTCCCCATCCGCACGAAGGCGGTCGGGCAGGTGACGGAGGCTCCAGCGAGCGAAGGCCCGCTCCGTCGCGAACGCATCGTCGACCCGACAGCCCGGGCAGGCCATCGAGTTCACGAAGTCCACCACCAGCTGTGGAGAGGGCACCGGGGAGGCCCCGTCGTGAACACGATGCCGTGACGCCGTCATCTTCTCAGAGGCAGGCTCGTGGAACAGGAGGGACCGAGAGCATAAATAGACTAATGCGATGAATCGCTCGAGGCCATTACGATGGCGAAGGTGAAGGACCCGATCTGCGGCATGATGGTGGACACCGAGAAGGCGCCGGCGAAAGGGGAGTACAACGGCCAAATGGTCTACTTCTGTCACCCCAATTGCCAGAAGGCCTACGAAGCGAAGCGGAAGCCCAAGTGAGGCGAGCCCGCACGGGGTCGACGGACGATGGCCACGGATCCCGTCTGCGGGATGTACGTCGATGAACGTACCGCAGATCTACGGCTGCTTCGGGACAACCGGACCTACTACTTCTGCGCGACCTCGTGCCTCGAGGAGTTCGCCGCCCCCCAGAAGCAGCTCGGGCGGCTTCGCCGGGCGCTCGCGGTAGGCTGGGGCCTCTCCGCGGTCATCTTCGCTCTCACGTACCTCGTCCACTTCAACGGTTGGCCGTGGGCGGCACTGGGCCTCGCGGCGGTCGTCCAGTTCTATCCCGGACTGCAGTTCTACCGGGGGACCTACGACGCGCTCCGCAACCGCGTCTGGAACATGGACGTGCTCATCGCGGTGGGCACCACCGTCGCCTTCGTCTACAGCACGGTCGCGGTGCTGTTCCCTGGGCGTCTCCCGGCGGCCTACTTCTTCGATGCCTCCTCGCTCATCGTGACCCTCATCCTCACCGGCAACTACCTGGAGCATCTCACCCGCGAGCGAGCTCGAGGGTCCCTGAGGAAGCTCAAGGAGCTCCTGCCCACGACCGCCCTGCTACTTCGGGACGGGAAGGAGGTCGAGGTCCCGGTCTCTGAGGTCCAACCGAAGGACCGTCTCCGGGTCCGCCCGGGAGCGCGGTTCCCCACCGATGGTGTGGTCTTGGAGGGGCGCTCGGCGGTGAACGAGTCGGTGCTGACCGGCGAGAGCCTGCCGGTCGAGAAGCGGCCCGGTGACGCGGTGATCGCGGGAGGGCTGAACGGGGAGGGCGTCCTGCTCGTGGAAGCTTCGAAGGTGGGGGAGGACACCCTGCTCGCTCAGATCGGGCAGATGGTGACCGAGGCCGAGACGAGCCGTGTGCCTTTGCAGCAACTCGCGGACCGGATCGCCTCGCTCTTCGTCCCTGCCGTGCTCACGCTAGCGTTCGTCGCTTCCGTGCTCTGGTTCCTGGTGGGCGTGGGGTTCACCGTTTCCTTGCTCATCTTCGTCTCCATCGCGATCACGGCCTGTCCTTGCGCGTTCGGCATCGCGACCCCTGCGGCGATCGTCGTGGGCACCGGTCGGGCGGCCGAGGAAGGCGTCCTGTTCAAGGGCAGGGACTCCATCGAACGAGCGAGCCGCGTCGACCTTCTGCTCTCTGACAAGACCGGGACCCTCACGAAGGGGGAGCCCTCCCTGACCGACGTTCTCCCGATGCGGGGAACCACGAGCGCGCGCCTCCTCTCTTTGGCCGCGGGACTCGAAGGGGGTTCGGAGCATCCCTTCGCCCAGGCGGTGCGCGAGAGGGCCGATCGGGAGCGGGCCGAACCGGCCCGTGTGAGCGAGGTCAGCGCCGAGGCGGGCCGCGGCATCCAGGGACAGGAGGAAGGGCACCGGGTGGCCATCCTCCGGGGTTCGTTGGCCCGCGAGGAGGGCATCGACCTGGGTAGTTTGTCCGAAGAGGCGCACCGGCTCGAGCGAGCGGGGAAGAGCTGGTCCCTGGTCGTAGAGGATGGGCGCCCGTTGGGGTTGCTCGGGTTCTCGGACGTCGTGGCGCCCGGGGTGAAGGACGCGATCCGCACCCTCCGGGCGGACGGGATCGCCGTCGTGATGGTGACGGGCGACCACGAGGCGGCCGCCCGTCGGGTCGCCCAAGAGGTGGGGATCGAGGAGGTCCATGCAGGGGTCCGACCGGAGGGCAAGCTCGCCCTCATCCGCCAGTTCCAAGCGGAGGGCCGCTCGGTGGGCTTTGTCGGGGATGGGATCAACGACGCCCCGGCGCTCGCCGCGGCGGACCTGGGCATTGCGATCGGGGCGGGGACCGATCTCGCGAAGGAGACCGGGGGCGTGATCCTGGTGCGCTCGGACTTCCGAGGGGTCGCGATGGCGCTGCGGGCAGGGCGAAGGACGGTCCAGAAGGTCCGAGGGAACCTCACCTGGGCCCTGGGCTACAACTCCGTGCTCCTGCCGGTGGCCGCCGGGGCACTGGTGCCCTTCTTCGGCCTCGGGATCTACAACTGGCTGCCGATCACCGGTGCGCTCGCGATGGGGCTCTCCTCGACCACCGTCGTGTTGAACTCCCTGTCGCTCAGGTACGTCTCCCTGGACCACTAGGGCTAAGGCCTCGGCCCTGGCGCGCGCTCCGGACGCGCCTGCCCCTTCCACGCGTGAGCGCTCCGTGGAGGGCGCTTGACCACGCCCATTTCTCCTCGCCAAGGGATGGGCAGGAACGGGACGAGCAGATGGGGGCAGTTGCCTCGACCGCACCGGACACCTACGTCGTGCGCAGCCTCTGGGGTGTTCTGATCGCCACCCTCTTGGTCGTCCTCGTGGCGGGCACCGCCCTCTGGGCGATCGCCGGCGGTCGGGGCGGCATGGGCGGTTGGGGGATAGGATCGAGCCCTCTTCCGGGAGGCGGGGACATGTGGACCCTGGGGGCCACGATGGTGGCCTTCCTGATCGTGGTCCTAGCCCTCTTTGTGTTCGCCGTTCTTCGTTCTCCCTCCCGCACCGGTGGTCCCTCGGGTTAGCGATCGCGTTGCGGGCCCACCTTCTTACGGGGGAGGGCTTTCGTCCCTTCGATGAAGGTCCGCGCGGTCGTTCCCTCGTTCATCGACGTCGACATGGTGAAGAGCCGGCTCCTGGCCGTCGTGCCCGGCGTACAGGTCGTGAGCGACCTCCTGGATGAGGGCCCGGGCTCCCCCTCCGAGGTGGAGGTCCTCGCCCTGACCCCCTTCACGCCGGTCGAGCCGAAGGACCTCGAGCGGTTCCCCAAGCTCCGCTTCCTGCAGGTCGCCGGGACCGGTTACAACAACGTCCCCCTCGAGCTCTGCCGGAGGAAGGGGATCCGCGTCTCCAACGTACAGGGGGCCAACGCGAAGAGCGTCGCCGAGCACGTGGTGATGGTCGTTCTCGCGCTGCTCCGTGATCTGACGTCCATCGACAAGGGCATGCGGGAGTCCTTCTGGCCCCCCTTGACCGCGGGCCACGATCTCGCCGGGAAGGTCGTCGGGATCGTCGGCATGGGGCGGATCGGCAAGGAGCTCGCGAAGAGGCTCATCCCCTTCGAGGTCTCTGCGATCTACTATGACAAGTTCCGTCCCAAGGAGGACGAGGAGCGCGCGCTGGGACTGACCTTCGTCGAACTGCCCGAGCTGGTCGCAGCCTCCGACGTCATCTCCCTCCACCTCCCCCTGACAGAGGAGACCCGGGGGGTCCTGGGAGCGAAGGAGCTCCAGGCGATGAAGGACGATGCCATCCTGGTGAACACCTCCCGTTCGGAGCTGGTCGACCAGGAAGCGCTCAAGGCGGAGGTCCGCAAGGGCCGGCTGCGCGTCGCGCTCGACGTCTATCCCCAGGAGCCGCCGGACTTCTCCGACGAGCTGTTCAAGTTCCCCGCGACGGTCTTCACCCCCCACAGCGCGGGCGTCACGATCGAGGCGCAGGACCGGCTCCTGACGGAGGCCCTGCGGAACGTGCTGCGCTTCGCCTCGGGGAAGGACCCGCTCTACGAGGTGAAAGCGTGAGGGTATCCCGGGCTATCTCCGAGGCGCTCTATGCCTGGGGAGCCCGGGAGATGTTCGGGAACCCCGGAACGACGGAGCTCCCGTTCCTCGAAGACCTGCCTCAGCGCTACCTCTTGACCCTCCAGGACGGCATCGCCCTCGGGGCGGCGGACGGTCTCGCCCAGGTCGACCGCCGTCCTTCGGTCGTGAACCTCCACTCGGCCCCAGGGCTCGGGAACGCGATGGGTTACCTCGACAGCGCGTTCCGGAACCGGTCACCGGTCGTGGTGACCGTGGGTCAGCAGGACCAGCGCCAGTTCGATCAGAACCCGCTCCTCTACGGTCCGTTCGCGGACTGGGTGGGCGGGCGGGCCAAGTGGGCCGTGGAGGTCTCCCGGGTCTCCGATGTGGAGCCCATGCTTCGGAAGGCCTGGAACGTAGCGGCGACCCCTCCGTGGGGTCCGGTCCTGGTGAGCCTGCCGATGAACCTGGTGGAGGAACCGTGGGCCGGCCCCGCGATCGCCCCTCCGGAACCCTCCGTATCTCCTGGCCCCTCCCAGGTAGGCCCGGCGCTGGAGGCGGTACGTCAGGCCCTGGACCGCGCCGCCCGTCCCGCGATCGTCTCGGGCTACGAGGTGGACGCCTTCGATGCGTTCGATCCGCTCGTCGAGCTCTCCCGCAAGCTGGGGGCCCCGGTCTTTGCCGAGCCGCTCGCCTCTCGTGCCCCCATCCCGGCCGGTCTCGGCAGCTTCGCCGGGGACCTGCTGCCGGCGAGCGTCATCATCAACCAGATGCTGACCCCCTACGACACGGTGCTCCTGGCGGGAGCGGACCTGATCCTCTACCCCTACTTCCCGGCGCAGGTGCTCGCGGGGAAGACCGTGCTGTACGTGGGAAGCGATGCTTCCATCGCCACCAAGCTAGCTTCCCAGTCCGCACTGGGGGATCCGAGGGCCCTGCTGGACCATCTCGCCTCTTCCGTGAAGGACCGGGGCCGGGCCTACCGCCACCCCCGGGACTTCTCCCGTGCGAACAAGATCGCGCGGGCCCGAGGGACCATGGGCGGCGAGTTCGTCCTCGAGATCGTCCGCAAGGTCTTCCCGGAGCACACGATCGTCGACGAGTCGGTCTCGAACACCCCGAACCTCAAGGCGACGGGGTTCTACCACGGCAAGGACAGCTACTTCGCCTCCCGCAGCGGCCAGCTCGGTTGGTCCCTCGCCGCCTCCCTCGGCATCGGTCTACGGCGGGAGAAGACCCTGGTCGTCATCGGGGACGGGGCGCTCATGTACGCCCCGCAGGCGCTCTGGACCCTGCGGCGCTACGGGATCCCTGTGAAGGTCGTCGTGCTCAACAACCACGGCTACGCGATCTTGCGAAGCTACTCGAAGGCCTACCACCCGCCGCTCACCGACTCCGAGTCCATGAAGATCCCGGACCTCGATGTGGTCGGGCTCGCGACCGCGCTGGGGCTCAGGGCCCGGAGCACCTCGGGCGCTGGGGAGCTCGAGGGCGCCCTGGAGGAGCTGCGCGACGCGAGAGGCCCCGCCCTGCTCAACGTGGAGATCGACGCGAGGGTCCCCGACCTCTTCTCGTAGGCGGGTCGGGTCCCCTCGGGGACCTGGGCGCGAAGCTCAGTTCTCGGGGTCCGCCCCGTAGCCTTCCTTGGCGGCGGCCTTGAGCCTCGCCCCGCCGCCCTTGAGGATGGGGGAGCCGTGGTACATGATCACGCTCTCCACGTCCAGGGTCGCGAGCCGACGGAGCGAGATCACCGCGAGCGACTGGGAGAACGTGTACTCCTTCGCGCTGACCACCATCCCGCCGTTGTTGCCGAAGACCGAGTCCCCCGCGAAGAGGATCTTGCGGCTGGGGCAGTAGTAGGTGGTGTGGCCCGGGGTGTGCCCCGGGGTGGCGAGCGCGACGATGCCCTCGAAGACGTGGTCGAGCTTGTCGCCGTCCCGGAGCTTCTCGGTGATGTCCACGCGGTCCGGCGGCGGCATGCCCGGGCCCTTGTACGGAGGGTCCTGGGCGATGTAGCAGGCCTCGATCCAGTGGGTGTAGGTCTTCGCCTTGGTCCGCTCCACGAGGGCCTTGAGGTTCCCGGTGTGGTCGGCGTGAAGGTGGGTGATCAGGATGTGCTTCACCGACGAGAGGGGGATGCCGTGCTTCTCCCCGTACTGCTCGATGGCCTTCGCGGTGTCCACGGGGGACTTGCCCCGGGGAAGTCCCGTGTCGAGCAGCGTCCAGCTGCTCCCCTTCGCATCCTTGAGCAACAGGATGTTCGTCGTGAAGTCCGGGCTCGGGTTGACGCCGTCGATCAAGTGAACGCCGGGGAGGATCTCGGTCATCGGGGCGAGGAGGAACGCGGCCTCTTGAACCCTCCGCGGGCCCTCTCCCGCCTCCGTCACCTCTATGCAGGCTCGCCCCCCTGGCCCGCCCGATGGACCAGGGGCTCTACCTGCGCGACGCCTACCTGCGGGAGTTCGATTCCACCGTAACGGCCGCACGGCCCGGGGAGGTCGAGCTCGCCTCGACCGCTTTCTACCCGACGGGAGGGGGTCAGCCCTGCGACGCGGGCGAGCTCCGCTCCCCCGACGGGGGCGTCTATCACGTCGCTCAGGTCGAGAAACGGGAGCACGCCATCGTGCACACGCTGGCAGGGGACCCGCCTCCGGTCGGGAGCGCGGTGCACGGCACGATCGACTGGGCCCTGCGGTACGCCCACATGCGCTATCACACCTGCCTGCACATCCTGAGCGGCGCCGTCTTCCATCGGTTCGGCAGCGGTATCACCGGCGGGCAGATCTACGACGACCGGGCCCGCATGGACCTCGCGCTCCCTGCCTTCGACAAGCAGGTCGTCGCGGAGGTGCTGGAGGAAGCGAACCGGGTCGTTGCCCGTGACCTCCCCATCGCGGTCCGTTTCCTTCCTCGGTCGGAGGCCATGAAGGACCCATCGCTCGTCCGCGTGGCGCAGAAGCTGGTCCCCGACGTCCAGGAGATCCGTCTCATCGACATCCAGGGGTTCGACGTCCAGGCCGATGGCGGCACCCACGTGGGGTCCACGCGGGAGGTCGGCACGATCTCCCTCTCGAAGTTCGAGAACAAGGGCACCAAGAACAAGCGTTTCTACGTGACCTTGGAGCCGGTGGTCCCGTCGGGCAAGGCCTGACACAGGACCTCGCGGGCCGCCCAAGCTTCCCGCCCACCCTTCAAGGACCCCACGACCTGGGGGGGCCATGGCTCGTGGCGGGGTCCTGGTCGGACTTGACGTGGGGACCACCTCCGTACGGAGCACCCTCTTCAATCTCTCCGGACGCCCATTGCGGCAATCCTCCGCTCGCCAGCGCACCCGAACCCCGACTCCGGGCTGGGTCGAGCAGGACGCGGAGGAGATCTTTCGGCTCTCCCTCCGGACGCTTCGTGGGGTGGTGCCCAGACGGACCCCGCCCGCGGCGGTCGGGCTCACCAACCAGAGGGAGAGCCTGGTCGCGATCGACGCTGGGACCGGTCGCGCGCTCGCTCCGGTGATCCTCTGGCAGGACGGACGTACCGCGTCGCTCGCTTCCGAGCTCTCCCATGAGGGCTGGGGCGATCGCTGCTGGGACCAAGGCGGCCTGCCGCTCACCACCTATCCGACCGCGCCCAAGATGCTCTGGATGCTCCGGAACGTTCGGGCGGTTCGGGAGGCGGCGCAGCGCGAGCGTCTGCTCTTCGGGACGCTGGACAGTTGGATCATCTACCGCCTGCTCGGGGGCGCGCGTCGGTCCGCTCCCTGGCTCACCGACGCGACCAACGCCTCCCGAACGCTGCTCTACGACCTGTCGAGCGGAGCGTGGTCGCCCGCGCTGCTGGACCACTTCCATATCGCCGCCGGGACGCTTGCCGCCCTCCGGCCGTCGTTCGGAGCGGTCTACGGGGAGCTGCCGAAGGAGGTCCTGGGGGTCGAGGGCGTCCCTCTCGCCTCGGACCTGGGCGACCAGCAGGCAGGGCTGCTGGGCGTGGCCGGGTTCCGGGAAGGCGCCGCCAAGCTGACGCTGGGGACGGGGGGCTTCTTCCTCGCCGAGGGCGCGCCGGAAGGGACCGGTCGGCCTCAAGGCCTCATCCGCACCGTTCTGTGGGAGGACGCCGATCGGAGGAGGGCCTTTGGCCTGGAGGGAGGTGTCGGCACGGTTGGGGCGTTCTTGGAGTGGCTCGGTCCCCACGGGCTGGGGATCTTCTCGAGCCCCCAGGCGATCGGCCGGGAAGCGGCGAAGGGCTCGCGGGGGAGCGGGGTCCTCTTCGTGCCCGCCCTCTCGGGGCTCTTCGCTCCGCACTGGCGACCGCTGGCGCGAGCTGCCCTGCTCGGAGCCTCTCGTGCGACGCGCCGAGCGGACCTGGCGCTCGCCGCCCTCGACGGGGTGGGCCACCGTGTGGCCGACATCGTGGAGGCCCACGCCCGGGCGCGTGGAGGTCTCCCGACACGCCTCTGGGTCGACGGCGGGCTCTCCAGGTCCGGCCCTCTCCTCCGGTCCATCGCTGATCTCTCCGGGGTGAGCCTGCACCGCAGCACGGTCCCTGAGGCCACGGCCCGCGGAGCCGCGCTCGCGGCGGGCATCTCGGTGGGGTTGGTGGGGCGCGGTGCGTCCTTCCCCCCCCCGGCGCGGCTCCGGGGACCGGAGGGCCTCTGTCGCCCTCGGCTGCCCGCGCGGGAACGCGAGGTCCTCCGGGAGGCCTGGCAGAGCGTCGTCTCGAAACTCCCTGACGGAGGGCCCGGCGCGGCCAGAGGCTCCTCCCGTGACGGTTGATATACCGCTGAAAGAGGTAGGGTCTCCAGGCGAAGGACCATGCCCTTCTGGAGGAAGAAGGAGCCCGAGCGGGAAGAGTCGCAGGCCGAGAGGCTGCGAAAGTTCCGCAACATGTACGCGGCCGAGTACGGTTCCAAGCCCGTTCAGACGGTCAAGGAAGTGGGCGAGCCGGTCCGGGTGCTCTCGCTCTGCGCGGTGTGCTCCGAACCGCTGGAGGGCAGCACGCCCGAGAACGCGGTCTGTCCGGCGGCGGTCGCGGAGCCGGTCGTGCACGAGCAGCTACGCGTCGCGATGCAGAACTGGAGGGGTGGACAGGTCCAGGGACGCGTGGTCCCCCACTACAACCAGACCATCTCCCTGATGCGCAAGGCCCTCAAGCAGGCCATGGACCGGAAGCGAGAGGCACCCAAGCCCGCTCCCAAGGCACCGGTCCCCAAGACCAAGGGGAAGCCGGCGGAAGCGCCCCATTGATCCGGCGCGGGGCGGCCCACCGGTCCTAGGGCGGGCGCTGGGCCCGATGAGCCAAGGTGGCGCGGCCCCTCGTCAGAGCGGTCCTCACACCCTCCACCCCGCGGTCCATCGCTTCTGTCATAGAGGCCGGTTCAGGGGAGGTCGCCCGACGATCGCGGAGCGCTTCCAACATCGACGCGCTCTGGTCGAAGAACTCCTCCATCTTCCTCCGCGTCCAAGGGGCGGCCTCCGTGTCCTCAAGGTTGTCCCACCGGTCGCACAGCTTCACCAGGACCGCCTCCCAGCTCATCGACCGAAGGCCGGCGACGAGGTGCTGGGTCTTGACCGCGGTGGGCACCCCGGGCCCGTGAACGTCCGGAGGCAGCGTCAGCTCCCGGACCCATGCGAGCACCCTTCCTCCCAGTTCCTGCTCGATCCTCTCCGCGGGGACCTCCGTGTCCTCCAGCACGTCGTGGAGGGCGGCGGCGCTCAGCAGCTCGGGATCGGTCACCCGGAGCTGGGCTGAGAGGCGGCGGAGGACGGCCAGAGGATGTACCACGTAGGGGGTCCTGCCATCCTTCCGGAGCTGACCCCCGTGCGCCTCCACCGCGAGATGGACCGCGCGTACCACTCGGGGGTCAGCGTTCACGGCAGTGCCTCCACTCCCCGTACGGGGTCAAGACCTCTTCGAGGGCGGAGGGTCCATGTTCTTGCCGTGGCCCTTCTCCTCTTGGATGCGCTCCCACTCCCGCTTCTGGACAGGGGGGAGCAGCACGGGATAGCGGAGCGGGTCCAGCTCCCGGGTGATCTTCCGGGCCTCGTCGGGCCGCCCCTCCTCCAGGAACATCCTCGCCTCCAGGAACTCGAGCTGCTGCCGCAGGTCCACGCTGGCGTCCGCCTGGAGCAGCTTCAGCCCCTTCTGGAGCTCTCGGCGGGCGCCTTCGAGGTCACCCTGTCTCCAGGCGAGGGTTGCTGAGGCGAGCAGGATCTGCCCACGGACCCGTGGCTCCTCCATCCCCTCGATGAGCTCGTCGGCGAGCTGGATCGAGCTCCGGGCCTCAGGGAACTTCCGCTGTTCGGCAAGGACCTCGGCCATGTTCCCGTGCATGTTGGCGGCCTCGACGAGGTTCCCCATCCGGACCGCCGTCTCCGCCGCGTGTCGCCAGAGCCGGAGCGCTTCCGCGGGATCGCCCAGCTGGGAGGCATGAAGCCCCTCCAGGTTGGTGAGCTGGACCTCCTGGCCGGTTTGGCCGAGCTCCCGGAAGGCGTCGCGAGAGAGCTGGATCTCTTGACGGCCCGCGGCGTCGTCCTCCTTCCCGCCCCAGATGTATACGTCCGCTGCGGCGAAGTGGACCCGGGCCCGAGCCTCGGCGTCACCGGGCCCCTGGGAGAGCAGCTCCAGGGAGCGGAGGACGCTCTCCCTGGCCTTCGCCCAGTGACCCTGGCGGCGCTGGACCATCGAGATCCTGGAGAGGACCATCGCCTCGGTCGGGCGGTCCCCGGCCGAGGCCGCGCGTGCCCGGGCCCGCTCCAGGACCTGGAGCGCGTGCTCCCCGCGTCCCCAACGGCGCTGAAGGTCGCCCAGCAGGACCTCGATGCGGGCGGTCTCCCGGGCGGGAAGGTGCAAGCGTTCTGCGCGGACCAGCGCCTCGCGAAGGTGGGCGCTGGCCTTGGTCCCCTCCCCCAGGACGTCCAGCACCTGCGCGAGGTCCACCAGGACCCTCACCTCCTGCGGGCCGCGCTCCGGTTCGGGGAGCGCGAGCAGCATGCCGCGGCTCCTCTCGAGGCGGTCGCGAGCGGGCTCGTAGGCGCCGACCCCGAAGGCGGCCTCAGCGGAGCGCAGCAGATAGGGGAGCGCCCGCGGAAGGGACCCCGCCTCCGTCCAGTGGTGGGCGAGCTCGAAGAGCACCCGCCCTTCCGGGTTCGGGTAGAGCTTCTCCAGGGCCAGCGCGACCCATTGATGCCGGGTCTCGAGGGGCTGGTAGGGCATGCTGAGCGCCCAGGTCCAGGTCCGCTCCCCGGCGAAGTGGAAGCTCTCCTCGCCGCTCTTCCAGAGCCACCCTCGACGGGCCGCCTCCTCGAGGTTCGCCTGCACTTCCTGGGGGCTTCTCCCGGTGATCTCGGCGAGGGTGCGGACGTCGAACTCGATGCCGACGACCGCCCCCGTGGAGAGCAGCGTCTCGAGCAGGCTCGCCTCGACCACCTCGGGAGCGGGGGGCGCCATCGGGGGCAACGGACGCGGGTGGTGCGTGGGAGCGGGAGCCACCCGGTACACCCGCGAAGAGAGGCCGCCGTGCTCCCGCACCGCGAAGCGTCGCACCAGGGGAGGCGCCGCCTCCGGGTCGAGCGAGAGGACCAGGAGGACACGGCGGTCCCCGAGCGCGAGGCAGAGCGAGGAGAGGAAGCGTTGGGAGAGCTCGTCCATCCACTGGGCGTCGTCGAGCAGGAGCAGGACCGGTACGTGGCCCGCTTCGTCCCAGAGCCGGCGCATCAAGAGCGCGTCCGCCTCGGCGGGAGCGAGCGTCGTCGGGAGCTCCCAGTTCGATGGAGAGGCCGCGGGCGAGAGTTCCTCCTCCTCGCCGGGGGCGGAACCCGGTGGGAGGAACGCGGCGAGCGCGAGCGGCAGGCCCGGAGCGCGGGCAGAGGACCGGGCGTCCCCGGGGTGCACGCCCTGCGCGGAGGAGACGCGCGGGAGCAGCGGCCGCAACGCGTCCAGCACCATGCCGCGCGGGAGCTCCCCGGAACGGGGGGACCCCGTCGTCATGAGCACGCGCCAGCCCCGCTCCCGGGCGTCCCGAGCGATGTCCGCGACCAGGCGGCTCTTCCCGGTCTCGGCGGCACCGAGGAGCGTCACCACCGAGCCCTCCCCGCGCTCCACCCCGGGGTAGACCCTCCTCAGGGCCTCCCGGATCTCCACGGCGGAGGAGCTGGTGTCTTCGGCGTCCCTGGCCATGCGTGGTCCGGATGGTCGCACTCGCTATTTCTCACGTCGGTCCGCTCACCGTGCATCGACGGGTCTCCCCGGCGAAGTCTTCAAGGAGGGGTGAGCTTCCGCCCCTCGTGAGCGCTCCACCGATCAGGCCGGAGGGACCCCTTCCGGAGACCGTCCAAGAGAAGTACCTCGACGCGGGAGGGGTCCGCTTCCGCTACCTCGTCTCGGCCTCGTCGCCCCCGGGGGCCCCTACCGTTCTGCTGCTCCACGGGTTCGGCGCCCGCTCGGAGATCTGGCTTCCGACCTTCTCGGACCTCGCACCCCGTCGGATCATCGCCCCCGACCTCCCGTGCCACGGCAAGAGCGGCATGCTCCCCGGAAAGGCCCGACCCATCGGGGCCTACCGCCAGGCGATGACGGCCTTCCTGGACGCGATCGGCCCTGGACCGGTGAGCATCCTTGGAAGCTCGCTCGGAGGCGCGCTCGCGGGCATGATGGCCCTGGACCGGCCGCAGCGGGTGGACAAGCTCGTGCTGCTGGGGGCCTCCGGCCTCACACCGAAGCTGCCCGGGAAGACGGTCCGCCTGTACCTTCCCTACATCATCCCGGCCTACCTGTTCGCCCCGTCGCCCCGCGCCTTCCGGTCCTTCCTCCGCAAGGGGGTCTTCTACGACCCGAAGTGGGTCGACGACAACTGGTCGCAGTACCTCTCGGACGAGTGGAAGCCGCGACCGAAGCGGTCTTCCTATCTCGCGACGGCGAACGCGATGACCCATCCCGATGCCTCCATCGCGTCGGACCTCGGTCGGATCGCCTGCCCGACCCTCCTGCTCTGGGGAAAGCAGGACGCCCACTTCGACTGCAACGTCAATCAGGCGGCGGGCCAGAAGATCCCCCGCTCGCAGTTCCAGTCCTTCGAGTCGTGCGGTCACCTGCCGATGATCGAGCAGCACCGGGAAGCGACCGACGCGGTCCTCAGGTTCCTGTCGGCCCCGGCGCAGCCTCCAGCGCAGTGAGCCCGGACCCGCGGTGAGCCTGTCGGGCGGAGATGGAGTCGGCTGGAAGCCGGCTTCAGCCGCTGCGGTGGGAGGTCACGTGGGTCTTGAGAGCGTCCCTCGCCTTCGCGAGCCGCTCGCGATGCGCGCGGACCTGGCCCTCCGCCTCTTCGAGCGCGTGCTCGTGCGGCTCGAGCGCTTCCGCGTGACCGAGCAGCGTGGTCTCGTGCTCGCTCAAAGCCTTCTCGCGGGCATCGAGGCCCATCCGGGTCTCCTCAGCCGCCTTCTGGGCCTCCTCGGCGTCGGTGTGCCGGTTACGAGCATCGGCCTCGATCCGGGCGATCTCGGACTCGCGCTGGGAGAGCTCCGATAATCGTCGCTCGATGTCCTGGCGCAGGTTCGTGAGGTCCCGGTCGCGATCGTCGAGCCGGGTCGCACGCTCGTGCAGGTCCCGCACGGCATCGTCGTTGATCTTCCTGAGGCGCGCTTCCTCCTCTCCCAACGCCGCCTTCCGTTGGTTGACCCCCTCCTCCTCCTCGAGGAGGCCCTTCTCCTTCGAGAGCAGTTGCTTCTCGGACTGCCCCAGCTGCTCCTCGCGGGCGGCGAGGGTCTCCCGCCAATCCTTGACCTCGTGCTTCTCCTTCTCGAGGTCGGCCCTCATGCCCCTGAGCTTCTCCTCCAAATTGCGGACGCGTTCCCGCGCCTTGGAGATCTCCTCGGCGGTCGATTCCACGATGCCTGCATCGGCGAGCTTCTTCTGGAGCGCGGTGATCGTCGCCTCCCGCGCGGTGACATGGTGCTCCTTGGTCTCGAGCTGCCGGAGCCGGTGGTCGAACTCCTGCTGGTGCTCCGCTAGCTCCTGGTAGGCCGAGACGAGCTCCTTGCCCTTCTCGAGCAGCGCCTCCTCTCGGGCCTTCAGCTCCGCTTCGGGACCGCCGGAAGCGCGCGCTGGACGAGCGGGGGCCTTTCGAGCGGGGGCGGCGGGCCGGCGAGCCGGGGCCGGCCGGTGAGCCTTGGAGGCCGGTCGCGCTGGCGGCTTCGCAGGGGCGGCCTTCTTGCCGGTGGGCTTCGACTTCTTGGAGGTTCGTGAGGACTTCGGCATCGGTCTCTCCCCACCTACGTGAGGAAAGGGGGTGACCAAGAAGAGGATGAAAAGGCGTCGCTTGGTCCCGAAGTGCGCGAGCGCCCGTCCGTTCGGACGCTCGGAGCTTCCGCCACCGAGGTCCGCGGCGCGCTAGGGACGGGAGGCTGCGGAAGGGGGGTCTAGCCGCACCCGCAACCGCCGCCGCCCGAGCCGCAGCCGCAACCCCCGCCGTTGTCGGCGCTGGCTCCGCACGAGCCGCAACCGCCGCCACTGCCGGTCTCGCTCATCGGCAGGTTGGGGTTGGAGATCTTGAAGCCGGACTCTCCGCCTTCCGAGATGAAATCCACGTGGGCCCCGTTGAGGAACTCGATGCTGTAGGGGTCGACGATGAAGTTCACGCCGTCGACCTTCACGACCTCATCGCCGTTCTTCGGCTTGTCGAAGGCCATCCCGAAGGCGGGACCGGACCCGCCGCCGCAGCATCCACCGCCGCCCCCGCCCATCTGCACGAAGACGCGGACGGCCATGCCGGGCTTCTGCCCCTTGAGGAGCCCCTTGATCTGTTCCACGGCCGGGGATGCGACCTCCAGGCCAAAGGCGCTGGTGGGGTTGGCGGTCTCCACTTTCTGGGTCTCGAGCCGGGATACCATGGGTCCTCGCAGATCATTTCACCACATCATTGTATTTAAACCCAAAGGGGGTGTCGCTGACTCGTCCCCCCGGCTCACCAGGAGGTCACCCGCGCTGACCATCCCTTCCTCGAGAACGCGGGCGTACCAACCCCGCCTTCCGACCGCATGTCGTCGGAGCTCGGAGCCGTACAGGTCCAGTTCGTGACAGGGGGTACACGCCCGGGTGATCTCGAGCGTCACCCCCCCTGCCCGCCACCGCTGTCCGGGTCTCATCTCCCCCTCCTCGACCCCCTCGATGGTGAGGTTCTCCCCCATGGAGCCGGGGCCAACAGGGAAGCCCGCCTTCGCGTGAGCGCGGATGGAGCCCAGGCTGAGGATCAGGACCGCGGAATCCGGGTCGCCATGGAGCTTCTCCTCTCGGAACCGGTTGCGGTCCCCCTCGACCCCCTGCCTGCGGACCCACACCGGTCCCTGGACCGGGAGCTTGGGCATCCCCCCCTGGGAAGAGACGTTCACCTGGACGATGCGCCCGATCGGTCCAGGCCCTCGGGACGGTGTGGTGGCCATCGTCCCGGGGAGCGGCGCCGGATCAGGCGAAGCTCTTGCCGCAGGAGCAGGTGCTCTTCGCGTTCGGGTTCTTGACCTTGAACCCGGAGGCTTCGAGCGAGAGCAGGAAGTCGACGGTCACACCGTTGAGCATCGGGGCGCTCGCGGGGTCGACGATGACGCGGAGGCCGTCCCCGACCTCCAGGGTCTGGTCGCTCTCCCCCACCTCATCGAACTGCATCCCGTAGGTGAGGCCGGAGCAGCCCCCGCCCTGGACGTAGATCCGCAAGGCCTTGCCCTCGGCATGGGACTGCGCTCGGAGCTTCAAGAGCTGCTCCCGGGCGGAGGGGGTGACCGTGAGCTCGACCTCCACCTTGGGGGGCATGCTCGAGGAGAGCTGGATGAGGGATCCGGACATGTGTCCGGTAAGGGCCCCGGGCGATATTTAGAGAGTCAGTCGCGAAGCGGGCTACTTCCACTTTCCCTCTCGGAGCGTCACGTCGCGCGCCAACCGGGACATATACCCATACACACTCTAGTTTGGCCTGCCTAGGCATGGTCCGGCCAGGAGAGCGCCCCCTCACGGGGGGCAAGGCACCAACCTCGCTTTGCTCGAGGGAGACTCGGTGGGGGAGGACGGCGCTCCTGCTCCTCTTCGCGCTCCTGCTCGCGATCCCCGCATCGATGGCCCTGGGGGCGTCGCCCCCGTCGCTCGCCCCGGTCCCGCATGTGCCGGGCCATGCTCTTGGGGTCCGGTCGACAAAGATGGCTGCCGCGCCCATCTCCACCGGGGTGAGGGGCGCCGCCGTCCCTCAGACCTCGACCCAGCCTTACTACTTCCAGGAAGGGGCCACGCTCGCCGAGATGGACCATGGCTATTACGCCGGGGTCTCGGCCTGGTACTTCTCACTGGTCCTGGCCAGCAGCCCCTACGCGACGGGGTACGAGTTCAACGGTCGGTCCAACACGGGCGACTGGTACCAGGTGCTCGTGGGAGACAACTGGCCCGGGTGCAGCGCCGGGTTCGAGATGCTCTACTCCGACTGGAACGCGGCAGGGAGCTCCTTGGGAACCAACTGCGACCCGGGAGTCGGGACCATGTTGGCCGGTGACACCGTCACCCTCGAGATCTACGTCGACACCGCGAGCCCCTATCAGGTCTGCATGGAGGTGATCGACGCCTCCGCCACCCCGGGCAGCAGCACGGACTGCGTGAACCAGCCGGACCCGGGCCCGACCCCCCAGAACAACTACATGGAGATGATGAGCACCCCCGCGGACTCGAATGGTTACTTCACCGGTCCGATGACCGAGGTGGTGGACCAGACCGCCGCCTCGTGCCTGAGCTACACAAGCCTGCCGGCGATCACCTACCAGTGGGGTGCCGGCACCCATATCACGGAGTACTTTCCGTGGTCGGATGAGTTCCAGAGCGGCGGAAGCACCTGTTACATCAACGACGGTCCGCTCCAGATCCTCTCGCCAGGGGACAACTCCGTCCACTACTACCAGTCCACAGGCACCTACGGCTACGGCCCGCACTGGGAGGCCGTGACGAACATCTCCAGCGTCAACGCGAACTATTGGTGGCAGGTCTGCACCGACTGCACGCCCGCGAGCCCGATCGTCCCGGCCATCACCGGACCGATCGGGGGTGACGTCGGCCAGGCGCTGGTCTACACCCCCAGCGCCTCGGGAGGGACCCCCTCGGGCTACTACTGGTATCTCGGCTCGGTCTACCAGGCCGTGACGGCAGGGACGTGGACCTGGACCCCGGCCGCGGCCGGCACGTACAAGATCTTCGCGCTAGCTTACGATGCCTCGGGCAATCGCTACGGGCCGTCCAATACGATCACGGTCACGGTCTCGGCGGCCCTCTCCATGGGCAACCCCATCGCCTCCCCTGTCTCGGGGGGGATCGATGTGGGACAGACCGTCACCTACACCAGCGCGACGCCCACCGGGGGGGTCACTCCCTACACCTACGCGTGGAGCGGCCTTCCGACCGGATGCTCGAGCTCAGGCGCCGCGACGGACAGTTGCGTCCCCACCGGGTCCGGCACCTTCACGGTCAAGGTCACGGTCACCGACGCGAACAGCAACGTGGTGAGCGGCACGCTCTCCTACGTGGTCGACAGCGATGCCACCATCTCCACTCCCACCGCCTCGCCCGCTTCCGTGGACGTCGGCCAGCTCACCACCTTCTCGACGACGGCCGCGGCAGGGTCCGGCGGCTACAGCTACTCCTGGGCGGGGCTGCCGACCGGGTGTGCCACCGCGAACACCGCGAGCCTTGCCTGCACGCCTACCGGCGCGGGCACCTTCACGGTCACCGCGAAGGTGAAGGACTCGAACGGTTTCTCGGTGACCAGCGGCGCGCTCCCCTTCACGGTCGACACGGACCCGACCGTCACGATCCCCAGCGCGACGCCAGGGTCGGTCGATCTCTCCCAGGGGACGACGTTCGCGGTGACGGTCTCCGGAGGGTCCGGCGGGCCTACCTACCTTTGGTCCGGGCTCCCGACCGGATGTACGGGCTCGAGCACGGCCTCGCTCGCCTGCACGCCCACCGGCACGGGGACCTTCTCGGTCACGGTCAAGGTGACGGACTCCCACGGATACTCCGTCACGAGCGGAGCTCTCTCCTTCACGGTCTACGCGGACCCCACGATCTCGACCCCTACGGCCGCGCCGCCGTCGGTGGACCTCACCCAGTCCACGACGTTCTCGACCACGTCGGCCGGGGGCTCGGGAGGTTTCACCTACACGTGGTCCGGACTGCCCACCGGCTGCAGCGGCTCCAGCACGAACGCGCTCGCGTGCACCCCGACCGGGACGGGGACCTTCTCGGTCAAGGTCACGGTCACCGACTCCGACAGCTACTCCGTCACGAGCGGCTCCCTCACCTTCATCGTCTACGTGGACATCACGGTCACGACCCCCACCGCCACCCCCCCCGCCGTGGACCTCACCCAGTCGACGACGTTCAGCACCACCGCCTCCGGCGGGTCGGGCGGCCTCGCCTACGCCTGGTCCGGGCTCCCGACCGGGTGCTCCACCGTGTCCACGAACGCGCTCGCGTGCACCCCGACCGGGACGGGGACCTTCTCGGTCACGGTCAAGGTCACCGATTCCAACAGCTACTCCGTCACGAGCGCCGCCCTCTCCTTCACCGTCTCCACCGATCCCACGGCGACCACCCCCACGGGCTCCCCGGCCTCGGGGGCGATCGACGTGGGCCAGACGGTCACGTTCACCTCGACCACCTCCGGGGGCTCCGGGGGGAACAGCTACAGCTGGTCCGGGCTGCCCACCGGCTGCACGTCCTCGAGCATCCTCTCGCTCTCCTGCACCCCGACCGGGTCCGGGACGTTCTCGGTCACGGTCACGGTCACCGACTCCAACAGCTTCGCCGTGACCAGCGCCCCCCTCTCCTACGTCGTGGACTCGGACCCGGCGGCCACCGCCCCTACCGCCACCCCTGCCTCGATCGATCTCACCCAGTCCACCACGTTCTCGACGACCGTTAGCGGTGGGTCCGGTGGGTACGGCTACCTGTGGTCCGGTCTCCCCACGGGGTGTTCGAGCGCGAGCGCGCCCTCGCTCAGCTGCACGCCCACCGCCGCCGGGGCGTTCTTGGTCACGGTCCAGGTGAAGGACTCGAACGGCTACTCCGTCACCAGCGGCGCGCTCTCCTTCACGGTCGACACGGACCCGACCGTCACGACCCCCATCGCGACGCCAGGGTCGATCGACCTCACTCAGGGAACGACGTTCTCGGTGACGGTCTCCGGGGGATCCGGTGGGACCACCTACCTCTGGTCCGGCCTCCCGACCGGCTGCGCGAGCTCGAGCACGGGCTCGCTCGCCTGCACTCCGACGGGAGCGGGGACCTTCTCGGTCCTGGTCAAGGTGACGGACTCGAACGGCTACTCCGTCAGCAGTGGCCCGCTCTCCTTCACGATCTACGTCGACCCGACCGTCACCACCCCGACGGCCGTGCCGCCGTCCGTGGACCTCACGCAGTCCACGACGTTCTCGGCGACGCCCAGTGGGGGATCAGGTGGCTACACCTACACCTGGTCGGGACTGCCCACGGGTTGCACGAGCTCGAGCACGGGCGTCCTCGCATGCACCCCCACCGGGGCCGGGACCACCTCGGTCAAGGTGCAGGTGAAGGACTCGAACGGGTACAGCGTCACGAGCGGGACGCTGTCGTTCATCACTTACACGGACACGACGGTCGCCGCCCCCACGGCCTCTCCTACCTCGGTGGACCTCACCCAGTCCACCACGTTCACGGCGACCCCGACAGGGGGCTCTGGTGGCTTTTCCTTCATCTGGTACGGTCTTCCGACGGGCTGCACCAGCTCGAGCACGGGCTCGCTCGCCTGCGCTCCGACGGGGGCGGGGACCTTCTCGGTCACGGTCAAGGTCACCGATTCCAACAGCTACTCCATCACGAGCGCCGCCCTCTCCTTCACGGTCTACGTCGATCCCACGGTCACGACCCCCACGGCGTCCCCCCCCTCGGTCGACGTGGGGCAGCCCACCACCTTCTTGGCGACGGCCAGCGGGGGTTCGGGAGGGAACACGTTCTTCTGGTCCGGGCTCCCCACCGGTTGCACCAGCACCGGCACCGCCTCCCTCGCCTGCTCCCCCACGGCCGCCGGAGGATTCTCGGTCACGGTCCAGGTGACCGATTCTAACGGGTTCTCGGTGAAGAGCGCTGCGTTGCCCTTCACGGTCTACGTCGACCCCACCGTCACGACCCCCACCGCGACCCCCGTCTCGGTGGACGTGGGGCAGACGACGACCTTCTCCGTCTCCGCGAGCGGGGGCTCGAGCGGCTACACCTACCTCTGGTCCGGTCTCCCCGCGGGTTGCTCCACCTCCAGCACCGCCTCGCTCTCCTGCTCTCCCACCGCGCCCGGGACGGCCTCCGTGGGTGTCCAGGTCACGGACTCCAACGGGTTCCCGGTCACGAGCGGGACGCTCGCCTTCACCACCTACGCCGACCCGGCGCTGAGCACCCCGGTCGCGGCCCCCCCTTCGGTGGACCTGGGCCAGACGACGGGGATCTCGGTCACGCTCACGGGAGGCTCCGGCTCGCCGAGCTACGTCTGGAGCGGGCTCCCGACCGGGTGCTCCACCGCGTCCACGAACTCGCTCGCGTGCACCCCGACCGGGACGGGGACCTTCTCGGTCACGGTCCAGGTGACCGACTCCAACGGGCGATCCACGACCAGCGCCGCTCTCGCGCTCGACGTCTACTCGGACCCGTCCATCACGACCCCCACCGGGACCCCCGGGAGCGGTGGGATCGACAATGGTCAGACCGTCACCTTCGGCTCCACCTCCACCGTCGGCTCGGGCGGTGACGTCTACGTCTGGAGCGGCCTCCCGACCGGCTGCACCACTTCGAGCACGCTCTCGCTCGCCTGCACGCCGAGCGGCATCACCTCGAACCAGACCTTCACCGTGAAGGTCCAGGTGACCGACTCCAACGGCTGGTCGGTCCTCAGCGGAGGCCTCGCCTACCTCGTGGAGGCCGATCCGGCCGCCTCCACCCCGGTCGCCACCCCTACCGGTATCGACAGCGGGCAGTCGGTGACCTTCTCGACCCTGCCCTCCCTGGGACGCGCGGGGTACACCTACGCGTGGACCGGCCTGCCCGGCGGCTGCTTCACCTCGAACGCGCGCTCGCTCCTCTGCACCCCGAACGCGGTCGCCTCGAACACCACGTCCCACGTCGTGGTCGCGGTCACGGACGCCAACGGCGAGACCGTGACCACCACCGCGCTCACCTTCGTCCTCGCCCCGACCATCTCCGTCTCCACCCCCATGGCGACCCCGACCGTCATCGACAGCGGCCAGTCGACCACCTTCTCGGTCAGCGCGAGCGGCGGGGCCGGCAGCTACACGTTCAGCTGGACCAGCCTTCCCACCGGCTGCACGAGCTCCGACCTGCGGACGCTCGCCTGCACCCCCTCGGCGGTCGCCGTGAACACCACCTTCGCGATTATCGTGAGCGTGACGGACGCTCACGCGCTTTCCGTGGTGAGCGCCACGCTCGTCTTCGTGGAGAACGCGCTGCCGATCGTGAGCCCGAGCGCGGACCCGAACCCCACGGGGACGGGGGCGAACACCGCCTTCACCCCGGGCTTCACGGGCGGGACCTCGCCCTACACCTACGCCTGGAGGTTCGGGGATGGATCGACGACCGCCTCCGGCTACCCGGACCCGACCCACCAGTTCAACGCGACCGGGACCTTCGTGGTCAGGGTCTGGGTCAACGACTCGGTAGGTGAGAGCGCGACGGGGACCGTCTCGATCACGGTCTCCACGCTCGCCGCGAGCGCGGGGGTGAACTACGACCCCACCGACGTGGGCGTCGCGGTCACGTTCACCGGAAGCGCCTCCGGCGGGGTCGCCCCTTACACCTACGCCTGGAGGTTCGATGACGGCACCTCGGCCACCTCCTCCTACTCCTCGCCGACGCACGTCTTCAACGTGAGCGGGACCTACATCGTCCACCTCTGGGTCAACGACTCCTCTCTCGCGGACTCCCAGTACACGGTGACCGAGGTCATCCACGCGGACCCCGCGGTCTCCCCCTCGGCGACCCCGAGCCCCACCGACGCGGGGATCGCGGTCACGCTCTCCCCGGGCGGCACGGGGGGCACCTCGCCGAGCTACGCCTGGGCCTGCACGGACGGGTTCCGCTCTCCGAGCCCCTCACCCTCCCACGCCTTCGCCTCCGCGGGCGCCCCCATCTGCCGCACCTGGGAGAACGACACGTGGTTCCAAAGGACAGGAACGGTCACGATCACCGTCAACACCGACCCGACGATCACCTCGATCCTGGGCACCCCGGACCCGACGGACGTAGGGGTCGGCGTCGCGCTCTCGGTCGTGGGGAGCGGTGGGAGCTCCCCCTTCAGCTACGCCTGGCGCTGTGCGGACGGCTTCTCCGCCTCCGTGCAGAACCCTTCCCACGCCTTCGCCTCCTCCGGGTCCTGGAGCTGTATTGCCTGGTACAACGACTCCGTCTCCGGCACCTCGGCGCCGCTCACGCTCACCATTGACCCCGCCCCCTCGTTGAGCCCTGCCGTGGCCGGTCCGGACCCGGTCGACGCGACGGTCGCTGTCGCGCTCTCGACGACCGGGACCGGGGGGACGGCGCCCACCTCCTACGCCTGGTCCTGCACGGACGGCTGGAGCGCCGCGGTCCAGAACCCCTCCCACGCCTTCGCGACCTCCGGGGTCTACCGGTGCGATGTCTGGTACAACGACACGTTCCTCTCCGCCTCCCGCTGGGTCACCGTGACGGTGAACCCCGTCCCCTCGATCGCCTCCGTCTCGGCGACCCCCAACCCCGTCGATGCGGGGGTCCTGGTCGCCTTCTCCCTGAGCGCGACGGGTGGCACGTCCCCCACCTTCGACAACTGGACGTGCCCCGACGGCTTCCGCTCCACCTCCCCCTCACCCGGTCATGCCTTCCTCCTCACCGGGACACAGGTCTGCTCGGTGTGGTACAACGACTCGATGCTCTCCTCCTACGCCAAGGTCTCGGTCGTGATCAACGCGGACCCGAGCCTCACGATCTCCGCGGGCCCGAACCCCACCGACGTGGGCGTCAGCGTCGCGCTCACCGCGACCACCTCGGGTGGGACCTCCCCCACGAGGAACGCCTGGGCCTGCACGGACGGCTTCCGCGCGCTCGTGCAGAGCCCGAGCCACGTCTTCGGGTCCCCGGGGACCTACACCTGCTACGCCTGGTACAACGACACGTGGTACCAGCCCTCCCAGAGCCTCGTCGTCACCGTGAACTCCGCACCCTCGCTGGGAGCGATCAGCGCGACCCCCGACCCCACCGACGTGGGGATCCTGGTGGGCCTCAGCGTGACCGGCTCCGGCGGGACGGGAGCGACCGGGTATGCCTGGCACTGTACGGACGGGTTCACCTCCACGCTGCAGGCCCCGAGCCATGCGTTCGCGGCGGCGGGCCCCATGGTCTGCTGGGCCTGGTTCAACGACTCGCTCTCCTCCGCCTCCGCCTCGGTCGCGATCACGGTGAACGCGCTCCCCACCCTCTCCCTCTCGACCGCGACGCCTGGCCTCGACGTGGGGGACGTGCTCACGGTCAGGGGGACCGCCTCCGGCGGTACCGGCGCCCTCTCGTGCCGCTGGTACGTGGGCGGCCTCCTCCAGAGCGGGTCGAGTTGCACCTCCATCAGCTACACCACGAGCATCGTCGGAACGCTCACCGTGAACGCGACGGTGACCGACTCGCTCTCCGGCACCGGGTCCTCCTCGGTCCTCTCCGTCGTCGTCTCCAACCTCCCCACCGCGACCGAGTCTCCTGGCAGCTCCTCCGTGGACGTCGGGCAAGCGATCACGCTGAGCGCGACCGTGAACGGCGGCACCGCGCCCTTCGCCTGCCAGTGGTACCTCAACGGGACCGCGGTCCCGGGGGCCACCAGCTGCTCCTCCTACCGGTTCACCCCGACCGGTGTCGGGACCGACGCGATCGAGTTCCAGGTGACCGACTCCGGGGTCCCCGCGGCCCAGGCGACGGCGAACTCGACGGTCGTCGTGGTGCCTCCCCTGACGGTCTCCGTCTCCCCCGGCTCCGCGACCCTAGATCCTGGCATGTCCCAGCCCTTCGCCGCGAGCGCCCTCGGCGGCCAGGGGTCCTACGTCTACCAATGGTACGTGAACGGGAGCGCGGTCAGCGGGGCGACCTCGACCGCGTACGCCTTCGTCCCGGCGGGGGCCGGGAGCTACCGCGTCGGGGTCACCGTGATCGACGCGGCGCACAACACGGTCTGGTCGAACGTCACGGTCACGGTCTACCCCTCGCCCTCGGTCGCTCTCACCCCCACCTCGCCCGGGGAGGTCGCGGTCGGGGCGTCCCTCACCCTCACGGCCGTACCCTTCGGCGGGGCGCCACCGGGGACCCTCGCCTGGTACGTGAACGGGGTCCTGAGGACCGGCGCCTCCGGCACGACCTTCGTCTTCTCCTCCCCCTCCACCGGGACCTTCCAGGTCAACGTCACCTTCGTGGACGCCCTCTCGCACCTCTCCCGTTCCAACACCGTGAGCCTCCGGGTCGTCCAGATGTCCATCGCCCTCCAGGGGCCCTCGATCGGGGAGACGGGGACCGTCTCGCTCTTCAGCGCGACCCCCAGCGGGGGGAGCGCCCCCTACCTGTACCAGTGGTCCGTGGACGGTAGCGCGGTCAGCGGCGCGACCTCCTCCACCTTCAGCTACACTCCTACGACCGCGGGACCCCACACCGTCTCCGTGCAGGTCTCGGACGCGGGGGGGCTCTCGGTGAGCGCGAGCTCGTCGGTCCAGGTCGCCCCTTCGGTCGGGGCTACGCTCGTCGGGGACCTCAGCGTCGCGGACGTGGGAGGCTCGGTCACCTTCACCGTGAGCGAGGCGGGCGGGGTCGGGCCCTTCAGCTATGTGTGGACCTGGACCCGCAACGGGGCGGTCTGGTCGGGCCCTACGGTCAACGGCACCTCGCTCATCTTCACCCCCGCCCAGGCCGGGGACTACCAGGTGAAGGTCGTGGTGACGGATGGGCTCGGCGCGAGCGCCTCCAGCGCACCGGTCGGCCTCAGCGTGAACGCCTTGCCGCAGCTCTCGCTCTCCTCGAACACCAGCTCGGCGAAGGTCGGATGGACCGTGCGACTGGTCGCGACCCTCACCGGAGGGACGGGGCCCTTCACCTTCGTCTGGAAGCTCAACGGGACGGTCATCCCCGGCGTCCACGGGGCCTTCTACAACGCCACGTTCCACGGCTCGGGGAACTACTCCTTCCAGGTGTCGGTCACGGACGCCCTGGGTGCGAGCGCCTCCTCCTCGGCGACGACGGTCCAGGTCTCCGCCCTGCTGGCCTCCACGACCGGGAGTCCCGGGGGCACGCGATCGAGCGGGTCGGACCTCACCGGGATCCTGCTAGGGTTGATGCTCATCATCGTGTTGGGGCTCGTGATGGTCGTGCTCTTCTTCCGGCGCCGCCGCTACAAGGAAGGCCGTGCTCCGAAGGGGGGGGAGGGCGAGGACCGTCCTGCCCGAGGGGAGGGTTCCAGCAAGGCCAGCGCGGCGACCCCGAAGGAGGAGGTCGCACCGGTCACGGTGGGCGAGGGCCCACAGCCGCGGGAGGGACCGCAGGAGGGCTCAGGACCGGCCCCGGAGGGCTCCCTGCCTTCGAGCGGTGAAGGATCCCCGGCGACCGGGGCCGCAGCCGGCGAAGCCTCCTCAGGGGGCGCTCCTGCCTCGTCCATCGGTGAGGCCGCGGTCGGCATCGGCATCGGCATCGGCGTGGCCGCCGGGGCGGCCGTCGCCGGGAGCTCCGCTGGCGAGTCTTCCTCTTCGCCCCAGGTCCAGGTCCAGGACACGGAGGTCTCGCCTTCCTCCTCGTTGCCTCCTCCTCCAGAGACGCCGGTCGGGGTGATCCCGGCAGGGACGCCCCCGGAGATGCTGGAGGCCGCGATCACCGGTGAGCCGGAGCACCTCCCGGTGGAAGGGGAGGAGCTTCCGCTCTGCCCGAACTGCGGCTCGCCGTTACCGACCGCGCGCACCGAGTGCTATGTCTGCGCCGCCCACGACGTGGACGGGAAAGGCGCCCCTTCCGAACCTAGCGGCGTCCCCGCCCCGCCCGCTCCCGCGGCTACGCCCGTGGAGGCCGCTCCGACCGAGAGGCCCGCCCAGGCCGTATCCGTCGCACCGGCTGCCCCCCCCGCCCCACCCGTCCAACCCTCAGGGCCGTCCGGGCCCGCCGTCCCACCGGCCGCCCCCTCCGATGGCGGGGGCGGGACCTCGAGCCTCGAGGGCACGCTCGCAGCGCTCTCGACTCCGATCACGGTCTCCACACCTGCGCCCCCCACCTCTCCCCCACCCGCTCCAGCGCCGCCGTCGGAACCCGGGCCGGGCCCCGTCGCGACCACGGCCAAGGCCCCCGCCTCCCACGAGGGGAAGCCCACGCGCACCACCGGCTCGGGCACACCGGTGCCCACCTCCCCGGGATCGTCCACGACCCACTGTCTCGTCTGCGGCAGCGGCCTCGACCGGTTCGGTACGTGCCGGACCTGCGGGTTGCAGTGGGCGGGCGGCTCGGGCTGAGCTCGGTACTCCCGCCGCATCCAACGTTTAGAGCTCAAGGCGACCTTCCAGTTCGTGTGCCGCCTGTTCGGGTCGATCTCGCTCTCCCCTAGCTCGCCAGGACCTTGGCTCCTGGACGACGAGATCCCGTTCCTTCGCTTGGCGAACGCTGACCCGGAGGCGCTGCAGGCGGAGGGATGGGGGATCGCCTGGTACCCGCCGAACGATCCACGGCCAAGGGTGGAGAAGGGTGCCCAGGCCGTCTACGCTCCCCAGGAGCGGGACCGGTTCATCGAGGCCGCGCGTTCGTCGAAGGGCCCTCTGGTGGTCGCGCACCTGCGCAAGGCGTCCAACCCCATGGGCCTGCCGAGGGAGCAGCTCGTCGCTCTGGAGAACACCCAGCCCTTCCTTTCCGAGGAGGGGATCTTTGCCCACAACGGCTGGATCGGGCTCCCCCGCGAGACCATGCCGCTGCTCGGGGCACGCCGGGACCTTCTGCGGGGTTTGAACGACTCCGAGGTCCTCCAGCAGCTCTTCCTCTTCCACCTGGACCGTACGGGAGACCCCCTACGAGCCTACCCCCGAGCCATGGAGGCCCTCCACCAGGTGTGGGCCGCCCACGATCGTCCCGGCAAGGGACCGCACGGAGGACTGAACCTGCTCTTCGCGTGGGGCCCCCGGGAGCTTTGGGCTTTCTGTCACTACACGGGTGACCACGGCAGTTGCCTCAGTGGACTTCCGCGTCCCTACTACGAGATGAGCTACCAGGTCGAGCCCGCGCGGGTCGTCGTGGTGAGCGAGCCCACCAACCGGCACCTGGAGCGCTGGACCCCGCTACGGAACGGTCACTACCTCCGCGTACGGGAGATCGGAGGCCGTCTCGTGGTGGTGGAGGGGAACATCCCCGGACTCCCCCCCATGCCCGCCCCGTCGCCCCGCTCGAAGGGGACCGTACCGGCGCCCGCCCCCTCTTGAGACGGGGCCTTGGACGGCCCGCAGGCGCGTGCAAGCGGGTCGGAGGAAGGGGCTCTGGCAAGGCTTTCCGTGTATAGGCAAAGCCAGATTATCCCCCTGAGCCCATTCCCCGACGAATGACCGACCTCCCGCGATCGGGCTGGGACCTTCGCGTTGCGCCGATGGTGCTCGTCTTGGTGGCCCTTTTCCTGGTGACGGCCCTGCCTGTCGGGGGAGCGGCGGCCGCTCCGCCCCCCCCCGCCCTCTATGGTTCGAAGCCGGCAGTTCTACCATGGGCAATGGGCTGGCCGATGTTCCAGGGGAACACCTCCCTCGCCGGGGTCGCCCAGGGGGCGATCCCCGCTCACTTCCATGTGCTCTGGAGCGCGCAAGTGCCGGTCGGCCCCAACCTGGCGAGTAATCCGGCGCCCTACCAGGCCTCCCCCATCGTCTCCCAGGGGCAGGTGATCGTCGCCTCCGGAGACACCCTCACGGTGCTCAACGCCACCACCGGGGTGACGATCATGTCGATCGATCTCAGCAGCGCCCTCGGGGGCGCCGCGGTACCCTACGTGGCCACCCCCACGATCGTCGCGCCCATGGAGGTCGCCGTGAGCCAGGGCGGGGCGACGAACCTGATGGGGCTCTTCTCGCTCCAGACGGGTGCCCTCCTCCGGACATGCAATCCAGGTTCCGTGGACGGGGGGGCGATCCCCCTCAAGTCCGGTACGTTCGCCGTGGCCACCGGGTCCGGTAACATCTACGGCCCCATCTCCGCCACCAGCTGCGGCGGGAACTGGGGTGGCCACCAGGGTGGATCCGCGTTCCTCGCCACCCCCTCCCTGTCTTGGAGTGGAGGGACCGACCAGCTTTGGATCCCGGACCATGGCAACGGGCAGATCGACGTGTACAGCTTGGCCACCCAGGCCTACTCCTCCAATATCGGGATCACGGGAACGGTCGATGGATCGATGTCCGTCGCGAACCTGACCAACGGGACCGCCTCCGCCTTGCCCTACGGGTTCGTCGGCCAGGCGGGGCCGGGCGCCCTCCTGGTCATGAACCTCACCTCGGTCGCGATCAGTGCGACCCTTCTCACGGCCCACGGCGTGGACACGACGCCCGCCGTCCGCGCGCTTCCGGGGGGGACGGACGCCCAGGTCTTCTTCGGCAACGGCTCGTGGTTCTCCGGGGCGACCTTCGGGCTAGGCGCCTCGGGGCCTTTCGTCCACACCGATTGGAACTTCACCGGCAACGGGACCTTCTCCGCTTCGCCCGCCCTCGCGGGTGGACTGGTGGTCGACGGCGACAATGGTGGCGGGTTCTATGCCTGGAACGCGAGCACGGGTGCGGAGGTCTGGCACCTGCGCTTCCCCGGCCAGCCGATCTACGCTTCTCCAGCGGTCGCCGGGAGCATGGTCTACGTGCTCACCTCCAGCGGAACGCTGGACGCCCTCTCGCTCGCCGCGGCTCCCTCGACCCTCGCCGTGCAGGACCCGGTGCTCTCGGGCGTGCAGGTCCCGGTCAACGTGACCGTCCTCTCGCTCAACGACTCCGGGGTCGCCTCCGGCCCCCTCGTCGGCGCCCGCGTGGACCTCAAAGTGTGCGGCGGCTCCCTGGCCACGCCCACCCTCTACACCGGCGGGACCGGGCTCGCTCAGTTCTTCTGGACCCCTCCCCAGGGGATCACCTCCCCTCTCGACTGTGGCCTGCAGGCGACCATCTCGCCCGCCGGCTACTCGAGGTCCATCGTGCAGGCGAGGACGCAGGTGGACCCGGTCCCCGCCCCCGGGTTGCTCCTGGCCTCGGTCACCACGGGCGCCTCCCAGGTCGCGCCCTCGGGCTCGACGGTGGTGAGCGTGCTGGCGCGCTCCCCCGGAGGCTCCCCGGTCGTCGGAGCGACGGTGCAGCTGACCCTCGTGGGCGCGGGGACCCTCGCCTCGAGCTTCGGGACCACGCCGTCGAACGGCACGTTCTTCACGACCTACACCGCCCCTGCGACGACGCCGGCTTCGCCCGGGGTCCTCCTCTTCGCGAACGTCAGCTCCCCGGGCTACCTCGCGGTCCAGAACGCGACGGCGCTGGTGATCGCTCCCCCTTCGACCTACGCGCTCTCCGCGACCGTCCTGCCGGTGAGGAACCTCACCGTCTCGGTCGGCCAGACCGCGGGGTTCGAGGTCGAGGTCACGAACGGGAGCTCCGGGGCCCATCCGCCGGTCATCGGAGCGACGGTGTCGGTCACGGGGACACCGTCCGGGCTGGGCACCTTCACGGCGTGCACTCCGACGTCCGCGGCGGGGACCGCCTACTGTAACTTCACCGCGAGCCTCACCCCCGGCGCGGTCCTTGCCCTGGTCCAGGCGACGGCCCCGGGCTTTGCGACGGCGGGGATCTCCTCGCTCGCGATCGCGATCCTCGCCGGGCCCTCGGGGCAAGGCTCGCTCGTCCTGAACGCGTCCATCGCCGGGACGGTCTGGAGCGGAACGAGCGTGCCCATCGACCTCACCGGGACCGCGACGCCCGCCTCCGGCGGCCCATCCGCGGCGGCGGCTGGGGCGACGGTCACCCTCTCTCTCGTCGCCGGCACCGGTACCCTCAGCGCGACCTCCACGGTCCTCAACGCCCAGGGGCTCTCCGGCGCGGTCAGCTTCCAGGCCCCCAAGGTCGAGGCGAGGGAGACCGTGGTGCTCGCGCTACGCGCGACGCTCAGCGGCTACGCGGGGGCAGGGGCTTCCCTGGTCCTCACGGTGGAGCCGGTCCCCCTCTCCCTCGCCCCCTCCTTCTCCTCCGCTACGTTCGTTCCAGGGTCGGGCTCGACCCTGGTCGTGAGCGTTTCGGACCGGGCCGGGGCCGTCGCAGGGGCCTGGGTCAACGCGACGGTCGTTCAGTCGGGAGCGGGCGTGACGACCGTGGGACCGCCAGCATCGCTGCAGAGCACCAGCACGGGCTCCGCCTCCTTTTCCGTGCATTGGAACGGATCGGCCGGGCAATCGGTCACCCTCGAGCTCCAGGCGAGCGCCCCGGGACACGCCCCGGCGTGGTCCAACATCACGGTGACCCTGAGCAGTGCGCCCCAGAGCACCACGACCCCCAGCGGGAGCACCTTCTCCCCGCTCAGCCTGCTCCTTTTCGCCCTCATGCTGCTCTTCCTGGTGGCCTTCGTGATCGCCCTCTTCCGCCCTGACCGGCGCCCTGCGGCCCGGAGCATGCCCAAGCGGTCGCGTCCCTCCTCGCCCAAGCCCGCGGCGGTCGCCGAGCCTGCTGCGACCGGGGCTCCCGCGGAACGCGCCCCTCCCGAGGGGGCGGTCCCTCCCCATGAGTTCGACGAGGACGTGGAAAACCCCGGCGTCGACGCGGTCGCGGGAGACGCCGCTGTCGCCGTTGCCGCGCCCCCGCTCGAAAGCGAGGAGCCGGCCGGTCCGCCGACCCCTCTCGTGAGCCCACCCCCGAGCCCTCCCGAGGTCGAGATGACCGACGGGCGCCAGCCTCGGCCGTCGTCGGAGGGCACCTCCGGGCCATCGGCCCAGGCGGGAGAGACCCATGCCGAGGGGGCGACCGGGGGAAGCGAGGGCGCGGAAGGCCTCAGCGCGGGCGGGGCGGAGGCGACGTCGGAGACCGTGCACCTGGAGACCGAGCGGACGCTAGGGGAGGAGCGCCTCAGCGTGGAGGAGGCGAGCCCCTACGGGGACCAGCTCACCCCGGAGGAGGTCAATCCGAACGTGGTGCGGATCCCGAAGAAGCTCCTCCAGCCCACCGAGATGCGGATCTCCGGTGACGAGAAGGCGTCGGACCGTCTCCCCGAGGTCGAGGACGCGGAGCGTCGGCGGGCGGACGAGGAACGCCGCCAGCAGCTCGTGGAGAAGTCCCGCCGGCTGAAGCAGGCCTCGCGCCCGAAGGCACCCGAGAAGGACGACGACTGAGCGGCCCCTCGGGGGGCCGGCGCGGCACCTCGAAGAGGCCCGCACTTTGCTCCGCTTCCCCGGGTCTCCCTTGCCCGTGTCCCAGGCCCTCGCGCTTCGAGGTGGCCTCGAGGTGGCCTCGAGGTGGCCTCGAGGAGAGCTCGAGGTCGCTTCGAGGAGAGCTCGAGGTGGGACGCGTGGAGCCGGGCCGCGGCTAGTTGTTAAATACGAACGGGGTAGTGGATTTTCGGAACGGTGCGGGTCCTGCCTGTACCGCTCACATGCACCCAACGAGCGGGGGCGCTCGCTGGGGAAGTGGGGAGGACACGAACCACGGGGTTCGTGTTCGCTGATCCGCGCATACGCAGATTCTGGACGCTAGGCGAGTGCGTCAAGTGTAGCTGTCTCCAAGTCACTTGAGGAATGGCTCGGCTCGGGCGCCGATGAAGGTCGTGCCAAGCTGCGATAAGCCGGGGGTAGGCGCAAGGAACCTGAGATCCCCGGATCACCTAATCGGAACTCCGGACCGCAAGGTCAATCCCATTTGGGATGGGGAACCCCCCGAAGTAAAGCATTCTAGTAGGGGGAGGAGAAGAAATCAATCGAGATGCCCTAAGTAAAGGCGATCGAAAAGGGCAGAGGACAAACCGAATTCTCTGGGGACGACCCAGAGAAGATGTGGGGTTATGGACCTTCGCACTCCCTCGCCTCCCATGCCGAACGCGGCTGGAACGCCGGACCGAAGCGGGTGAGAGTCCCCTAGGCGGATGGAGGAAGGGAGATTGGAGGTATCCAGAGTACCGTGCGTTGGAAATCGCGCGGGGAGTTGGGAGGCACAAACTTCCGATCCTAAATACGTCCCGAGACCGATAGCGCAATAGTAGTGCGAACGAAAGCTGAAAAGTACCTCGGAAGGGAGGTGAAAAGAGCCTGAAATCAAGTGACCACAAGCCGCATGGGCCCCCAAGGAGCGAAGCCGTCGAAAGACGGTGGACACAGGGTCCATGCGTCCGTTTTGAATAACGGGCCAGGGAGTTTCGATCTATGGCGAGGTTAAGCCGTTCAAACGGCCAAGCCGAAGGGAAACCGACAGTCCGCAACCGGGCAACCGGCCAGGGACGGGGTGGGCTCGCCCGTAGTCATAGGTGGAAGACCCGAAGCCAATCGATCTAAGCGTGACTAGAGTGAAGCCTGCCGAAAGGTAGGTGGAGGCTCGAACCGGTGTTGACGTGCAAATCACTCGGATGAGTTGCGCATAGGGGTGAAAGGCCAATCTAGACTGGGAATGGCTGGTTCCTCTCGAAACTACTCGCAGGTAGGTCTCGGCCGAGCCTACCCGGTATGTAGAGCACCGATTATGGAACACGGGCTCGAAAGGGCTCGCTCTGTTGTCGAACTCCGAAGTGCCGGGCGTTGTAGACGCCGGGAGTGAGCGCGGCAGGGGTAAGCCCGCCGTGCGAAAGGGAATGCAACCCAGCCTCGCATTAAGGGCCCCAAGTGCCGGCTAAGTGCTATGCCAAAGGGCGTCCGTGTCCACAGACAACTGGGAGGTGGGCTCAGAAGCAGCCATCCTTCAAAGAGTGCGTAACAGCTCACCAGTCGAGGGCATGGGCACCGAAAATGGACGGGGCTAAAGCCGGCCCCCGACATGCGAGCGGTCCCCCGGAGGGGGACATCGTGTAGAGAGGCGTGCTGCGCGGGTAGAAGTGGGGCGGTGACGTCCCGTGGACCGCGCACGCAATGAAAATCCTGGGAGGAGTAACAGCAAAGACGGGTGAGAACCCCGTCCGCCGAAGGGGCCAGGGTTCCTCGACAACGACCATCCGTCGAGGGTTAGTCGATCCTAAGCGTGTCCTTAATCGGACCACGCGAAAGGGAACACGGTTAATATTCCGTGACCCGAGGCTTAAAGCGCATCGTGCTGACACATCGGGCTAGTTCGAGCGGGCATATGCCAGCCTGTTCGCGATCTGTCGTCCGGGGGAGTACCGTCATGGTGAGAACCTGGAGAAGGATCAAAGAGGCCCCTGACGGGGGCTTCGGATAATGCCCCGTGTCCGTGAAAAAGCCGGTGCGGCAACCTCGGTTCGTACCGAGAACTGACACAGGTGCCCCTGGGTGAGAAGCCCAAGGCGTATCGGCGAGAATTCGTGTAAGGGAACTCGGCAAATTAGCCCCGTAACTTCGGGAGAAGGGGTGCCAGACACGAGGGTGTCTGGTCGCAGTGACCAGGGAGCTCCGACTGTTTAACAAAAACATAGGTGGCCGCAAGACCTAACGGTTGTGTATGGCCGCTGAATCCTGCCCAGTGTCGGTATCTGAAAGCCCGGTTCAACGGGACGAAGGACCGATAAACGGCGGGGGTAACTATGACCCTCTTAAGGTAGCGTAATACCTTGTCGCTTAATTGGCGACTTGCAT
>DAHUZP010000046.1 GCA_027306505.1 Thermoplasmata archaeon | reverse complement strand
ATCCTCGGAGCCGCCGCGAGACACCATGCCTCGAACGTCCGTGTGTTCGGTTCTGTCCGCAATGGTGATGCTGGCAAGGGGAGCGACTTGGACCTCCTGGTAACCTTCGAGCCGACGGCCAGTCTCCTCGACCAAATCGCGTTGAAGCGTGAGCTAGAAGAGAGGATCCACCGGAAGGTGGACGTGATCGGTGATGACTCGATCTATTGGTACCTGGAGCCTCAGATCCTGGCGGAGGCGATCCCACTGTGATCCCCCCCCGCGATGTCGCCACGCTGAATCAGATCCTGGAACGGATCGAACGTGTAGAGGGAAGCGGTCTGACCAAGGAACAACTGTTGGAACATCCTTGGGATCAGGATGCGTTGATCCGGAACCTTGAGGTCATTGGCGAGGCCACCAAGCGGCTCTCCCGGGCAACCACCGATGCGGCACCGGAGATCGATTGGAGGGACATCGCAGGATTCCGTGACGTCGCGATTCACGGTTACGACCGCATCAGCCTTGCTCGGACCTGGGCCGTGGTCGAGCACGAGCTGCCGAGGTTGAAAGTGTCGATCCGACGCCTCCTCACCAAGTCGCACTGATTGCCACCAGGGCCCTGGAAGGGGCGAATCGCTTCGGGTGCAAGAGAAGGATCCAGTGTGCCGTAGATCATTGGTGAAGATGGCGAGGTTCCTCCAGGTCATGCGAGCCGCGCTTCCAGCGCGCGTCCCCTCCTCACGCCCTCTCCTCGGTGCGTGAGGAGCGTCCTCACGAATCCGATAGTCTCAGCTCGAAGTGCAGCGTCGAGCCGGTCTGCCCCCTCCTTTCGGATCCGGATGATGAGGGGGGCGTGAGGCCTCCCCCGATCATGTTCCATGTTTTCTTCTCCCTCGTAACCATTATAGTCGCTATGGCCCATCGAGAGGACATGAGCACGACGGTGGCGGTCAGAGAGGGGACTCGCAAACTTCTGGAGATGCTGAAGTCGGGTGATGAGACCTATGACGATGTCATCAGGATGCTCTTGGCCGCTCACCCGAATCAGCTGAGTTGGGCGGAGCTGAACCGTCGATTCCGATCCGAGGACTTCGAGCCAGTGGAGGACATGTTGACCGAGTCCCGCTCCAGGCGAGCCCGCGGGCTGTGACGTGTCCTACCGGGTCGTGCGCCATCGCAAGGCGCCGGGCGAGTTCTACCACCTACCTCCGAGGGTCAGAGCGATCTATGAGCGAGCTATCCGCCGCATGACGCGGGACCCCTTTGCCTCGGGGGTGGACTACGTGGTCTCACAGCTCTCTCCTCCCCAGGGGATTGTTCGCCCACTATGGGCCATGAAAGTGAATGGCTACCGAATGTTCTTCATCGTGGACGGGCAGGTCGTGAAGATCGGCGGATTCGGGGAGAGGCCTGGGTTCTACCGCAAGCTGGCTCGCGTCAAAGGGATGCTGCGAGGATAGTGGCACGAGATCCCCATGGCTCAGGATGATGATCAGTCCTCCGCTGGTCCCTCGCGCCCTCTCCTCGGTTCGCGAGGAGCATCCTCACGGATCCGGTGCCCTGCCCCGGGGGAGCGAGCACGGGCGTTCGGCGGAACGAAGGGGATGGCTAGAGTACGTGCGAGACATCGAAGAAGGACCCAAAGGGAGCTGATGCCCGCAGTCGACCGCCTCAGGCTGGTGATTGACCTGCGCCCCGGCCCAGCCCCTCTTGTGAACCACGCTACAAGACCCGTCCCGAGAAGTCGGCCCCTCGACCAAGGGCAAACGCATCCTTCTCCCGAACGACCCCAACGACCTTTCTTGAAGCATCGACTACTGGGAGCGCGCGGAATCGGTACCGTTCAAACAGCTCCAAGACTCCGGCGAGGTCCGCCCCGGGTGCAACGGTCACGAGGCCCTTCGTCATGATCTCCTCAAGGTGTACTGAGGGCTTCGCCTGCAACAGCTCGTTGATGTCCACGACCCCCTCGAGCCGAGCGTCCGCGTCGACCACGTAGATGTACATGGTAACGTCACTCTTCGGGGCTTCGGTGCGGAATCGCTCGAAGGCCGACTCCACGGTGAGGTAGCCTGGGAACGCGAGGAAGTGCGGTAGAGCGAAGGTCGAGGCCGGAACCTCGTGCTTCTCCATGATGTCGCGGACCTTCGCCGAGACTTCGCCCGTGAGCGCATTCAACAGATCCCCCCTATCCTCCCCCGGCAGGGCTGAGAGGATTTCGGCGATTGCGACGGGCGATAGGTGGGCGAAGATGCGCTCCACACGGACGGCATCCGCGTCGTGCAGAATCTCGCGCTGGACCCTGGGTTCCGTCTCTTTCAGGGCCTTCGCGGCCGACTCATTGCTAAGCGCATTGAAGACGGTGAGCCGCTGCTCTCGACTCAGATCCTCCAGGATGTCGGCCAGATCCTCGGGGCGAATCTCGCTGAGCGTCTCCCTTGGGACGGTCAGATGGACGTCTCCCTTCGTGCTTGTGAGCTCGGGACCGATCGACTGAACATACTTCCAGGGGATCCGCTCCTCGGACTGTCCCCCGCCCGTCGAAGTGTTCGGTCCGATCCGGAAGAGCACACTTCGGCGCCGGCGGGCGGAGCGGCTCACGTCGGCCGCCACGATGAACAACTTGTTCTCGGCAGCTATCAACTGGATGTCGTAGACCACGTCCAAGGCGTACCCCTTGGTGTCGAGGATCCTCTTGTCGAGCACCTGGTCCCGGAGCAGGAGCTGTCCTTCGGACGGCTCGAAGTCCGAGAAGGGCTGGTTCTTGGCCTCAGAGATAAAGATTCCCGTCCCTTCAATGCTGGCGACCCGGGCCCAGGGTACGAGCCAAGGTTGCCGACCGAGCGGGCGACGAACGACGATGTGCGTCACCTCGGCATACTTCGGGTCGTCTCGAAAGGCCAGATCCTGTAACTTGCCAATCACCGATTCTTTCCCCACCAACACGTTTCGATCGAGCAGCTCGGTCAGAAGGAAGTACCTCGCTCCCCCCTTCTCCGCAGAAGGGGCGTCGACTTGCAGGTCTCCCTTCTGCTTCTCGATGGCCATAGCCCTCTCCTCCGTCTTCTTCGATTTAAGCTAGCGGACGTGACTCACTAGTGCGAAGAGAAGAAGGCCCACGAGGGCCAGCAGGTAGACGCGGAGGACCATGAGAACGACCTTGGTTCCCTTCTTGAGCTGGATCTTGGGCTCCGCATAGCGGTGGTTGACCTCTCGAACCTTTGCGACCGCGCTGCTGAGGTACCCCATGTGCGCCTACCCTCCGAACAGGTTGGGGAACACGATGCCCAACGCGTACAAGGTCGACAAGGTCAGGATGACCCCAACGATGATTGCAGCGCTCACGTTCTGGAACCGAGTGTTCGAGTACTTCCCCATCAGCTCCTTCTGATTCAGCAGCACGATCAGGAAGACCAGAGCGGCCGGCAGCAGAGTCACTGCGATTACTTGGACGAACAAGGTGATTTCCCCCAGGGGAGCACGCGGGATGAGCACAATGGCTCCCGCGACGCCCATGACCATCAGCCGGAAGACGTTGAACCATCGGGCTTGGCCGATACGGTCGTTGAGCGAATGGGACCATCCGAACACCTCACCCACCGCCCACGAGCTCGCGAGCGAGACTGCGATGGCGCCGAGGAGCCCGGCATCAAAGAGACCTATGGCCAGGATGGCGCCTAGGTAGGGGTGGGAGCTCAGGAGAAGCCGCGCGGCCGCTCCCGCGTCGGGGAGACTGGGATCCGTCGCCGAAAAGAAGACCGCCGCGAAGACGATCAGGACCACGGCCACCACCACGGTGAAGACCGCGCCTATCGCGGTGTCCATCCGTTCGTAGGGGATGTGTCGCTCCTTCAGACCCTTGTCCACGACGGAGCTCTGCTGGAAGAAGATCATCCAAGGCGCGATCGTGGTGCCGATGTTGGCCATGATGAGGAAGAGGACGGGGCTCCCCAGTCCGTAGGGGAACCCCGGGATGACTCCGGTCCGCCAGAGCTGGCCAAGGTCCGGATGGACCACAAGAGCGAGGGGGACGTAGATCATGTTCGCGGCGCAAAGCACGAGGACGATCTTCTCCCAGGTCCAGTAGCGTCCGTTGAGCAAGATGACCATGATGAACGTGATGACCAGGACCACAGTGATGAGGGGGGGAATGCCGAAGATGCTCATCGCGACGGTCATCCCGATGAACTCGGTGACGATGGTCAGGAGGTCCGTGAGGGTGAGGTCTAAGAGCGAGAACCAGCCCCAGGCAGGTCCGAACGCCTCGAAGATCGCCTCCGCGTGTCCTCGCTTGGTGATGACCCCAAGACGGACGGTCATTTCCTGGCAGATGTAGGCCACCGGCCAGAGTAGGATCGCGATCCAGACGAAGCTGAACTTGTACTCGGCACCCGTGACCATGTAGGTGGTGATGCCGCCGGCGTCGTTGTCGGCCACCATCACGATGATGCCAGGGCCGATGACAGCCCCGAGGATGGCGAGCTCCTTCCGAAAGCGGCGGTATTGATAGTAGAGTCGAGCCGAACGCCCCATCTGATTCGTTCGACCCTGGGCTTCGTTCATCTTGCGACCGTTTCCGATGGCCGCGGGCATCTCCTCCGCCCCACGAGCCTCGGGCGACGCAGCCCTCGTGGGGGTGGTCTGCGGTTCGGGCTTCACGGACGACATCCATACCCCCTCCCCCCCAGGGGGGGATACCCCCCCAGCGGGGAGGCCCTTTAAACGCTCACCCTCGAAGTTGCCACCCGAATGGAAGCATTAATGGCCCGAGGGCTTTGCAGAACGTGGGATGGCCGCCATGACTCACAGCGACGTCCGAGAGCGGCTCGTACAGGCCAAGGGGCATCTCGACGGGATCATCAAGATGGTTGATGACCGCAAGGACGACACGCTGGTCCTTCGCCAGATCCTTGCCGTCCACGCCTCTCTAGAGAAGGCCACGGTCATGGTCATGGAGGGGATGCTTGAGAACTTCATGGAAGCACCCAAAGCTCGGCGGAAGGAGCTGCTATTGCAGATTCGGGAAAGCCTTCGGGACCTCACCTGAGACGACCCGCGCCCTCTCCTCTCTCCGTGAGAAAGCTCCTCACGAATCCGAAACTTGACCATGCTGTTGAGCGCGGAGAAGAGCTTTGGACTCCAGAGTAGAAGCCCGGCTGTCAGGAACCCCATTGAGCCCCAGCTTGAAAATCCAGGGGTCTGCCCCAGAGGGCAAGTCCGTCCCCATCCCCAGGTCGAGGGCGTAGAACTGCTGCTCGCCGGTGTAGCGGTAGCCGCAGAGGGGCGCGGGGCTTTGCCCCGTGCTCCCGCCCTCGCGGGGGGTCCCGGGCCAGGTCGCGTCGAGCGTGTCCTGGAGGACGCGCTCCGCCTACTTGAACCAACAGTCGCGCGGACCGCGATTGGGGACGAGGCCGAAGAGGGGTGCTGTACGGAGATGTGTTGATTCCGTCAGAGCTTAGCGGACACCCCCACCACTGACCGACCTCATGTACCTGGCGATGGCCGACCGATAGATTGCCGGACGGGTCTTCCGAATCAGGAGGAGGAGGACCATGCTCCTCAGGCCCCCTCCCCAGCGCGCCCAGGCCCGTTTGCACCGGTGGGCGATCTCCCGGACGAACCCCCAGGTGGTCTGGCGAGGGACCCTCCTTCCCAGGAACCTCCGAGTGGATTCCTCCGTCTCAGGATAGGAAGTGCCTGTGGCCTCCTCCGCAGCGGCCACCCGCAGGTCGGGGAGGTACTGGCGTTTGCCGATCTCCAGGGCGTCCAGGAGAGGAGCGGTGGTCTTCCCGTCCCAGCGGTCGGTCACCCGTTAGACCCGGATCCGGGCCACTCCGCGGGTGGCCTTGAACCAACGAAGGTAGCCCCCGTTCTTGACGAACCGACGGCCTCCGTAGAGGAGCCGTTCGTCCCGCATGTGCTCCCAGAGGAGCTCCTGCCTCTGCAGGAGGGTCTCTCCGAAGGCATCGTCAGAGTGTTCGGCGGCGGTCTGGAACAGGCTGGGTAGGTCTATCCGTTCTCCGGGTTTCGTGCTCGTGGGCCTCACCTCGGTTGGGCTTGCTAGGCTCCTTCCGAGGCGAGGTTCCCCCCGCCATCAACACATTCTCAGACAGCACTGCGCCACCTGCCACGTAGTCGGGCGGTAGCACGGCGCTCTCGGCCCGACGCGGGGCGGGAACATTGTCCACGGTAGACTCTCAGTTTATGTATCGGTATGTCTTCTGGTAAACCATGAGCGATGCCTCGGTGGTGAGTGTGAAGGTCCCCCCGCCCTTGTTCGAGGAGATCCGCCGGTCCAAAGAGGAGATCGATTGGCCGGAAGAGCTGCGTTCGTTCATCCGCGAGCGCCTCCGCCGGTGGAAGGCCCAGCGACTCCTGGATGAGATTCACGCCGAGCACGCCCGACACCATCCCCGCCCTCGAGGGTTCGCGTCAGGGTACGTCCGGGAGAATCGTGACCGTAGTTGATGCCTCTGCGTTGGTGGCCTATGCGCTGCGCGAGGAGCGATGGGAGGCGGTGGAGGGAGTTCTGCATGAGGCTCCCCTTGCGGTGGAGCTCCTGCCGGTGGAGGCCGCGAACGCCGTTCTAATGGCTCGAAGGGCCAAGCGTCTGACCTCGACGGAGGCGCAGGATGCCCTCCGAACGGTCCACCGTCTTTGCCAACTCGGGGTCACGCTCCATCCCCACACACCCCTCCTTCCGGCGGCCTGGGAGATTGCCGAGCAACAGGGGCTGACCGTCTACGATGCAGCCTATCTCGCCCTCGCGCGCCGGGAGCGTACTGCCCTGGCCTCCCGTGATGCTGCCCAGCTTCGAGGAGCCCACAGCATCGGGCTTCGCGTCATCGAAGTATAGCGCACCGTTGGCCTGCGCCGGGATTCCCCCCATGGCCAGCACGTCCGCTTGCGAGGCCACCCTGCGGGACTGGCAGCGCCTCGGCATTCCCCCGTCACGGGCGCTCGCGCGGGCGACTCTCGGCACGCCCAAGTAGGCGGGGCGCGGTCGCCTACGCGTGACGACCTCGCTCGGCCATGCCGAGGGCGGGAGGCAGATGCCCCGCCCGAGGGAGGCCCGTGTCCGAGACCCCCGGAGGGTCGAGAGTGGACCTGGCCCACGAGGACAGGTCCGGAACCCCCGTTCGAGGTCGCTACCTGACCGAACCGAGAGCCCAGGAGGCTCGAGGGCGGACCTGGACGAGGCTCCGAAGGGGCCGCGGGACAGGTCCAGAACCCGACGCCGCCCAGAACGGCCTCGAGCTGTCCCGGGAACCGAGACTCGTCCCTGCGGGGTCGGTCCCCAGGGAGAGGACTGACCGGAAGGACCAGGATTCCACCTGCGTGACAGGGAGGACGGACCGAACGCAGGCCCCATCCTGCGCGGTGGGGAGGGGACCTCCCCACCCGGGAATGGGGGAGGTGCAGGACCGAGAGGGTGGGACGCACGGCCGGGCGCTGCCGTTCGGGGGAGGTGGACGGGCACGGGTCCGACTCCCCCGCCGGGAGGGAGCGGACCCTGCCGCCCCCTCCCTCCCCCCGGGACACGGAGGGGAAAGGGGAGCGGGGAACCGCTCCGCGGACCTGGAAGCGGGCTCACGGGCCCGGAGGTGGCTCGACGAGCGCTACGGGAGGGGGACGGCTCACGGTTCGGAGGACCGATTCTCCACAGGGATGCGTCCGGAGCTCGAGATGCGGTCGAGCGATGCCCTTGAAGAGGTCGCCAAGAGCGCCAGGCGTATCGGGCCAGAACGCCGAGGTATGGGATCGCCGAACTCGTCCCTCCATATGCGGCGGGGTCGTGGGCCGGCGGCGAGAGTCGCGTCGGCCTTCCGAGGATTGCCGCGCTGCCGTTGAGGGCGGGCTCGGGGGACTCAGACGCCTTCGACGAGGACGGCGTTGGACTCCGATCCGGTCAGCCGCAGCGCGCGGAGCGGTCGGTACTCCTCGGAGTCGTACCAGTCGCGTAGGGCGCGCATGTCCGGGAACTCGACCACCACCAGCAGGCCGGGCTTCCACGAACCTTCCGCCACGGTGAACATCGATGACGCGACAATGAATCGACCACCGTGCTTCTCAATCATGCCGGAGATGCCCGCGATGTACCTCTTCCGGATCTCTTCGTCGGTCCAACGGATCTGCAGCACGAAGTAGGCCGCCACCGCCCAACAACCCCTTGAGACGGGAGGGATCCACCGCAGAAAAAGAGCACGGCGCTGGGCTGCTCGGCGTTCTGGGCGGTTTCCGTTTCGGTCATGTTGCGACCTCAACGGAACCCGGGCGCCGAGGGCCGCGATCGGCGCGATGCCCCTCGCGACGGGCGCGGGCGAGGCCGAGCGGCCGAAGGTCGCGAGGGAGGACCTGACCGAAGGGCAGGTCCGAAGTCCACGAGACCCGCGCGAGGCCGAAACCGCTCCCCTCATCATTCTCGATGGGCGGACGAACCGCGCGTCAGGCGCGGCGACTTCGGTTTCGGCCCGCGAGACCGATGTGTGGGGCCGAGTGCCGAAGGTCGAGACCCCCTTACGAGGCTCGCGGGCCGCTGGAGAAGATTCGGCGCACGCCGCGCAACGACCTCCCGAGCCTCGAGCTCCAGCAATCCGTCCGCGAGATTGATGTGGGGACAGCGCCACCCCCGCTCGAGGTCGCTACCTGACCGAAACCCCAAGCCGACCAGAACGACCTGAGCTGTCCCAGCGACCGAGACTCGTCCCTGCAGGGTCGGCCGAGGGAGAGACCGACCCGAAGGACCAGAACGGTTCCCTGCGCTCCCAGGCCGGACCCCACCGAACGCGGGGCGCCTCCCGCTTGGTGGGGAGGGGACCGCCTCATGCCGGAATGGGGGTGGTCCATGAGAGAGAAGGGGGGGCGAACGGTCGGCGCGACCGCCCGGGGGAGGTGGACGGGCACGCGTCCGACTCCCCCGACCTGGAGGGAGTCGGACCCTCTCGCACTCTCAGCCCGGGACACGGAGGGGAAGGGGGGGCGGAAATCGCTCCTCCCCCCCCGGGCCCGGGAACTTCCCCCGGGCCCGGGGGCGGCCCGTCGGGCCTGGCGGAGGGGGGCACTCCAGAAGGTCCCACGGTGCCCATTACGCCGGGGGAGGGTGGGTGAACGAGGGAGTTGCCCTATTCGAGCCCTACGACCTGGGCGAAGCCCCTCGCGCTCACGATCCGACATCTCCCCAGGGCACGGAGGACGAGGAGGTCCTTGTCCCCCGTCACGAGGTAGTCCGCGTGGCCCGCGATGGCGGTCCCTGCCACCGCCGCATCGCTCGGGTCTCGAATCGACCCGCGAAAGACCCCGGGGCGGACGAGCTCTGAGGCTTCGACGAGCAGATGGACCGCCTTGGTTCGCTCCGAGAGGCTGAGGCCACTCAGCCGCCCCAGAACCCGGCCGACTTCCTCCAGGATGTATTCGGAGAGGACCAAATGGAACCTCCCGTCGGTGGCCGCGCGCAGGAGCCGAGCGGGGGGCCCTCCAGGGAACAGAAGACCGCTGACGAGGACGTTTGTGTCCAGAACGGCTCGCAGCGGCCCTCCTACGCTCCCCTCGGTAGCCGCCTCACGTGACGCACCTCGTCCACCATCCGGTCGACGTCCTTGGCACGGATACCGGCGCGCTTTGCGACGGCCGAAAGCTGGGATTGCACCTCTTCGAGCCGCGTTCGAAGGTCGAGGGACCGCACGGGCTTCAGGAAGTATCCGTCCCCCACTTTCACGATGAGGAAGCGCTCGCCCGGACGCGCCTGTCCCCGCATGAACTTCGGGATGGCCACCTGCCCTCCGGCGCTCAGGGTCACAACGTAGGCTTCGTTCTCGTCCATGGGGAGCCCCAGACAAGGCAGGACATGCGACACAATAAACATTGTGACAGGACGGCCGGAGTGGGGCCTGGGTGCCGGCGGGTCGAGGTCGCGTCCCGGCCCCCACCTTCGTCCGCGGCCCCCTGGGGGCGGGCCCGGGCGCGGGCGGGCGTGTTCCCCTCCTCGCGGTCTCCATGCAGCCCTGAGGGCGGGATTGGTGTGAGCGGCCGCTGCCGGGAGGGAGCGTCGGTCAGGAGTGCGTGGTGGGCTCCCACCACGCCCCGCACCCGCATTCGATCCCCCGCCAGATGCCCCCCCCGACTTGGAGCGTGGCGCCGTGATGGAGCCGAGGAAGCCGCCACCGGCGAGACAAGCCCAAAGGCCGGGGCGGGGCTTTCTCGGGAGGACCGTCCGCGAGGGGAGGACCCGAGCGGCAGGTCCGAAGCAGTGCGGCGTCGGCTCGGTCGTGGACGTGTCCGACTTCAGGAAGACGAGCCCTCGGCTGAGCGAGTCCATTCCATTCGTGGGGGGGCTTGCGCTCCTGGTCGGCATCTCCCTGAGGTCCCGGAGGGTCCCAGGGGCGAGGTTCGCGGACATCAATCAAGATGGGCCGCGAACTGAACCAACATTCACGCCCGCGAGGACGCTCGAGCAGCCCCTGCGGCGAACGCAGAGGGGGGACGGCGAACCTGCGGTGCCCCGCCTCGCGGAGCGGAGTCCTCGCATGGAGGCCCTCGCGCCTTCAGGGCTCGAGAATCGCTCCGGCTCGCTTCAGAGCCTCGGTCTTGCTCGGCTGCCAGGATGCTCGCTCCTCGGCCGTCGGGAGACGCGGGGCGAGGTGATCGTCCAAGACCATCACACGCTTGCATCTGCAGACGAAAGGTTCCCCAGGATGAGGGGTCCAGCCCCCGCGGACCTCGAGGAACGCCTCTGGAACAGTTCCGCAGGCGGGACAGGGGCGCTTGTCCGGGTTGATGGTGTGGCGAGCCACGAAGTCGTGCGCGCGCTTGGCCCTCGTCCGAGCACCAGACCACCAGACGAGGAAGATCGACTGGAAGAGAGGAACGACAGGAGAGGAGGGACCCTCGAGCTCGAGAGTGGCTTCCAATCGGCCTGACCTGTTCACCCGAAGGGTCGCCAACCTGCGCCCGTGGGCGTCGCGAAAGGTCGCAGAACGGCTCCCTTCCGGTTCGGGAGAATGCGTGATCAGTACTTCCCCATCGGGAAGATGGACGGTGTCGTGGGCCATTGAGCGGGGGGGCCCGTCCAGGATTCGGGTCGGGGTGTAGAACATGAGGCGATCTTGCGCGTCCAGAAGGGAGAAACAGTCCCAGGGGGAGGGGCTGTACGACCACAGGTCGAGCGCATCGAAGTGTCGCTGGAGGTGGAAGAAGGCCACTCGGCAACTCGTCGGGTCGGCCCGTGTCGCAACGCGGAAGACCGCCACGTCGGCGCGCCAACCCGGACGCGCTTCCGAAGCCCTGAACCGAGGCAGGTCGCGGAAGTAGCGGGTCAGGCGCTCCGTCTCATCCCGATCCGCTGTGAGGGTCAGGAGCCTCTCCCCGTTCTCCCCGCAGACCCAAAGGTCGTACGTGTCCCTTCCCACCTCGAATGTGAGCTCCGCGGGACGTAGAGTCAGCTTCCTGGTCCCCGCCAGGCCAAGCCGAGAGGCAAGCGCGTCGACGCTCTCGGCCGGACCTGGGGCCGCGAGACCGTCGCGAAATGCGTATCGGAAGAAGGCCCAGAGAGGGACCGTAGGCGCTTGGGCTACGCCGGGGCCCGCTGCGCGCCCACGCCGTGACTCCGCCTGGACACCGATGAGCTGGGAGAGGGACATGGGTTGGCCCGACGGAGGGAACCGCTCAGCGTCGAGGAAGGTCACCCGGTCAGTCCCATCCTGACGATGGAAGACGAGGCGGTACTTGTCCAGGAGACCCGCACAGGCGAGATTTCCCTGGTACCCGGACTTTCCCGCACCTTCGACCACCATGAAAGGGAGGGTGATGGGCGGGAGTCCGTCGACTTGTGCATCGAGGGTCACTCCGAGCCCTCGGGCCGTGTCATAGAGGCTCCCATCGTGGCGACTGGCCGGGCGATTGGGCATCCTCCACAGCGGCAACCCCAGGTCATGGGCGACGGCCGACGGGAGCACAGTCAAGCCCGCCCCGGTGTCCACCACCATCGGCACGTCCACGGAGCGGTCCGATTTCCACCACAGTCGAACGGGTACGATGGGTCTTCCTCGCCCGGTCGGCTCCGCCCTCACGTAGGGGAAGCTTGCCCATCCTTCGCCCGAGGAAGGACCCTCCCCGTTCGCTGCGTCAAAACGCAGGCGGAAGGGTGCCTCCCCAGGTTCGATGAACACGACCCTCGGGCCTGAAGGGCTTTCCTCGAAGAGTACGGTCAGCGGCCCAAAGAGGGAAAGCCGACCGAGGGTTTCATACGGGTTGGGGGTGCGCGAGCGGTGCTCCAGCACGGTCGCGGGGAGTTCAAGTGGGGCGAAACCCAGTATTTCGACCGTGAGGCCCTCGGGTGCCATGCAAACCGGCGCGCGCACTCCATCGATCTGATTGACTTGGCCGTACCGCAGCTGCCAGGGCTGGATTCCGAGCTGGAGAGCGACATCCAGCGACAGCCCCGCGACGTCCGCGCCGGAGTCGACTAGCATCCTGCGCTGGAGCGGAGGTCCGTCCCCGAACCGCAGGGTCGCGGGGATGACGGGCATGGGATAGTCCCTGGTACGTCGAGAGGTCTGCACGAAGGGGAACGACATGCCAGGATCGGTCAACGTCCCGGAGGATGCGACAGCGGGGAAATCAACCTGACGGGGATCCTCGCGAGGCGAGCCCGCGCGATCATGTCTGCCGTGCCGCGAGAGGAGTTCAGGTCCTCGCTGAAGGCGAGGACCAGGTCCGGCCTGCCCTCGTCCAGCATCCGCTGGTTCCGAATAGGACCCGCCGCGCGGCCGTGCTTCTCCCACTCCGCAGGGAACGCGAGCACGGGAATCCCGAGCTCGCTCGCGGCCTCTCCTGCGAGGGCGTCCGCCCCCGGGGCCGCGCCGTGGATGACCACCGCGACGCCTGAGAGCGCGGATAGTTCGCGATGGATGAGTGCTCCGTCCGCCCAGTTGCGGGATCCACAGACCAGCACGCGCATCGGGAGACTCACCGGGGGAGGGGCACGAGAGGCGTTACCGCACCTGCCTGTCGAACCTCGCGAACCCGCGCATGTCGCGAGGTGACCTCGTGTGGGGGCAAGCCCCCTCTTCGAGGGCGCATCACCGCGGGGATTATCTGGGAGCGCCTCGTGGTGTGGCCTGGATCTAGACATGGCGAAGAGCTCGGGCAGTCCATGGGTCGTCATCATTCGCGGGCCCATCGGGGCTGGCAAGACTACCTTGATGCGCGGCCTGGAGGGAAGACCGCCTTGGCGCTTCTACGCACTGGATACCGACGCGGCGTGTTCGCACCACCCGGAGGACCCCAGAGGGGAGTGGCTTGACCAGGAATGGGACCCGGAGATCGACCTCCTCGCGATCCACGCGAAGCTCATTCTGGGCCGGGGGCTCAACCTGGTGCTCGACCCGGGCTTACTGCTTTCGACCAAGAACGTGGACCGCTTCCTGCGGCGCATCGGCCGGGCACGTCGTGACCCTCGGGTGGTCCTCTTCCGACTCGACGTCGCCACTCCCGAGGCGGCAAAGAGAAAGACGACCCTGCCTGCCTCCTACGTGGTGGCGAGCCACGAGGGCTGGGTGACGAGGCCGGTCCCGGGCGAGGTCGTGATCGACACGAACGGGCGAACGGGTGCGCAGGTGCTACGCTTTGCACGTCGTTCGCTAGCGGAGAGGCGCGACGGCGGTGCCACGTAAGGGGGAAACCCCTCCATGTCGGCCTGCATGTCCGCGACCTTGGCCGTCGTGGGCGGCCAATGGTCGGCTGCCGAAGGCGAGAAGGAGATGCCGTTCCAGCGGGAGCGGAGGGAGAGGTTAGCCCCGGCCTCGACTGCGGCCGTCCCCGCGCTTCAGTCTCGGAGAGTCCACTGGCCGCCGATCATGTCGTCGCACAAGCCTCTTCCCTGCTCGGATGTTGCGAACCGCATACCCGCGGGAGGCGTAGAGCGCCTTCCGACGCCGCGACGACTCGAACCTTTGTGATCTCAGGCAGGGGAACAAGTCTCGCGGCGAGGGCCGGAGGGGCCGCCCGAAGTTCTTCGATGGTCGTCTCGGAGGTGATCCCCTCGAGGTCGCCCTTCCCGATGCGCGCGAGGAGCTGGCGGATGGCGTCTCGCTCTCGAGGTGCGCGGTCGTCGTAGTAGTAGCCGAACGAGGACGCCTCCACGTAGACCTTGGTCATGCTCGGCCTCGGTAGGCGGGGCCGAGCATGGACCTTTCGGGCCTTACGACCACCCCTCGAACCCGGGGAGGACGGCGTTTGGGCCCAGGTGACGGACCGAGGGGACAGCAGGAAGGGCGATAGCCCGTCCTACGGGGGCGGATGGCGCAGGGCGGGAGACGGGGAATTCACCGCATGGTGTCTTAGCCAGAGGGCACCATCGTGCTTCGGAATGACAAGCTCTGCGGGGGTGGGAGGGCGCCCAACTTTCCCGTTCTGGCTGGCCGCATTGCTCGGCGCGCTCGGCATCTCGGTGTTCCTCTGGTCGGCCATCTACACCTGCTTCTTCGCCATGTGGAACTGTCCCTCCCAGGGATGCGGTGACGTTCCCCAGCTCGCGTGCCAAGGGTCAATCGAGTGGGCGTTTGGCTCAGTGATCGTGATCTCCATCGTCCTGCTCGCCCTGTGGCTTCACCGGAGACGAGTTCTGTCGGGTTCGCTGTGATTCAGGGCGGGACTGCGCGTCGTGCTCGAGGGCGTCCGTGCAATGCCGGGGGAGGGGGCCCCTTCCCCTCAGGCCCACGCCTCCGACCCGGGGAGGACCGCGCTGGCGCGGGCGGAGGGGGAGCCCCTGCGAGGAGGGAAACGTCCGAGATGATTCAAGAGCCGGACGGTCTCCGAGGAGAGCGCTGGCAAGTGCAAGTGGGAGAATCGCGTGGCGCACTGATACGTCGTGAAGAAGAGGGCTGGGTTCCCGACGCAAGGAAGCAGGCGCTCCCTTCCCAGACGACGAAGGATGTTTCGCGCCATGTAGAACCCAAGTTGGTGCCCTCCGTCAGGCAGGAAGTTCATGAGCCAATCCCCGAGCCAGCTCCGCTCCTCTGGCATCGCCCGGCAGATCGAGAAGACCGAGTCGACGACCTTGAGGAGCTCAGGAGCCTGTTTCACCCACTCGACGTAGGTCCGGTCCGTGGCCCGCCGTGGTCCTGGCGGGCGGAACAGCGGGGGCCGATTGATGAGGTCCGCTATGCCTTCCGACTCTACCGACTCCATGAGGCGGAGGAGGGAATCGGAACGACGTTCAGGAGGATGGCCGTGTCGTCGCCCGACCAGCTTCCGGCGGAAGAAATGGTGGTACTCATGGGCGAGGAGGAGCATGGGGTCCGGCCATTCGAGACAGGCGAGGGGGTCCATCAAGACCTTGGAGTAGCCCCGGGCATCGCTCTTGAACACAATGAACGAGACCGCGGGATCGCGGAGCGTCTGAAGAGGGGCTGCGGGGAGGAAGCGGAGGGCTGCCGCCCGGGCCTCCCCGGTGACGTCCCTTCGGGACCAGTTCCTGAGGAAGTCGACGATTTCGGCCCGTCGCTCGCCGACCAGGACATAATGGGTCAGGAGACGATCCCTTCCCTCTCGGAGAGACCTTCTCCGTTCGGTTCGTCTCGAGGGTCGGTAGGCCAGAGAGAACTTCTCCCTCAGGAGCTCCTCGTGGAACGTGGGATCGTTCCGGAATAGGGTGATGTAGCCGGGGTCGTCGAACAGACGATTCCACTGGTCGCGGGAGGGCGCTTTGTCCTGGGTCAGACGTTCTTGGACCGGCCAGAATGCGTCGAGCCCCGTGAACAGGAAGTTGCGGTTGCGGGACTGCATGACGTTCCCTTTCCACCAAGAGTGCGCGTCGGAATAGCCTTTAGGGTGAGGCACTTTGCCTGCACCGGGAACAGGGGAGTTCACCCGTCGCCCCCCCCCCTCGGAGCCCGGGAGGCACGCCCCCTCCCGGGCCCGCACCTCGCTCATCCAATCGTAGGGCGTCGCGAGGGCTATGCAGAGTGATGTGGGACCCGCCGACGGGCGACCCTCGGGCTCGGCTCCAACAGCCTCAGGGCTTCACGGCCGCGCCGGTTGATCTCCTCGGCGACCTGATCCGGGGTCATCTTGGCCCAACGGCGGCTGGCTCGTCGGCGGGAACGGTCGAGCCAATCCGGGATGTCCTTCATTCCCTTCTCGATCATAAGATCTGGTCCGGGGTACGGATGTCGACCGGGGGAAGTCCTCGGGAACTATTCAGGCTGTTGATGGCAAGGACCTTCCGGTGATTGGCCAGGTGCTTGAGGTTGTAGCTCGCGATCACGTCCGCTCGGTGAAGGACGGCCAGGGCGGCGTGGACTGCGTCGGGGGCATGATGGCGGGGGATGATGCCGGCCGCGAGGTAGGCCTCGGCCAGCGCTTCCACCTCCAAGGTGACCTCCACGATGGGCACGTGGAGACCCTGCACGACCTCCTCGAGCCTCCGCGCGAACTCGGGGGCGGCGTCTCGGAGTTCCTCGACCGTGAGGAGGGAGGTGAACCCCTCGAACTCCCGTCGTGCGATCCTCGTGAAGAGGGTCCGAACGGCATCTCGACGGCGCGGCTCTCGGTCGTCGAGATAGAATCCGACGGCCGATGTCTCCACGTAGACCTTGGTCATGCTCGGCCTCGGTAGGCGAGGCCGAGCATGGACCTTTCGGGTCTCACAACCACCCCGCCTCCGTCCCCGGGAGACAGGCGGCCTCCCGGGCCCGCACTTCGGACATCCAGTAGGCCGGGGTCCCAAGGACCTCCATGACGTCCTCGACCGCATCCCGAGGGTTCCAGCCGTGCCACCCGTGGCAATAGGCGCACATGCCGTCCCTGGGCGTCCCAGGGGCCGCGACCCTGGCCCAGTTGCTTTCCGCGTGGGGGCAGAAACCCTGGGCGGTGACCCCGAAGCGCGCGCAGAGCATTCGGAGCCGCGTCTGGTCGCGCATCACGAGCGAGCGGGCCTCCGGGTGGGTGCCCAAGGCCGCCCTGGCGGCCGCGACGCGCCCCTTCCGCTGGGCCTCGACCCGGGCCCGGGCGCGCTCGTCCGCGACGAGAGTTGGGGGTGGGGCGAATCTACGAGGGGGAGGCCCGCCGCGGGCTACGGCCGTTATGAGACGCCGGTGACCGATTGGCGGCCCACTCGAGAGCCTCCTGCGCGCGTTGGTGGATATCCGTAAGCATTTCCTCCCCACTCATCTTGGCCCACCGTCGGGCGTCCCGTCGGCGAGCCTTGTCGAGCCAGGCGGGGAACGGGGGGCGGTGGGTCTCCTTCAAAGCAATTCCTCCGTGCTGTAGCAAGATGGGCTAACTTCCCGCCTCCGACCGTGCGACCTGTATCCCCAGGTTCGGGAGGGTCGACAGGTGGCCATAGAGCTTGCCACGGTAGAACCGGGCGTGGGTCTCTGGCTCCAGGGTCCGGAGGACGAGGAGCGTCAGCAGTGCCTGACTTCCCTTCGTGGTCCAGTTCATCCACTTGTGCTTGCACCTCTTCGAGACCTCGCCCATCAGCCTCTCGATGAGATTGCTGTTCCAGGGGATCGTGATCCCCTGGAGGGCCAGGGTCGCGAACGTGGTCACGTAGCTGCTCACCCGGTGCAGCAGCCTGGCGGCCCGTCGGTACCCCTCTTGGAGGAGGAGCGTTCCCAGTCGACGGAACTCCTTCGTCGTCTGCTGGATCCGGTGCTCGACCGCGTCCCTTTCGCCTCGCGGGAGGTGGTAGGCCAGGCTGTTCCTGAGGTGAGCCAGGAGGCCGCTCACGGTGGAGATGATGGAGGCCCTTCGAGAGCGCTCCATGCCGTCCTGTCAGAGCGCGAAGCCCGTGGCGCGGGGGACGTGGATGTGGTCCGCATTCCAGTATCCGTGGTGCGGGGTCATCGCCTCGCGTAGCCCTCTCTCGAGGTCGCTGACCATGCTGGGAGGGATGGGTGCCCCCTTCTCGTCACGGAAGGCCGTCCTGTCGAGGGTCTTGCGATGGGACCCCCATCCTTCTCCCACGGTCAGGCAGCGGAGGAGCGGCTTCTTCCCCGGCCGAACCGCGAGGGTGATGTTCACCTGGTTGTGGCCGCCCTTCTGGGCATGCGGCTCGGTCCCATCGGGCATGATGGAGCCCGTCTCCAGTTCCCGCTCGCGGATCTTGGCGTTCACGAGGTTCCCATCCTCGATCACACGTCGGTTGATGGTGCGGGAGCTGGGCACACCGGGGACCAGCTTCGCGAGCTCCTCCCGGGTGTTCCGATAGCTCATCCTCTCGGTGAACTGCTCGGCGAGGGCGGTGACATCGGGCTGGAAGACCCGCTGTCCGTCGAAGAGGACGTCACGCCAGAGGGGGAAGAAGACCTCGTCGGTGCGCGTGTCCCGCAGCCGGTGGACCTTCAGGGAGATGATTCCGAAGCGGGTCCCGATCCTCAGGCGCACCTTCGAACCGGCACGCCGGTAGAGGCTCTCTCTCTTGGGATGGTACCAAGAGTCCGCAGAACTGCTCGCACAGTTCGCGATCGCGGTCCCGGAGGAGCGCGACCAGGTATTCCCTCCCCGCACCCTCTTCGTAGAGGCGCTGGGTCAAGGCCGCTATCGTTATGGGTTCGGTCCAGGCTACGCTCCACTCAAGCTGACTCTTGGGCACTCTCTCATCCTCCAGGGATGTTTGGTCACACCTCCGGAGGAGGGGGCGCTCAAGAGTCAGCCCACTTTGCTACAGGACGAA
>DAHUZP010000045.1 GCA_027306505.1 Thermoplasmata archaeon | reverse complement strand
GGCCGCGCCCGCGTCGGTGACCGTCGCGCCCAACGGCCGGCTCCTCCGGCTATCGGCGGCGTGGTTCTCGGATGGGGTCCGCCGCCGCGCCGAGGCCCGGCGGGATCGCCGATGCGTCGAGTGCCAGCGACCCCTCCCGACCCGCCGGACACCCTACTGCTCGCGGGCGTGCCGATGGAAGTTCCAGGGCCACTACTTCTGGGAGGCGGCCCGGACCTACGTGATGTACCGTGACCGGTACACCTGCCGACTCTGCGGCACGCGACGGCGGGCGCGGGAACTGGAGGTCGACCATATCGCCGAGATCGGGGATGGTGGAGCGGCCTTGGAGTACTCCAACCTCCAGACCGTCTGCCGGCCCTGCCATCGGCGCAAATCCGCCGAGGCCCGACGCCTCCGCCGGGCACGGACGGGGCCGTCCCCGTCGCCCTAGCCGTAAGTTTGGCAGTTCATATACCCCCGTCGACCCCGGGGAACTGACCCTTCTCGGTGAGGGAGAACACCTGCACGAGGTGCGCCAGCGTCCCGTCGGTTCGCGTGAGCTTGCGCACAATCCCGACCTCCGATCCCTTCGCCACCAGCTCGCCGACCTGAAGCTGCTCGAGCTCCCACAACGCCTCGTCGATGCTCATCGTCTCTCTCTTCTCCTCGAGCCGCAACTGCCCCGCGTTCCTCAGCTGATACCCCAGCGCGTGGACGAACACGTGCCCCCGCACGTGCTCCGGCTTCGACACATCCACCGGCCCGAGACCGAGGCACGAGCTCATCGTTCGGATCGACTTCTCGATCCGGTCCCGCTGCCGATAGAACGTCACCACGTCCCCCTCCGTCAGCCACCGCTCCGTCGTCGCATACACCTGGTAGCCCGCCTCCGCCTCCTTCGCCGAGAGCGCTCCCGTCTCCTCCACCGTGAACCCGAAGCCCTTGCGGGTTCCTTTCACCCGAAGATACCGGCTCATCCCGAACTTCCGAAGGATCGCACCCACCTTCGCGTCCCGCTCCGAGCGACTCGCCACACGCCCCTCGGCAATCGCCTTCGCAAGCCCGTCCAGCGCCGCTCGGGCCTTCCCCATCTTCGCCTTTCGGCCGTTCCCGTTCCGCTCCGCCACCTCATCGTTCCACGTCACCACGTACTTCACCCCCTCCCGCTCGAGCGAGGCGGCCCGCACCCCGGGACGGATCGCGGGCCACTGCGCCTGCGGCCCGAGCGCCTCCAACAGATGGAGGCCTTTCGGCTGAGCGCGCAGCGCCACCAGGAACCGCTCCTTCCGCCGCCGTAGCTTCCGCACATTGTCGAGGCTCGCGTAGCCTCGGTCGACGACGCGGGGCGCCTTCGCCACCGAGGGGTCATACTGTTCCCTCAGTCGTCGGTCGACCGAGGCGAGGGTCTTCGTATCGTTGGTGTTCCCCGGGAACACCTCGTGGCCCAGCAGCGCGCCCCGCTGGTCCACCAGGAAGGTGACCATGATCTGACGGTGCTTGCTCGTCCCTCCCTGCTTGCTGTGCCCGAACTTCGCCAGCACCCGACAGAGCTTCCCGCTCAGCTCCACCACCGTCGAGTCGATGTCGACCCGCTCGCAGGCATAGCGGAAGAGGCGGCGGACGCGAGCGTAGAGCTCGCTCTCCCACGGACGGGTCCGCTCGGGCTGGAGGTAGTCGAGCGTGTTGAGGGTCGCCTCGTAGGTGACCTGCTCGGGAGGAAGCTGGAGGAACATCGGCAACGGACTGCGGCGGTACCACTCGACGAACCTCCAGAGGCTCCCCGGGCGCAGGTTCGCGTAGATGGCGAGCGCGAGGGTCATCTTGCCCAGGGGCGGACCGCCGCCCTTGGGGCTCTCTCCCTCGATCAGCTCGACGAGGCCCAACTCTTCGGCGAGCTTGACGAAGGTGAGCTCGGGGCCGTAGGATCGGACCGCGGCGAGATCCACATCCCGCAGCGAGGGCAGGGGAACCGGATGTCCGAGGCGGACGAGGAGGGAGTCGAGGGCCAAGGTCAAGGCCGGATCGCCGAGGGAGCGGACCTGTTGGCGCTTCTGCTCGAGGGAAACCGGATCGAGGTCGTCCAATCGCCCGAGGTACAGTTCCACGTCCTTCCAGTGGCGGTTATCCCCACGACGGGACGAGAGGACGTAGAAGTACCGAAGGCCCTTCACCGTCTTGGGGGTCAGGTACACAGGGGACGGAAGTTATCCCCACATATGAACTATGCGTTCCTATCGTATCGAAGAGGGGCCTTCATGCGTTATCCCCACAGCCGCGGAAGTGCGAGAGGCATCGAGGGAAAGAACC
>DAHUZP010000035.1 GCA_027306505.1 Thermoplasmata archaeon | reverse complement strand
GGAAGAGACCGTCCCTCCGCAGTATCCGTAGAGCCAAAGTTTGAGCATCAGGGCGGGGTGGAAGGCCGGGTTGCCTCCCTCCTGATTGTCGTACCCCTTCAGGAACGGACCGAGGTCGATCTCGTGGTCGACCAGGTCCGGGAGGAACCGGGCGAGGTGCTTCTCGGGGAGCCAGTCTTCGAGATTGGGAGGAAGGAGGAGGGTCTGGTGCACGTCGTATCGGCGGAGGTTTCCCTCGGGGGATTCCTGCATGCACCCCGAAGAGCCGGCCTAGATTTAGTACTTCCGATGGCCGGTTCCTCAGCGACCTGCCCGAGTTGGGCTACACGCTCCTAGGTGTCGTCGGCCGTTCCCTGCTCGGGGCCCTCTGGCTCGGGCGCCGGTCGCGGGGCCGAACGCTTCCCCGAGGATGGGCGAGCGGAGGTCGGTGAGCCCTCATCGTTGGCGGCCTCGCCCGAGCTCTCCTCCTTCCCTTCGCCCCGGCCCGCGCGCCCTCCCTTCCCCCCGGACCCGGTCGGGCCGCCCATGGCACGCGAGGGCTCTTTCCCGGGCTCCCACTCCTCCCAAACGGGGGGCTTCGCTCCGGGCGGGCGAGGTCGCCGCAGCATGAGGAGCAGGACGACGAGGACGAGGAGCCCCAAGAGGGCGAGGAGGCCCCAGGCCTCCCCGGAGGAGAGCCCAGCAAGGGGGTTGCTCGAGCTCCCGCCCGTGGAGCCGGGTGAGGACACGGTGCCGTTGGGGACCACCGAGACCGGGACCTCGCCGTTGACCGTGGTGTACCCGCTCGCCGTCACGCGGACCTGGATGAAGCTCGTGAGCCCGGGGGGGGCCACGTGGGCGGGCGCCGTGTAGGTGACCGCGAGCGTGCCCCGGGCATCGGTGAGCCCCCCGGGCGTCGAGAGGTTGCCGCCCAGCGATGGGGGGACGAGCGAGACCACCGCGTTCTGGACCGGGACCCCTCCCGTGGAGTTGACCACGACGTCCACCGCCTCCGTCGCGTTGGTGAGGACCAGGAGCGAGGCCGGGGTGAAGCTCAGCACCAGCAGCGCGAGGGGGTTCACCTCCGTCACCCACGAGTAGGTCCCGAGCTCGTAGCCCGCCTTCTCCACCGTCACGGTGAGCCCGGCGGTCGCGATGCCTGTCGAGGACTTCGAAGCGACGAAGGTCGTGTTCACCATCCCCGATGCGTTCGTGTACCCGTAGGCGACGTAGCTGGTCCCCCCGAAGGCGGTGAACTGGACGAAGGCGCCGTCGAGCGCCGGCCCGCCGGGCCCCACCGTCGCGGTGAAGGCGATCGGGATCGCCTGTCCGGCACGGATGGAGGTCGGGGGGACCGGGTCGGCGAGGATGGAGAGCGGGGTGTTGTTGACGAGCCTCGGGGGGACCACCACCACGGCGACCGAGGTCCCGTTGAAGATCGAGCCCCACGTGGCGTTGACGAAGAGTGTCGCGTTGATCTCGCGGGAGACGGAAGGCGCGTCGTAGGTGAAGTTCGCGACCCCCCGCGGCGAGGTGCGCGCGGGGCTGCCCGTCACGTTCCCCGCCTGGGCGGCCATGGTGACCGTGGACGCGTTCGCCGGGACGATCGTCCCGTTCGGGTACCAGAGCCTCGCGCTGACGGAGATGTTCACCTGGTCCAACGCCTTGATCCACGGTGGAGCGCTCACCGATAGCAACAGCCGGGGCTCGAGCGGTGGGACCGAGGGGCCCCCGATGGCCCGCAGCACCCCGCGTTCGTTGGCGATGAAGAGCTGCGCGTTCGCGAGCGCGGGGGAGCTCAGCACGGGGCCGGTGGTGTTGAGCTCCCAGAGGATGGAGCGCGAGGCGACCGAGATCGCTTCCACTTGGCCGTCGGGCGACCCGAGCAGGAGCTCACCACCGGGTCCACCGGTCCCGGCCATCGAGCCGGCGGGGGTGCCTGGGTAGAGGCTTGACGTCCAGGGGATGAACTCCCACGGGGCGAGGACCCCCGCGCCGGTCGAGTTCAGCGAGAAGTGGAAGACCGTGATGAGGCCGTTGAGCTGGACCAAGGCGAAGGTGAGGTTCGAGCCCCGTTGACCGAGCACGGTGGGGGTGCCGACGAACCCCTCGTCTCCGGCGGGGGTGGTCCAGCTGGCCACGACGGGCGTGCTGAGCCCCGGGTGACCCGGGACCCCGAGGGTGGCCAGCACCTGGACCGCGCTCGGTGTGGTGGGCCCCGCGTTCTCCCCGACGATCGCGAGCGGGACGTTCGAGGAGGGTCCGGTGGGACCCGTCGGTTGCCAGACGTAGTCGGTCTGGGACGCCGAGCCGTTGGTGGGCGAGGTGAGGAGGAAGGGGGACCAGCTCACCCCTCCGTACGGCGCGCCGTTGGTCGCGTTGTACGCGACGAGGTAGGGTCCCGCGACGGCGAGGGCGAGCGGCTGAGCGGGAGAGAGCACGGAGATGGGACGGTCCACGGGCTCGGTCAAGGGAGCTGCGAGCAACGGGGTCCGGTAGAGCGCGGTCCCCTTCTCGCTCCAGCCGTAGGCGTCCCCGATCGAGGCGTCCGCGTCGATCACCACGCCGTCGACGAGGTTCGGGGGCGCGAGCAGCGGCCCCGCCACCCCGAGGGAAGCGTCCCACAGGAGGCTGCCGTCGGAGGCGTTCAGGGCGAAGAGCGCCCCGCTCCCGTTCACGGGCGAGGACCAGCCGGGGGCGAAGACGATGTGGTCCGCGACCAGCAGGCTCCCGTAGACGGGCAGGCGGAAGGGGAGCTCCGTGGACCAGACGAGCGCCCCGGTGGTCGCGTTGAGAGCGACCACGCCTCCCGCGGACCCCGTGCCTTCGAACACCGTTCCATAGGCTACGGCGGGGGAAGCCGCGGCCGAGGTCCCTGAGGGGGAGGTCACCTGGGCGCCGGTGTAGACGCTCCAGAGCGTACGGTTCGTCGGAGGGGCAGCCGAAGCGGCCTGGCCGCTCTGGTTGCCACCGCCCGCGAACCCGGGCCAGAAGGAGGTGGTGACCGAGGTGTTCCCGCCGCTGCGCGGCACCAGGCCCAGGGGGACGGGGGCGACGACGCCGTCCGCCGCGTGCACGTCATGGAGCGGGGCCGTCGACACGGCGCTCCTGACCGCTCCGCTGCCCATGCCCCCGGGCCCCAGGCCCAGGGACGAGGCCCCCAGCAGGAGCCCGAGCCAGAGCGCGGCGGGAGCTGCGGCGAGGAGGCCTCCCAAGGCTCCCGCTCGGCGTCGGACCCGACGCGACGTTCCTTCGTGCATGGACTGACGTGCCGAGGGCGAGCGGCCTTCTCCCTCCCGTGGAGCACGCGGCCACCCGAATTTTAACCTATGATAAGCACGGAGGGGCCCTCTCCACCTCCCGGGGGGTCCGCATGGTGAGGCTCCCGTCGGTCCTGGGGCCAAGCTCTCCGCCTGCCTTTTACGCCGCTTGCGGTGGGGCGGCCGATGGAGAAGCGCGGGAGATCAGGGGTCAGGACGCGAGCGCGGTCGCGCTCTCCAACGCGCTCTGCGTCGCGGTCGCTCACCGCGGTCCCGGGTCTTCTCGTCGGCCACTCCCAAGACGATGCGCGGACGACCGGGGTGACGGCGGTCCTCTTTCCCCGCTCCGCCCGAGGGGCGGTGGAGATCAGGGGGGGTGCCCCCGGGACCTACCACACGGACGGGCTCGGTCCGACCAGTTGCTTCGGGGTCCTCAGCGCGCTCTTCCTCAGCGGGGGCAGCCTCTTCGGCATGGACGCGGCGCAGGGGATCCGGCGACGGGTCCTCGAGCAGGGCGGAGGGTTCCCGGTCTTCGGCTCCTACGACCGCTTGGTCGGGATCTCAGGAGCGGTGCTCTTCGACCTCCCCCGGCACCGCCGCTTGAGCGAGGACTATTCGAGGCTCGGGTATCGAGCGGCGAAGGCCGCCGACCGGCGGGAGGTCGCCTCCGGGAGCGAGGGCGCGGGAACCGGAGCGGTCGTCGGGAAGTTCCTCGGACGGGACCGGGCGATGAAGGGCGGAGTGGGCTCCTCCGCGCGTCGACTGCCGGGGAAAGGCACGCTGGGAGCCCTCGTCGCGGTCAACGCGGTGGGGAACGTGGTGGATCCCTCAACCGGTCGCGTCCTCGCGGGCGCGCGCTTGCCTCACGGTGGCTTCGCCGACACCGACGACATGTTCCGCTCGCTTCGCAGGTTCCCTGCAGCCTCCCCTCCGCGGGGGACGACCCTCGCGATCGTCGCGACGGACCTCGCCCTCTCCCGGAGGGACATGCTCCGCGTGGCCCAGGCCTGTCACGATGGTTTCGCGAGGGCGGTGGTCCCCTCGCACAGTGCGACGGACGGCGACACCGTCTTCGTGGTCTCGACGAGCCCGGAGCAGAAGGGCGACCCCTGGCCGGGCAAGGGAGGAGAGCCCTATGCGGGGGCGCTCGCGGACCTCGTAGGGGCCCACGCTTCCCAGGTCGTTGTCGAAGCCATCCTGGACGCGGTCCTCTCCGCGCGAAGCACCCCGATGCACCCCTCCGCCTCCGACCTCCTCTCCCCGCCCGTGAACGCGGGCGGTGGGGAGGACCGGAAGGCCGGCAGCGTCGTGGGCTAGGCCCGTCTCAGTCCTGGACCGGGACCTTGCGGCGCAGGCTCGAGTGTCGGAGCCCCCGGATGAGGTCGGTCTTGGTCACGATGCCGCGGAGCTCCCCTCGCTGCATGACCAGGACGGCCGGGTACCGGGTGAGGAGCGTCGCGAGCAGGTCCGCGGGGAACTCCTCCCCGACCTGTGGATAGCCCGGTTCCTGGACGTCGCGGACCCGCGAGCGGCGGTGCGAGGGCTCGGCCAGGGCCTTCAGCAAGGCGGTCTCGGAGAGCCCCCCGGTGATCTTGCCGTCGTCCAGCACGGGGATCTGGGAGAAGCCGTGGCGCTCCATGAGCGCTCCGGCCGCCGCGAGCGTCGTGCCTCCGTCCAACGTCGTGACCCCGGGGTTCATCACGTCGCGAGCGAGCAGGTGGGGGTTCGCCTCTCCTTCCTTCGACTCGAGGAAGCGGAAGATCGCCTGGGCGAGCTCGTAGGAGGGACGGATGCGTCCACGCTCCACCCGCGAGATGGTCGCGACCGAGCGGCCCACCGCCCGGGCCAGCTCGCGCACCGGGATGCCGAGGGCAAGGCGGCGTCGGCGGATCTCCTCCAGGGTGTCCACGCCCGCCCGACCTCCGATAGGGTGATAGACCTTCCGACAGCCCCGGCCGATCCCCCACGGGAGGCCCTACAGCGTGACCGAGCCGCTCACGCTCGGGGAAGCGGTGCCGAAGGCCTCGAGCGTGTCGGAAGGAGAGGCGAGCGTGCTCGGAGCGACCAGGGCGAGCGAGCCCGCGTCAACGAAGAACACGTTAGGGTCGGACCACTCGGTCGACCCGGGGGAGACCGGGTAGGTCGCAAGGACATCGCCTCCGAGCGTCAGGAGCAAGGCGACCCAGCCGGAGAGGTTCTGCAGGAGTCCGAGGCAGGTCGCGAAGGGCGTCGCTCCCGTGCAGTCACCGGGGACGAGGCCGGTGGCGAGGGCGGTCCCGTTGCTTCTGAGATCGAGCCCCGTGATCCCCGTCGTGAGCCCTGAGGGGACGCGGAAGGTCAGATTGACGAGGTAGGCGCCTCCCACGTGCGCGGTGCCATCCGCCGTCCAGATCACCTGGTAGCTCGGGTTCCCGGTAGCCGCGCCGTGGAGCGAGAAGATCGACGGGTCAGCGGCATAGAGGCCCACGACGAGGGCCACCGCCGCGAGGACGACCGCGAGTAAGGCCCACGGCGAGAGCCGCGGCCGCTGCTCGCGGCGTCGGCGGGCGGCGTGGAGCTCCGCGTCCCACACGCCCTCCTGGAAACGGCCCATCTTCCTCCGCTCGTCGATGCGGGGGGCCTCAGTTCCCCGCGGACCCCGAGGGCAGGGGCATCGCCATCCACGGCCCCTCCGGTACGAACCCGAGCTTCGCGTAGTACCCACGGGTCCCCACGGCCGAGATCACGAAGAGCCGTCGGGCGCCGTCCGCGCGTGCTTCGTCCTCGGCGAGGCGGACCAGCTTTCGGCCGAGCCCGCGATGCTGGACCTCACCTTCGGACCCCGCGGTGCCCTCGACCGGGACCTCGGTGCCCAGCACCTTGAGCTCCCGGATCACCGGGTCGTGCAGCCCCTGGGGGAGGTCACCCCGGGGGAAGCGCAGGCGCAGGAACCCTGCGAGAGCATCCGTCTCCCGGTCCTCTAGCGAGAAGAAGACCTCCTTCCCCCCCGCCGCGGGGTACGCGGTCCGCACGACCTCCCAACGGATGCCCGGACGGGAGGCGGCCTTGCGCCCGATCTCGCGGCAGCGGAGACAAGGGCAGCTCTGACCCTTCGCGGCGAGCTTCTGGAGCGCGAGCTGCCGGAGGTTGCTCTTGCGCACCCCTGCGGCGATGAGCCGGGCCGGGATGTCGCGCTGGACCCGCTGGATGCGTACGGTCCGGGGCAGGAGCGCCTTCGCCCGTGCGATCACCTCGGCGGCGGTCTCCGCGTCGTAGGGCTCGAACCGACCGGCCTTCCACTCCTCGTGGAGCCCGGTGCCGGCGATGACGAGGCATGGGTAGATCTTGAGCATGTCCGGCTGGAGGTCCGGGTCTCGACAGAGCCGGGCGAGGTCCTCCACGTCCTTTGCGGGATCGGTCCCGGGGAGGCCGGGCATCATGTGGTAGCCCACCTTGAGCCCGAGCTCCCTCGCCCGGGAGGTCGCGTCGACCACGTCCTGGACTTGGTGGGCCCGGTGGACGTGGTCCAGGACCTCGTCGCGCAGCGACTCGACGCCGAACTCGACGCGGGTCACCCCCCAGCGGACCAGCTGGAGGAGCTGTTCCATGGAGGCCTGGTCGGGCCGCGTCTCCACGGTCAGGCCCACGCACCGGGACCGGGCGGTCTCGTTCCGCCGGTGGGCCTCCTCCAGCGAAGAGGCCCCGGGGCCCGCGGGCTCGCCGTTGAGCGCGTCGAAGGTGCGACGGATCGTAGACTCCTGCCAGTCGGAGGGGCGGGAGCTGAAGGTCCCTCCCATCAGGATCACCTCGACCTTGCTCACGCTGTGCCCGATCTCTTCGAGGGCCTGGAGCCGGTGCTGCGTGATCCGGTACGGGTCGTAGCCGAACTGGGCCCCCCGGAGGGCGGAGGGCTCCTCCCCCGTGTAGCTCTGCGGCGTGCCGAGCTCCGGTCCGCCCGGACAGTAGGTGCACTTCCCGTGCGGGCACCTCCAGGGCGAGGTCATGACCGCGACCACGCTCACGCCCGAGAGGGTACGGGTCGGCTTGAGCCGCAGGGAGGCCCGGGCCGCCTCCCGCTCCTCCGGGGGGAGGCGAGCGAGGAGGTCGGGGTTCGTCGGCAGGTCCTTCCAGTGACCGGTGCGGGCGAGCGCGAGCTTTCGCTTCTGGACCTCGTCGGAGCGGGCGTTGGAGCCTTTTCGGCGGCCTTCGCCGGCCGGCGGCAGGTAGAGGGGGGTCTCCTCCGGCGGGGCGCCCTCGCCCTCTCCCATCCGCCGAGCTCCGCCCTAGGCCGCGCGACCGCGCGTCCACTCCGCGGTCCGGCCGGTGATGACCTTGCGGACCTTGCGCAGCTGGGCGACGTTCGCGGCCCCGGTCAAGAACATCGCGGTGCGCAGTTCCTCTTCGAAGAGCCGGAGCTCCTCCAGGGTCTCGGGATAGCCGGTCGCGGCCGCCTTCAGGATGCCCCCGGCGAAGCCGACGGCGCTCGCGCCCATGGCGATCGCCCGGGCCGCGTCGAGCCCGCTGCGGATGCCTCCGCTCGCGATGACGGGGAGCTTGAGGGGAAGGACCTCGCGCAGGCTCACCGGCGCGGGGATCCCCCAGTCCCAGAAGGTCTTCCCAAGACGGATCTGGCGCTTCGCGCCCTGCTTGACGGCCCGGTGGTACTCCACCGCGGCGAAGGAGGTCCCGCCGCGGCCGCTGATGTCGAAGGCCTTCACCCCCGCCCGTCGCAGTCGCAGGGCCACCTCGCGGCTGATGCCGGCCCCCGTCTCCTTCGCGAGCACGGGGAAGTTCCTCGACATCTTCGCGATCTGGGCGAGCGAGCCCTTCGCGTTGCGGTCGCCCTCGGGCTGGATACGCTCCTGGAGGGGGTTGAGGTGGATCGCGAGCACGTTCGCGTCGATGAGCTCCATCGCTCTGCGGGCCTCCTCGATCCCGACCACCTTCTCCCCGGGGGCCTGCGGGATCGTCTGGGGCGCGCCGATGTTCGCGATCTTGAGCGGGGCGTCGTACTCCTTCGCGCAGGCGTAGCTCTCGGGGAAGGCGCCTTTGACGATCGCCGCGCGTTCGCTCCCCACGCCGAAGGCGATGTGGAGCTCCGCCGCCGCGCGGGCCAGGTTCCGGTTGATGAATGTCGCCCCGGGGTAGCCGCCGGTCATTCCGGTGATCACGAGCGGGAAGGCGAGCTCCTTCCCCAGGAACTTCACCCGGGTGTCGATCTCGTCGTAGTCGACCTCGGGGAGGGAGTTGTGCACGAGCTCGATGTCCGACCAGAACCGGTAGGAGCTCTCGACGTCCTCCTTCCCGAGGACGATCTGGACGTGCTCCGCCTTGCGGTGCGTCACCACGTCGCGGTGGAACTGCGCGGTCTCCGCGTCGCCCTCAGCGTGGGGCGGGAGGGTCCCCTCCCCCGGAGTGGAGGGGGGCTGTCCAGGTGCCATGAACGTCCTCTCCCCGGATCGCACGAGAGAGACGACCATGCGAGAGGCCGCTAATAAGCCCTGCGCGGGAGCCAGCGGCGGCGATCGAGAGCATCGCCTCCACTTTGCCCCGGATGCCTCCGGTCACGTCGGGCCGGTCCGGGGCGGGGACCAGGGAGGCGGGCATGGTCGCCCCCAACCGGGGCAGGACCGACCGTTCACCCTTGGCGTCCGCGACGAGGACCCCGTCCACGTCGCTCACGAAAAGGACCCGGGAGGAGGGAAGGTCGCGGGCGAGCGCGACCGCGAGGGTGTCCCCGGAGAGGATCGAGGAGCCCCAGACGGGATCGAGCACCACGTCCCCGAAGGTCACCGGGACGCCTCCGGCGAGGAGCACCTCCTGGAAGGGCTCCACCGAGAACCTCGAGAGCTTCCCTTCCCGGTTCACCATCGTCGGGAAGGCGGGGAGCGAACGGGCGGGGACCCCCGCATCGAGGAGAGCCCTCAGGACCCGGAGGTGCAGGCGGCGGACGCCGTAGGCCGTGAGGGCGGCTCCCCGCTCACGGTCCGCCCGGCCGGGCGGGGGACGGGAGAGGCCCCAGGCCTTCGCGGTGGGGTGGGCGAAGGAGCCCGCGCCGTGGATGACCACGACCGGGCGCCTCCCGGCCTCGTAGCCGTCCCCCACCTCCTCCGCGAGGCGCTGGAGGACCTTCGGGCGCAGGTGGAACTCCTCGCTCTTGCGGGTGAGGACGCTGCCGCCCAGCTTGACGACGACGATCCCCGCCGGGGAGGGGGAGCCCGTCACATCCGCTCCAGGGGCTCGACGCCGATGAGCCCCAGGACGTTCGAGAGCACCTGCCGGGTCGCGGCGACCAGGGAGATCCGGAACGACCGGACCGGGGGCTCGCTGTTGAGCACGCGAAGCTCCTGGTAGAACTCGTTCAGGCGCTCGGCCACCTCGTGGGCGTAGAGCGCGAGAAGGTGGACCGAGCGTCCCTCGGAGACCTTCTCCACGAGCCCGGGGAGCTCGCTCAACGAGCGGAGGAGCGCGAGCTCCTTCGGGTGGAGCTCGGGAGGGAGGTCCGCCGCGCTGGGGGGAGCAGGCCGGGCCATGGGACCGTCGTCCGAGCCCTGCGCCTTCCGCAGCAGGCTCGACGCCCGGGCATGGGCGTACTGGACGAAGGGCGCGCTCTTCCCCTCGAAGGAGAGGGCCTCCTCCCACCGGAAGACGATCGGCTTCTCCGGCTGGACGCGCAGGAGATGGAAGCGGACAGCGCCGCTGCCGACGCTCTCCGCGATCCTCTGCACCTCCTCCTCCGCCAGGTCATGCCGACGCTTGCGGACCTCCTCCACCGCCCGGTCACGGGCCTCGTCCAACACCTGGTCCAGGTTCACTACCCGACCGCCGCGGGTGGTCATGCGCCCCTCGGGGAGGTTGATGAACCCGTAGGTGAGCACCTCCGGTCGGCGCTTCTCCCCGGCGGCGTCCAGGAGGGCCATGAGGCCCCTCGCGTGGAGCTTGTGGTCCTCTCCCAGGACATCGACGACCCGGTCGAAGCGGGAGAACTTCTGCAGGTGGTAGGCCACGTCCCGGATGGGATAGAGGAAGGTGCCGTCCGAGCGGGTCATGTAGACGAGCGGGGAGTCTTTCGGTAACCCAAGGTCGCTGCCGTCCACCGCCTCCGCCCCGTCGTCGGCCCGGCGGTAGCGAGGAGAGGTCCGCGCCTTCTCCGCCACACGCTCGACGGAACCATCGAAGAGGAAGTCCGACTCCCAGACGAACTCGTCGAAGGAGGCCCCCATGCGCCGCAGCGAGCTCAGGATCCCCTCGAGGATCTCCCGCGGTACCCGGCGGTACTCCTCCTTCGGAAGCGCGCCGCTCTCCATCCGATCGGTGAGGTCCGCAAGGGAGCGGGCGGCCTCCTTGTGCTCCTTCACGTAGGCCGCGGTGGAGGGGTAGGGGCGACCGTACCAGTGGTCCGCCTTGAGGTCCTTCGGACGAGCACCGTCGGGGGGGAGCTGCGAGGCGTCACGGATCTCCTGGGGCCAGTCGGAGGGCGCACGCGACCAGATCCAGACCAGCATCGCGGCCTGCCGGCCGACGTCGTCGACGTAGAACTGGGAGGTCACCTTCCACCCGGCCGCGCGGAGGACCCGTACGAGCGTGTCCCCGATGACCGTGTTGCGGGAGCGGCCGACGTGCAGGGGACCGGTCGGGTTGGCGCTCGTGTGCTCCACACAGACCTTCCCCTCCTTGGGGGCGCCCTCCCCGTAGTGCTCCTCGGCACCCAGGACCGCCCGAAGGGTCGAGAGCGCGAACGCCCGGGGCTCCAGGTGGAAGTTGACGAAGCCTCCCACCGCGCTCACCTGGGCGAAGGCGGGGGAAGGGGGGATCGCGGCGGCCACGGACGTCGCAAGCTCCTCCGGTCTCCGCCCGAGCGGCTTCGCGAGCCGGAAGAGCGGCAGGGCGAGGTCCGCCTTGCCCTCGGGCCCCACCTCCAGCGCGCGGGCGAGCTCCTCCTTCGTTCCGGTCCAGCCGAGGGAGCGGAGCGTGTGGGTGAGAGCTTCGCTCGCCTGCTCGCGCAGCGCGACCCACGGGTCGTTAGGTCCTGAAGCCGCGTTCCCCGCGGCGGGAGCGCTCCCCCCACCGCCCACGGGCCCCCCTGCGCCCATCGCCCCCTCGGTCGGCATGATGGAAACGTCAAGAGAGGACGCCCTTCATAAGGCGTGGTGTCGGAAACCCTGCTGGTCCGCTACGGGGAGCTCGCGCTCAAGTCCCCCCCGGTGCGCCGTGAGTTCGAAAGCCGCCTCAAGCACAACTTGCTCGAGGGGTTCCTCCGGGAGCAGCGGCAGTGCACGCTCTCGGCGGACCACGGACATCTCTACGTGGAGACCTCCGACGCGACCGCCGCTCTCCCGATCGTCCGGCGGACCTTCGGGGTCGTCTCTGTGAGCGCCGCGCGCGTCGTGCCCTCCGACCTTCCCTCGATCCTCTCGGCGGTGGTGGAGGAGGCCAGGCCGCTCCTGCGCAAGGGGGTCCGCTTCGCGATCCGTCCGCGGCGGACGGGCTCCCATCCGTACACGAGCCAGAGTCTGGGCGCGGAAGCCGGGGGGGCGATCCTCGAGAAGTTCCCTGAGCTCGAGCTCCGGGTCGACCTCACCCACCCCGAGGTCGAGCTGTTCGTGGAGGTCCGGGGCCCGAGGGCCTACCTCTACGTGGGCCGTGTCGCCGGGCCGGGAGGGCTGCCGCTGGGCGTGGGGGGGAAGCTGGGGTCCTTCGTCAACAGCGAGCGGGCCGCGCTGGGGTCCTTCCTCATGATGAAGCGGGGCTGCCGGGTGTTCCCCGTGACCTCGGGTCCGGGGGAGGCCCTCGCCCGTGACGTGCTCGCCATCTTCGACCCGCACCTCGCTCCCGAGGGTGCGCTGACACGGGAGGAGGCTTGGGCGTGGCTTCGCGACCATGCTCAACGCCGGGGCTGGGACGGGGTCGTCCTCGACCTGGAGGTGGAGGAGCACGCGGAGGCCCGCGAGTTCTTCGGGGAAACGGTCATCTTCTCCCCCACGGTGGGGCTCTCCGACGCCGAGGTCACGAAGCGATGGTCCGACGTGGTCGCGCTGGTGCGGTAGAGCCCTCCACCTCCGGGCAGCGCCGCCTGGACGAGTCCTTCGGGGAGAACGAGGAGGCCCGCTCCGAGGCCGAGTATCGGGCGCTCCGAGAGACGAAAGGGTCCCACACCGTGCTCCCCTACGAGGAGCGCGTCGTGGCCTGGATCCGGGAGCGGGAGGAAGCGATGCGCAAGCGGGGGGACCCCCTGCTCACCCCGCCGACCGAGAAGGCCCAGGGGCGGCCCGAGGGAGAGCCTTCGGCCTCCCCGGCCGAGCGAAAGCCCGCTGTGCCCGGGTCCGCCGACCCGAACAAGACTTAAGAACCCCTTCAGGGTGGCTCGCGTCGGAGGAAACACGTTGCCCGTCTGGGCGGTACGTGGCTCCTATCTGGCGCGCCGGGACACCTGGCAGCGTTTCACCAAGGTACGAGAGGCATCGAGCGCGGAGCAGGCGAAAGAGATCGTCTACTCCGAGATCGGCGGCTCGCACCGGGTGGCGCGCAAGGGGATCCGGATCGTCAGCGTGGAGCCTGCAGCGGAGCGCCGATGAGCCCCCAGGCTCCCTCTCCCGAGGAGCCGGAGGCCGCGCCCTCGGCCCGCGAGATGCAATCCGCGGTCCAGCAGGACATGATGCGCCTCGAGGTCTTCCGAGAGCAGCTCGGCGAGCTCGTGCGTGAGCAGGAGCTCCTGCGGGTGACCCTGGAGTCCCATGCCCGGGCCCAGAAGACGCTGGAGGCGATGGAGACGTTCCAGGGCGATCAGGAGATCCTCGTTCCCGTGGGTGCGGAGACCTACCTGCACGCGGTGCCCAGTTCCACTGAGAAGGTGCTGATCGGCATCGGTCGGGGCATCGTCGCAGAGCTCGAGCGGCCGAAGGCCCTGGAGGTCCTTGCCCAGCGGCGCGGACAGCTCGAGAAGAGCGAGCAGAGCTTGAACCAGCAGCTCCGCCGTGTCGAGAGCGAGGCGAACCAGCTCCAGGCCCGTCTGCAGGCCGTCTACGCGGAAGCCCAGCGGGTCTCCGAAGAGGCGGGGGGCATCGGGCCCCCCGGCTCGTCCACCCCTGGCGGCCCCGCCGGTGGCCCGCGCGATGCGGCTGGCTCGCCCGCGAGGTCCGCTCCGCGGACCTCCTGATCCCTACCTATCCCTCATGTGGGCCCGGCTCAAAGAGCGGCTCTTCGGCGGCACGGACAAGGAGGCGAAGCCCTCGACCCCCGAGGCCCAGGATCGGACCTCCGCGGACCCGACCCCTCCCAAGCCGGTCTCCCACCGGACCACGGACACCAAGGCGACCATCCCCACGCAGGGTCCTTCCTCCTCCTCCTCCGCCTCGGACGCCGCGAAGCGGCGGCCGCTCATCCCTCCCCCCTCGTCCGAGGACACCGAGGACTACTTCACGGACGGTTTCGGCTTCCGGATCAAGGAGAAGAAGATCGACCAGATCCTGGAGCAGCTCGAGATCGTCCTGCTCGAGTCCGATGTGGCCCTCGAGGCCGTTGAGCGCGTGCGTCGCTCCGTGCGGAAGTACCTCTCCGAGCAGAAGCTCCGTCTGGGGCAGGACCCCGCGGAAGCGGTGGAGGCCGCGCTCCGCAGCTCCGTGCGGGCCGTGCTGGCCCAGCCGCCGATCGACCTCGAGGCACGCATCCGGTCCTCCCCCAAACCGTTCGTGATCCTCTTCATCGGCGTGAACGGGAGCGGCAAGACCACCTCCATCGCGAAGCTCGCCTCCTGGCTCCGCCGCAAGGGGTTCGGGGTCGTCCTGGCCGCGGGGGACACCTTCCGCGCAGGGGCGATCGAGCAGATCACGGTCCACGCGGAGCGCCTCGGCGTCAAGGTGGTGCGCCAGTCGGAGGGCTCCGACCCGGCGGCCGTCGCCTACGACGCGGTGCAGCACGCGAAGAGCCGGGGCCTCGACGTGGTCCTGGTCGACACCGCCGGCCGGCAGCACACGAACACGAACCTCATCGAGGAGGCGAAGAAGATCCGGCGGGTGGTGAACCCGAGCCTGACCCTCTTCGTCGGCGACGCGCTCAACGGCAACGACATGGTCGAGCAGGCCCGCATGTTCCATCAGGAGCTCGGGTTCGACGGCACGATGCTCACCAAGCTCGACACCGACACCAAGGGCGGTTCCGCGCTCTCGGTGACCTACATCGTCCACAAGCCGATCCTCTTCGTCGGCGTGGGACAGGGGTACGACGACCTCCGTCCCTTCGACGTCAACTGGATGCTCGACCGCCTGTTCTCCTCGCCCAAGGGGCCGAACGAATGAAGGCCGAGCTCACGGTGGTCCTGATCCGCCCGAAGGAGGACGGGAACGTGGGGGCGGTCGCCCGGTGCATGAGGAACTTCGGCGTCTCGAAGCTCGTGCTCGTTTCGCCCAGGGCCCCCCTCGGCGCCGAAGCCCGCCGACGGGCGATGGGCGGGCTCGAGGTGCTCCGCCACGCGAAGGTCGCTCCGACCCTCGAGGAGGCCTTGGTCGGGCAGGACCTGGTCGTCGGGACCTCGGACGTCTCCTCCTCCAACCAGAACCGCTCCTACCCGCGGCGGGCGATGACCCCGCCGGAGTGGGGAAGCCTTCTCTCGGGGCTCGACGCCCAGGTGGCGCTCGTCCTGGGCCCCGAGGACAACGGGCTCTCCCGGGAGGAGCTCGAGCTCTGCGACATCCTGCTCTCCATCCCCGCGGACCGCGGCTTCCCGACGCTCAACCTCTCCCACGCGGCGGGCGTCCTCCTCTACGAGGCCTACAAGGCCCTCAACGCGCCGACCCCGAGCCGGGAGGGGTCCTCCCGCGTCCTGTTGAACGGGCGCGAGAAGGAGATCTTCCTCGAGCTCCTCGCTCAGTACCTCGAGGACATCCGCTTCCCCGCGCACCGGCGCCGGGGACTGAAGCTCCTGTTTCGGCGCGTCCTGGGACGCGCCACGCCCTCGAAGGAGGAGTACAGCATGCTGCTGGGATTCCTCAAGAGGGCGATGTATACCCGGAGGGAGAAATGGAAGAGCACCACAACGGTTGGCTCCGAGTGCGAGGCATAGGCCGAGAGCGTCTGGCCCGGTACGTGACCGAGTTCCTGAGCGGAGCCGGCTACCGGGTGGAGGAGCGGACCGAGCCCATGGGGGCCCAGCCCTCGAGCCTCGTGGTGGCGGACCTTGCGCGCCCGAACCCCGCCGTCCCCGCCTCCTTCACGCACCTCGAGTTCCGGTCCTCCCCCACCGCCGGTGGCTCCATGCTCCGTTGGGAGCTTCCCACCTCGATCGCGAACGAGTCTGAGCGCTCCCGTGCGCTCCGGTTCGCGACCGAGCTCTCCAGCAGCATCGAACAGAAGGTGGCCCTGGAGAGCCGGAGCGCCGGACGCGTCAGCAAGGACCACGCACTCCCCCCTCCCCTGCTGCCCGCGGGCCCCACCTCGGAGGGGGCCAGTAGCGGCGCGGGCGGTGCGCCAGCCGCCTCGCCCGGACGTACCGGGGGAGGCCGAGCGGCCCCGGAGGAGGGGCGCCTCGCCCCCTCGTCCGACGTGGAGAACTCCTCCTCGCCTTCGTGAGCCTTTTTAAACAGAACGAGATTGGCCCCGCCGCTTCCATCATGGTCGCTTCCGCTTACCGTAGGATGGCCCAGTCCTTCCAGCAGGGGCTCAAGGAGCCCGGTCACACCGCGCGACGCGCACTGCTGATGGGCTGGAGAAGGGAGAACGCCGTCCACCGATTGGAGCGCCCTTCCCGTCTGGACCGCGCCCGCGCTCTCGGCTGGAAGCCGAAGCCCGGCTACGTCCTGCTGCGCGTGCGGCTCCGCCGCGGCGGTCAGCGCAAGCGTCACATCATCGCCGGGCGCCGTCCGAAGCACAAGGGTATCGCCCGGATGGTCCTCGCGAAGTCGATCCAGCGGATTGCCGAGGAGCGCGCTGCAAAGAAGCACCCGAACCTGGAGGTGCTCAACTCCTACTGGGTGGGCGAGGACGGCCCGCACAAGTTCTTCGAGGTCATCTTGGTGGACCCCGTCCACCCGCAGATCACCTCCGACCCCAGGATCTCCTGGATCGCGGACCCCACGCACAAGGGCCGCGCCTTCCGCGGTCTCACGAGCGCGGGGACGCGCGGACGCGGCCTGCGCTGGAAGGGCAAGGGCGCGGAGCGGATGCGTCCGTCCCGCAAGGCGAACCAGAAGTACGTGCGCCGGACGCAGTCGAAGGTCATCCCCTGAGGGGTGACCTCCTCGCCCTCCGTGCTACCGACGGCGCCGTTCGGAGCTCAGCGACCGCACTGCATAAGTAGGGCATCCGCGGGGGACACACCCCTCGCCGCCGGCGGTGCTTAAGTCGACTTCAGGGGCTCGTTCCCTCGCTCCCTGAGGGGGGCTACCTACAGGTGAGTAAGATGGAACCGAACGTGGACGTCGCGAACGCCCGACCCCTCGCCGAAGAGCTCCCTCGAGCCCAGCTGTGGGACGTCAAGCCCTCCTCAGGGGGCCAAGGGCCACGCGGCCCTCCAGAGGGCCCTCGCCCCCAGGGCATCTCTCCCAAGGTCGCGGTCCTCGCCCTGGGGGCCGTGATGGTCATCGGCGGAATCGGGGCGTTCCTGGCCCTGGGGTCGCTGACCGCCGTCCACAACGCCTCCGGCTCCAGCGGGGGTTCGACACACACCAGTTGTCAGGGGGTCAGCTGTACGAGCCCCGGGAACACCACGGCGACACCAGCGCCCACGCCGATCGCCGCGCTGGAAGGCCACGGCGGGTGAGACGGGACGAAGGGCTCGCCCCTCGCAGGCCGACCCAGGGGTCGATGCCCCTCAGGGTCGGGAGCCCATCGCTCGATCTTGGTCAGACGACAGGCAGGGAGAGCCAGTGGTCGAGCGGGGCCCCGGCGCGCTGCGCCGCCCGCTCGGCCCAGGCGAGGACGGCTTCGACGTACTGGGTCTCCCCTCGCACGACCTTCGCCAGCCTTCGGCGGAAGGAGAGGTCGGTCCTCACCCTCCCGTCGTCCAGCAACGAGTGGATGCGGTGAGCGAGCTCGCCCCCCGCCCGGTCCCAGTCGGTGAGGATGATGACCATCCGGCCCCGTCTGACCACCCCCTCGACGAGCTCGGAGAGGGTGACCCCATGGTGGACCAGCAGGATCGAGGCCGCGGGCAACCCCAGCCCTAGGAGCGAGGCGCGGTCCCTCTCACCTTCGACCAGGATGACCGCGTTCTCCTCGACCAAGGTCTCCCGGAGATCTCGCAGGAGCTCGAGGAACTCGCGCAGCGACTCTCGAGCGTCCATCGCGCACAAAGGCCAAGTAGTCGGGGCCTGCTGAGAGACCCGCCACGAGCCAGATGGATGCCCGACCCCGCCCCTGACTATTATAACCGGCTACTGGAACAACGCCGGGCCGAGTACGCGGCGAAGGGGCTCTCGAAGATCCCCCCCGACTTCCTCGGAGCGACCTCGCGCTACCTGGGCTCGCTCCGGGAGCTCCTGGAGCGGGAGACGCGCGAGAACCCTACCTCGAAGAAGGTGGAGATGACCCGGGTCACCTACCAAAGGGCACTCGCGAGCGCGCGCGACGTGCTAGAGGCCCGCCTCGCGAAGATCGCCCACCTCGCGGCGCAGCATGTGAACCTTGGAGGGGAGGCGAGCAACCTCCTGTCCGAGGAGCGATCCCTCTACGACGCTCTCACCCGGGACCTCGCGGGGTTCCGTCGGACCTCGGCCTCCTTCCTGGACCCCTCCGGAGCGAGCCCCTCCGGGCCCGCTCCCTCGGCCCCCTCAGGGGGCCCCAGCGCCCACGCCGCGACCGCACCCACACCCACACCCACACCCTCGACCCGCACGAACGCCCCCTCCTCCCCAGCGAGCACCGCCAGCGTTGCGGGGTCCGTTATATCCTCCCCTTTGGCATCCTCGGGCCTCCGCGCCAGCACGGGAGCTTCTGTCCCGAGCGCGGGCTCGACGGCGGGTCCCGAGGGCACCGTCCTGAGGATCTTGCAGGACCGCCCTGCGCTCGCGCTCTCCGGCGAGAATCTGGAGATCCGCAAGGAGGACCTTCTCGTGCTGCCGGCGGACAAGGCGAACCTGCTCATTCAGGCCCAGGTCGCCCAGAAGGTCGACTACCGGCCCCGTCCGACCGTGACCTGATCGGGAAGGCCCAAGGACCTCTCGCCGGATCTCGCCCCTCCCTGGGGGTGCCTCACTTGCGCAGCTGGAGGACCCGGTGGGTCGAGTAGCCGAAGAGGAAGGTCTTCGCGGCGAGGCGCGCCTTCACGGCCTCCAAGCTGCCTTCGCCCTTCGAGTGGGCGAGCTCCTCCGCGACCTGGGTCATGCCCCATTCGTAGAGGGTCTCGGCCTGCGACTGCAGGCCCCCCGCCTCGAACCCGGCCCCCTCCCCCGCCGTAAGGATCGAGGAGAAGTCGACCCAGGCCGTGATGTCGCGGCTGCCCAGGTGTTCGAAGGGGTCACGACCAGCCCGGTGCTTGCCGAAGGTCTGCAGCGTCCCCTCAGGGTGGTTCGTGACGAGCTCCTCCTGCAGGTCGCCGTAGTCGAAGAAGAGCACCAGGCCCCGCTGGACCTGCGAGGCCAAGGCCCGGGTCCAGGCGACGGCGAAGGGCGAGGATTCGAGAACGGTGCCCTGCGGCGCGGTCCGGGGGAGGATCCCGAGGAGCTCCGGGTCGGTAAGCTCGCGCTCCTTCCAGGCGAGCTCGCGGGCCTCCTTGTCGTTCGCCTGGACGCAGAGCTCTCGCCAGGAGGCTCCCCGGCGCACGACCCGGCGGAAGGGCAGCGCGTCCAGGAACTCGTTCGCGACGACCACCCCACGGAACGGACCGACCTCGCCGATCTCGTGGTACCACTCCGCATCGACGTGACCCGCCAGCCGTTGCTCCTGGATCTTGCGCAGGTTCTCGGAGCGCTCCACCAGCCCGACCTTCCAGCCCGTGGTGTCCTGCCCGCACTGCCGGAGGTATGACCAAAGGTCGTGCATGAGGTAGGCGGAGCCCGGTCCCACCTCGATGAGCTGGAAGGCCTTCGGCCGACCCTGCTTCTCCCACTCCCGTTGCACGGCCCGGGCGATGGTCCACCCGAACAGCGGGTGGACGTGTGGGGCGGTCTGGAAGTCCCCCCGGGCCCCGAAGATCTCCCGGCGCCGGGTGTAGTAGCCCCACCGGGGATGGTAGAGCACAATCTCCAAGAAGTCGGAGAAGGGGAGCTCGCCCTTCTTCGCCAACGCCTCCGCGAGGACCTGACGGAGCTCCGTGTCGACGACGTCCTCGTCCTCGGAGAACGCGTCGGCATCGGTGAGGTCCTCCGGGTCGGGTCCCGGGAGCTCGTCCTCGGGCATGGGACCCACGCGCCTCGGGCCTACCCGATGTAGGTCAGGTCCTCTTTGGCCTCGGAGCTGGAGGGCGGACGCGCCTCCATCTCCCGGAAGCGCTGGGCGATCTGGTCGATCTCCTGCGCCTTCCCTTCCAGGGCCGCGAGGTCGATCTCGACGTGGAGCGCCTTGCTCAAGACCTTGAGGACGGCCTCGGCGCTGCGGGGATCGACGAAGTAGCCGGAGGTCTCCCCCATGAGGCAAACGCTCTCCATGCCGTAGAGGCGTCCCAGCCCGAGGAAGAGCCCGCTCGCTCCGAGCAGGCCCCCGCCCGGGTCCTTGCGGGAGAAGACCACGCCGAGCTTCTTCATGGCCTCGATCCTCTCCTTCGAGGTCGCGGCACCGAGCACCCGGGGCGCCTGGACCAGATGGCCCTGGGCGAAGCCCGCGAGCGTGAAGCACTCCTTCGCGCCCATCTGGCTCGCGATCGAGAGGACCTGGTCGGTGAGCTCGTACTGGCCCTCGTAGGTGGAGCCTTGGTAGTCGCCGACCAGGATGATGAGGTCCCGCTGGGTCCCGGACCTCGCTCGGTAGTAGTAGAGCTCGTGCGAGACGAGCCGGATGAGGCCCTCCTCGTTCACGTAGACCTGGGGAGGGAGGAGCTTCGAGTGGAGCGTCGCGAACCGGACCGCCTTCAGCGTGTCCTTCAGGTAGTCCGCGGCGAGCTTCCCCACGTTCCCGACGCCGGGGAGCCCTTCCACCAGGATGGGGTTCTTGAGCGTGACCTTCTCATCCCACCGGACCACCACATCCTGCATCCGCCCGCCTCGGGCTGACGGACAACAGGGCGGTTTAAGGCGGTTTGCCTGGTGACCGGCGCGCCGCTTTCTCGGTCACGGGCGGGGTTCCAGCGGACCGATGGGAGAGCGGCGCCGCTCGACCTTCGCCTCAGCCTGGACGGAGCGCGGAGATGAGCTCGGAGAAGAGCCGCTCGTAGCGGGGGCCGCTCTGGAAGTGCCCGCCTTCCAGCTCCTCGTGCAGGACGGGGACCTCGCGCGCCCGGGCCTCCGCAGCGAACCCACGTGCCCCGACGTCCAGGGCCCACTCGTCGGGGGTGGAGGCGGTGATGTGCAGGCGCCGCAGCCCAGCCAGGGCCCTAGCCCCGGCATCGGTCCGGACCCTCCTCAGGGGATCGAAGGCGAGCCAGCGCTCCCAGACCTCGGACCGAAGCAGGCCCGTCTCGAGGTCGAAGGGCAGCTCGAAGCTTCCGGGCTCCTCCGAGATCGGGGAATAGCAGGAGGCCATGCCGAGGGTGTTGAGCGCGGCGCCGGAGGGGTCGAGCGGACCGACGAGCACCTTGGAGGGTTCCTCGAAGAGCTTGCGGAGGAACTCCTCAGGACCCCCGTACTTCCTGAACTGGCGCAGCGCCTTGGGGAAATCGGGGAGATAACAGTGCTCGAAGGCCATGTCCCCCGAGCTCGAGCCTACGGCGGAGAAGACCTCGGGGTGCTCGAAGGCGAGGTGAAGGGCCCCGAACCCCCCGCTCGACTGCCCCAGCACTCCGGTGAGGTCGGTATGGAAGCGCTCTCGAGCCCAGGGCACCACCTCTTGGACGATGTGGTCCGCGTAGCGACCCGTCGCGCTGGAGTTGACGTACTGGCTGCCCCCTAGCTTGGTGAGGCAGTCGGGCGCGACGATCACCGCCTCGCCGCAGGCTCCCGTGCGCATCATGCGGTCGATCCGCTGGTGGAGCGCTTCCTGGAGGTAGCCCCCTTCCCGGAACTGCATCCATCCCGCCCCGGTGTACCCGGCGAGGAGGACCAGCAGGGGAAGGCCCTCGGTGCGGCCGGAGGGAGGAAGGTAGCAGGCGGTCCGCCGCTCGGTGGGGTCCCCCCACGGGTTCCCCTCTAGGACGCGGCTTCGGATGGGCTCCACCCACAGCGAGCCGGATATGGGTGGTGGGAACGCGAGCGGGGAGCGAGGCAGGCCGTTCGGCCGTACTCGGGGCGCCGTCACGTCCCGGCAGCAGGGAGGAAGGCCATAAGCCCCTCGCCGCCGGGGCCCGGGCACCTCTCCTAAGGAGCGCTCGAGACGCCCTTCTCCCCGACCGTGATCTTGACCGAGCCGGTCCGCTCGGGGTGGTTGCGGACCTTGCGGATCGTGAGGTGGTGGAGGAACTGCATGTGCTCCTTGGAGATCTCGATGTCCAGGAGCAGGTCCGCGACGTCGTCCAGGATACCGACCGTCCGAGGCTCGTGGATGCCGGGGTGGAGGGTGAGGAGCGCGAAGCCTCCCACGCGTTGGGCTCGGTAGCGGATCTGGCGCACCAGGGAGACCACGGCGCTCGGTTTCGCCTGCTCCAAGAAGAAGTCGAGGGAATCGATGATGAGCCGGAAGGGCTTGTCGAGCGCGGCCAGCTCGACCAGCATCCGGGTCACGAAGTTGACCGGGGGGGCCTCGAGCTTCTCGAGCCGGAACTGGGCGATCTCCTGGGGGGAGATGCCCTTCTCCCGGAAGCGGCTCACCTCGAGGTCACGGGAGAGGACGGTGTCGTGGTAGTCGTCGGAGAGGTTCACGATGCGCAGGTCGTCCCGCCAGGAGAAGTCCCGCATGGCCCGGCGGATGTCCTCCGTGCGCTCGCTTGTCGTGTAGTAGGTGACCGTCTCCCGGGCGCCGGCCGCCTGGGCGAACTGCTTCGCGAGGATCTCGATACCGCTCCCGGGGGGGCCGGTGAGGATCGAGAGCCACCCTTTTGGGAGCTGGCCAGCAAGCATCGCATCCACCTCCGGGATGCCGAAGATCGGGTCACGGGGCGCCTCCGCGGGCTGGGCCGGGCCCGCCGCGGCCGCCTTCGAGGATGGCGTCGGGGGAGGACGGCTCATGCACCCTTCGGCTCGGTCTCCGCTACCCCAAGCTGGATAGTGTCATCGCAGACAAAAGAAAGGAGGTTCTCGAGTTCCGGGTTGGTCTCTTCGGCGACGGCCAGGATGACCGTCGTGATCCCTCGCGACTTGAGATTGTTCACCATGATGTGGAAGAACTCGGAGAGGATCGCGGGGTCGTTGTGGATAGCGAGGGAGTTCACGGAGTCAATGATCACGATCCGGCGCGTCGCGGTGTTCTTGCGTAGGAAGTACTCCACCCGGAGCATCACGTTCTCGAGCATCGTGGGGCTCTCCACGTAGCTCGCGTTGGGAAGCTTGGTCAGGCTGGACATCATCGTCTGGCTGATCACGTCCACGAAGAAGACCCGGTCCGAGGGGATCTCCAGGGAGGCCAGGAGGGAGTTCACCAGGATGCAGGGGTTCGTGACCGAGACGTAGATGGTGTAGGCGTTCGCTTCCATCCCGAAGTCGCGCAGCGTAGCGGCCAGGAACTGCAGGTAGTTGCCGGCGTAGTCCGTCGCCCCCAGCTTCATCGCGACGCCCGAGCCCTCGGGCAGGGCCCGCAGCCTCTCCGCGATCTCTCCGGGAGCGACGTTCGGCATCTCAGGCCGCCTCCCAACCGCGACCGCCCTTGAGGTACGGCGCGAGGAGCACACCCAGGGGCGTGAGGTCGAGCACGTACTGCGCCCGCGAGTGGGTCGTGCCACGCATCTTGATGATCTTTAGCGTGCGGAGCAGGTCCCCGCGTCGCTGGACGTTGCCCAGGAGGATGACCCCGTCGGCGATGGCCTCTTCCACCCCGTAGAGGGAGTAGCGGTTCTCCTGCGGACCGATCTCGCTCACCAAGAGGGTGGTGCACGAGATGTCGGAGAGGCTCTTCCCGAGCTTCAGGATGAGGTCGCGGATCTCCTCCTCGTGCCGGATGCGGTAGCAGACCGACGTGATCGAGTCCATCACGAGACGCTGCACCTTGAGGTCAGAAGCGAGCCGTGCGACGGCGCCGACGAAGAGGTCGATGTCCTCGGTGGTCATCTCCTGCTTGGAGAGGCCGAGCTTCTCGTAGAGGACGGGCACGTCGATGAACGTGAGGGTCCCGTCGTCCACGAGGCGCTTGTCGAAGAAGTCGAAGGTCGCCAGGTTCTGCTGGATCTTGTGGGAAGCTTCCGTGACCGAGAGGAAGAGCCCCCGCTCGTGCACCTGGGCCCCCCGGACAAGGTACTCCAGGCTCAGCGTCGTCTTGCCCGTGCCACAGCTTCCCGAGATGAGGACGGTGTTCCCGCGAGGGATGCCCCCGTCGAGCACGTTGTCGAGACCTTCAATGCCGGTCCTGCATCGCTCCACTTGGACCGACGTGGATGCAGAGGGTCCGACCACGCTCATCCTACGGATTTCGGACGATAAAGCCTACGCCGTTCACTTCCCTCCATAGTTCGGTGCCTTCACCCCGCCTGGACGGGTCATCTGTACAAGGACAAGCCCCGCCGCGGACCGTAAGAGCTCGGCTTCCCGGACCGGCTGACGGCGGGCCTCTCCCGGGCTGAACCGCCCCCAGCTTCTGCATCACCACGACCCAGAACCGGAGACCCCGCCTCTGGTCGGCCCTCCACACCGCCAGGACCCGCTCGAAGACCCACCCTCCGGTCTCCGTCTTGCGGCCTCCGCTGTTGTTCCGGTTCACCGCCACCTTCCTCATCTCCCCTTCCACGCCGCTGCTGTTCCACGGGGTCCCGGTGCCCCTCACGGACGTGAACAGCACCCGCAGACCTTCCCCCGTCCAGATCGGGTCGGAGCGCGGCCGGGGGCCTCGTGCGGGTCCCCTATGGCTCGAGCTCGGGGGGGAGGGGCCACCGAACCTAAGGGGGGGGGCGGTCGCTCCGGGAGCGGGGCGGGCACCCCTACTCGTCGGAGGAGCGGTCGACCGGGGCCCCGCGGCGCTGAGTCCGGTCCGGCAGGGGTGGGCGGGCCACCGAAGGCAGGGGAATGGAAGAGGGAGCGGGCGTTTCCGCCGTTGTCGGCGCACTTCCCGGGCCTGTGCGATCGGCCGGGGGGGTGGCGGTGGGTGAGGGGGTCGGGCCGGCCCGCTCCGGGAAGGCATCGGAAGCCAAGGGGGTAGGCTCCCGGTAGTAGAGTCGGCGCATTTCCTCCCAGTCCATGGGTGGCTGGAGCCGCCGGGAAGGGCTGGTCGCTCCCGAGAGGGACGGGACCCGGGCGTAGAGCTCGGCGCGGCTCTTCGGATCGGAGAGCCACGACCTCAGGGCACCGATGGGGGCGACGATGGTCGTGACGAGGCCCACCGAAGCGATGAGCGTGAAGATCGTGGTGTTGATGAGGCCGGATTGGAAGAGGATCGTGGCCATCGCAAGCTCGACCGCACCGCGGCTCCCGACCATGTACCCTATCGCCAGCGCGTCCGAATCTCTCCAGCCATGGAGCCTGGCGAATCCGGCCCCCACCACGACCTTGGCGACGATGCCCACGGCCAGGAGCGCGCCGAAGGTGGCCAACACCGAGATGGGAGAGAACAGTTCGCGGAGGTTCATCTCCACACCTACGAAGGCGAAGAACAGTGGAACAAAGAAGCCCCACGTCATGGTATCGAAGATCTGGCTGATCGCGCGATGCGCCGCCTCACCGGTGTTCTGGCGAGTGACCAAGATCCCCGCGTAGAACGCCCCGGCCACGTAGGTGAGCCCGAGGTACTGCGATAGGAGCGTGGAGCCGACGAGCATGACCATCAGGAGGGCGAAGTTCCCCTGCTTCGACCTCCACGTGCGGGCGAACGCGGACTGGAGGGGCTCCCAGAGGTGGGCCTCCCTCAGGACGCGCAGGAGCATGTGGATCGTCAGCATGATCGAGATGAACAGCGCGACCGACAGGGCGGCGATCGCCGCACCGATGTATCCCGCGGTCCCTCCGGAGCCCAACCGGTAGAGGATGGCGAAGACGGTCACCGCCGTGAGCTCGTTGATGAGCGCCACGTTCATCAGCAGCGTTCCCATCTTCGAACCCACCAGTCCGAACTCGTGGAGCATGATCCCCATCACGGGGAGTGCGGTGATCGAGAGCGTGAGCGCCACGTAGAGCGAGGTCGTGGCAGAGATGCCGTGGATCACCAGCGGGACGACGCTCGCGCTCACTAGGAACGGGATGATGAACACGCAGACCCCCATCACGACGGTGAGGGCGGGCATCCGGTAGAGCTGCTCGGGTACGACCTCGAGACCAGCCATGAACAGGATGAAGATCGTCGCGAGCAACTGGAGCGAGGTCATCATCGACGAGAGCGAGCCGAGCCCAACGTCAACGCCGTACGAGGTCGATCCGAAGAGCGTCGGGCCGAGCACGACGCCAGCCAAGAGCTGCCCAACGAGGGCCGGCTGGCCCAGGCGGGTCGCGAGCTCGCCCGCGATGACCGAGCCCCCTAGCAGAAGAAAGAGGTCTACGATGAATCGGGTCGTAGGGTCTAGCAAGATTCCTTTCCGCTGTCGGGGGCACCCCTCGATGAGGTTTAAAGACTGGACAGGCCCGGGCCGTTCACGCGGTCCGCGGCGGCGCGCTTTATGTGGGCGATGTCGCTCGAACGGGAGGACCTGCTCAGCTTGTAGGGAGGAGCTCACCGCTGGGGTGGACCGGTCGGCCGCTGTGCGGGCGCGGTCGCCCGCCCTCTACCCGGGCCTATGGCGGGCAGGAGCCTCTCGAGAGCGGCGCTCGAGCGTGAGCTCTCAAGCCGTCCCTTCCTCGTTGGAGGGTCGAAGGTCCCACCAAAATTCCCCAAGGATGGAAGCAAGATGGATGGAAGTGTGTCACATCTTTCTGCCTCCTCGCTCATCTGCCCCAAGGGCAAAGCACCGGAGAGGTCTTGTCGATACCATTACGTCTGAAATGGTGCCTCGCGCCGACCCCCGCTCAGGGCCGAGGGTCACGTCCGGAGGCGGCGGGCCCCGATCGGGTAGACCGTTGGGTGCTAGCAGGGCATGGTCCGCACGTTAACCGAGTCGATCCGCGTCTAAGGGAGAATCCCAAGCATCAGCGGGATCGGCTTCCTGTGCGTCGATCACTTCGGGTCGAGCGCGAGGTATCACACCTATCAGGGCGCCGTGGATCGTCCTGCTCGATATCTTCTGGGTCTGACTCGGCAATGGCCTCCTCACCCTCCATTACTGGCTCTTGGAGTGGCAGGCCATACGGGTCCGTCGTCAGGAGGAGATCTGGGGGGCCGATGAGGCGCGTCCACGTGCTTTCGCGGGCTGGGTGGGGAGAGTCCGACACCCCACCGCCCGTGGGATGAAGGACGGGACTCACGTCCGCGCTGTGGAGGTCGCCCCGGTGACGCCGGGGATGTGGTCATGGACCTCAGCCATCGCAGACGGAGGTGGGAGTGTGCATTGCGCCGCTGGCTGGACTCCTCGCTCCAACCCTCATGAGGGACGAGGGGTGGGAGGCCTTCCCGTGAGCCCCGGCGGTGGTGCCGGTCGACTTCCCTCGGCACGTCTCTCCCCGACCCTCGTTCGCTCGGCCTCGACGTGGACCTTCCCCATGGGGTGGTCGGCCTTCGCCTCGAGGGCGAGGAGGTCGTCCGTGACCGATGCCCTCCACTCGCGGGTCTTCAGATGGGAGCTGTGGTCTTCGTACAGGCCCCACCCGTTCGTACCGACGGTTGGGGTTCAGGCTGGGAGCCGACAAACCCACTCGTCCACGGTCATGACCTCGCACTGCCGGGGAAAGACCTTCTCGGTGAGCACGCGATGGACCTCTGGATCACGATCGGCACACGCGTCCGAGAGCACCACGAGGTGGAAGTCAAGGTCCGCCGCGGCGCGGACCGTAGAAAGGACGACCCCGCTGGTCGCGATCCCGCAGAGCACCATCGTCCGGATGCCTCCTGCCCGGAGCACCACGTCTAGGTCGCTCCCGGAGAAGGCACTGACCCTGCGCTTGGTCACCACGATCTCCCCGGGAAGGGGGGAGACCGAAGGGTGGACCTCGGTCGCCGCGTCCCCCTCGTCCAGACCCGGTGAGTCGCGCAGCGCGGAAAAGCTCCGGTTCGAGCTCGAGATCTCAGGACGCCCGGGGCGGAACGCGAGCCGAACGAAGATTACCGCAAGCCCCGACTTCCTGGCCGCGGCGAGCGCGCGGGAGAGCCGTTCCAAAAGGGTTGGATCGCCGAGCCTCTCCACGATGTCTCGCTGGACGTCCATGACGAGCAGGGCGCTGCGGGGGGTCTCCTTCTCTGGCATAGGGCGGCCTTCGCGAGGTCGCGAGCCCCGGGAGGGCAAAAGCTCCTCGGGGGGGGCTCCCTCCTACCCGGACCGTCCCGAGACGGGCTCGGTCCGAATGCTCCCCGTTTCCGCAAGGCGGTCTCCTGCGGGCCGGCTTGATCGTCCGACCCTCTCTCCTCTTGCAGATCCCATGGTCCTGTGGCCAGGGCGTTTCGCCTTGGCACGGCATTGGTCGGACCGTCAACATCACGTCCAGCCAGGGATCGGTCCGGGGCGCGTCCTGGAGCAGGGAAACCGGGTCAGAACCGTTGGACCCCCGATCGTCGTTCATGTCGAAGAGGTGCGCTCCCAGGCCTCGCGGGCCCGGGTCAGCGCGGCTGGTTCCCACGGGGAGGGCGCTCGCTCCGTGAGCCCTTCTCGGCTGAGCCACCAGACCTTCTCGCCGTCCCTCCGCTCCGTACGAAGGAGTCCCCCGGAACCTTTGAGCGCCGTCCCCAGGCGGCGTAGCAGCCGTTCGTCCTGTCCGCAGAGCGCCCGGACCCTGCCCACGGGCACCGCAAAGGGCTCGCCTTCGGGTTCCTCCAGGGAGGCGACCACGAGGGCGAGGAGGGGGAGCGAGAGCCCTCCGTCGCTTTCGGGCGGAGGGTCTGATGCGATTGCCGTCGAAGAACGTCCTTCCTGGCGCTCCCGCCGTTGCTGACCTGACGGACGAGCCATCGCATCGCTGGGGAGTTCGGCACCCTTGGCGGGGGGCAAGCTGGGTGCGGAAGGCGGGGATGGGCGGTGAGGACCGTCGGGGACCTTCCCGTCCTCACCGCCGTCCTCTGAGGCCCAAAAGGGACGAGATCGCTCGATGCAGTCTAGGTAGAGCTGGTCGAGGGAGGCCCCGGGTCTGCCGGCTCTCGCCACAGGCGATTCCGTCCTGACCCGAACGATGTGTGTGCCCTTCTCGAGCATCGCGAGCAGCGTGCCTCGGGGGAGGGAGGCCAGGTCTTGGTCCCGGCCCACCCCTAAACCCTCCCGGGCGAGCTTGGCATCGGCCGCGGAGCCTCGGAAGAAGAACAGGTCACGGGAGTTCGTGACCAAGGCCTCTCGGAGCGGGTCTTGGAGCGTCGCGAGCGACTGGGTTGCCGATAGGACGTGGAGGTTGTACCGACGTCCCAGTCGCAGCATCTCCGCGAGGGCGTCGTTCGCGTACTCTTGGACCTCGTCCAGGAGCAGGACGACCTTCCCAGAGGTCTTGCGCGCGAGCAGGAAGGACCAGAGCAGGGAAAGCAGGGCGGCCCCCAGGTAGGACGAGGCACGGACCCCCACGGCCCTCCGCTCCAGGTCGAAGAGCGTCACCGCCCCCGGAACGAGGGCACGATCGAGCGACCAATGCGGCTCTCGAGAAGCCAGGACACGGGAGATCGAGGAAGAGAGCGCCACCTCTTGCACGACACGAAGAGCACCTTGTCGGTCCTCAGGTCCTTCTCTGCGGATCGACTCCCAGAGGGCTTGGATCTCCCTCCCTCCCTCGTTCGGTGCGGGGATCGGCCCGATCCAGTGCTCAGGGTCGGAGAGCAGTTCGGCAGCGTCCAGCAGCGTCGCACCCGGGCACGAAGATAGGGTGAGGAGCGTCCGGGTCAGGAGGTCCTCGATGCGGGGGCCCCAGTACACGGTATCTCCGTACCGTTCGGCCCGGACCCGTCGCAGGGCCGTCACGAGCTCGCTCACCCGACGCTCGCGTTCTGCCCGTGCGTCCAGGCCCTGGGACCCCACCGGGAGGGCCAGGGCGTTGATGCCCACCGGCGATCTCAGCGGCGAGACCCACAGGGCCCTCGAACAGGAAGCTTCGGGGAGGAGGCCCAACAGACCGCGCGCGGTCTCCCCGAGGGGGTCGATGACCACCACCGCGGCGCCGGAGAGCGCGAGGCGCGCCGCGAGCCGCTCGAGCAGCGTGCTCTTGCCCATCCCCGTTTCGCCGGCCACGGTCGCGTGGTGACCTTCCCGCTGCGAGACCTCCCAAAGCACCGGCTCCCCGGCCTCGTCGTGCCCCATGAGGATCCCGGACCGGGGCGGCTCTCCTCGCACGTGGAGACCCGGGGTACGGCGAGCATCCCAAGGGGGTAGCCAGAGCAGCAGTTCGGAAGGCGATAGGTGCATGGGGGCGGCCCCGATGCCCACACGACCCAGCCATCCGCCCGAAGGGTCCCATCGCGAGAGCGAGTCGAGCCACCGCGTCTGTCCTTTGACCCGCGGCTTCCACCGGAGCTCGAACCCCGTGCCCCCGGGAAGTCCAGAGAGGGACCGCCAAAGCGCCCGAAGCGAGCGCGCCCGCTCGCGAAGGTCCTCCGACCCTTTCTCCGGGACCGCCACGAGACCTCCAGCGCAGGCCCAGAACGGCCCCAACGCGCGCTCGGCACGGAGGTCCTCCATCTCTCGCTCGAGATGATGAGCGGGAGGTCGCGGGAGGGGCGTTTCCCGGTCCCCTCGGGGGAGCCTAGGGATCGGGAGCAGGGTCGCGGCATGCGACGGCCCGACCGGCACGGCGACCCAGCGCACCCGGAGGGACCAGCCAGGCTCCTTGAGCGCCGGGATCAAGAGCGTCCAGGGCGATACGTCCCTCTCGCTGCGGGACGTGCGAAGGGGTGGGGCCCGACCGGCGGGGCCGTCTCTGCCGCGACAGATCGCTCCCACCAGGAGCTGGTCCCGGTCGAAAGCGGGCCTTTGAAGGGGCGAGGCCGGCCCCTCGGACCAGGCCCAGGGGGACAAACGGGGACCTAGGATCCGGGAGGTGGCGCCCCGGAACTTCCTCGGAACGACCAGGTCGAGCGAGCTGTGACCCTGAGGTTGGATCTCGAGGTCGACCGCCAGGGGTACCCCTAGGGCGTGAAGCGCGCGAACGGCCTCTTCCCGCTCCAGCCGGTGGGCGAGCAGGAGGTCCGGATCGATCAGAGAGCGCCCGGCAGGGTGGAGGTGGAAGGTGGCGACTTCGGCAGAAGGAGAAGGGTCGCGGTCCTGTTCGGGAGCGGAGCGTCGAGGAGACGGGGGTCGCATCCGGTCCAGGGGCGGGCCAGGGGACTAAAGGCCTCATCGATGGGAGATGAGGTGCGCATGATGACCTCTGCAGGTCAACGGAAGCCCGGGCCGTCTCCTAGGTCCGGCACCTGAGGCGGCCTCAGGGTGCAGCCCCACCTACTGACACCTGCGTAAATAGCTTCACAACCGGATAGCTCATGCCCTCTTCATGGCCCGCTGGGACCAGAAGCATCGTGACACCGCCTCCCTCGAAGAACGACGCCTGAAGGCCGTCAGACTATTTCGTGAAGGGGTGCCCCAGGCGGAGATCGCGCGACGGTTTGCCGTCTCGCCCACGGCGGTCAACCAGTGGAAGCGGGCCCTCGAGCGAGGAGGGACTGATGCGGTCAGAGCGGTCCCTCGCCCAGGCCGGCCCCCCAACGTGCCCCGCGAGAAGTTGGCGACCCTCTCTGTAATCCTGGCCCGTGGAGCACTCTCCTACGGGTTCTCCACCGACCTCTGGACCATCCCACGCATCCTCCAGGTCACCGAGGCCGAGTGGGGGGTGCGGTACGACGACAGTGCGATGTGGAGGATCTTGACGCGCCAGGGGCTCTCCTGGCAGCGACCCTCGCGCGAGGCGAGGGAGAAGAGCCCGGTCGCGGTGAAGAACTGGAAACAGCGCACCTGGCCACGCCTCAAGAAAGCGTGCCGTAGCAACCTGAACAGCAAGGCGACCTCCCACCTACGGCGCTGATTCTGGCCTGAACTTCCGACCCGCCCCAGCATTCGTCGGTGGGGATCCGGCCATCGGCCGGTCCATTTCACGGACCCGCGTCGTTATAGGGGTGGGTGGTATATACCACCCACATGGCGATCAAGCGGCGGAGACGCGGCTCCCGCGTCTACCTCGAGGAATGGCGCTCCCACCGAGAGGGAAAGAAGGTCATCAGCAAGTTCGTCCGCTACCTCGGGCCCGAGGGCGGCCTCCGACCGAAGGGGGTCGGATCCATCGTGGACCGCATCCAGCACGGCAACTCTCGCCGTGCCGGGGCGGTCCGGCTCCTCTGGAGCCTGGCGGAGGATCTGAGGTTTCGCGAGACCATCGACCGAATCGGGGGCCGAAGTTCCGCCCCGGACGCCCCGTCCCCCGGCACCTACCTTACCGATTGGGCCATCAACCGCGTCCTCGATCCGGAGAGCGCCACGCAACTCGGCCCCTGGGTCGGCACCACCGATCTCCCCGTCCTCGCGGGGTTCCCGGACGAGGCGTTCACCAAGGATGACTTCCTGAACGCCCTCGACATCGTTTGCCACGACGAGCCGGCCATCGCCCAGGTCATCGACCACTCGCGAGACCTCGACATCGCCCTCTCGGCACGGTGGCGCGAGCTCCACCCGCTCCCCCGTGGCGAGAAGGAGGTCGTGGCGTACGACCTGACCAACGTGATGTTCTTCGGGCTCACCTGCCCGATCGCCGAGGTCGGGCACAATCCCGACCACCAGCCCCGACCCCAGGTGAACGTTGGGGTCGTGGTGAGCCGCCACGACCGGACGCCGCTCTTCCACTTTGCCTACCGCGGGAACCGGAACGGGGGCGGGACGGTGCGCAACCTCTTGGTGCAGTTGCAGTCGGCGAAGGTCCCGCCGGGGCTGCTGATCTTGGACCGGGGGATCCTGGGGAAGCGGTTCGTGGCGGAAGCCCGGGGGATGGGTTGGCATCTCCTGGGAGGACTGTCCAAGGCCTCGAAGGAGGTACGGACGCTCCTCGATGCCACGGAGGTCCCCGAGACTCCGGTGAGCTTCGTGAAGAGGTCGAAGGCCGGGGGGGTTCATGCGGTGAAGGTCCGGGCCCGCCTCTGGGAGGACGAGCGGGAGGTGGTGGTCTACACCAACGCCGACAAAGCGGTGGCGGACCGGGTGGAGCGGAACGAAGCGCTCTCCCGCATCGGGGAGGCGCTGACCACGCTCGCCACGAAGGGCGCGGGCTGGTCGGAGGCGAAGCTCCACGCGTCCATCCAAGAGGTCGCGGGGGACTGGAAGGAGTTCCTGCATGTGCGGGTGAAGCGAGGCGGGGCGACTCCGCGGGTGGAATGGGAGTATCGAGACCGCGAGGTGAAGCGGGCGGCCCGGCAGGACGGGAAGTACGCGCTGCTGTGCACGGACGAGAGGCTCTCGGCTCGAGAGGTGGTCCGGTCGTACCTGGGGAAGGACTTCGTGGAGAAGTGCTTCCGGACGGCGAAGACGTTCGTGGAGCTGGAGCCGGTGCGACACCGTCGGGAGCGTCGGGTTCGGGCGTACCTGTTCGTCTGCATGCTGGCTCTGCGACTGCAAACTGCGCTGCGGTGGCGGCTGATGGAGGGGGGGATCGAGGAGGACGCGGTGCCGGAGTTCCAAGAGCGACTGCTCGAGGACCTCAGCAGGGTCGAGCGGACCGAGGTTCGGCTGGGAGGCCAGGCTCGAACGTGGTACCTGAACGTCACGAACCGGGTGAAGGACGGCCTGAAACGACTGAAGCTCCCCGACCTCCTCAAGGAGGTCTCCCTGGGACCGGGCTCAGGACCACCGTTGTAGGGAGGAGGCAACCCCGCTGTTCAGGT
>DAHUZP010000031.1 GCA_027306505.1 Thermoplasmata archaeon | reverse complement strand
CCACACGTCGAAGGTCGTGGGGCGATGCCTCGAGGAGAACCGCCACCGGCTACGGACCCACTTCTTCCCGGCCTACGCCCCGGACTTCAACCCGCAGGAACTCGTCTGGCAGCACCTGAAGTACGTGGAGCTGCGGAACGTCTGCCCTATGAACGCGAAGGAGCTCATCGAGGAGACCCGCTCCGGGATGAAACGGATCCGCCACCACCCGGAACTCTTCCCCGCCTTCTTCGAGCACGCGGGGCTATCGCGCTACCCTCGTTGACGGAGATATCCTTCTGCCAGCATCATTAGCACTCTTGCCTCGCTCGGCAGCCCCTCGTGCCGGGGTCGTCCTCGCCGAACCGGGGTAACCAGCCTCGGCGAGCCGCCCCCACGCAATATCCACAGTCTTCGCGTTGATTTCCGCTCCTACGAACCGCCGGCCTGTTTGCCAGCAAGCCAGCGCGACGGTACCGCTCCCGGTGAACGGGTCCACAACTAGGTCTCCCGGCTCAGTGGCCGCCTCAATCCACTTGCGAATTGGCTCGTAGGGCATCTGCCAGTCGTGGAATTCTTTTTCCGGCCGATCGGTGAACATGACATTGCTGACCCGCCGCGGGTATAGCTTCAAACGACGGGTTGCTGGAGGGGCTCCCGGCGGGCCATCCAGCCGCGGATCTCCTCGGCCATCGCCGGACCTCCCTTCCGTAGAATCTCCACGAACTCCCTCAGCATCGGGTCCCGATGCCGAGCCCCCCTCACGTCCGACCGACACCGACTCGTCCTCCCCTTGAGCTCGCGTGCCACCGTGAGCTCCTCCTTCGACACCGTCCCCATCGCCCTCACGATGTCCTCCCTCTCCCACCCTATCGCCCCCGCATACCCCGCCCGACCCCAGTTCTCCACCACCGCCATCAGCGCCCCGTAGCGCGTCATCTCCTCCTCCGTCCGACCCTTCCTCGTCCGACCCCGGATCGAGAGACGAATCTCCCGATGCCCCTGCTCGCTCCGCCAGTTCGTCCGTTCGATCTCCCTCAATCTCCCCCGAAGGTCCCGAACCTCCACGAACAGGTTCCCCTGGCGCTTCGTCCACGCCTTCCGCAACTCTCGGACGCCCTGGCGCACCTCCTCGTCGTCGAGGCCCTCCGCCACCGCCTCCCACCGCGCCAGCACCTCCTCCACCCGACGGCGACCCTCTTCCGCCCGGACCCGGATGGCCGCCTCGTCAGATCCCGTCACGTCCCTTCCCACCCCCAGCGTCTCCCGATACTCCTCGAACGCCGCCACCAAGGTCCGCACCCGATGCGCCAGTGCGGTGAACACAGTGTCGTTCGCGAGACGCCCCAAGAGACGGTTCGCCTCCGTCAGCGAACCGAGGTTCACGTTCCGACCCGCGTTCCTCAGCACCAGCTCGCGCGCCAGGGGGGCGATCGCCCACGCGTGGCTCGCGATGCTCCCGTAGGTCAGCTCGAACGGGAACCGACTCGCCCGCTCCCTCGGCCCCAGCACATGGTCCTGCAGGATCCGCACCCACCTCGGCTCCGCCTTCTCGAGGAGGTGCTCCACCTCCTGTGCGCACGCCACGCCCGACCCGTGCCAGTCCCCGGTTGCCCCCGGGGTGAGCTTGTTCAGGCGGGCCAGCACCCGCGTGCCAAGCAGATGGCGCCGCACCTCTCCCTCGAGCTGTTGGAAGAGGTCCTTGCCGACGTCGCGCACGAAGTGGAAGTGACAGAGCTGGAGCGGTAGGCCCGGCCAGACCCGCGCCGCGGCCCGGAGGATTCCCTCGCCCATGTCCGAGACGAGGCCCTGGGGGCGGCCGAGAGCCGCCTCCAACTCCCGGAAGAAGGCGGCAATCGCCTCTGCGTTCTCCGTCTCGAGGACGCGGGCGTCGAGGACGAGGCCGCTCCATTCGTCCCAGGCGACGAAGACCGTCGGGCTCCCCTCAGTGAGCGTGCCGTCGACATGCAGGAGGTAGCCGCCCCGGGCTCGCAGGAACTCACCGAGTCCGGGAAGGCCCCGACGGTGGAGGGCGTAGGCCCGGAGGAGGAACTCCTCGCGACGGAGCGAGATGGTGCCGGTGCTCGGCGCTCCGTCCTCGACGGTGGCGTGCCGTCGAGTCCGGTGCTGGGTCTGTTCGAGGAAGAGGCTCTCGAGGCCGAGGAGGGTGGCGACCTTGAGGTCGTAGGTGCGGTGGGGGGGAGCGACCCGGGCGAGGAGGGAGGGTGCCCAAACGAACGGTCGCTCCGGGTGATGTCGGCAGACGAGGCGGGGGCCTCGGAAGGTCAGGGTCGAACCGACGGAGCGGACCCGGCGGCGGAGCGTCTTCGCTGTCTCGAGCTTCCCGTGGCAGGTCGGGCAGTCGGGGGGAGGTGGGGAGAGGTCGGACGGTAGTAGAGGGAGATGGAGCGAGTTTTTTTTCCGCCATCGACGCGAACGCTGATCGCCTCGAGTCCGTCGACGGAGACCGGGACTCCGATCCGGGTGACAAGGGCGGCGAGGTCCCGGGGCATGAGGTCTTCCTCTCGCAGTCCGTCGCACAGGGTCGCGAAGGTCACGGGAGAGAGCGGAAACGGTCCCTGTTCTTGGATGTTCACGGGCACGGATCGGGGGACCGGCTGGCCGAGGCGGGCGAGGCGGGCGTAGAAGGCGTAGAGGAGGGCGTCGTTGTGCAGGGCCCGTACCTTGTGCTCAAGTTCGACGCGCCGCTCGGGAGTGAGACGGTCGAGGCGGCCGAGATACAGGACGATGTAGGGACGAGGGCGGTTATCCTTACGATGGGCCTCGAGCACATAGTCGTACGGGTGGCCCTTGATGATCTTCGTGGCGAGGTACACAGGGGGTGTATTATTAACCCTACATATCAACTTTGTGTTGCATATCGTCAACCCTACAGCTCCGAGAGATGGGAACTGTTCGGAGGCACTTCCGACGAAGGAAGAAGTTCAGGGTACGCAGAGGAGGGCGGAACGGCAACCCGTCGTTTGAACCTATATCCATCGCCCCCATCGCCTCCCCCGTGCCGCCCGGCCCCGTCCGTCGGCGGATCCGATGCCGATCGTCCCGGTGCGCCCGCTCCAGCCCCACCGTGCTCCGCCCCATCTCGTTCAGCCCCGGGACCACCGGCCAGAGGTACGGTGGGAGCTCCTCGATCCGCTTCGCCACCTCCGCCCAGATCGCCTCCGCCCATTCCCCCCGCGCCGAGAACCGTCGACCCACCTCGTCGATCTCTCGGCGGACCCGGGCGACCTCCGTGCCGGCCAGCGGGGCGAGATCCCCTCGGCTGCACCGACCTCGCTCCACCCGCATCGCCCGGCGCAACTCCTCCCAGCACTCCGATGCCGCCGAGAGTCGGCCGAACGGAAGGCGCACCGACTCTCGGGCCAGCAGCGTCCGGACCTTCGTGCGCAGCTCCCCGACCTCGGGAACCCCCACGTTGCGGGCCGGGGCGGCCCGCACGAGCGTCTCCGACCACCCCTCCACCCGATGGAGCCGTCGGGCCACCTCGAGGTAGGGAAGGCGCCACGGGAACCCCCCGGCGTGAAGTCGGGCGGCGTCCATCCCCTCGAGCGCCAGACGGACCCAGACCCGCTCGAGCTCGTCGTGGGTGCGGCCCTCCATGGGCAGTCGGCGCGACCCCTGAGCGAGGCGGGCGAGGGCGGCTCCGGCCAGCAGCCCCTTTCGGAGCGGTTCGTGATCGACATGGATCACGAGGCCGATCGTCGAGAGGACGTGCCAGTGGTCCTCCCCTTGGGGCACCTCCGGGGAGACTTCGGCGGCGGCCTCGCGGAGCGTGGCGCTGAGGTCCCGCAGACGCAAGGCGGGTGCGCCGAACCGGGCGCGGAGCGCCCGCAGGAACCGAACGACCTCGGGCTAGCTCTCCGCCTCGAGCTG
>DAHUZP010000029.1 GCA_027306505.1 Thermoplasmata archaeon | reverse complement strand
AGGGGTAGCTGACGAGCGTCGCCCGTCACCGGGCGGATCCTGTCCCGATAGCCCGCTTGGGTGAGGATCTCTCGGAACATGCCCCATCGTTCTCGCTCCAGGGCGACCACCCGGCCGGTCTCGCCGGTCAGGAAAGCAAGGGGGACCGTGGCGATCCCATGCCCTCCGCTCCCCACCTCAAGCACCGTGCTCCCGTGGACGACCGGTGCCTGCTGGAGGACCTGGTAGCGCTCCAGCATCTCGCATCTCAGCCAATCCGGCGCGAGCGGGGGGTTGTCGAGGAGGGGGGCGCGGGAGAGGACTCGTGCGAAATCTGGATCAACTCTCTGAAGATGGGTTTCCAAGCGGCGCATGGCACCACCCCGCTGATGAAGGAGGCCGGCTTGGCGGCGTGCGAGGGTCCCTCATCTCGGAAGATGCTGGTAGACGCTTCGCCAATGACCGAAGCGAAGGATGTGGATCTCGGAGCCAGTCCACTGGTAGACGCAGCGGAAGTCGTACCAAGGGTTGTCTCGTGCCTCGGTCAGCTTCAGTGTCCAGAGGTCCCGGGCGCTCCGGAGGCGGTGGGTGAGGTAGGTCCCCGGTAGGGTCAGGCGGGGCGCGTTCTCCCACTCCAGGAAAATCTCGTAGTAGGCCTGCAGAGCCTCCTTTGGAATCCGCCGGGCGCTCGAGTCCCCTTCGGGCTTGACATCGACGTGGACCATGATCTATCGAAGGCCATGTCGGCGCTTGAACTCGGAAAGCGGGATCCCCGGTCGCTTCAACTCTTCGGCGGCCCAGCGCACGAACTCCTCTGGGGCGAAGTTGTCCATGAATTCCTGGAGCACGTCGTCCCAGGTCTTTCCTCCCGTCTTGTAGAGTTGGAGCGCTTTGGCGGTCTCCGGCTTGAGAGAGATGGTCGTGTAGTGCGTGGCAGCCATCGTCAGAGGGTAGGGTAATTATGGTAATAAGCTCTCCGTCGAGCACTCATCCGTAGAGGTGTCCCGGTCGTTCCGTGGACGATGGTTCAAGTCCGATCCAAGCGGATCGGTTCATGCAGCTTGGCAGAATATTCACACCACTCCTTGGGGTCAAATCCATGCCCCGCTACTACATTTGTGCTAGCCCCAGCTATCGAACATAATGGTTCGAAGCCGTTCTAGACGGTCAGCACCCGCTTGGCACGCACGGAAGCGAGATCTCGGACCCGCAAGTTGGGACGAGCGGGGGGAACTGAGGAGCGCACGATGGGGCTTTCTCACACCTCCCCTTCGTGGGGGAGATGGCCGCGACCGTGAGCGCTCCGAGGTCGGTCGGCCTCACCTCGGCCGAAGCTCACCGGCTCCTCGCAGAGGTGGGCCCGAACGCCATCCCCGAAGCGCCGTCACGACCCTTCCGGGACCTCGTCCGGAGGTTCTGGGGTCCCGTCCCCTGGATGTTGGAAGTGGCGCTGGCCCTCGAGATCCTGCTGCAGAAGGTCCCGGAGGCCGTCATCCTGGGCGCCTTGCTGATCTTCAACGCCGTCCTTTCGGAGGTGCAAGAGCACCGGGCCCGACTCGCCCTGGACCTCCTCCGCCGTCGATTGCACGTGATGGCCCGGGTGCTGCGGGACGGGACCTGGTCCTCCCTCTCGGCCGAGGAGGTGGTCCCGGGCGACCTGCTCCACCTCAAGGCCGGTGACGTCGTCCCCGCGGACTGTGAGGTCGTTGAGGCTGAGGTGGAGGTGGACCAGTCCACGCTCACGGGGGAGTCCGAGCCGGTGGTACGGGGGATCGGTTCCACGCTCTACTCCAGTTCCATCGTTCGGCGAGGGGCGGCTTCGGCGAAGGTTACTGCGACCGGGGCTAGGAGCTACTTCGGCAAGACCGCGGACCTGGTCAGAACGGCCCGGAGCCTGAGCCACCTCGAGACGTTGCTCTTCGGCATCGTCCGCTATCTGGTCGTGCTGGACACGCTGATGGCGGTCGCGGTCCTGACGGTCGCCGCGTTTCGGGGGACCCCGCTCATGGAGGTCGTCCCCTTCGTCCTGATCCTCCTCATCGCGTCGGTGCCCGTCGCGATGCCGGCCAACTTCACCATCGCGAACGCGCTGGAATCCCGCCGACTGGTGGAGCGGGGCGTGCTGGTGACCGGGCTCACCGCGGTGCAGGACGCGGCAAGCATGGACCTGCTTTTCATCGACAAGACGGGCACGCTTACGGAGGGCCGGGAGACCGTCCAGGCGCTCTCCCCTTTCCCCGGGATGACGGAGGCTGGCCTGCTCTCCCTCGACAACGCGACCTGAGACCTCTCTAGCGGTGCGTCCATCGACGCCGCGATCGGTGAGGAGGCGCGGCGGAGGGGGGTCCCTCAGCTCCTGCGACACAGCTACACGCCGTTCGATCCCGCCCGAAAGCGCTCCGAAGCGACGGTGGAGTTCGAGGGAAGGGAACAGCACGTGGTCCTCGGCTCGCCCTTGGAAGTCGCGAAGCTTTCGGTGGCCAAGGGGACCGACCTGCCAGAGGCCGCGGCGAGGCTCTCGACCACGGGAGCACGGGTCCTCGCGGTGGCGCTCGGCTCGCCGGGAGCGCTAGAGTGCGTGGGCCTGCTGGCGCTCGCAGACAGGGCCCGTGCGGATGCCCCCTCGCTGGTCCGGACCTTGAAGGACCTGGGGGTGCGGGTCGTGATGCTGACAGGGGACACGCTCCCCACCGCGAAGGCCATCGCAAGCTCGGTCGGACTCGGCGCTCGCATCGGTCAGCGCGAGGACCTCTTCACGGACCCCGGGGGCTTTGACGGGTTCGCGGGGGTCTACCCCGACGACAAGCACCGGCTCGTGGAGATCTTGCAGAAGGAGCACCACGTGGTGGGCATGACCGGTGACGGCGTGAACGACGCCCCAGCCCTCAAGCAGGCGGAAGTGGGTATCGCGGTCGCGTCCTCCACGGAGGTGGCCAAAGCCTCCGCCAAGCTGGTGCTGACGCGTCCCGGGTTGACGGACATCGTCAACGCCGTTGAGGGCGGCCGACAGGTCTACCGGCGCATGCTGACCTGGACGCTCAACAAGATCTCCAAGAACCTGGAGCTGGTCTTCCTCCTGGCGGGCGCATACCTCGTCGCGGGGATCTTCGTCACCACGCCCTTCCTCGTCCTGGTGCTGGTCTTCGCGAACGACTTCGTCACCATGTCCACGGGGACCGACCGGGCCAGCCCCTCCCCTGTCCCGGACCGCTGGAACCTTCGGGAGATCCTAGGCACGGCCGCATTGGTGGGCTTCTCGTGGCTCAGCGTGTCGGGCGGCCTGCTCTGGTGGGCCTTGAGGGTGGGCGACCTCTCGCTGGGGGCGGTCCAGACGCTCTTCTTCGTCTACTTGGTCGTGGCGTCCCAGGGGACCATCCTCTCGGTCCGGGAGCGGGGACCGGCATGGCGCTCTCGGCCGAGCGGCGTCCTCCTTCTGGCGGCGATCGTGGACACCCTCGCGGTGTGCGCCCTCGCCATGACCGGCGTCCTGGTGCCCGCAGCCCTTCCGCCCTTGTTGGTCCTGTCCATCGTGGCGGTCGTCGTGGTCGCCGCGCTCGTGATCGACCAGGTCAAGACGGCCTTCATCCGATGGACCGATGCCTTCGGACCCCGGTCCCGGCTCGTCTCCCGAACCGGGGCTCCGAGGTCGGACTGAGCCGCTCAGCGCCCCGCTGCGGTGGTCAGGGGCCACCGTCGTGGGGGCCTACAGCGAGAACTCCCCCTGGCCCCTGGATTCTGGTTCACCCGTTCGCCAGGGCTTATACGGGAAGCGGCATCGCCCGCCGCCCGCAACCGGGCCCACGGCATGTGAGGCCCCTCTACTGTGTTCAAAGAGTTCAGCGACCTGAGACATCTGCGTTCGTTCCGTCGGGTCTTCCTCCCGCTCTCGGCGACCTTCTTCATCTACACCTTCGGGTGGGGCGTCGTCTCCCCGATCTTCTCGATCTACGTGGAACACGTCACCGGGAGCGCAACGCTCACCGGCATCGTGCTCTCCCTCACCACGATGGCCGGGGTCTTCCTGAACCTCCCCTTCGGGATCCTCGAGGACCGCCTCAACATGAAGCGGGTCCTGCAGGTCTCTCTTCTCGCATACTTTGGGCTCGCCCTCCTCTATCCCCTGGCGACGAACCTGCCCACCCTCGTCGTTGTGAGCGTCGCGCGAGGCATCGCCTCGTCCTTCCTCTGGCTGACCTCCTGGGCCTACGTGCTTTCCTACGCGGACAAGGAGGTGAAGGGAAAGGAGACGGGGTTCTTCTCGGACATGAACGACCTCGCGTCGGCGGTCTCCCCGGTCCTTGGAGGCTTCCTGGCGATCTTCTCCTTCTTCCTGCCCTTCTACGTCCTAGCCGCGGCCAGCCTTGGCGCCTTCGGTGTGGCCTCGTTGTTCTTGAACGAGTCCCCTCCGCCCCAGAACATCGCCTGGAAGACCCAGATTGCGACGGTCGGTCGCTACGTGAGGGACCGAAGGTTCGTGAAGACCATCCTCCTGGTGGTGGCCTTCTACGCTCTCATCAACGTCTACTACGGGTTCCTGGCGATCCTCCTCAACACCGAACACCTCTCCTACGAGGCCATCGGTCTGGTGCTGACCGTCGCGCTCGCTCCCGCGGTCGCCTTGGAGGTGCCGATCGGGGCCGCGATCGACAGGATAGGGATCCGCAAGGCGCTCACGGTCGCGGTGATCGCCACCGCGTGCACCGCGCTCCTACTCCCTCTCTCCGGCTCCCTGGTCTACGCCCTCGTCGTGGTCACGGCCTTCACCGTGAGCTACACGGCGATCTTCATCGCCCTCTACTCCCGGATGTCCGACGTGATGAAGCAGGACAAGGTCGCCATGACCGGGGCCATCGCCACCTTCAAGGACCTGGGCTACACCCTCGGTCCGCTCTCCGCGGGGTTCCTCATCCCGTGGATCGGGATCCACACGACCTTCCTGTTCGCGGGAGCGGCCTTCCTGGCCCTCTTGCCTCTCGCCCTCAGCCTTCACGACTGACCTCTGGGACAGGTACGGTCCCCGACCCTTCGGAAGCCCTCCGTCAGGGAGGTCCCCCTCAGCGCCTCAGGACCATCCCGTAATGGTAGGGCCCCGGGGTCCAGAGATGCTCCACTTTGAGACCGAGCGCTCTGAGCCGCATGGTGGCCTCCTCCGGGGACAAGCGGATCTCGGGGGGAGGACCGTTGGGGGTCTCCTCCTTCTTCCAGTCCAGGTTCACTAGGCACCCGGTGGGGGCAAGGAGCCGCAGGGCCTCGCGCACGGTCGCGTCGGGCACGTCGTGCAGGACATTCGCGAGGAGGACGAAATCGGCGATGCCGTCCTCCAGAGGCACGCGCTCCACAGAGCTGTGGACGGCCTGGAACTGGGGCAAGTGCTCTTGGGCGCCCCGCTCCTGTAGGTAGCCGACGAGGTCCTTCGAGATGTCCACCGCGTAGACCTTCCCGTTGGACCCGACGGTCCTGGCCGCGGGGATCGAGAAGTATCCGGTGCCTGCTCCGATCTCCACGACCGTCGAGCCCTTCCGCAATCCGACCTCTTTCCAGACAGCCTCGGGATCGAGGGACTTCTTCCGTTCGGGGCTCTCCAGTGCGGCGACCGCCATCTCCCGGGTCCATCCCTCGAAGCCCGGATCGTGGCCGTGCGGGCCGGAGTGGCTGTGGGGATGCCCAGCGTGATGGCCTCCGCCTCCGGAGCTGCCAGAGGGGTGGATGTCGGCTTCGGTCCCTCGTTGAGGCATGGTCAGCTCCGAGCGACTTCCGTCACGACGCCCTGAAGGGTGTGCTCCACGTCCGAGGAAAGCCTCTCGAGCGCGGGATCCGGGAACAGGGTGTGCACCAGCGCGTGGGGTCGGAGCAGCGAGATCTGGGTCTGTCCTCCCTCCGTCGAGATGACGATCTTGCAGGGGAGCAGCAGCGCCGCCTCCCGGGTGATCGTGAGCGCCTGGAGAGCATCCTTCGGGGAGCAGACGTCCAAGATCAGGACGGGGTCCAGCTTCGCCCCGATCTTCTCCCGCAGGATGTCGTGGACCTTCAGCGTGGCCAGGATCCCGAAGCCTTTTGCCTTCAGCGCGACCTCGAGACGAGCGAGCGCCTCGTCCGGCGTCCCTTTCGAGGCGCGAACGAAGGTGTAGTCCTTCATGCGACCTCCTCCGGGGCGGCGCCCGTTCCCTTCAGCCTAAAGATCCGATCGACCTGCTGCTTGAGCATCGCCTTCGGCAGTGCCCCGACCACACGGTCCACGAGCCGGCCGCGCTCGAAGAAGAGCAACGTGGGGATCCCCTCGACCCCGAACTGTCCCGCGATCGCCCCCTCCTCGTCCGCGTTGACCTTGGCGAAGCTCACGTCGGGGGCATACTCCCTCGAGAGCTCATCCACGATCGGAGAGAGCTGGCGGCAGGGCCCGCACCAGGCGGCCCAGACATCAACGACCACCCGCTGATGCTCGCTCAGGAACTTGGTGAAGCTGGAGCGGGTCAAAGGCACCGGGCCCGTCGAGGCCGGCACCGAGGGGGGGCCACGAGGCTCCTCCGCTCGAGCTCTCAGCTCGGCCATCCTTCTCGCTCTCAGGGCTTCCAGCTCAGGGTCAGGACCAAGGTCGCTCTCAGCTCTCATGTTCGACTCCTTTTCGAGGTGCAAGGCAGGTCATACGGGTGGGACCGGCGGGCCGCTCTCGACCCAGCTGAGCCCGACCGCGATGGAGGTGGGCTCGACGCTCCCAGGTCGGGGGACACGCCCACCGCTACAAGGTTTGCCGACGGACTATCGGGCCCCATGTCGTACGAGGACCCGAAGCCACAGGGGATGTGGTCGGCGGGGAAGGAAAGGGATAAGGACCGAGTGGAGCACTCTTCACTTGAGGAATAAGGCGCCCGTCCGGCGTGGAACGGGCTCACGGTAGGGGTCGGATGTCGCTTCTGGTCATCACGATCCGTCTCCATCATGCCTGCCCTCTTTCCGGGCCTGTGGAGTCCGCTCCCGGGCTGCGCGTCGCCCACCTTTGCCACCGGGGGAAGCAGGTGCTGCTGGAAGTAAGGGGACGGGACGAGGCGAGGGCCAAGGAAGCGGTCCAGACCTACGGTCAGCAGGGAGGCAAGACCCTCTTCGACGACCCCGGGGGGACGAGCGCGATGCTGAGCTTCCCTACCTGCGGTTGCTGCAACACCGGTCTCGTCATACCCTCGATGGAGCGGGCGGGCTATCTCTACCTGCCTCCCACGATCTACGACGAAAGGGGAGAGACCTACGAGTTCCTGGGTAGCCGGGCGACGGACGCGCAACAGGTCCTCCGGGACCTGGAGGGGCAGGTCCAGGTGAGCACGGTGTTCGTACGTCCCTTGAATCGCCTGGGTGGGGAGGAGGGATTGCTGGTGCCTACGGGGACCCTCTTCGGGGACATCAGTCCGAGGCAGAGGGAGGCGCTCTTTCTCGCGATGTCGAGGGGGTACTATCGCATCCCGAGAGCGGTGCGGACCGCGGACCTCGCGAAGGTGCTCGGGATCAGTCGTCCAGCGTTCGAAGCCCTGCTCCGCAAGGCCGAGAACAAGCTCATCTCGTCGGTCGGGCCGTTCCTGCCTTGGAGCGGGCCATCGCCCTTGCCCTCGGAACCGGGGGCCTCGGCTCCCAGGGAAGAGCGCAAGGCTCCCGACCTGGAACCGACCGCCTGAGGGCGCCCTAGCGGGCGCTCGGACGCGAAAACGAGGGCCCGCGGGCGGGACCTTCGAGGGGTTCCGCACGGGGCCCTCCAGAGCCGGTCTACCGGACAAAGAACGGGGTCACCTCTCGGATGGTCCGAGTGGTCCGGAGCCCGGACTTGGTGAACAGCTCGTCCAAGGCCTGCGGGCTCGGCGCCTCCCAGAGGCAGTGAGCCTTGGTCTGGCCAGGCAGCCCGACTATGGAGACGGGCCGGAAACCCGGAGGGAGCTTCCCCGCCTTCGCCACCCCGATGGTCTCCTGGACCTTCGCGACCACACTGTTCGTCTCGTTGGCGTTCCACGCATGCTCGACTTCGTATGCTGGCATTGACGACCTCGAAGGGGTGGAGCTCGTCCCCCGCGATATGCCGAGCCGTTGCCTAGGCAATACCTCCGGGCCCGAGCTACCTCGCCCCCGGGGCGTCCTCCTCGGTGGGCACGAACCCGCGTCTCTCTTCCGGAAGATAGCGGAACCAGACCCGTCCCACGATGGCGCGGACCGGTACCGGACCGAAAGCACGACTGTCGCGGCTCTCCGCCTCGTGGTCCCCACGCAGGTCCACGAGCAGCTCGGACCTCCTCCCTTCGCCCGCGGTCCGCTCGATCCCCGCCACGCGCTTCAGCAGGAGCCGTCCTTCCTGCTCCGGGTCCCGAGCGACCACCACCTCTCCCTTCTCTGGGGGGGAGGAGCTGGGGCGCCAGGGCAGTACGAGGAGCCGGTCCCCGGGAAGGAAGGTCGGGGACATGCTCCGGTCCTCGACGAGGAACCGATGGCTCCTCAACCTCTGGAGCAGCGGGGGAGAGCTGCGGTGGCCCGGGGCACCGCTCGTGCTCTCCACCCGGGAGGCCAATCGCCTCACCTTTATGCGCCGTCCCACCTAAGGCCAGTCATGCCAGCGACCCACCGATTGAGGAACGCGCTCGTGCTCGCCTTGGACGCGGTGCTGCCCCCCACGAAGGTATACGCCCACTGCGACATCCCCTGCGGGATTTACGACCCCCATGAGGCCCAGATCGCGGCCCTCACGGTCCTGCGCATGAACCAGCTTCTCGGCGAGCTGAAGGCACCCTCCGCGGACGCGAAGCTGGAGGAGCAGATCGCCCACGGTCACAAGCTCGCCCGCTACACCGCCGTCAAGGAGCTGCACGCGGAGCGCGTGAAGCACGAGGTCCGCGTCATCTGGGGCGACTACTTCACCCCGGACATGGTGAGGGCGAACCCGCAAGTGAACGATCTGGTGTTCAGGATCCTCAAGTGCGCTTCCAAGGCACGCCAGGAGGTCAGCCTCCCGGCAGCCGAGGAGCTCCTGGGGTGCGTTCAGGAGTTCGCCGAGATCTTCTGGAAGACGAAGAGCACCGCGACCGCGAAGCTCCCTTCCCACCAGAAGTCAGGCGGCACGCTCGTCCTACCCACCGCGTAGGGTCGGACAGCCGGGGGCCGGGGGGGCCCCGGGCCTCCTCCTCCCACGCCAGGCCTGGGACCAGCGTACCTCAGGGGCTAGCTCGACGGGCGCTTCTTCGCTGCAGGCTTGGCCTTGCGAGCGGACGTCGGCTCCTTGGCCGGGGTCGATGCGGGCGCTCGCTTGACCGGGGACTTGGTCGTCGTGGGGGGCGGAGCCGCGCCGGGGCGAGCCGACGGAGACGGGCCAGGGGCGGCGACCGGCCTGGACGGCGTGCGAGGGGTATCCCTGGACGAAGGCCGCTCACGCAAAGGGGCGGGTGCGGAGACCGGCGCAGCCTCCGAGCGGGGATGGTGCTGCGGAGCCTCGGGCAGAGGCGGCTCCTCCTCGGGAGGGCTGGAGACCGTGACCGGGGAAGGCGCCGGTGGAGCCTCCACCTTGGAGGGGACCTCAGGAGGCGGTGAGGCGACCACCGCCTTCTCGCTCTGGAGGAGCTCCGGGACATCCTCCTCCTCGGGTGGCACGGGAGGCTCGGGCTCCGCCGGAGCGAGCGGCGTGGGAGGCTCGCTGGAAGAGGCTGCGTCGGTCTTCTCTTCCTCGATCGCCGGAAGGGCGCTTTCGGGGGCTGCCACCGGCGCGCTCGACAGGGGGGTGGAGACCGTGACCGGGGTCGGTTCCGGCGGGACCACCAGCGCCCCCGGGAGCGCTGCGGGGGCCGGGGTCGGGGCGGGCTCGGGGACCGGCGTTGGGTCCTCGAAGGCCTTGGGCGGAGCATACGCCGCTGGAGCCTCGTGGGGGGGCGCGGCGGGCTTGGCGGCGGAGGCTGGAGGGGAGGTTGACTGCGAGGGTGCCGGAGCGGAGGGGATCTTCGGCGATGGAAGGTCAAGGTAGGAGCTCACGCGAGGTCGAGGTGGCGGAAGGGATGCGGGCGAGGAGGTGGTTGGGGACGCCTTGGAGGGAGCCGATGAGGCCGTCGCAGGAGAGGACCCGACCGGGCTCGTAATGGCCGGAGGGGTCGTCCGCACGACGCCCACCGGCGTCGGCGCGCGAGGGGGGGTGGGCGAGGTGACGGTCGCGGGGGCGGGCGTCGCTGAATTGACGGGGATGAGGTACCCCTGGGGCAGCCCACGACCGGTCCGCAGGATCTCCCGATCGGCCACGTAGAGGTCGATGAACCCGCAATCCTTGCAGATCTTGGCTTTGAAGACGCCTTCGTTGCGCAGGGTGCCGGGGTTCAACGAGAGCACGGCCTTCATTCCGAGCGACTTGTACGTGAGGATTTCCCGGGCCCAGACCAGTTCGACCGAGCCACAGCGAGCGCACTTATCGACCATGAGAGAATCCCGGTATGCACGCCATCGTTCATAAGTCGCTAGTCGGTCCGCCGCTCTGCGGCCCTACGGGCCGGGTCTCCTCAGCGCGGAAGGTCGACGATCTCCGCGTGGGGGACGCCACCGAGGTTCCCCGCGCCCTCCGCAGGGAGGAGACCCGCCTGCACCGCCCACCCGATCGTCCGTTCTCCCAGGAGGTTCACGATGGTCCCGCGGCGGACCTGGGCGACGAACTCCTCCAGGCTCACGGCGATCCGCCCGTAGAAGTGCGAGGAGATCTTGACCGGGCTCTTGCCCACGCGGAGCTCGGTCTCGACGAGCTCGCTGTCGCAGGCGGCGACGACCACTTCGCCCCGGATGCGGTGCACACGCAGGACGACCTGGCCCGGCTTCGGGGGGGAGAGCTCCTCGGGAGCGTTCGGCGCTACGAGGGCGCCCCCGTTCGAGGGCCCTGCCCTGGCGGCCCCCTCGATGTCCACCATGATCCTCGAACCTACCGGCGATCGACCCGGTGCGGAAGACCCCCTTGGAACGTGGTACGTTCCCAGGGGTCTTGAATCCCTGCTTCCGAGGGGACGGCAAGAGGTATCAAATAGGACCCCGACGGGCGGACCCTCCTCAGCGCCCGGACCGCTGCGCGCTAGATCAAGCGCAGGAGGTCTTGTCGGGGACGATAGAGCTCGTTCCCCCGCTCGAGCTCCCCCACGATGCGGGTCACGGCCTCCTCGGAGAGGCCTTCCTGCTTCGCCTCGCTGAGGAGCGTCGTCTCCGCGACCCCCTGGGGGCTCTGGGCCTGGAGGCGCTGGAGCAGGTGGCGCACCTTCCCGATGAGGTCCCGGTGGCTCGCCGTGATGCCGGTGAAGAGCAGATCGATGTCCCGGCCACCACCACCGGTCGACGTGACCTCCCGTAGGAAGTACTCCACGATCCGGACCGCGCGCTCGGCGTCCACCAGGGTCGCGGTGGGGCTGAGGCGCGCCCGCGCCGAGGCCTCCGTGAGCCGTACCAGCGCCTCGAGCTGACGGGGGGTGATCGCGATGCCTCCCTTGCCCCGGTCCTCCTCCTCCGAGGTGTTCACCTTGCGCATGTCGGAGTAGTAGGCCTCGATCTTGGTGTAGGCCTCCGAGTCCATCACGGGACGGATGTTCTGCTTCGCGTAGGCGATGTACTTCTTGAGGAACTCCTGGGAGAAGAGCCCCTCGGGGGTGGAGAGCTCCGAAATCTCGGTGTGGAGCCGCTCGGCCTCACGGGCCTCCGCCTCGCGGTGCTGCTGGAGGATCGCTCGGGCTAGGGTGCGGTCCGTCTCCGGGTCCGGTCGGTCCCGGATCGGCAGGATCACGTCGAACCTCGAGAGCAGCGTTGGCGGGAGGTCGAACTGCTTCTGGGGCTGCTCGTCCATCGTGAAGCGCCCGAACTTGGGGTTCGCTGCGGCGAGCACGGGGCAGCGGGCACTGAGGGTCGCGGTGATGCCGGCCTTCGCGATGGAGATCTGCCCTTGCTCGAGGCCCTCGTGGAGCGAGGAACGGTCCTCGGGGGACATCTTGTCCGCCTCGTCCAGGCAGAGGAACCCCTTGTTCGCGAGGACCATAGCCCCTGCTTCCAACGTCCACCGCCCGCCGCTCGCCTCGTCCTTGACCGCGGCCGCGGTGAGCCCGGCCGAGGTGGTCCCCTTGCCGCTCGTGTAGACCCCTCGGGGCGCGGTCTTGGAGACGTAGACCAGCAACTGGCTCTTCGCGAGGCCGGGGTCCCCGATGATGAGCACGTGGATGTCCCCGCGGACCCGTATCCCGTCCGGGAGGACCTTTTCCACTCCGCCGAAGAGCTGAAGGGCGATCGCCTCCTTCTCCCAGCGCATCCCCTTGATGCTCGGGGCGAGCGAGTCGACGATCTTGTCGAAGACCTTGGGGTCCCCCCGCCAGTGCTCGATCTCCCGCTTGTCCTCCTCGGTGAGCTCGATCTCCATGTACTCCTGGCTTCGCTTCTCCAGGGAGTTCGCGACGAGGACCACGTCGAGGACGCTGTAGGTCGCCCCTGGGCCGCGACCGGAGGCCGGTCGGGGGACCGCTCGGAGCACGCCGTTCACCGTGAGCCGGGTCCCCGGGGTAATCTGCTCCACCAGGTCCTCGGCGAGGTGGACCACGAGGCTCTCCGGGTGCGTGCCGCCTTTGAGGCGCTCCGGCTCCTCCTGGATGTCCAGCCGCTGGAAGTCCACGGTAGTGCTCTCCGCCTCCAAGAAAGTGAACCGGGCCCTCGCGGCCGGCTTGCCGCAGCCGTTCTGCGCGGGGTCACACTCCCCGGGGGTCCTGAGGGTGGGTAGGGTCCGCTCCTGGGGCCATCGGATCTTCTGCCGACAGGCCCCGCACTCGAAGACCGCCTCCACGACCTGGGGCTGGGTGGCGGCGGCCCGACGCACGATCCCTTCGACCGCGATCACCTTCCCGAGGTGCTCCTTGCGGAGGAGGTGGATCGGGATGCGGTGGTCCACGGGAAGCTCGGAGACGCGCAGGCGGATCGTGCCGGAGATGCTTGCGTTCGCTGGGAGCGACTCCTTGATCGCCGCCTCCCCGCAGGCGATCGCCGCCTCGGGCCGCTCCAGGAAGTTGTCGGCGAGCACCCGGTCCACCCGCTCGAGGTCGTTGAAGGAGACGACGAGGGCCCTTTCGTTGGGGTAGTTCTCCGCGATATCGAGGATCCGCTTCCGCAGGTCGGTCTCCTCGAAGAAGGCCATCCACCGAGCGGTCTGTTCGCCGCTCGAGAGGGTGGTCGGAGCTACGATGGCCATGCCCCTCGGTCCTCCGGTCCCCGTCGGTGCCCTACGGCTCCAGGCGGAAGCGATCTCGGGGGAATAGGCGCCCTTCTCGGATATTGTTGAGGCCCGCCAGGCGTTGAACGATGCGGTCCAGCCCCAGGGCGAAGCCGCCGTGGGGGGGCATCCCGAACCGGAACGCTTCGAGGTAGCCCTCGAAGGAGGCCGGGTCCATGCCCGCGGCTCGGATCTGGGCTTCGAGCTTCTCGATCCGGTGCTCGCGTTGACCGCCGGAGAGCAGCTCCAGCCCGCGGAACTCGAAGTCGAAGTAGTTGGTGAGGTCCGGGCGGGCGTCCTGCCGCATGGCGTAGAACGTGCCCTTCTTCACCTCGGTCGGGAACTCGGTGAGCAGGTAGAACTCGTTGCCGTGCTTCTCCTCCACCTTCGTCCCGAGGAGCTTCTCGTCCTCCGACGACATCTCGGCGTCGAAGCCCGGGGAGCCCTTCTCCCGTCCGAGGAGCTCCGCCCCCTCTCGGAAGGTGACCCGGGGGAAGGGGGTCCGGACCTCAGGGATGCGGGCCGCTATGGGGGAGCCTCGCTCGGTCAGGCGCTCCTTCGCTCGACGGAACGTGCCGGTGACGAGCCGCTCGACGGTCTCCCAGAGGTCCTGGGGCCCGTCGATGTAGGCCATCTCCGCGTCGATGCTCGTGAACTCCGTGAGGTGGCGGTTGGTGTCCGAGGGCTCCGCCCGGAACGCGGGGGCGATCTCGAAGACCCGCTCCAGGTCCGTCGCCATCAGCATCTGCTTGTAGAGCTGGGGGCTCTGCGCGAGGTAGGCTGGCTTTCCGAAGTAGTCGACCTGGAACATCGTAGCGCCGCCTTCGGCTCCCTGTCGGAGGAGCTTCGGGGTCTCCACTTCGGTGAACCCCAGCTCGGTGAACGACTCACGGAGGGCCCAGAGCAGGATCCCACGCAGTTCCGCGATCTGGTGGTTCTCGGTCTTGCGGAGGTCGAGGACGCGGTGGTTGAGACGCGTGTCCAGGTCGGCCCCGACCTTGTCCACCACACCGAGCGGCAGGGGGACCTGGGCCCGGGAGAGGACCTCCACCGTCCGCGGGGAGACCTCCGCCCCCACTTTCGCGCGGGGGTTGGAGAGTACTTGCCCCTCCGCCTGTACCACCGACTCGCGAGGAAGGTTCTGGAAGAGCTCGAAGAGAGGTTCCGGGGACTGCCCCTTCTTCAGGGTCAGCTGCAGCAGTCCCGCGCGGTCCCGGACGAGCGCGAACGACACCCCGCCGAGAGCGCGGTAGTCCTGCAGGTGGCCCGCGACGCGGACCTCCTGGCCCACCAGGGAGGGCAGCTCACGCGACAACCTTCGGGGCGTGGACACGCGGAACCTCCTGCTTGGGGGCGATCACACCCTCCCGGCGTGCTACCGCGGCCTGGACCAATCCCGCGAACAGCGGGTGCGGCGACTCGGGACGAGAGAGGAACTCCGGGTGGTACTGCACGCCCACGTAGAACGGGTGCTCGGGGACCTCGAAGGCCTCCACGCGTCCGTCGGGGGACGTGCCAGTGACGGTGTAACCCGCCTGGGTCAGCCGCTCCAGATAGGTCGGGTTGACCTCGAACCGATGGCGGTGCCGCTCGAAGACCTCGCGGCGTCCGTAGATGTGGTGCAGGAGCGAGTCCTCGGAGAGGAGCACGCGCTGGGAGCCCAGCCTTTGGGTCCCTCCCATGTTCGCGATCCCTTCCTGCGTGTCGAGCAGCGTCACCACAGGGTGCGGGGTGTGGGGGTCGAGCTCAGAGGAGTTGGCGTCCTTGAGCTTCAGCACGTTGCGGGCGAACTCGACGGTCGCCAGCTGGAAGCCGAGACAGATCCCGAGGAACGGGATCCCGTGGGTCCTCGCGGTCTCGGCGGCGAGGATCTTCCCCTCGATGCCGCGGACCCCATAGCCTCCGGGGATGACGATCGCGTCCTGCTCCCTCAGGCGCTGCTGAAGCTCCGGGCTCTTGCGGAGCTCCTCCGCGTCGAACCAGTCCACGGTGACCTTCGTGCCGAGGTTCCCCTGGCAGTGATGGAAGGCCTCCAGGTGCGAGAGGTAGGCGTCCTTGAGCTGGATGTACTTCCCGACGAACCCGACATGGATCTCACGGGTCGCCTTGTCGTAGGTGGAGAGGAACTGCTTCCATCGCTCCCAGTCCGGGGTCCGGCTCGGGAGCTTCAGGCGTTTCACCAGGTAGTCTCCCACGCCCTGGCCTTCCAGGTGTAGGGGCACATGATAGACGGTGACCTGGTCGGGCACGGAGATGACCGCCTCGGCCGGAACGTCACAGAAGAGCGAGATCTTCGACTTGAGCTCCGGCGTGAGCAGCGCGGGTCCCCGGGCCATCAACATGTCCGGCGCGATCCCGATGGACCGGAGCTCCCGGACGGAGTGCTGGGTCGGTTTGGTCTTCGCCTCGCCGACCGCCCCGACCACCGGGACCAGGGTCGTGTGGACGAAGGCCATGTTCTCCTTTCCTCCGACCTCCTGCTGGAGCTCTCGGAGCGCCTCGAGGAAGGGCATGGACTCGATGTCGCCGACGGTCCCCCCCACCTCGACGAGCACCACCTCGGCCCCCGTCGTCTGCCCCGCGTCGCGAAGCATCCGCTTGACCTCCCCGGTGATGTGCGGGATGATCTGGACGGTGTTGCCGAGGTAGTCGCCCCGGCGCTCCTTCTCGATGACCGCCCGGTAGACCTTGCCGGTGGTGATGTTGTGGGTGCCCGGCAGGCTCTCGCCCAGGAACCGCTCGTAGTTCCCGAGGTCGAGGTCCACCTCCATCCCATCGTCCAGGACGAAGACCTCGCCGTGCTGGTACGGGTTCATCGTACCGGCGTCGACGTTGAGGTAGGGGTCGATCTTGACCACGGTGACGGTGATGCCCCGGGACTTGAGGATGCGGGCGAGGGAGCTCGTCGTGATCCCCTTCCCGAGACCCGAGATGACCCCTCCCGTGACCACTACGAACTTCACGATCGACCCTCCACGCGCCGATGGATGCCCTGGAACGATAAAGGTGCCGTCGAGCGTCGTGGGGGAAGCGCTCCCGGACGCAAGGGAGCGACCGTTTCCGGCCCCGCCATGCGGTCCCCGGCGCTCACGCCCTCACCCGTCGCCCGCTGGGGTCGCGCTTGAAGGCGCCGAAATCCGGGATCTTGTGCAGAGCGGACCCCTCGAAGACGGGGCCGTCCGAGCACACGTGGAAGGGTCCGAAGGCGCAGGCGTCGCACATGGAGATGGCGCACTTCATCTCCCTCTCCACCGAGCAGTAGATCGGGACCCTGGACTTCTCGGCTAGTCGGGTGAGCTTCACCATCATCACCTCAGGGCCGCAGGTCCAGAGGGCGTCGAAGGTCCGCTCGGAGAGCAGTCGCGCGGCCACGTCGGTCACGTACCCCCGATGGCCCATCGTGCCATCGTCCGTCGCGATCTCGAGCCCCCCGTCCGCGAGGGCAGAGAACCTTTCGCGGAAGAGCAGCTCCTTTGCGGTGGTGGCCCCCAGCGCCACGGTGACCGATCCCCCCTTCTGACGGAGCGACTCGGCCGCCGGGGCCAGGGTGGCCCCACCCGATCCTCCTGCGATCACCAGCAAGCGACGCGGAGAGAGGTCGAAGGAATTGCCGTAGGGCCCCCGGATGCCTACCTGGATACCAGGTTCGAGGTCGAGCAGTCGCCGGCTGGTGTCGCCCATGGCCTTCACCGTCACCCCCTTGAGCTCGTCGGAGGGGTAGGACAAGGACATGGGGATCTCGTCGTCCCCGGGCAGCCAGAGCATCACGAACTGCCCCGGTCGTGCGGCGGGAGGATAGCGGAAACGAAGGGTGACCGTGCTTGGGGTCTCCCAGTGCTTCTCGTCGATCCGGACGATGGTCCGCACGGAGGGGCCACAGTGGCCCCCGGTGGAAAAGGATGACCGCTCCGGGGTGGAGCCCCCTCAACCCAAGGTTCATGGTGGCGTGCGAGGTGCCTTGGGATGGAGGCCGCATGCGTCCCAGCCATCCCTGCATGCTCTGCGGTCACGCGACCCCCATGGTCTGCGAACGGGCAGCTGAGGGCCTCCTCCCCCGGGCGCCGGTGCAATGCACCCATTGCGGCTGCATGTGCCTCCCCGGAAGCTACCGGCAGGGGGGCCCGGGGGAACCCCACCGGCTAGCCCATGAGGTGCGGGCCCCGAGCCCCGGGGAGCCGGAGCCGCACCTGCCGGGGCCCGAGCGGCACCTCGAGCGTTCCGGGTCCGCGAGCTAGGGTCCGTCGGGGGCGGACCGACGACGCCCTCAGCGGCGGTGAGCGGCCCCGACCGCCTCCGCCACCGAGCGGAAGTGGGCCTTCTCCAGGTACCCCGCGAGCTCTTCGTGGACCTCCCGGAAGACCTGGATCCCCCGGGTGGCAACCGCCGTCCCCACCTCGAGCGCGCGGGCCCCGGCGAGCAGGTACTCGAACGCATCGCGTCCGCTCGAGATCCCTCCCACGCCCACGATGGGGATCCGCACACGCTCGAAGATCTTCCAGACGGCGGCGAGGCCGATCGGTTTGATCGCGGGCCCGGAGAGGCCCCCAAGCTCGTTCGCCAGGACGGGTCGACGGAGCACGGGGTCGATGGCCATCGCCCGGACCGTGTTGATGGCGGTGATGGCGTCCGCCCCGGCCTTCTCAGCGGCCTCCGCGAGCAGGGCTGGATCGTGGGTGTTGGGTGTGATCTTCGCCCACACCGGCACGTGCGTCGCGCTCTTCACCGCCCTCACCACCTGGGCCAGCTCCACCGGGTCCTGACCGATCTCGCTTCCGTACCCCTTGGCATGCGGGCAGGAGAGGTTGAGCTCCAGCGCGTGGACCCCGGTGGCTTCCATTCTTCGCGCCAGGGAGGCGAATTCCTCCGTGTCTCCTCCGAAGAGGCTGCCCACCACCACGGCCCCCGCGCCCAGGGCCTCCTGGATCTCTTTCGGGTACTCCTCCATCCCCGGGTTCGGTAGTCCCATCGCGTTGAGCATCCCCCAAGACCCGAGCTGCTCGACGGTGGGGTTGGGGTACCCCTCCCTTGGCTTGGGACCGATGCTCTTGGTGACCACACCACCGGCACCCGCTCGATAGGCATGGGCCATCGAGGCACCGCTCTCTCCCCAGATCCCCGAGGCTAGGAGGGTAGGTCGCGGAAAGGTGACCCCTGCCACTTGGCTCGATAGGTCCACCACAGGCTTCGCGAGCCTAGAGATTACTAATACTCGTTCTGGGAGGCAGGTCCAGGCTCGCCCCAGACGCTCGCCATAAATACGCGCCTCCCTCACTTTTTGGTGTGCGGCTCGACCGTCTGACCGACGGGGCTCGCAGTGCCCTGGAGCAGGCCTTTCGTTTTGCGCTGGAGGCTCGCCATCAGGGGGTCGAACCCCTGCATCTCCTGCTCGCGCTGTTGGAGGAGGAGGGCGGGATAATCCCGGACCTTCTCAGTGGACAGGGTGTGAACCTTCAGGCTCTGCGGACCCAGGTGGAGGAGAGGATAGCTCAGTTCCCCTCCGCCGATCATGTCGCCCCGGCGGAACAATACATCTCGAGGGAACTCGGCAACGTCCTGACCGCCGCCGAGAAGGCGGCGGAGTCGCAGAAGGCCCGCTACGTCGCGATTGAACATCTTCTGCTGGGTCTGCTCAAGGAGCGTTCCAGCGCGAAGGAGGTCCTGGAGGACTCCGGCGCCCGGACGGGGGCGGTCGAGAAGGCGCTCGAGGCCCTGCGCGCCCAAGGACAGACGGTGGACAGCCGCGAGCACGAGAAGGAGCTGAAGGCGCTCGAGAAGTTCTCCCGTGACCTCACTGCCCTTGCTCGTGAGCACAAGCTGGACCCCGTCATCGGAAGGGACGACGAGATCCGAAGGGTGATCCAGATCCTCGCCCGCAGGACGAAGAACAACCCCATGCTCATCGGGGACCCCGGGGTGGGGAAGACCGCCATCGTCGAGGGCCTGGCCCTACGTATCGTCCAGGGCGACGTTCCCGAGAGCCTGAAGGACAAGACGATCGCCGCGCTGGACATGGGGGCCATGCTCGCTGGCAGCAAGTTCCGGGGCGAGTTCGAGGAGCGTCTGAAGTCGGTCGTCAAGGAGGTGGAAAAATCGGACGGGCGGGTCGTCCTGTTCATTGACGAGATGCACACCCTTGTCGGGGCCGGTGCGACGGAGGGTGGCGCGATGGATGCCTCGAACCTCCTCAAGCCCGCCCTCGCTCGGGGAACTCTGCATTGCATCGGCGCAACCACCACCGACGAGTACAGGAAGCACATCGAGAAGGACCCAGCGCTGGAGCGACGTTTCCAACCTGTCCCGGTCCAAGAACCATCGGTGGAGGACACCATCTCCATCCTGCGAGGACTGAAGGACCGCTACGAGCTTCACCACGGGGTCCAGATCCATGACTCCGCGCTGGTCGCTGGGGCCACGCTGAGCGCACGCTACCTTCCCGACCGACACCTTCCCGACAAAGCGATCGACGCGATCGACGAGGCCGCGAGCATGGTCCGGCTCTCGCTGGACTCCCGCCCACCGGAGATCGACCAGCTGGTCCGGCGGATCCGTCAGCTCGAGGTAGAGAAGGTCTCGCTCAAGAAAGAGAGCGATCCTGCCAGCAAAGAGCGCCTCTCACGGCTGGAGCGCGAGCTCGCGAACCTTCGCGAGCAAGAGGACAAGCTCCTCGCGAAATGGAAGAAGGAGAAAGAGAAGGTCGACGAGATTAGACGGGTCCGCAAGGAGCTCGAGCACGCCAGGATCGACGAGGCCGAGGCCGAGCGGGCGGGCGACCTCGAGACGGTGGCGAGGCTACGGTACGGTAAGGTCCCTGAGCTCCAGAGGCAGATCGAGGCTCTGACGGCCAAGGCGAAGTCGGGCCCCTCGCAGGAGAACCTCCTGCGGGAGGAGGTCGACGAGGAGGACGTAGCCCAGGTCGTATCGAAATGGTCCGGGGTCCCGGTCGCCCGGATGATGCAGGGCGAGATGCAGCGCCTGCTCAAGATGGAGGCCACTCTCAAGTCGAAGATCGTCGGACAGGACGAGGCAATCGCGGCGGTGTCGAGGGCGGTCCGCCGGTCCCGCAGCGGTCTCGCGGATCCCAGCCGACCGATGGGGGTGTTCCTCTTCCTTGGACCCACGGGGGTGGGGAAGACCTACCTGGCGCAGACGCTGGCCGAGTTCCTCTTCCACGACGCGAAGGCGCTCGTTCGGATTGACATGTCCGAGTACATGGAGAAGCACTCCGTCGCGCGCCTCATCGGGGCCCCTCCAGGTTACGTGGGGTACGAGGAGGGGGGCCAGCTGACCGAAGCGGTCCGGCGTCGACCCTACACGGTCGTGCTCTTCGACGAGGTCGAGAAGGCGGCACCAGAGGTCATGAACGTCCTCCTCCAGCTGCTGGACGAGGGCCGTCTAACGGATGGAAAGGGTCACACCGTGGACTGCCGCAACACCCTGGTGATCATGACCAGTAATCTCGCAACCGAGGCCCTCCGGAGCGGGGCCCCTGAGGCCGAGAGCAGAGCTGAGGTCGACAAGGCGCTCCGCTCCTTCTTCCGGCCCGAGTTCCTCAACCGACTGGACGACGTGGTTCTCTTCCATGCCTTGACCCCGACCGACATCGAAGGGATAGTGGACCTTCAGCTCGATGCGGTGGCGTCACGTTTGAAGGAGCGCCGGATCCACCTCACGGCCACCCCGGCGGCCAAGACCCTGCTCGCCGAGGCCGGGTTCGATCCCGAGTTCGGCGCGCGTCCGCTCCGCCGCACCATTCAGCGGCTGGTGGTGGATGCCCTGACCACGAAGCTCCTCGAGGGGGAGATCCGCGATGGCGAGGACGTGGTCGTGGACGTCAAGGACGGCGTGCTCAAGGTGGTCCTCTCGTCCTCGACACGAAGGTCTAAGTCCGAGGGCACCACCAAGTCATCGACCGCGACCCCTCCAGAAAGATAGAGAGGCCTCTCCATGACTCGTTCGATCGTCGTGAGCCTCCTGGGCTCCAAGGAACTCGGCAAGGAACTTGGCAAGAAGGGAACAGCGTCGGACATCACGCTCTACAACCGCGTGCAGGGCGAGGTGGCGCTGACCTACGTCGAACCCACGCAATTCCCCGAGAAGTTCCCACCTTTGCTCGCTTCCCTGGCCATCGGTCGTCAGGTGCTCTTTGGGGTCGACACCCTCAGCCGAGATCTGGCCGAGGCCATGGTTACCGCCAGCCTCCTGGAAAAGAGCGAAGGCCTGCTCGTCCTCTCCCCGAACGTGGGAGACGAGGAGGTGCGGAAGCTGCTCAAGGGGACCAAGCTCGAAGGCATCCCTTCGGCTCCGATGGACCCCAAGGCCATTGCAGCTGTGGTGGAGACCTGGTCGAGCCCTTCTGCTGATGGAGAGACGGCGGTCCCAGTGGACCACGTCTTCCCGGTGAAGGGGGTCGGCACGGTCGTCCTAGGCATCGTGAAGAGCGGCGCGGTGAAGGTTCACGACCGGTTGAGGCTCTTCCCTTCCGAGACGAGTGTCGAGGTCAGATCCATCCAAGTGCACGACGTGGACGTCCGGGAAGCTGGAACCGGGTCCCGCGTGGGACTGGCCTTGAAGGGGATCGAGGCGGATGAGGTCTCGCGAGGGCAAGTGCTTGCCCCTGTGGACTCTCTGCGGGTCTCCGATACGCTGGAGCTGACCCACTACTCGTCCTGCCCGTTCTTCAAGGGGAAAGCGGGTGAGGGGGACCACGTCCACCTTTCGATCGGGCTTCAGGTCGTTCCCGCGAAGATTCAACGCGTGGATGGGGACCGACGGACGGTCGTCTCCGACCGCCCGGTCGCATGGAACCCGGGGGAGCGTGCGTGTCTGGTACAGCTTTCAGGGACAGGCACGGGCCCTCGAATCGCCGGTGCCGGGACCCTCTCTTGATCGGTGGGCTTCCCCTCGACGTGCCCTCTCCTCCGTCCGATGACGTCCAGTCCCAGCGCACGCTTGCCGACGGCCTTCTGATGGTCCCTTTTTCTAGGGAACTACCATAGTATGCGGGCTCGCAGTGACCGAAGGCCGTAGTTCAGGTTCGTCGACATCCGGAGGGGTCTCCGAAATGTCAGGGGACGGGCCCCACCCAAGATCGTACTTGCACGGATCCCCAGAGCTTCATTGCCGGGTTCGGAGAGCGAGCCGTAGCCTCCCTTCCCCTGCCACCACTCCGGGACCGATCCGAAGGGTGCCCGCTCTTGGGGGCGACGTAAGGGCGTTATAGAGGGGACCCACTCTACGAACTTCACAGCCGTCGAAACGCTCAGCAGGAGGGATCGACGTGGACTCACGCTCTGCAGTTCCCGACTTCTTCGAGCGACAGATAAAGCCCCGTGGGCCCGGGCGACTGATCGCCATCCCGCCTCTCGGCGTTGCGGTCGCCGTCATCTTGCTCGGGTTCCTGATTTACCACTCTCTCGAGATTGCCATGATCGGGATCGGTCTGGTTCTGGTGATCGTCACATCCCTGTTCTACCTCGAATCTAGGGATGAGCGCGGGCTACCATCAGCTCCTATCGTTTTGGAACGCGGAGACTGGGTTGCCATGCTGCTGGGGGTGCCATCCCTTCTAGTGCTCGGAGTCGGTTTCTGGTACTCCAGCGGATGGGTTATTCTTCTGGGGTTCTGCCTCATGCTCATTTTCTTCGTGGTAATGGGGGTCCACGACCGTGAGCCGCGCGCCAAGTCGAATCCTATTCGTTAGGGACGCAGTTAGCACATCCCCTGCGCACTTCTTGCAGCGGGCGCTCGAGGACCACGGGGTCGATGTCTGCCCGATCTACGTCGATCGCTTACGTCGCACCTACCAGGTGGCGAGCAAGCTCCCCGGGGCTCGGCACTGGTTCCCTGAGTACTACTTCGCACAGTCTCTCCCCTCGATTCAGAGCTGGGGACAATTCGATCTCGTACTGGTCATGGACTGGATTCAAGTTCCCAAGCGCGTACTCGACCTGGGGAACAAGTCCGCCCTCTGGGGGATCGACGCGAGTCCGAGAGAGGATCCTGTCTACGATGCGAGACTGAGGTACTCTCGCCTCCCGAGATTCGACGTGATGTTGGCGGGAGCCCCTCGACTCGAGGCTTGGTTGCGGGAGCAGTTCACCAGTTCCAAGGTGGCGACTCTACCGCTGGCCGCGCCTCAACATCTCTACTCGCAGTTCCAAGCCCAGCGACCCGTCCCTGCAGGGTTCGTAGGATCGATCAAACTCGGCAAGAGGGCCGAGTTCCTCCGTCTGATGCGTGCGGAGTTCGGAGGGTTCTTCCTCGCAGACCCGTCCAAGTTCTTCCCGGCTTCAGACTATGCACGAACCATGAAGTCCTTCCAAGTCTCAGTCAACTTAGTCTTCGACCCTTCGCTGAACAGTCGGGTCTTCGAGTCACTCGCCGGAGGGTGCATCCTAGTCACTGACTGGACCTCGGACCTTGAGGAGGTGATTGGGACGGAGCTCTGTCACGAGGCGATCTTCACGTTCCGCGAGATGACGGAAGGACCCGGACTGGTACGGCAAGCATTGGAACGGTCAAGGCAAGACCCCGAGATCCATCGTCGTATACACAAACTAGCGATGGAGCGACATACTTACAACGAACGGGCCAAGAGGTTGCTCAAGATGGTGGGTCTTCCCGAATGACCTTGGGTCGCGTGGCTGACGTGCTCCCTTCTGTTTCGTGCACCTGAGGGAGGGGTCTGGGGAGGGGCGCTCGGCCTCTCGTCGTAGCTCCTCTCGCTCATATTCTCTGTTCCTCCTTCTTCCGTTCGGCGTACTCGCTCGGCGTGAGATAGTCCAGGGACGAGTGCGGTCGCTGCGTGTTGTAGTCGACCACACCACCATCCACGATCTGGCGCGTCTCCAGGAACGACGTGGCCTCCCGGACCCAGAGGCAGTCCTGTTTGAAGTGCCCGTTCCAGGCCTCCATCATCCCGTTATCTTCGGGCCGACGCTTCCTCGTGGCCAGCAGCGAGATCCATATCGTTCGGCACCCGTCCTGGAAGCGGTGCGCCACGAACTGGGCGCCTCCGTCGGTCTTCAGCGTGAGGCCGGGAGCTCGCCCCGTCCTCGGGAAGCGCGCCAGGACGGCGCGCTCCACCACCGAGAGCGCCTCCGCCGCCCCACACGAGCGCAGCAGCTCGTGGACCACCACCTCTCACGTGCAGGCATCCATGACCGCCATCAGCGTGGCGGGACCGAGGTCGGTGGTGTCGACGTAGGTGAGGTCGGCGTACCATCGCTGGTCGGGCTCGAGTGCGCTGAGGTTCCCGGTCTCGGGGAGACGCGGGCGAGGGAAGTGGACCTCCTTCTGCAAGCCCTCCTCCTTGAGGATCCGTCGAACGCGCTTG
>DAHUZP010000024.1 GCA_027306505.1 Thermoplasmata archaeon | reverse complement strand
AAGGGTGGAGGACCGGGAGCGCGTGGTGGAACTCCTGCAGCAGTTCGTCAAGGAGGTCTACGGGTGGACGGTGGTGCTGCAGCCTCGTGAGTGGAGACGCCTACGTCGCCCCGCCGGATAGGGGGGTTTTGTCCCAAACTCGCTGCCCCCCCCGCCATTGCGCCTGTGCGCCAAGGCGTGAAATAGGGGGGCTACCCAGGGGAGGGTCTTCAGTCAGCACGGGGTCAGGGTGGGTCATGGCACGGGCGGGGGTCCAGGCGGAGTGGCAGCCCCTTCGCCGGGTCGTGGTCCGCCGCCCCGGCATGGAGACCTTCTTCGGGCTCCTGGAGCCCTTCTCCTCGCTCTACGAGCGGGTCTTCTCCCTGGAGAAGGCACGCCGGGAGCACGACGAGCTCGTCGAGACCCTCCGCAGGGGGTTCGGGGTCCAGGTCCAGTACCTGGACGAGATCCTGCTGGAGGCCGCGGGGCGCGACCCTGCGATCTACCAGGAGCTCTCCGACCGGGCGCTGGCGACGATGCAGTTCGCCGGGGCGGGGGCCCGACGGGCGCGCCGGGAGTTCGCCCTGAACCTCCAGCTGCTCGACCGGGAGCAGCTCATCCAGGTGCTCGCTCTCGCGCCGATGATCACCTTCGTCCGCCGGAAGGGGGCCCGCAACATCCTGCCGTTCACCACCCTTCGCGTCCCCCTCACGAACCTCTTCTTCATGCGCGACCAGCAGGCCGTCACGGACCGGGGCATCATCCTGGCCCGCCTCGCGAAGCCCCAGCGGCGGAGAGAGACCGAGATCACCTCCTTCGCCTGGAAGGCGCTCGGCGAGCCGCCGGTGCTCCAGATCCGGCGGGGAACGTTCGAAGGCGGGGACTTCCTCCCCGCGGGCGACTTCGCGCTCCTGGGGACGGGGGACCGGACGAGCCCCGCCGCAATCCAGGAGATCCTTTCCGCCGGCGTCGGCTTCGTCGAGGTGGGGGTCGTCCACCAGCCCCGCCACCCACTGCTGGACGAGCCCGACCCGATGGTCAACATGCATCTGGACACCTACATGAACTTCGCCGGGGAGCGCATCGCGGTGGGCTACCCCGACATGCTGAAGGCGGCCCGGGTGGACGTCTACCGCCGCCAGGACGGCGGCCGGTACCGACGGGTCCGCACCACCCGGCTGCTGCGATACCTCGAGATCGACCACCGCTTCCAGGTGGTCCCCATCACCACCCTCGAGCAGCTCTGCTACGCGACGAACTTCCTCACCGTCCGCAACCGCCGGATCCTGGTCCCCGACGTCGCGCGCAACGCGGAGAAGGTCCTCGCGAACCTCCGCCGGGCCGCCGAACAGAACCCCGCGAAGTACCACCGCCTCTACCTGAGGGCGAGCGTCGATTTCGGGGAGCTCAGGAGCACCGGGACCTTCTTCCCGCACAAGGCCCTCGCCCGAGAGGCGGGGATCGAAGCGACCCAGGTGCCCCTCGCGAACCTCACGGGGGCGTTCGGCGGCGCCCACTGCCTCACCTGTGTCCTGGAACGAGGCTAGAGACCTGCCAGCGCCGGCGGCGGGGACGCCCCGGTCGAGCTTTACATAGCCCGGACGGCCTTCGTGCCCTGGCCCCTGGCCTGGAGGTCTCCGAAGATGATGATGCGTGTCGAGCCCTCTCCATCGTCGGGGACCCGGTAGGACCTTCGCGTCGACAGGGCTCCTCCCTGTGGAACTGTTCGCCCCCCTCCCGATCCATGGGGGGGCCTCGATGAGGGCTCGTTCGCTTTCCCATCTCGAGGGGCCCGCCCGGTCATGGTCCGCTGGACACCATGCCGAACACCCCCTACCTCGACAAGAGCGTACGCTGGCGCCTCGACACCGGCAACCTCGCCTTCAAGGAGCTCACCTACCGTGAGGTCTCCGACGCGATCCTGGACTCGGGCCTCGCGACGGAGGTCCTCTCGAAGATCGGTTCCGGGAAGGAGGCCGACGTCTACCTGGGCCTCCTGGGCGGTCGCCGGGTCGCCCTCAAGGCCTACCGGTACTACCGCACCTCCCACCACGTGGGCCCCGTGAAAGCGGAGGGGCTGGGGCAGGTCGCCTCCCGGGAGTTCGAGCTCCTGACCTACGCCTACGTGAAGGGGGCGCCGGTCCCCGAGCCCCTCGACCGTGACGAGTACATCGTCTCCATGGACTACCTCGGCACCCTCGAGGGGCCCGCTCCGCGGCTCAAGGACCTCCGGCTCGAGGAGCCTGAGCGTTTCCTCGCGCTCGTCCTGGAGGCGGTGGACCGCCTGACCAAGGCGGGGATCGTGCACACCGACCTCTCCCCGTTCAACATCCTCGTCCACCAGGACCGACCGTGGATCATCGACCTCGCGGACGGGCTGAGGGTGGACCGACTGGGATCGCCCCCCCAGGAGAAGTTGGAGAGGGTCCGTGTCGCGATGGAGCGAGGTCTCTCCTCGCTCTCCCGCTACTTCCACCGCTACGGCCTCGACCTGGACGTGAGGGCCCTCGTCGAAGCGACGCTGCGGCGCGTGGACAAGTTCGAGCTCCTCCGGTAGGAGGGGAGAGCGGTCCCCCTCAGCGGGAGGGGAGCACCGGGTGGCGCCGCTCGAGGGCGAGCAGCTCCGGAGGGGTCGGGTCCAGCGAGCCGGTCAGGCGAACGACGACCGAGGCCCCCAGGTGACCGGCCGCCCTTCGCGACCGGGCACGGCCCAGGCGGGTCTCGAGCTCGCCCAGGAGGGAATGTTTCTGCGAGGCGGAGAGGGCGTGGAGCGGCTCGAGCGTTCCCGCTTCGACCGCCTGCTGCACCCCACGGACCAGGTCCGGGCGGTGGGAGCGCTCGAGCTCCGGCAGGAGCTCGCGCCGCAAGTAGGAGATCGCCTCCTTCTCAGGGGCTAGGGGCGACGGACGATGGGACCAGGCGCGCTTCCTCTCTGCCGCTTCCAGCGGCGCCGGCGGGCTACCCATCTCCGTACGGAGGACCCAGGTCCTCGGCAAGAAAATCCGGACCTTCGTACTTAAGGCGCTTGTCGCGCGCGTGACATCACGCGGGCGCCGCGACGCCCGGGGGGGCGGTGGGGGCGAGAGGGGCCTGGGGACCGGAGGGCTTCACCCCGGCCATGGCCATGTCGTCCCGGCACTCCTGCAGGCAGCCGTTCGGCTCCTTGTAGTAGAACGCGACGAGTCGCCCCACGTCCCGGTGGGTGAAGGGCTTCTGGCGCGTAGCCTGGCCCTCCTTCCACCGCATGAACTCGAGTACCTCGACGCGACGGCGCACCTCGCGCTCCATCTCCTTCATGGTCCAGTTCTTCAGGACCGCCACCTGCTCGTAGACGTAGGAGTGGCCGCTGTAAAGGAACGTGTCGTCCGGGGCGTTCCAGGTGTACACGGCGTTGGTGATGAGCTCGTTCGTCTCCGGGTCGAGACCCACGATCTCCGTCAGGCTCTGGACCCTCCGGGTCATCTTCGTACCGACCTTCACCTGCTTCTGCAGCAGGACCAGGTGGAGCGCCGCGACGAGCGAACGGGGGAGCGAGATGGGCGGGTTCTCCATGCGGTGGACCATCGCGCTCACGGACTCGGCGTGGAAGGTCGTGTAGCAGGTCTTGCCGGTGGCCATCGCCTGGAAGACGATGAACGCCTCGGCACCACGGACCTCTCCGACCATCAGGTACTGCGGGCGCTGGCGCAGCGCGGCCGCGAGCAGGTCGAACATGTCGATCTCCCCGGGGGCCTTCCCCGTGAGGACGTTCTTCATCCCGAACCCGCTCCTCGTGAGCGAGGGGATCCAGTTCTCGTGCGGGAGGTTGAGCTCCCGCGTGTCCTCGATGGAGACGATCTTCATCTGCGGGGGGATGAAGAGCAGCACCGCGTTGAGCGTGGTGGTCTTCCCGGAGGCCGTGCCTCCGCAGACCATCATCGAGCGGCCGTTCTCTATGGCCACCCAGAGGTAGGCCATCATCTCGGTGCTCATCGTCTTGAACTTCATCAGGTCGACCGGCGTGAACGGGTTGTCCCGGAACCGCCGGATGGTGAAGGTCGAGCCCTTCTTCGTGACGTGGGCCCCCAGCGTCGCCTGGAGACGACTGCCGTCGGGCACCGTCGCGTCCAGCACCGGGCTCGCGATGGAGATGTGCTTGCCGGAGCGCTGGGCGAGCCAGATCACGAAGGCGTCGAGCTCCGACTCGGTGGTGAACTTCATGTTCGAGCGGATCGACTGGTGCTTGCGGTGGTAGATGTAGATCGGGACGCCGACCCCATCACATGAGATATCCTCCACCTCCGCGTCGGTCATGGGGACGTCCACCAGCCCATAGCCGATGAAGTCCCGCTCGAGGTAGTATAGCACGCGACCCTTGGTGACCGGCGCCGGGGACAGCTCCCACTCCCGGAGCAAGTTGTCGACCATCCGGCGCATCTCGCGCCGCTTGGTCCCCGGGTCCACCTCGGGGAGCGGCTGGAACCGGTCGATGAGCGCCACCTTGAGACGGGTGAGGAGCTCCTCCTCGACGGGGGTCACGGGAGGCTCGATGACCTCGTACATGTACTCGTTCCGGGCGTTGTTGAACGTGATCCGGACGTAGGCGTAGGGCTCCCGGATCGGGTAGGTCTCGATCTCGGTGGTGTCCGAGTCGGGCAGCGGGGGCTTGGGCGTGGGGACGGAGCCGCCGGTCGCGTAGGAGAGCTGCGCCATCTTCACCTGGCGCGGGAAGGTCTTGTCACCCCGGTTGAGCGTCGCCGAGACCTTGAGGTTGAACGGGAAGAAGATCTTCTTGCGTCGCTCCACCGTGGGGACGGCGGACCGGTCCCCCCGACCCCCCTTGCCCTGGCCCTTGCTTCGCTTCTTCGGCGGGCTGGTGCTCTGCAGGGCCTGGGTTTCCGTGCTCATGCTCCTCGTCCTCTCCTTCTCCGGGTCCGTCCGTCCCACGTCGCTCGGTCCACTCGTTCCCGCTACCTGTGCCGTGTCTCCTTCGTGCTCTCGGGCCTCGGGCTCACGTCGGGATGACGACAGGGGGGATGATGAACCGCATGAGGACCCAGCCGATGGCGAGCATGATCCCGCCGTGGAGCATCCCCTCGGAGATCCTCCCCGAATGGATGACCCCGGCCATCATGCCGTCGCCGAGGGCGTGGACGATGACCGCCGCCAGGAACGCGAGGAAGACCGCGGGGATGAACTGGATCGAGATCCCGACCCCGGCCCCGCCCCCGGCCGCCGCCGCCCCGGAGGACTGCAGGCCCGCCCCGGCCTGCACCATCTGGGGCAGGAAGGTGACCGCCATGATGAGGATGGTCACGAGGAACACGAAGAACGAGATGTAGATCACCGTGAGGTAGGTGAGCATCGTGATCTTCCGCTGCTCCTCGTTGAGCTGGGCCTCGCGCGTGTCGTGGGCGACCATGCTGAGCACGTCCGCCACGTTACCGCCCGCCTCGTTCGCCTTGATGATGATCGAGACGACGCGTCGGGTGAGCGGGGTGTCGATGCGCTCCTGGAAGAGCGTCAGGGCGTGGGAGACCGGGACCCCCCACTCGAGCTGGCTCGCCATGCGCTTGATCTCCTCGGTCAGCCGGCCGTAGCGGCCCTTGCTCGCGACGATGATCGCCTCGGGAAGGGTCATGCCGAACCGGCCCGCCTCGGCCACATCGCGCAGGAAGTCCGGGAGACGGGACTCGACGTCGTCGACGATGCTCGCCTGGCGGAAGGCGACGCCCCCGTAGGGGAAGAGCACCGCCAGGGCGCCGATGACCAGCCAGTCGATGAACGCGTTGGTGTGGAAGCTCGCCCCGGCGGGGTCCTCTCCGGCCCGAAGGGTCAGAGCGGAGACGCCCGCTCCCGCCGCGACCGCGAGTCCCGCGCAGATCCCGAAGACCGCGAGCCCGGCGTAGAGCAGGTAAATGGTCCGGAACCCGACCGACTTCTTCGCGGTCGCCTGGGCCAGCATCGGGACGACGGAGCCCGTCGCCTTCGAGGTGGTCTTCGGCTTGTGGGCCGCGGTGGGCTGGATCCTTACGTTCGCCGTCGCCATCTTACTTCCCCTCGTTCGCGGCCAGGTACATGATCGTGATGAAGGCGAACTGGCCCAGCGGGATCATGAGCCCCACGATCGCCCAGAGGAAGGTCAGCACGGAGGCGCCGTAGTTCCCGACGATCGCGAAGATCGCGAGCATGATGACCAGGAACAGAGGGAAGGCGACGATCGTGGTGACGAAGACCTCGGCGAGCAGCCCCATGCTCTCGACGCGCTTCAGCATGTCGAGCTTGTTCTCCCGCTCGTACTGCTCCGCCTTCAGCAGGAAGTAGGGCTTGAGCTGACCGCCGCTGGTCGCGGTGGTGACGACGCCCTGCAGGAAGTCCTGGAAGCGCTTGGAGGGCGTGCGGTTGGCCCCCTGCTTGATCGCGGTGAGGATATCGATGCCGAGGAGCTCCGTGTCGCGGGTGATCCAGGCCGCCTCCTCCGCGACCTCGCCATAGATCTTCTGCTGCGCGAGCTCCTTGAAGATCGCGTCGATGTTGACGTCCGCGGAGGACATCGCGGAGACGAAGCTCATCGCGGCGGAGATCTTGGCGTCGATCTTCCTACCGCGAGACTTGGCCCGGCTATGCGGGGCGCCCTTGAGGATGATCGGGAGGGCGAAGAACATGAAGAGCACGAGCACCACCCCGATGACGATCGAGACCACGAGCAGCCCGCCCAGCAGTCCCAGCACCACGATGATGAGCGCGGCGAGGCCGAGACCTGCCGGGAGCAGGACCATGCGCTGCAGGAACAGGATGTAGGCCGTGTACTCGTCCGCCCGGATCCGCATGTGGGCCCGGGGGAGGTCCTCCTCCAGGAGCGGGTCCGGGTGTCCCCGGACCTTGTCCTGGTAGATCTTCCAGGCGATGGCCTGGAGCGAGTTGAGCCCCGCGAAGTCCGGCTGGGCGCCCTTCTTGAGACGGATGGCGCGGTGCTCCCGCTCCTCCGCCTTGACCACCGCCGCGTGGGTGTGGTAGAGCGAGCGCTGGTCCGACTTCAGTCGATTGAAGCTGTCCACGGACTCCGGAGACATCCTAGACGGCCCCCTCAGGGTGGTACCCGATCTTGGACATGACCTCCGTCGCGTCGCGGTAGTAGCTCGTGACCATCTTCCAGATCTGGCGGTGGTCGGTCATGCGCTGCTCGACCATGTACTTCACCACCGCGACCCTCCGCTGGAACTCCGACTCCATCTCCTCGTGGGTGAGGTTCTTGAGCTCCATCAGATTGTCGAAGAGGAACGAGTGCCCCTTGAAGTTGAACGTGTCCTTGGACGGGTCCCACTCGTAGACCGTGTTGGTGATGAGCTCGTTCGTCTCGGGCTCGAACCCGACGATCTCGAGGATCTGCTTGATCCTCCGGACGACGGACTCCCCGACCCGCCCCTGATACTGGATGATGACGGTGTTGAGCGCGGCGAGCAGGATACGGGGGGTGTTGATGGGCGGGTTCTCCAGACGGTTCACCATGCTCTTCACGCTGTCCGCGTGCATGGTAGAGTAGGTGCAGTGTCCAGTGGCCATCGCCTGGAACATGGTGTAGGTCTCCTTCCCTCGGACCTCCCCCACGATGATGTAGTTCGGCCGCTGCCGTAGCGCGGCGCGGACCAGGTCGAACATGTCCACCTCCCCGGCCGCCTTGCCGTCGGGGCCCCGGTCGCCCGAGCCGCTCCTCGTCGCGCCCGGGATCCAGTTCTCATGGGGCAGGTTCACCTCCCGGGTGTCCTCGAGGGAGACGATCTTCGCGGTGGGGGGGATGAAGAGCGCCGCCGCGTTCAGGGTGGAGGTCTTGCCCGAGGCAGGGCCCCCGCAGATGATCATGGACTGCTGGTTCTCGGCCGCGAGCCAGAGGTAGGCGACCATCTCGGGGTTCGCGGTCCCGGCGAGGACCAGGTCCACCGGGGTCCAGGGCTTCTCCTTGAAGCGCCGGATCGTGAAGCTCCCGCCCCGGGTCGTGACCTCCCGGGAGTACGTCGCCTGGACGCGGTGCCCTTCCGGGGTCGTACCGTCCAGGATCGGGGAGGACCGGGAGACCTGCTTGCCGCAGCGCTGTCCCAGGCTCACGACGAAGCTGTTGAGCAGGTCCTCGTCCAGGAACTTGACGTTGGTCTTCACGCTCTCGTACTTCTTGTGGAAGACGTAGAGCGGGATCTCGACCCCATCGCAGGAGATGTCCTCCAGGGACTCGTCGGCCATCAGCACGTCGACCGGGCCGTAGCCGACGAAGTCGCGCAGCACGTAGTAGGTGATCCGCTCGAGGGAGAGCGGCGAGAGGGTGACCGAGCGGGTCTTGAGATAGTTCTCGACCGTCTGCCGAAGGTGGGCCCGCTTGTCCGCGGACTTCATGCCCGTGCCCTCGGAGCCCAGGAGCTTGTCCAAGGTCTCCTTGATGTGCTTGAGGATGGTCTTCTCGTTCCCCGTGAGCTGGGGCTCGATCACCTCGTAGAGGTACTCCTTCGTGCGGTCGTTGTAGGAGATGCGCGAAAAGGAGTAGGGGGGCTGCACCCCGACCAGCTCGACTTGCTTCGCCGCCTTCTCGGGCAGCGGAGGGATGGCGGTGACGTACGTTCCCGCGAGGTCAGAGTTGGAGCCGCCCGACTTCCCGTCGCCACCTGGCGAGGCGATACCAGGGATCGGGGACTTCACTCGGAGCTTCCCCTTCGGGACGCGGACCACGTAGGCGCCTTGGTGACCGGCCTGAGCGCTCGCCATCTTCCCTAGCTCCTCCTCCCCTGTTGCCTGCGGTCCTAGTTCGTGTTCCCGATGCCCATGTGGATGGTGAAGCTTACCACCGTGAGGGAGAAGGTGGTGACGGTGGGGATGTAGAGCTCCATCCGGAAGAGCTCATTCGGGTAGATGACCGACGGGCAGCTCGCTGGGGAGTACGCCGGCACGACCCCCGTCCCGATGAACTCGTGGGCAAAGAAGCTCTGCCAGGCGCAGGGGTAGTAGGTGAAGAACGTCATGTTGACCGCGGTCGCGCTCGCTGTGAAGGTCGAGGAGCCGAAGAGCGAGACGTAGACCTCGTTCGAGGCGGTGGTGGTGAGCGCTGTCGAGGTGCCGTACATCCCGTAGAGGGTCATCGAGAGCGACGAGGACACCCCGTTGGAGCTCACGCTGAGGCTGGGCTGGTAGAGCATCGTCTGCTGCGAGCTTCCCTGGTCCTGGAAGAGCGCCCCCAGGCTGATCGCGTAGGTGACCGGGATGTAGTAGCGATCAGGCAGGCTCATCACGATCTGGGCCGGGGAGAAGTTCTGGTAGAAGTTGCCGTGAGGCTGCGGGGCCCCGAGAGCGGTCTCGTTGAAGCTGACGTTCGTCGTGAGCCCGTGTATCTCCTCGAAGTTGAGGGTCCCCTGGGTCGGAGTGGCGAAGATCGGGATGCCACCGGACTGCATCACCACGGGCGTGGAGCAGGACCCCCCCGGCGTCCCATAGAGCGCGAGCAGGTCCATGCACTGCTTGACCTGCCCCAACTGGACGGCGACCGTGTCCGCGAACTCGGCCTCGTTGTCGGTCATCCAGAGGGGGAGGAACTGGGTCAGGAAGAGCCCGAAGAGGGTCATGAAGACCAGAAGGGAGAGGAGGGTCCCGATGACCGCGGCCACCGCCCGGTCGTCCCGGTGGATCCGACGACCACGGGCCTGGCGCAAGGTCCGGCGGTAGATGGCGTCCTTTGGGATGGGCATCGTTGAAGAACCCCGGAGCCCGGGTGGACGGCGGCTCTTGGGGGTCGTAGCAAGTACCTCGAGGGGCGTCTTAAACCCTCCTCAGGACCTTCTCGCAGGCCCGGCCGGTGAGCCAGCGCCTTCCAAACGCTTAAAACCTCGCTCCATTCGGAGGCCAATCCCATGCCAGTCCAGGAGATGTCGCTCGTTCTCGCGAACCGCCCAGGCTCCCTGCGGAACGTCGCGCACCTGCTCGCCGAAGGTCGGATCAACGTCGCCGCGCTCTCCGTCGCGACCCACTCCAACCGGAGCTTCTGCCGGCTCGTGGTGAGCGACACGGAGAACGCGCTCTGGCGGCTCCGCAAGGCGGGCTACAAGGTGGACGTGGCGGACCTGCTCATCGTCCATCTGGAGGACAAGAGCGGGGCCCTCCTGCGGGTCCTCGACGTCCTGGCCGCGAAGAAGCTCAACGTGCTCGCGGCCTGCATTCTGGTCACTCGGGCCCACCAGCGGGTCCTCGCCGGGCTCGCCGTGTCGAACCCGGCTCGGGCCCGTTCCCTCCTATCGGAGAGCGGATTCCTCGAGGCCGGAGCGGAGGAGCTCATCACCAACGCGGACCTGGTCGCCGGGACCCCCTCGGAGGTCCCTGGCGTCTCCGTCGGGATGTTGCTCTAGCGCTCTCGGGCTCCCGGTACGTCCCCGGTCGCCCCCCGGTGCGGGGGCGCGCCCCCTCCCACCAAGGCTCGCTCGCGCCCGACCCACGCACGGGCCTCTTCCATCTGACGACGGTAGGTCGCGCTGTCCCCCTCCCGGACCGCCTTCCGCATCGCCTGTAGCGTCTTCTCCAGCCGCTCGAAGAGCGCCTCCGAAGCGGGGTTGAGGTGTTGGATGTCGAAGGAGAGCTCCGGGCTCTCCGAAGCGATGACCTGGGTGGCCTCCACCTGGCGGAGGAAGCTCGTAGGGGCGGCATGCCAGAGCTCCCTCGGGTCACGCGATGTCGCGGCGAGCACCTCCCCGAAGAGCAGGGCCACGACATGGGGGAGCGCGAGGGTCTCCGCCATCAGCAGGTCGTGGCGGTCGATCGGGACGTGGGTGATGGTGAGCGAGCTCGCTCCGAAGAGGTGGTGGGCCCTGAGGTCCGCCCGGGGGTCCCCGCACTCCACCACCAGCAGGTTCCGTCCCGACAAGGTCCGGGCGGTCGGGCCGAAGAGCGGGTGCACGCTCGTGAGATGGAGCCCCGCGTGGATCCCCCGGCGCACCCAGGGAAGGATCGGCTGCTTGATGGACAGGATGTCGAAGATCACGCCCTCGGACTCGGTCTTGAGAAGTTCGCGGTAGACCCCGGGAGCGGCGCGCATCGGCGTCGCGACCACAATCACCTCCGCGTCCTGGGCCGCACGGGCGAGGTCCGGATGGACCGTGTACCCCTCCGCCCGGTGCTGCTCCGCACGAGGGTCCACGATCCCCACCCGGTGCCCGGAGGCCCGGAAGAACTCGCGCATCCACCCACCCATCTCCCCGGCGCCGCCGACGATCAGCACGTCCGAGGCGTGGGAGGAGGGCGTCGGACGCTCGACCCGTCCCCGTTCCTGCACACGAACGGCCTCCTCGATGAGCCATCGGGCCAGCGCCTCCGCTCGTTCGGGAGCCACCTCGACCTTCGCCAGGTCCTCCCGCCATCGGTCCAGGACCCCTCGCTCGGCCGTGAAGTCCCGGATGGGAAGCCCCCCAGCCCGCTTCGCCTCGCCGATCTCGCGTGCGATCGCGAGCCGTCGTCCCACGGCGTGGCGGATATCTGCGTCCTCCTTGGCGAGCGCGGACCGCAGTTCCTCAAGCCGGGACTCGACCACGGAGCACGAGCAGGGCCCCGGAAGTATCAAGCCTCTCGCACGGCGTGTCCGGTGGCGCGAGCATGACCACCCTTCGGAGGAATGGGCTTCCCCCCCCGACCGCACGGACCCTCTCTGGGCCGAGATCCCGGAAGAGGTCGTTCGGGAGATCGCCTGGCCGGCCCCGTTCTCGAGGGTCCGGGCGGCGGTGCGGGAAGGCTACGGCGCGGCCACGGTCGCGGATCGGCTCACGGCCGCGGCCCGTCGTGCTGCAGAGGAGATCCCTCCGGGGGGTCAGCCCTGATCGTGACCCATGGGGGCTTCCCTGAGCTCGTCGCGGTCCGGTCGTTCCCGGACCTCGACGCTCGCCCGTGGGGAGGCGTGCTTCGATGCATGGAGGGCAACGCGATCCCATACCGGGGAGACGTCCCGACGAGGCTCGAGGCCCTTCGCGTCCCCCAAGAACGCACGAGGGTGTGAGTCCCGGCCACCTCCTCAAAGACCGGAAAGCCTTCATACCTCTCTGGATGTCGCGCCCCCTCGCGCGGACATAGTGTAGTGGTTAGCACGCAAGCTTCCCAAGCTTGCTACCCGGGTTCGAATCCCGGTGTCCGCATACCCCATCGGGTTCGAAGACCTAATATCTGACCCCTTCCATGCTCTCTCCATGCCTCCGCGCAAGGGCGTGGGACCTCTCGCGTACCGTCAGAGAAAGCTCTCCCGTCTCGAGGATCCGGAGCTCCGACGTTGGTACGACAACACCGCGCGCGGCTCACAGATCACCGCCGACCAGTGCCTCCGGAGCCTGTACATCTTCTGCGACCAGACTGGGGCGACCCCTCCGGAGCTCGTCAAGATGTCCGGGGAGAAGCTCTACCGGACCGTCTTGGATTTCGTCAGCGGAGAGGAGAAGCGAGGGCAGGCCGGGCGCACCACGTCGAACCACACCAAGGCCTTGCGTTCTTGGTTGGCCTTCAATGGCATCACCATCACCCGTCCCGTCAAGATCCGCAGGGCCCAGGATACGACGTCGATCCAGGACGAGCGCACGCCCACGCAGGAGGAGCTCCACCGCATCTTCATGTCGTGCAGAGCCCGCGACCGCGTCTCCGCGGTCCTGATGGCCCACTCGGGAGTTCGGCCCGAGGTGCTCGGCAACTACCAGGGGAACGACGGCCTCCGGCTCAAGGACTTCCCGGAGCTGCGGATCAAGGGAACTCACATCGAGTTCGAGCACGTACCCGCGATGGTCGTGGTCAGGCCAGAGCTTTCGAAGGCGAGGCACCGGTACTTCTCGTTCCTGACGCAAGAGGGATGCGACTACGTCAAGGAGTATCTCGAGCTGCGTGCCCAAGCCGGTGAGAAGCTCACTCCCGAAACCGACCTGATCCACGCCCGCTATGAAGGGAAGCCCTTCATTCACACCCAGAACGTTTCCGACGGGATCCGGGCCGGAATCCGGGCTGCCATGGGGGCCGAGATGAAGATGCGACCCTACGCTCTGCGAGCCTACTTCGACACCCAGCTTCTGCTCGCGGAATCGAAGGGCAAGGTCGCCCACGACTACCGCGTCTTTTGGATGGGTCACAAGGGGAGCATGGAAGCGAGGTACACCACCAACAAGGGACGCCTCACCCAGCACTTCCTGGACGACCTGCGGGACGCGTACCGGCGGTGCGAAGAATTCCTGATCACCACGGGCAGGTCGGGGCCAGAACGCGTTTCGCACGAAGTCGCCCGCTCGATGCTCGAGCTGGCCGGGTATGGACCCGAGGAGATCGAGGGGTTCGACCTCGACGACAAGGAGCGGGTGCGAGACCTCGTGCGGGAGAAGTTGGTGAAGGCCGACCTGGAACGGGAACGGCTTGCCCATCCCCCTTCCCCGCATCAAGAGGTGATCGAGACGGAGGAGCTTCCCGGTCGCCTTGCGCTCGGCTGGGTGTACGTTGACAAGCTGAACGATCGCCAAGTGGTGGTCACCTCTCCTCCCACGGAAAGTACTTTGCCCACTCCCGAAGCTTCACGACCAGTTCGTCGCGAGGTATCCGGTCCGACTCCCCATTCAAGGCAAGCCGTAGCGGGTGCGAGCGTGGAAGCCTCGCGATCGACGCCTTCAGCCTCGAAAGATCCGCCATCTCGGTCTGTCGATGAGGCGCGGTCGCTCCTGGGATGGAACCGTCGGGGGCCGCTGGCCCGTGGTCGACAGCCGGAGCTCGAACTGGAGGAAGCCGGGCCTGCCGCAGGACCGAGCTCAGGTCCGGGACCCGCGAGAGGTCGATAGCGCCACCAGGCGAGCCATCGGTCGGCATCGGCACCAGCAAGAGAGCCATTCCTTGGTGAGCGGGATAGCACGGGATCGGTGAGATCGCCGGGCTGACGACCGCACCTCTAGAACTGGATCTCCCGGCCCTGACTGGGGAGGGGGCGCGATTCCCCGGAACTCTTCCTACCAACACGTCGTCGCGCGGAGGGAGGGCGGATCTCGGAGCTTCCCCGTCGCTCGCGAAGACCCACTGGACTGTCCTGTGCGGGTCTCGCGGGGCCTTCGGAGACTCGAGCGCGTCCGCCTCCATGTCGATCAGTCCTCCACCGGAGAAGTCTCCTTCTCCCTGGCGACCAGGCTCTCACCGACTTGTCCGGATGGAACACGCAGGTCGTACAACCTCACCGCGTTCCCCGCCTCCTTCACCCACTCCTTCTCCCAAGTAATGCCGAGCCGCGCCAGGACGGAGCCGAGCTTCGGGGTGATGCGCCCGGTCTTCGCACTCACGAACCTGGCGCGCTCACCCTCCGGCATGGCGTCCATGACCTCGTCACCCGTGACCCTGAGGTTCCTCCGTCCGCGGAGGGCGGTAACAGCTTCCCTTGCAACCTCGAGGTCCGATCCTCGGTTGGTGGCCTCTCCTGGGGCGGTGGTTGTCCCTGTGTCGCCAGGAGTTCCGGGACTCGCACCTGAGCCCCCGCCGACCCCTCCGGGGAGCTCGGGAACGAAGGGGAACCCGTCCGACGAGATGCCCCTGGGGACCACCGAGAATCGTGTCTCTCCCCAAGCCAGGACCGCGAGCTCCCTCCCGAGCTTCGCCTCGGGCACGAGCTCCCGCGCGACCTGAACAAGCCGGTCGGCCAGCTCCATTGAGCGGACAACTCCAAGGAATCGGCGTTTCTCCTCCATGGCCTTCCGGAGGTTCTTCGCGACCTGGGCCTTCTTGGTGGCCAGGGTCGAACACTCGACCTCCAAGTTGCAGGCGATTCCATCCTTCTCGAAGGTTCCGTCGGGGACGGGCCCCGAATTGGGCCCCTGGGCCGGAATGTGGACCTCGACGCCCCAAGTCGTGTGGATGTAGTCCGCCGCACGCGCGAGGAGGTCCATGTGGATCTCTCCTTCGGACTCGGAAGCACGCCGCGCCCCCCACGCGTCCACGAACGACTGCCCGAGGGGCGTGATCCGGTTCTCCTTCGTCTTCGGGTCCCAAGTGACGTAGCCGAGGTCCTCAGCGCGCCGGAGAGACGCGAAGACCTCCCCCTTCGGCAGTTCGAGCTCCTCGGCGACCTCCTCCCGGAGGGTAATGCCCTCCGACACGGCGAAGCAGACGGGTCCGAGGGTCTCTTGGTTCACGAGGAACGGAGACTGCTCTGAGCTCTCACGAGCCGCGTACTCCTTCTGTCCCGTCTCGCGAATGAGTCGCTCCGAGGCGAGCGCTTCGGGACTCGCAGGAGGCGGCGGGGCCGTCTCCCAGAACCCCTGGTTCGAGTGCGTGAGCAGGTTGCAGACGAACTGGTGGTCCGGGAGCCACGTGAACCGCTCCTCGGCGTACTCCCACTGGCGCGCCTGCGTGACCTTGTGGGCCGCCCTCGAGTCCTCGGGCCCGGTCCTGAAACAGCACCAGACGTTCAGGTTGCTCTCCATGGCAGCACGGAGATTCTCAGGAAGCTGACCGAAGTACTGGTTCGCCAAGACGACCCGGACCCCGTACTTGCGCCCCTCGCTCAGCATCTGGGAGAGCGAGGGAACGGCGAACATCTGCGCCTCGTCGATGACCAGGGTCAGAGGTGGGGCCCCCTCCCCGTGGGCGAGCCTTTCGGACCAGAGCATCGAGAGGAAAGCCGACCCCAGGATGCGGCAGTTCTGGTCCCCGACCAGCCCCCGGGAGACGTTCAGGAGGACCAGCCGGTGGTTCAGGAACTCCCGGAAGCTCGCGGGCCTGTCCCGCTGGCAGAGGGCGCCCCTCAGGACGTGGGAACCGCTGAACCACCCGGTCTTGTCGAGGGTACTGACGAAATCCTCGATGCGGTACTTGGGGAGTTCCTCCTTCGCGAAGGACCCCTCGAAGATCGAGCCGGGGGGCAGCCAGCGGGTGTAGCGCTCTCGTGCGTCCTTGTTCACGATGATGTCACGAACATCTGGAAGTGTCGTCCCGGGGCGCTTCATGAGGCCCTTGAGCAGGGCGGTCATGAAGTACCCCGCCCGGGCCCCGACGCTCTCCGTGCCGAAGGCGTCGTGAATGGAACGGATGAGGTCCGAGATCACGACGCTCGTCGCCCGGTCGAAGGCGGCCGGACTGTCCCGGACGTCGGGGGGAAGGTCTAGGAAGTTGAAGCCGGGAGCGACCCACTCCTCCCCCTTCTGGCTGAAGAAGAGCTGCGAGGGGTCGAACTCCACGGTCCCGCGGGCGAGGGAGAGCGGGAGACGGGCCTTGATGTCCCTGACGAGAGCCCCCGTGGGGTCCAGGACCACGACGGTACCCGGGTCCGGGTCGACGACTCCTTGGAGCACGAGGTTCAGCAGGAGGGTGGACTTGCCGGTCCCGGTCCCTCCGATGACCCCCATGTGCCGCCAGGTTCCCGGGAGCCTCAGCTCGACGTCCGCGAGCGAGCCGAGGACCCACCCAGGGAGGTCGTGCGGGACCGCGGGAGGCGTGGGTCGAACGCTCTGGGGGGACGGGACCCTGACCGGAGGGGGAAGCAGGCGCTTGGCGGGGGGCAATCCCACCTTCTTCCGCATCTCATCAAGGAACGCCATGTCCTCCTCGTAGTCGTAGGGCCCGGGCTTCCCTCCCGGCCCGGTCATGATGCGGCCCCGGGCGGAGCCCCGCCGTGGGGTCGTCTCCACAGGCGAGGGAGCCAGGGCGGAGTGGGCCCTCCTCCAGGTGGGCGCGAACATCGTCGCGAGCTCGTCCCCCGAGACGTCCCTCGCCTCGGCCTTCACCCGGTGGCGATCCAGGTCGTCGCCCGCGAAGGCCCTGCAGAATCGCTCGACCCGGTGAGGCGCGACCAGGGGCCAGGGACGGACCTCGTCCAGCCACCGCCACGTTCCCCCGTTGTTGAGCGTCGTCCACTGCGCGAGCCAGGGTCGAAGGGCGGCGAGGACCTTCCGGTCGCCCGAGCCCTTCCACGCCACTCGGATCTCGACGTGGAACGGGACCTTCGCCCGTCGCCGCTCGACCTTCCGGAGCTTCTCCAAGTCGAACGGGGTCGGGGTGGTCTTCCAGGAGCCGTTGAAGAGGGTGTCGTGCTGCCCTTGCAGGCCCAGAGTGAGCTTCTCGTAGCGGGAGGAGAAGAGCCCGCTCTCCCATGCCCCTACCTTCCGCGCGAGGAGCTGGACGCGGACCTCAGCGTCATCGAGGGACGGTCCCCCCAGGGTCGAGATGAGCGCCTCCTGGTAATCGGTCATCCACCGGTCGTTCTGCTCGGGGATGTTGAGCGGCCACCAGTGGTGGCCCGAGGAGGGACGGGCGCGGGCGAACCTCCACATCTTGAGCTCGTGCGCGGGCGGGGCGGCGCAGGGAGCGTTCCCCAGGACGGAGACATGGGGGAAGGTGAG
>DAHUZP010000015.1 GCA_027306505.1 Thermoplasmata archaeon | reverse complement strand
TCCTACGAAACGTTTCTCCATGGGCTGGGGGAGGCCCGACGGCGGATGCGCCGTTCCCGGCGACCCCAGCTTCTCACCCCGTCCCCTGCCACTTATTCGAGGATCTGGCAGGAGTTCTGTCGCGATCGGGGCCTCAAGCGGTCCTCCCCCGCTCACCTCCGTCAGCACCTCTCCCAAGGCATGTCCGAGGGCGCTTGGGATGTCCAGGCTCCTTTCCCTCAAGCCCTGGATGCCGCGGTTCGATACCTCTCACGGCGTCAGATCATCCCTCCCCGTCCGCAGTTCCTGGTCACCCTACTGCGCTCGGTCCATCGACGAGCTCGTCGCCTCCGACGCTACCGCACGGGACGATTCCTGGTCCGGTCCATGGGCACGACCCTGTCGGCGCTCCATTGTGGCCACCGCGATGTGGGACCATGTCCGACTGTTCGGGGACTACCGCATCACACTTGGACGGCGCGCTATCGGTGGGGAGCCGAAAATCTGAAAGAAGTCTCAGCAGGTCAATGACAAGCCCTCCGGGAACGCGTCGCGCTGCCCGGCGGCCACAACGAGAATCGGGGGGAGCCCTGCTGACCCCTCGGGCATGAGACGCTCGGGCTGGGCGAGGGGACGGAGGACCCTCGAGAGGTCGGCCGTGAGACCGACCTGATCCAGGAAGGCGACCGTGGGCCGCCCGAGGGTCCGGATTCTGCGGAGCAATAGCAGCAGGCTGAACTCGGCAGAGGCGCCCCGGCCATCGTAGGATGGGGCGAGGGAGCCTCGATCATCCCAGGCTGAGCGAGGAGAAGAGGCTCCCGAGCGAGGACCTGTTCGGGCCGAGGGCGCCTCCAAGGCCCGAGGGCCGAATAGGTCGGAATCGATCTCGCGGAAGAGCACCGTGACGACGGCACTCGGGGAGCGGTGGGCGGAGGCGTCCACCTTTACTGACTCTAGACCAACTGGGTTAAATCCACGGACCGCGTCCCTCAGGCATGGCCCGGTGGGACCAACAGCATCGCGACACCGCTTCTCTCGAGGAGCGACGACTGAAGGCCGTGGGCCTCCTTCGATCTGGGGTCTCCCAGTCGGAGGTCGCTCGGCGGCTCGCGGTGTCCCCCGTGGCCGTCCACAAGTGGAAGCGCACCCTCGAGGAAGGAGGGACTGATGCGCTTCGAGCGGTCCCCCGCCCCGGCCGTCCCACCAACGTGCCACGAGAGCAGTTGGCCACCCTACCGAAGATCTTGGCGCGGGGGGCGTTGTCCTACGGGTTCTCCACCGACCTCTGGACTATCCGCCGGATACTCGAGGTCACCGAGGCGGAGTGGGGTGTCCGCTACGAGAGGAGCGCGATGTGGCGGCTGCTCAAGCGCCACGGGCTCTCCTGGCAACGGCCCTCGCGGCAGGCGAGGGAGAAGAACCTGGTCGCGGTGAAGAACTGGAAGCAGCGCACTTGGCCCCGCCTCAAAAAAAAGCCCACCGGAGACGGGCCGTAGTGGTGTTCATCGACGAGAGCGGTTTCTCTCTGATCCCCTACACCGCGAAGACGTGGGCACCGGTCGGGAAGACCCCGGTGCTGGTCCACCAGGGTCGATGGCCCAAGTTCTCTGCGATCAGCGGGGTGACCCCGGCGGGACGCCTCTACTTCCGGGTGCACGAGGACTCGATCCGAGGGCCCCAGGTGGTGGCGTTCCTTCGCCACCTCCTCCGCCATGTCCGCCGCCGCCCGATCTTGGCGTTCTGGGATAGCGGTCCCCACCACCGCTCGAAGGTGGTCCGCGCGTTCCTCGAGGATCATCCCCGTCTCGAGGTCCACCGGTTCCCCGGCTACAGCCCCGAGCTGAACCCGGACGAGTGGGTGTGGAGCCATCTGAAGAACCATGAGTTGGCGAGCTACGCGCCCCACGACGTGAAGGAACTACGCCGCGGGATCCGACTGGGGGTGATGCGGATGCGCGACCGCCCTTGCTTGATCCGCTCGTTCGTGAGAGCAGTTCACCTCTACGAAGGACCGACTGAACGGGAGCTGGGCCCGAACTCAGGGCACATTGTCGGGGGGAGGCGTTAACCTATTTTGTCCGGAGTCAGTAGGACGAGGGGGGCGCCCCCGCAGAACCTGCCTGACCTCGAACTGGACGAAAGCAACAGGTTATGCGGGAGGACTCGGCCACGAGACGAGTCCGAATTCGACCCGGGACGTGCCATGCGGTCATTCGCGGTTGCAACCAGATGGGCGGCGGTGGCCGAGGAACCTGACCCCCGAGGGCCCCGGATGGAGACCGCGACCCCTCTGCCCGAGGTCAGCCCCGGCAGGACGGCGGTCTCTAACTGGGCGAGGACCTCCTCGCGGCCGACGAGAACGGGCGGGTTCCACGACCGATCGAGGGCGCCTCGGTCTCTCCAGAACCCTTCGGGCTGGTTCGACAGATAGTTCGGCGATAGGTCGGTCGCGGGCGTGGCACTGATGGCTGGCACTGGTCCACCTCACGAGGGGAGGTGGACCGTGACACGGGTCACTTCCGACTACTCAAATGGTGCTGCGTGTTCAATCGAGGTTAGAACGCGGGATATTTCGCTGTCCACCTCATCAGCTTGAAAGTAGAGACCCACTGCGCCCGGGCTGAGGGACGTCCCATAAGTTCTCTGGGCCCAGTCCGATAGAAGGGAGAACATGCTCTTCCCCGATACAATGGTGAGCTTGGCTTCGAGTGACTTCCAAGCGTCCTCCACCCGCTTTCGCGCCGGTGCCAAGGCCGTGCTCGGGGCCTTCCCCCGTTCATTCTTGTGGACTTCGTCAGCAATTGCCTCCATAGTCGCCTGGCGCAGGGAGTCTGCGAATGTTTCCAACTGAGACCGAATCTCCTCGACACTCGGTGGCACTCGTCCTTCGGGTAGCATTGCGCCAACAGCCCGAACAATCGCCCGGGGCTCAAGAAAGTAGTTCTCGATCTCCTTCCTGTTCCAGACGTGCAGGTCGATTCCGCTTGTAATCGCCTGCTGCTGGCGTGCCAGAATCTCGGCGTTGGAGTGGTAGTCCCTATCGAGGAGACAATAGACTCGGATTCCTTCCCCCCCAGCCTCCCTGAGGGCCCCTCGCGACCCCACTGCCCGTTCCCATCCTCCCCAGCCCCCGATCGATTGCCCCGGAATCGCACCCAGGACAGTCCCAGCCTCTGGGAAGAGTATTTCGTGAAACCGCGCCAGCAAGCGAACATCCTGCCCTTCCACGAGGAGAAACCTCTTCGAGTTCCAGAGACGAAGGAGATGGATGTTGTGCCCGGTGCCCATTCGTACGATTGCTGACTGGACACCCGCCAGCGAGTTTGCGAATTGCGATTTCTTCCCGTCCTTGTTGACGATGAGTACGTCCTCAGGCTCGACCTCGGACAGGAGTTCGACACTGTGAGTCGTCAAGATGGTCTGGCGTTTCAGAGAGCGAATCAACCGAGCTAGCTTTCGCTGGAGGTCGGGATGCATGTAGATGTCCGGCTCGTCGAGAACCAGGATCCTCTTCGAGCGTG
>DAHUZP010000012.1 GCA_027306505.1 Thermoplasmata archaeon | reverse complement strand
CCTTCCGGTCCGGGAACGGTTCCCTCAGGCTGATGAACGCCCCGAAGGTCCCGAAGATGAGGATCGGCGGAGGCACGGGCAGGAAGTACGGCAGCGAGGCGTCGAGGTGGTGGCGGCGGGCGACCACGAAGTGGGCGAGCTCGTGGAGACCGAGGATGAGCATGAGCGGGGCGGCGAAATAGACGCCGCCCCACAGGAGGTCGATGCCGGTGAGGGCGGTTCCGCCGCGGTACGAGACCCAGAGGAAGGCCCCCGCGAACACCGTGGAGACGACAGTGGCCACGAGGAGAGCGGCATTCACGTACAACCCCCACGACTTCTGGACCGGGCGGCGGATCACCTCGATGACGAACTCGGCGTGCTCGAGCCGGATCTGCGGCACGTAGTACAGCGGCCAGAGCTCCCGGCGCAGTTCATCGAAGGGGGCGGCGAGGGTGGCGACCTCCGCATGGACCAGGAAGAGGACGGAGTACGGGGTGAACCGGGTCTCGTAGACGGGGAAGTAACGGGCCACCATCCCCCTCAGGCGGTCGAGTTCCGGAGGGCTCGGGGTCGGCCCCGAGGAGCCCAGCGCCACCTGTTCCCCCCTAGCCGGCGCCTTTGGCCGCCGATTTCCTCAGGCGGGAGGCGCGCTCCTTGGTGGTGAACCCGGTGGCGGCCTCGAGGAACCGATTGTACCGCCGCACCGTCTCCGCGGCCACCTCGGTGTCGACCTTCGGGTTCATGGTGACCTCGACGGCCAGCTCCTTGGCGTCGGGCCACACGACGAGCGCCACCAGCGCGCCGAAGCTCGAGCGCACCTTCTCTCCGTCCCGCGCCGCGCTCCCGAAATGCTCCGTCAGGAGCGCTTCCAGGCGGGCCCGGTCGAGGCCGGCCCGGTGACTGGCGCGGACCGGATACTTCTGCACGGGCCGAACGAGCGGCCCACGCGATTTAAGGTTGCGGGGCGCGGGCCGGTTCAGACGGTCTCGAGTTCGAAAAGGACCCGGTACCCCCGGAGGAGACGCCCGACCTCATCGCCCAGGTCGAGCACCTGTTCCTGCGTGGCCTCCGCCTTCCAGTCGTAGACGAAGTCGTAGTTTCCTTGGGTGGGGAGGAATCCGAACCCCACGAGACGATCGGCCACCTCGGACGGTTTCGCCCCTTCGCTGTGGAAGGTTACCCGCAGGTAGGTCTCCATGCGGGGCGAACGCCCGGTCCACGGTATCAACCTTTCGACGGAGCGGGAGGGAACCTCCACGGTGGGCCGGGACCGGCCCTCCCGCCCGCCCCGACCGGCGCGATCGGCGTTCGGCGCCCTCAGCCCCGGGGGGGCGGTGCGGCCGGCGGGGGAGCCCCGGGCTCCAGTTCTTGGAGGAGCGCGCGGCGGTCGGCCCGAGACTCGCGGGCGACGCTCAGGAAGAAGGCACCGAACAGGAGCCCCGCGCCCACCCCCACGTACGCCTCGAAGAAGATCCACCCGGCGGCGGCCCACAGGAGGCCGACGAGCAACAGGCCGCTCATCGTGAGGAGCAGGATGCCGCCCACGGCGAACACCGTCTCGCGCAACATCGTTCCTTCCCCCGCCCGGGATCCCCCGAGCACCGCCGGCGTCCGCCCGGATCGCGTTCCGGCAGACGACCCCGGCGAGGCTCCGGAAGGCCCCCGGCGAAGATGAAGCCGTGCCCCACCCCCCCACTGGGGGACCTCGATTCCAATGGTCATCTCACGCGGCAAGCGAGATCCGCCCATCCACCTCTGAGGGATTCTTTTCGACCGCCAACATTTTGTAGTCGGCTGCGGATTCCGCTGCCGTGTCCGTCCCCCGTGTGATCATCACCCGCAGCCGAGGCCACCTGTACCGTCGTCGTGTGGAGTACGTCTACGACTCCGCGCGGAAACGGACCGTCCCCAGGATCCTCGAGAACCTCGGTCCTGTGAAACCCATCTACCGCCGCCCCTCGGCCTCCTCGACCGCCGAAACCTACCCCTGCACCCTCCTCCAGTTCGGTCTCCTCGCCACCCATCTCATGAACCGAACCCTCACCGCCGAGATCGCTCGCCATCTCATCGAGGGGATGGGCGTGGAGATCCCGCCAGGGACCCTCCACGCCCTGGGCATCCGCGTCGCCCTGGGGAAAAAAACGCCCTCCCCCGAGTTCCTCCTCTGGCGCTCACCGCCCTCGAGCCCCCCGGACCCTGCGGCATCTGCCAAGCGCCGCTTAAGATCCTCTACTGGGGCTCGCCCACGAAGGTCCTCACCCTCCAAGGATGGCTCACCCTGACCCTCCCCACCTGGGGATGCCCGAACGAGCATCCCCTCGCCCTCTGGACCCCGCCCCTGAAGGTGGGTCTGACTTGTCGCCGGGGAATCATCGGCTACGACGTGATGCTCCTGATCGGGGTTCTGCGCTATGGGCTCAACTGGCAACTCGAGGAGGTCCGCCCCGTCCTCCACCGGAGCCTGGGACTCCCGCGCCTCTCCCTCTCCACCCTCTCCTACCTCGGCCTCCAGTTCCTGGTCCGCTGGCAGTTCTTCTGCGAGGAACGCCTCCTTCGCCTGCGCTCCCTGCTCCGTCCCTACCTGCTCCAGCTCGACGGCACCACGGAGGACGGAGGGCCTTGCACCCTCGTGGCCCGGGACGCCCGCACCGGAGCGGTCCTGCTCGCCCGACAAGTGGTCTCGGAGAACAACGATTCCGTGCGCGAGTTCACGGACGACATGGACCGTCGGTACGGCCCTCCCGCGCAGATCTGCCGGGACATGGGGGTGGCGCTCAAGAATGCCGGTTCGGCCACTTGGCCCGCGGTCCGTCAACGGGTGGACCCGTACCACTTCCTCGCGAACGCCGGGAAG
>DAHUZP010000003.1 GCA_027306505.1 Thermoplasmata archaeon | reverse complement strand
GAGGTCGAGCTCACGGGAAAGGGCGAGGAGGGGCGCCGGACCGAAGTCCGTGACGTCCACCTCGATGGGGCCCCCTCCCCGGTCCGCGCTCTCGAGGAGGGACTTGATGCGGTCGGGGGTCCCGAGGTACTTCTGCCAGGTGATACGGGGGCGGCCGTTGACCCGCTGGCACTCCTGGAGGTACCAGTAGGCCTGACGGCGGACATTCTTCCTCGTGAGGGAGACCACGGAACAGGTACAGGTGATACACAGTAATATCACTATCGGAGGGTGCACCAATCCGGCAGGTAATACACTCGAAGAGGAGATGGGTTCCTCGAGAGAAGAACCGTGGCGAGACGAGCTACCGAATGCTCGTCAGAGGCGGCTCAACTTGTAAACCCCGGTACTGGATTCCGGGAGAGGACCCCCGGCAAGTGAGGGACCCGCATACGCTAGCCGGTGCCCGGGGTTAGCAAGGGAGACGGTTACGGCTCTCGCCGGGGGGGCAAGAGCTTGAAGTCCTGTCGCGAACTGTACACCCTTCCCCCCACCTGTGAATGTACGGCGTAGACTTGTCTCCTACCAGAGGCGCGCAGAGGCTGGGTCTCGCGCGAGGGCTTGGGGTCCCGACAGTCTTCATGCTGTTGGTTGTCAGTCTCGTGTTGCCATCGTCGACCGTGGTGGCTGAAGGCGTGGCAGTGGAGTCCCCACCGTTGGACCATTCGCGCTCATGGGTGAGTGGGCTTGAAGATTCCGCGCGACCAGATTTTCCCCGTCCCGCTTCGCCTCAGACGACCTATTGGACGAACTTGACCTTGTCCCACCCTCCTCCGTCTCCGACCTGGCTCACCCAGGGATGGGTCCCCGTCATGGCCTACGACTCTACGGATGGCTATTCCTTGCTCTTTGAACCGAACGGAGACACGTGGACCTTCGCGCGCGGAGCCTGGACTAACCTGACAGCGAGCCTCCCAATCAGTCCGGGACCTCGCCAAGCCGCGGCAATCTCCGATGATCCACAATTGGGAGGGGTGCTGCTCTTCGGCGGGTTGAGCCCGTCCGGGGGCTATCTCTCTGATACATGGCTGTTCTCCCACGGGACTTGGACCAAGCTTGCGGGCGCCTCTTCCTCCGCACCACCCTCACGCTCAGATGCCTCGATGGCCTACGACTACGCGACAGGCTCCGTCGTACTCTTCGGTGGATGGGACGGTTCGCAGGTCTTCTCGGACACTAACTACTTCTCCGAAGGCCAATGGAAGGCTACCGGTTATCCCGCAACGAGTCCGGGCGCTTACATGGACGCAGCGCTCTCCTTCGACCCGCTCATCAACGGATTGGTCCTGTTTGGCGGATGGGATGGAGGGGGTAACCGCAACGAGACTTGGCTTTTCTCGGGGAATTCGTGGTCGAACATCACTCCCAGGATCTCTCCCGGCGTCAGGGGGGGACCCTCCATGACATTCGACTGGTTGGACGATTACCTGTTACTCTTTGGCGGATGCGCGACGTCTTGGGGCGGATGCTCTTACCAGCAGGACTCTTGGATCTTCCGCAACGGGACTTGGACGAACATCACCCTCTCCTTGGGCTTCAAGCCAGCTTCCGACGCGTTCGCCCCACTCTTCTACGACGGGGTCGATGCAGAGTCGGTCTTGTTTGGCCGAACTTATTACACCGTCAACAATTACACTTACGCCTACGGCCCGTCTCCCTCCCCGTCACCGCGAGTCTCCTTCTTCTCGAACACCACAGGTTGCGGCTCCATTGACCTAGGTGGGACGCTATACTCCAACGGCGAGAACTCGACGCTAGGAGTCGGTAGCTACACGTTGACCGCCACGGCCTCGTGTGCGTGGGGAACGCTTACCAGATTAACGATCATGGGCTACGCAGACTTCTGGGTGTCGAACGCAACGGCCCGCATCTATGGCAACACCGTTATCCTGGCCGGAGTCACGCCGAACCGGATTCTCTCGGTTGTGGTGACGCCCGCAACCGTCGCCCTGCGTCCCTGGCAGAACCAGACTTTCACGCCCTTGCTTACATGCGCGAACGGTGCCTGCCCTCCTGGTGCGATCTATGACTGGACTGTCACCAACGCATTGAGCCCAATTGACAATCTCTCGTACTCCACAGGCTACACACGTATTTCGTGGGTCAACGTGACGGCGCGAGCCGTGCAGGGTCTCGATGCGTTGTTCCTGAATGTTACGATTCTGGGGCGCACCGTGGAGGCTGGACCGATGGAAATTCACGTCACGCCAGCGTCGGCCCGTTTCGCGGTCACCTTCCTTTCCCATCCCACACGATGCGGGCTCACCTTCAACGCGACTGGATGGGCCGATGGATCCACCGGGAACTTCAGTGCCGGCAGCTACCCATTGGATTCAGGCGTCTGCTCCAACTTCACTTTCCGGCAATGGAATCTGACTGGAGGGATATCGGTCCAGAACTCGACCGGCGCGTCGACGTCCGTTGCAGTCTTCGGGAACGGGACCCTCCTGGCCGATTACACGTGGTCCGGAGGGTCCGGGCCCCCTCCCGCGTACACCCTCACCTTCCAGGTCAACCCCCCCTCCTGCGGGCCGGTCCTCTTCAACGGGACGGCCCAAGCGGACGGGGCCTCCGCGAGCTTCAGGGCTGGCACATATCCCGCCCGCGCCCCCGCCTGCCCGGGCTGGACCTTCTCGGAGTGGACGATTGCGCCGCAGACGCTCGGTACGGTATACTTCTACTACACCCCATGGGCGAACATCTCCGTCAACGAGAGTGGGGCCCTCATGGCCTTCTACCTCCCGCCACCGCTCATCGTGTCGCTCTCCGCGAACCCCACTTCCCTGACCGCCGGAGGAGGGGCCACCCTGACCGCCTCGATCTCCGGCGGTGTCTCGCCGTACACCTGCCGGTGGTCCCTGAACGGGACTAACGGCTCCCAGAACGCGTGCGTGCCGGCGACGTTCACCTTCGCCCATCCTGGGACGTACACCTACGTCGTGTGGGTCACGGACTCGTGGTCCGAGGTCACGGAAAGCAACGCCGTCGCGATCACGGTGAGCGCGCTGCCACGGATGCTCGTCGCAAATGCCGGTTGGACCCCATTCTCTCCTGGCGACTGCGGGTTTGCTGGGAAAGTCACATTTTGGGCCCAGCCCAGTGGAGGCGTGAGGCCTTACTCGTTCGCGTGGAATCTTGGGGACGGCACCACAGCGAATACCCAGAACTCGACACACCAGTACGCTTCAACGGGATCCTTCTCCGTGACGTTTGAGATCGCCGACTCCCGGGGCGCTCACGATTGGCAGAACATGTCCGTGACAGTGACCAGCCTGACGTACTACTGCGGACCGGGGCAGGGTCCTGTTCCTGCCCCTTTCCCCATACTCCTTATCCTCCTCGTCGTCGCCCTCGTCGCGGTGGCCGTCCTGGTCCCCCTCGTCCTCCTCTGGAGGCGGCGGAGGGGGCGCGGCCCGCCTCCGCCCGAGCCAGGCCCGGCCGCTCCTCAAGAGGAGCGGCCTCCCTCGCCGTAGCGGTCCCGACCGCGCTCGGTGGGCACGCCGCCCGGGTCCCCCGGATTGTCGCCAACCGGATGGCCCGCGGGCTCTGACCTGCCAACGAACGTCCACCCCCGGGACCGGGCCCCGGTCCCTCTCGCTCCGTGAGAGGGACGGTACTCGCCATCAGCTCCGCGAACGCGCCCTACCCGCCGTCTCCCCTTCGGTGGCCATCTCCCGGAGCGCCTTTCGCGCCATCGGTCTCACGGCCATCTCGGGTACCACCGCGCAACTCTCGAACGACCACGAGCGGCGCCACTCTCGGATCACCTCCGCCCCAAGGTAGTAGCCCGTCTGGATGTGGCCCTTGATGTTGTACCAGGACCCGAAGAAGGGGCGCACGGACCTCCGTGCCTTGACGTCTTCCAGGAACTTCGTCGCGAGCCAGCGACGGTGACTCTCGCACCAGGGGAGCCAGCGGGGATCTCCCGTTCTGATCCTGAACGCGTCGGAGCCCTCGATCTCCCGCTCCGCCTGAGTCGCGAACCCTTCCTCATAGAGCTGCCAGAGGGGGTGGTCTTTCACGGGCTGGTGGTCCACCCCGTACCTCCGCCGCCATTCGTAGTGCGCGAGGTGGGCGACCTCGTGGGACACAACCCCCGGCCAGATGTCGCGCGAGCCGTCGTGATGCTCGGCCGCGTTCTCGAGCCCGAAGAGGACCGCAGGTTGCCCACCCAGCCGGGTCGCCCATCCCATCCCGCAGCCGATGCCCACGTAGATCACGAACCGGACCGGGAATCGGACCCCGAGCCGCTTCCTCACCCCTGCCCAGGAGACGGGGAGTGCGCGGGCGAGGCCCGTGTGAAGGCGGCGCATCCGCTCGAGGTGGTCTTCGAACTGAGGAAAGACGCGGGTCCGGGCGACCTTCCTCCAGTCCATGCCAATCTTGGAGTAGCTCTCCTTCTGTTTCGCGAGGAGCTCGGGCCAGGGGGCCATGTACTCCCGCTCCCAGAGGTCGACCTGACGGTCGACAGGGAGCCCACGGACCTCCTCCCAGAAGTCCTCGAACGAGGGGAACGCGTCCACGAGCTGGAAGGTGCGCATGCCTCTGGCGAGGTCCAGCCCCCTAAGAAACTCCATGCCGAGGCCCAAGGCGCTCGCCCGGGCACGGACTGCCATCGTTTCCGAGGCAGTCCATGCCCACAACATCGACCATCAGCGCCGCCACGCCCGAACTCGTCCACCACCTGGGGACCTTCCCCGCCCCGCACCAGACCCTCTGGCGCGACCGCCGGGCCGCGGAGCGGACCTGGCGGGCCCCCGTCCTCGCCGGCCGCGAGGAGGTCCTCGCGGCCCAGGATGTCGAGGCCCGTGCAGCCCTGGATCAGGAGAACGTGGCCGCCGTCTCCATCGTCGGCCCCCGCGGCGCGGGGACCACTTCTGTCGCGGAATGCGCAGTCGCGACATTCGCAGAGCGGTCCTTCGGGCGGAGGTCCCCACTCGTCCTCCGAGTGGAGGTCTCCCAGTGTCGCACCCCCGGCCTCCTCGTGAAGGCCCTCTTCCGCCAGATCGACCCGAACTTCCAGGGGCAGGGAGCCTCGACGGAGTTCCTTTCGATGCTCCTCCTGCGCCGGTTTCGGACGCTCGGGAGGCCCGTGGCTGTCTGGCTCGACCAAGCCCACTCCTCCGGGGAGTTCGGTCGAGTCGTCCGGGCCCTCGCCCGCCCCCAGGAGGTCCTCCCGGAGGGAGCGGCGGGCCTGCCGCCCCTGCTCCTCCTCGTCTCGGGCTCGCGCGCTCAGGTCCCCGGGGAGATCGAGGCCATCCAGGTCCAGGTTCCTCCTCTCCAGGGCCCCGACCTCCTCGAGGCGGTCCGGGCCCGGGCCGCGCTGGCGTTCCATGCCCCGCCCGGGCCCGAGGTCCTCCTCGCCTGGGCCGACCTCGCGGTCGCGAGCGGCTGGGGCCTCGCCCTCGTGGGGGACCTCCTCGCGGAGGCGGGCGCCCGCGCGGAGGCGCGGGGAGCGCTCCGCGTCGAGCTTGAGGACGTGGCGCTCCCCGAGCGTCTTCCTCGGCACGGCCACGACGCCGAGGGGTTCGGTCAGACGATCTTGGAGGTCCTTCGATCTGCCAGGGGTAGCCTCGCGGCGGGGGAGCTCCGCCGTCGAGTTGCCGAGGAGTGCACCTCGTTGGGAATGCGGGCGCCCACTCCGGCGCGTCTCTGGAGGCATCTCGTGGCCCTCGAGCGGAAGGGGATCGTGCGGCGGGAGGTCAGGATGGGCGGAACTGGTGGTACTGCAACACGGGTGATCCTAGCCGACAGACCCTAGGATGCGGGCGGACAGCCCCTCGACACTGCGCAGCATCCGCCGTGAGCCCCGCGGTCACACCCAGCAACGGAACTGCTGGGGCTCCATCCGAAGGTGTGCTACCTCCTCTGCCCCGAGGAGGAACAACTTCGGGGAACTTCCCCACTGGAAGAGCCGGGCGAGTTGGTATTCGTCCTCGCAGGTCCGGGCAAAGTCGACCTCCCCCGACGACATGAAGAACGGCGCGCGGGGACCCAGGCGCGTCGTCTTCACCTCGATGAGCCGGGGATCGCCGGTGTCGTTGAACGAACGAAGGTCGAACCCGAGCCCATCCCCCTCCGACTGGGATGCGTGTACGACCTCGCTCGCGAGGTCCGCGTGGCCCAGACTTCTCAAGCGGTTGCGCTCCAACTCGAGAACGAATCGCTCTCCCGCGAGACCCAAGAGACGGTTCGAGGCATCGCGCGCTGCGTAGTCGATGCGCCGGGCCTGCGGTGGGAGCCGCACTTTGGGAGGGGTCGGGGGCTCGAACGACGGGCGCGGGACGATGAAGGTCCTCCAATCTGTGAATGGCGTGACTTCTGGGCGGACCTCCGGCGGCTCCTCGGGTTCGGCGGGGGGCGCCTCGCTGAGGAAGGCAACCACCTGCTCGGCGAGCAGGTTCTGGTAGTTGTGCCGCGGAACGTACCCTTCAATTCTGGCAAGGTGGTTCTCCTCCAGGATCGCGCTGATGTTCTGGAATTTCAGCTCGACGGAAGCCTTGCTGCGGTCCGTGCAGATCCTCCGCACCTCACGGTTGAAGTCAGCCTTCACGTAGGAAGTGCCCACGGCCTCGAGACGCAGCATCTCGAAGTACGCTCGAACGACTGCCCGGACCTCCTCGCGGGACCAGTCCATCTGGCGCACCTCGACCCCATGGATGGGGTTCGACCAGGTGAACGTTGCGGAGCGCTGTCTGCC
>DAHUZP010000006.1 GCA_027306505.1 Thermoplasmata archaeon | reverse complement strand
CGGGCCCGGACCACCCTGCTCCAGACCCTCCCTCTGGAGACGCCCCACTTCGGTCTCCTCGCCACCCGCATCATGAGCGGAACCCTCACCCTCACCCTCGCCCACATCGTCCAGGCGGTCCACGACATGGGGGAAGAGATGTCCCTGGGCGATCTCGGTCGGGTGCGAGCCCCCGGGCGAGGTCACCCCTCAATGACGGTCATTGGATACGAGAGTCAGTAGGGCGCGTACGGGACAGCTCCCCGGCCCCCGCGGCAGGGGTACCGGGCCCCTGCGGCGGGCTCCCGGGCGCCCCTTCCGGCGTCCCGACCCTGCCGATCCGTCCTTGGGGGACCACGGGCACCGGAGCCCTCCCCAGGCGACGGACCTCTTCCCGTAACCGTCGCTCCCACCCGACGATGTAGCGCCGCTCGCCCCGCTCGCGCGCTTCGATCGACTCTCGGGCGAGGTGCTCGGCGAGCTCCGCCCATCGATCCCACGTGCGGGCGACCTCCCGGGGGAGCCGAAGGTAGGCTGGAGGGTGCGGAAAGGCCCGTCCCACCCGCGCGAGAGCGAAGAGGTCGCAGGAGCGCTCCCCCCCCGGGAGCGGTCCCAGTGGGTGCTGGAGCAGGTGGACGAACTCGTGGGCGAGCGTCGCGTGTAGCGCGACCGGCGTGCGTGTGTGAGGGCGGACGGCGACTCGAGGGGGCCGCTCGGTCACGAAGGTGAGCCCGCGGTAGCGGGAGGCGCTCGGTAGGAGGTCAAGCCGTACCGTCCCGGAGAGCTCCGGGAAGGCGAGGGCGACACGGTTCGCAGAGGCCAGGAGACGTGCGGCGTGGGGGGAGCGCTCCAGGCGCCTCGTGGGCCGGAACTCGACGGCAGGTCGGGTCGCGCCTCCTGGAGACCCGTCGGTCCCCGGCATGGCCTACCCCCTCACACGACCTTGCGCATCCGCTCTTCGAGCTGTGCGCGCTGGTCCTGGGAGAAGACCTCCGGGTTGAACCCGAGGATGAAGGTCCCCTTGCGCTCGCGCGCATGGTCCTGGATCGCGAGGACGAGCCGTCGCAACATGTCGAAGCCGCCGTGGGTCACGAAGTAGTTGGGGTCGGTGAGGATCACCACGCCCCCGGGGTGGGCCATGAAGTGCTGGTCCGCGAGGTCCGCGATCCGGTCGCTCTCCGACGGGGAGATCGTGTGCTCGCCCTCCGATCGGCTGACCGAGTAGATCTGGGAAGGCTCGAGCGCATAGCGGCCTTGGAGCACCTCGGGGTCCTCTCGGGTGAAGACCAGGGCGTCCTGGGGCGTGAACCCGAGGCCCTTCATCACGCGCCACGGGCGCAAGGGGTCCGCGTCGGCGACGGAGAGCGAGTGTCCGGCGACTTTCGTGCGGTCCACGGCCGTGCGCTTCTTCGGCGGGGTCGCGGGCGCCGCGGCGGCGTCGGGGGCGGTGGCCGCCGGGGTGGAGGGAGCAGAGGACGCGGCCGCCGCGCCAGCGTAGGTGACGGAGGCAGGGGCCGCCGCCGCCTCGGCGGGCCGCGGGCGGCCGGGTCGAGCGGGAGCGGGTGCGGCCGAGGACGGCGGTCCCTGGACCACCGCGCTCCCTCTCGGCAGCGGGGCCTGGCACCGCGGACAGAGGTCCTCCTCCGTCGGGATGTCGGTGAGCCCGCAGGCAGGGCAGGCGAGCCCGCGCACCGGTAGGTGCGGGGGAAGGGCGAAGGAGTGGTGACGCCACTGGTGGTAGGAGAGCCGGCGGTGGTGTCCGCGGGGCGCCCCTTTCTCCGGCAGCACCATCCCCCCGATCGTCAGGAGGATGCCGATCACGGTCAGGATCTCCCAGAGGAAGCCGAACTCGGGCATCTCGTTCCAGGTGACGGTCACCGTGAGCGCGCTCGTCGAGTTCGTGAGGAGCAGGAAGCTGGTCGTAGTGGTGACCCATATCGTGAGCGAGCCGGCCGTGCCGTTCCCGATCGCGGTCGTCCCGGGGACCTGGATCGGATAGAGCAGGGGCAGCTGGGCGCTGGTCGGTTTCACGTTGGCGCAGCTCCCTGAGAGGCAGGGGACGACCTGGATCCAGGTGTTGGCCGTGAGACCCCCGGACCACTGCACGGTCACAGGGGTGTCCTCGGAGTAGGGGAAGGCCGGGGGCTGCACGACGAGCGGATAGTCCTGGCTCACGGTGCTGCTGGGGGAGTTCGGCAGCGGGACGAAGGAGAAGATGACCATGAGGACCAGGAGGACGACCCCCGGGAAGAGCAGGCCTTCGCGCATGCGGACCGGTCCCCCTTCCTAGCCCATCCTCGGGGCTCCGCACGTGGGACAGTACATCGTCGACTCGTCATTGAAGCGGTTGCCGCAGTTCTCGCAGAAGCGGCGCAGGGTCCCTCCCGCATAGTTGGGGTCGTCGTAGCCGCCGTAGGCCGGAGCAGGCGGTCGGCTCTTCGCGAGCCCCACCGCGACCAGGACCACCGAGGCCACGAGCAGGATCACGACGATCCAGGTCTGGAGCGCCCAGAAGGGGACCGTCGCCTTGTAGGTGGCCTGGGCCCCCTGCGTCGCGCTGGTGGTGACGGCGAAGGCGTGGCCGACGTTGATGTTGAAGTGCAGGAAGACCGTCTGGACGCCCGCCCCGGTCACATTGTACACGTCTATGAAGCCGGGGGAGGCCGCGAGGCACGCGGAGGCGTTGAGCACGCCGATAGGACATGGGAAGACGAAGACCCGGGCGCCGGAGGGGACGTTCGAGACCGTGAGGTTCACTGGGAGCGAGGGCAGGAAGGTCCCCGAGGAGGGCACCTCCACCACCGCCGAACCGGATCCCAGGGCGTGGAGCGGGCCTACGCCCGCGTAGAGCGACCCTCCCTGCTGGAACCCGGTGGGCACGAAGTAGCAGAGCAGCGTCAGCAGGACCAGGATGGCAGCGCCGGCGATGGCGACGATGGGTCGCACTTGGGGCTCCCCAAGGCGTGCCATGGCTAGGGCGGCTATAAAAGGCCCCGGCCCGAGCGCGACCTCCGTCCCCGTGCTCTTTACCGTCCACCGAGGGCCCTCCCGAGCGGTCTCGGGCCCCCTGAATCCGTAAGACCGAGCCTGCCGGTCCCCCCCTGTGCGAGCCCGGCTGCGCCTCGTGACCTACGCCGTCCTCTGGGTGGTCACGCTCCTCGCGGTCCCTATCGCACTCCCCCCGGCGCGGGAGCCGACCTACGGTCCCCCCCCGCTCACGTCCACCTACAACTGGAGCTACGGTGGCGCCCCCACCTACCAAGGCTCACCGCAGAGCTCGCTCGGGGGGCTCCAGGTCCACGAAGCTCCTTCCACGCCCGGTCACGGGGACCTCGTCGAGAACTGGAGCGTGGGAACGATGCACGGTCCGAGCGTCCCCTGGCCGCTCACGGGTTGGCAGCTCGCCTACAGCGATGGCTGGTGGGAATCGGTCAGCTGGCGCTGCCCCGATGGGAGCTCTGCACGGGCGAACCTCTCCCATCCGCTCGCCGGCGGCCTCACCTTTCCCCTGGGGGGATCGGGGGCGGAGTCGGGGAGCACCTTCGCCCACCTCCGCGGCGACTGCGTCCTGGCGGCCAACGGGACGGTGAGCGCAGAGGGGGGCTACACGCGGTTGCATCCGGCGGGAGGCTCCGTCTCCTGTGTGCTATACGTCTGCAACGCCTACCGGGTCTACGCGATGTGGGTCCAGCTGGTGGTGCGCAGCAACGCGTCCTCGACCCCGCTCGCGACGTGGACGCTGCAGGGGATCTACGACCCGACGATCTCGGGGTACCGCGCGCTCTCCGAGTCGCCCGGACCGGGCCCCGTCGGCACGTACGTGAACGGCTCGATGAACCTCACCGTCCAGGGACCGGGGGGCGCCGGGACCGCCCCGTCGCCGGACCCGGTAGTCGAGTACGGGCAGAGCCTGCTGCTGCTCCTCGCCCTCCCCCTCGTCGCCCTCGCCGTGGAGCTGCTATCCTTCCTGCGCTCCAACCGACGTGCCGACGCCGACACCGAGGAGAAGGTGATGGCGGCGCTGCGAGGGGACGAGCGGGAGGGTGTGCCCCCCTCCCCCCTCTTCGACAGCTCGCTGGACGAGTCCGCGCCCCGTCCTCCAGGATAGCGGGACCCTCGGGCGGCCCTCCTCTCGGGGGTGTGGCGGGCGCAGGGGGTGACTTCTTCTCGCCCGCCCCGTCCCCTCACCCATGGACCTCGAAGAGCGCGTCGCCCTCGTCACGCGGAACAGTGCGGAGGTGCTGATGCCCGAGGAGGTCCGCACCCTCCTGGAGCGCGAGACCCATCCGAGGGCCTACATCGGCTACGAGCCGAGCGGCCTCCTCCACGTGGGGCACCTCCTCACCGTCTCGAAGGCGAGGGACCTGGAGCGGGCCGGGTTCGAGGTCACGATCCTCCTCGCCGACTGGCACGCGATGATCAACGACAAGCTGGGGGGTTCCTTGGAGCGGATCCAGGCCTCCGGTTCGCTCTTCGAGCCGATCTTCCGGGCCCTGGGCGCGGGTGACCGTGTGAAGTTCCGCTGGGCCTCCGACCTCATCCGGACCCCGGAGTACTGGCCTCGGGTGATCCGTTGCGCGAAAGCGATGACGCTCGCCCGGGTGAAGCGGGCGGTCACCATCATGGGTCGCAAGGAGAATGAGGGCGACGTCGACACGGCGAAGCTGTTCTACCCGCCGATGCAGGTCGCGGACATCTTCGAGCTCCCGGTGGACCTCGCCTACGCCGGCACGGACCAGCGCCGGGCCCACGTGCTGGCGCGTGAGGTCGCCCACCACTACAACTGGCCGGTCCCCATCGCCCTGCACACGCCGCTCATCTCCTCGCTCAAGGGCGGTGGCCGGATGAACATGGACGACTCCGGGCTCGTGGAGCTCAAGATGTCGAAGAGCGACCCCACCTCGTGCATCCCCCTGCCGGCCGAGGACGCGATCGTCGACGAGCGGCTGCGCGGGGCCTTCTGCACCGCGAAGGAGGTGGAGGGCAACCCGGTACTGGAGCTCGCGCGCGACCTGGTCCTTCCCTGGGAGGGCCACCTCGTGATCGACCGGCCAGCGAAGTTCGGCGGTCGGTTGGAGCTGGCGAGCTCCGACGAGCTCCTCTCCCTGTGGAAGGAGGGCAAGCTCCACCCGCAGGACCTCAAGGCCGCCGTGGCGGGAGGGATCAAGCGGATCATCGCCCCGGTCAACCGCTACTTCGCGGAGCACCCGAAGTTGCTCTCCGCCGCTCCCGCCGCGCCGGACGTCGCGGACAGGAAGTGAGGCTCCCTGGGGACCCGCTCCCCCCCAGGACCCAAGGGACGGGGGTGGGCCCGTGACCTCTCGCTCGACCCGACGGGCACGCGCCGGTCCGCTCGAGCCCTCCCGGCCCTCCGCCGTGCCCCGTCTCTCCGCCGAGGTCGCCCGGCGCGAGGTGGAGCGCTGGGACCGGATGCAGGTGCGCTACATCCCGTCGAGGGAGGAGCGGTTCCGGGTGATGTTCGACCTGGTCGAAGGGGAGGTGGGTCGTGCGCCGCGCGTCCTGGACATCGGGTGCGGGCCGGGTTCGCTCAGCCGGCGGCTCCTCGAGCGCTTCCCCTCGGCGCGGTCGGTGGGGGTCGACTACGATCCCGTGCTCCTTGAGCTCGGACCGGCCTCCTTCCCTAGGGCGGCCCTCGCACGGATGAATTGGGTCGAAGCGGACCTTCGGGACCCCGAGTGGGCGCGTGCCTTACCGCCAGGCCGCTTCGATGCGGCCCTTTCCACCACGGCCCTCCACTGGCTTCCTCCCCGTGAGCTCGCCCGCCTCTATGCCGATCTTCACCGGCGCCTCCGTCCGGGCGGCGTCCTCCTCAACGGCGACAAGGCGGAGCTAGGGCCCGGGGAGCCTCGGCTCGAGTCCGCCATGTCGGACGCGATGCACCGACGCCAGCGCTCGAACGCCCTCTCGACCGGGGTCGGCCCGGACTGGAGGGGCTGGTGGAGGGCCATCTCCACGGTACCCTCCCTCCGACCCGCGCTCGAGGTGCGGCGCCAGCGCTTCGAGACCGGCAACGGCCACGAGCACACCGTCCCCGCGGCAGGCCACGTGCGCGCCCTGAGGGCGGCCGGCTTCCGAGAAGCGGACGTGGTCTGGAGGGAGTTCACCAACGTGGTGCTCATGGCGGTCCGTTAGGGCGGACCCTCTCGGTCCCCTCGCCCTCCGTGCTCCCTCCGTGGAATCCGTATAGGCTCCTTTATAGCTACGTGCAAACTCCATTAAAATGGAGCGCTCACGTATGACAGAGATCCGATTCGCCATCCCGACCGAGGTCGACCGATACCTGGACGCGCTGGTACGGACGGGGCCCTTCGGCTCCAAAGCGGAGCTGGTGCGGGCGGCGCTGGTCTCCTACGCCCAGACGGCAGGGCCCCTCGCCCAGGACTTCGACAAGGCGAACCTCTACTCCCCGGACGGGAGGATCTACCAGATCGAGTACGCTCGAGAGTCCTCGCGACGGGGGCCGCCGATCGTCGGGGCGATCTACGATCGTGGGGTCGTGCTGGGGGCGAACGCTTCGAAGGGGGGGAACCCCACGATGAAGCCCGCGGGGAAGGTGCTCAGGCTCTCCCCGCAGGTCATGGTGGCGCCGACCGGTCTCGTCGCCGACGCCCGCGCGGTGATGCGCCACCTCCGTCGGCAGACCTTCAAGTCGGCCGAGGACCTCCTCGACGACCTCTCCCAGCTCTTCTTCGAGCACACGATACGGCGGGACATTCGCCCCCTGGGGTGCGCGCTGCTCGTCGCGACGGTCTTCGACCACGTGCCCCGGCTCTTCGAAGTGGACCCGAGCGGCGCGCTGGGCGAGGTGGAGGCGGACATCCTAGGGCAAGGGGTCGAGTCGGACAAGAGCGCCCTCCTGGGCGGATACCGCGCGGGGAAGCTCAAGGAGGCCGAGGCGCTCGTCAGCCGACTGCTCGGCAAGGAGCACGGTCGCGAGGTGCATCGTCTCGAGGTCTGAGGCCTCGGTGCGATGTGGGGGGGGGCGCGCCCCTTGGGGCGCCCGGTCGTCACGGCGCCCCTCGAGGGGCGCACCCTTCCCGTTCATAGCCATTAAATAGGAACCAGTCTACGCAGCCCGCCCGTGAGCCGAGGAACCCCCTGAAGGAGGGTCCCGCTGACGCGAGGAACGAAAATGGCCCGACCCGTGTACGTGCGCTTCGAGACGCCGCAAGAGATCGCCGACAAGGCCCTGCAGCTCGTGCAGGTCGCCCGTGAGACCGGAAAGGTCCGCGTGGGGACCAACGAGGTCACCAAGAGCTCCGAACGGAGCGAAGCGAAGTTCGTCGTGATGGCGGAGGACGTCGACCCGGCGGAGATCCTGGTCCACATCCCGATGCTCTGCGAGGAGAAGCACATCCCCTACCTCTACGTTCAGAAGAAGCAGCGCCTGGGCCAGGTCGCCGGTCTCTCCAAGAGCGCCGCGAGCGTCGCGGTGGTCGAGGCGGGAGAGGGCAAGGCCCTGTTGGACGAGCTTTCCGCGAGCTTCGGCTCGCTGAGGAAGTGAGCACCGCTCCGTGCGGTCCCGTTCAGTGAGGTCCCTGTAGCATGGCCGAAGAGAAAGGCTCCCCCGCTGAGGTCGTGGAGCTCGTCGGTCGCACCGGCATGGCCGGGGAAGCGACCCAGGTGAAGGTCCGCGTGCTCGCCGGCCGGGACCGGGGAAAGATCATCACGCGCAACGTGATGGGACCGATCCGCATCGGCGACGTCCTCATCCTGCGTGAGACCGCGCGGGAGGCCCGCAAGCTCACCGTCCGGTGAGGCCCATCGACGACACGGGAAGGAAAGGGGGTCAGGTTCCATGGTCACCAAGCGTCAGTGCGCCTTCTGCGCGGGAGAGATCGAGCCGGGTCGCGGCGTCATGTTCGTGAAGCGTGACGGAACGGTCTATCACTTCTGCTCCGGAACGTGCCGAAAGCACCAGTTGAGCTACCACCGGGTCGGGCACCAGTGGAAGTGGACCCGGGCCCACGCGCTCAAGAAGGAGCAGGCCCGCGGGAGCCACGCGGCGGGAGCGCTCAAGCCGGGCGCGAAGGCGGCTTCGCCTGCAGCGAAGCCCACCTCCCCGGCCGCTGCGCCCAAGCCCGCGACGCCCGCGACGCCAGCGACGCCCGCAGCCCCGGGGGCCTCTGGGACGAAGCCTGCTCCCAAGCCCGCTCCCGCAGCCACGAAACCCGGGACCTCGCCCAAGCCTGCCGGCACCCCGGGAGGCGCCTCCGCGCCTCCGAAGGCTCCCGCTCCCAAGCCCGCTCCCGCAGCGGTGAAGCCCGCGACCCCCGCGAAGAAGCCTGCCGCGAGCCCGGACGCGAAGAAGGACGACGCCGCCAAGGCGTGAAGGGGCGGACCCCGCCCCTCGCCGCCCTTTCGAGGGCGAACCCTTTTGACCCTACCCTCTCCTCGCCCGGCCCGTGACGGACACGGCGAGCGGCGAGCGCACCCTGGTGCTGATCAAACCCGATGGTGTGCGACGGGGCCTGTGCGGTGATGTCATCGCCCGCTACGAGCGCAAGGGCCTAAAGATCGCCGCGGCGAAGATGCTCCTGGTCTCCAAGGAGACCGCCGAGCGCCACTACGACGAGCACAAGGCGAAGCCCTTCTTCCCGGAGCTCGTCCGGTTCCTGACCTCCTCCCCCGTCCTAGCTCTCGCCGTGGAGGGCCGCAACGCGGTCGCCGTGGTGCGGCTCCTGAACGGCGCGACCAAGCCCTGGGAAGCGGTGGCGGGGACGGTCCGAGGTGACCTCGCCCTCGCGCTCACGCCCAACGTGGTGCACGCTTCCGACTCCGTCGCGACCGCCCAGCGCGAGCTCCCGCTGTACTTCCACGAGAAGGACTTCGTCTCCTACCAGCGGGTCGACGAGACCTTCCTGTAGGCCGGGCCTTCCACGCGTTCCGAGCGCTCCCAGCTCCGCCATCGCCGCGACCTTCGGCCGCGGGTCACCCCGGTGAGAAGGAAGGGGCGTTCGACAGCCCTCGCCAGGGACGCACGGGCGGCCCCGCTGGCCACGGTGGCGCTAGGTCTATCCGCGCTCACGTGTCCGGCGACGGGATGCCCCAGGACGTGGACCGGTGGCGACGGGCCGGTCGGATCGGCGGAGCGGCGCGGGCCCTCGGGACCGGGCTCGTCCGGGTCGGGGCCTCGCGACGTGACGTCGCCGAGGAGATCGAGCGCTACATCCGCTCCCAGGGCGCGCTCCCCGCCTTCCCGGCGAACCTCTCCATCAACGACGAGGCCGCCCATTACACCCCCGATCCCGAGGACGACCGCCGGTTCCGTACGGGGGACGTCGTGAAGGTCGACGTGGGCGCCCACATCGACGGGGCCATCTCGGACACGGCCGCGACGGTGGAGGTCGGCTCGACCCGTTACACGGCGCTCCTCTCCGCGACGAGCAGCGCGGTGGAGGCCGCTTCCAAAGAGCTCAAGGGCGGTGTCGAGACCAACGTACTCTCCCGAACGATCGAGCGGACGATCCACGGGCTCGGGTTCAAGCCGGTCGAGAACCTGACCGGACACACCATCGAGACCTACCTCCTCCACGCCGGCAAGTCGGTTCCGAACGTGAGCGGGATGGCGAACGCACGGCTCGAACCTGGGGAGGTCGTGGCGATCGAGCCGTTCGCGACGAACGGGGTGGGCCGTATCGGTAACGGACCCTTCGGCAACATCATGCGCTTCCGCGAGGAACCCGACCGGGAGCGCTTCCCCGAGCTCAGCGAGCTCTACGGCCGCTTCCGCACGCTGCCCTTCTGCGCGCGATGGGTCCCGGAGCCAGAGCTCCGCACGGCCCTTCAACGCGGGCGCAAGCGCCTCCAGACCTACCCCGTCTTCGTCGAGGAGGGACAGGGCTGGGTCTCCCAGGCCGAGCGGACCTTCCTCGTGGTCGACGCCGGCTGTGAGGTCCTCACCCCATAGGGGCGCGGCTCCCGTTCCTCGCCGTCGAGATGGGTCCGGGACCTCAGTTCCCCCCGCGGAGCAGCGCGTCCGCGAACCGGCCGGGCGCGCCTGAAGCTTCCTGGGTCTCGAGAGCCGGCTCGATGAGCTCGACCTCCATCACTCGGGGAAGGCCCCTGGTGTCCTGGACGAGGTCCACTCTGGCGTAGAGTTGGGGACCCGGGGAAGCTGCGAGCGCACGCCTGGCGATCGACCTCTCCTGACGGGAGGCGGCAACCGGGGTCCCCAACCGCGCCACCGCCTTTCGATGGTCCGAAGCGAGAAGGGGTGGCTTGAGGAAAGCGTGGGAGAACTCCCCTGCGAAGAAGACGAGGGACCGCTCGCCTGCGTCCTCGGTCTGCCGCATGTACGGCTGCATCAGGACCTCGCTGTGGGCCCGGACCTCCTGGAAGCTCGCTCGGAACCGGTCCTCCTCCAGGGCATCCACCCGGTAGGTGCGGAAGCCGTCCGCGGACACGGCTGGTTTCAGGACCACCTCCTTCCATCGCGACGATCGGGCCGCGACGAGCGCTTCCGCGGGGTCGCCGCCCATCCAGGTGGGGACGATCGGGACCTGCGCCCTCTCGAGGTCCTTGAGGTAGGACTTGTGGCTGTTCCAGCGCACCACGTGGGCCGGATTGAACAGGTGTGACCGGCGGGCGATGCGCTCGGTCCATGCCAGGAACTCCTCCCGTCGCCGGTGGTAGTCCCAGGTCGATCGGAGCACCACCGCATCGCACCCTTGCCGTTCGGACCGGGGATCGCTCCAGACCAGAGGGACGACCGTGACCCCACAGATCGAGAGCTCCCCCGCGAGGAGGCGGTCCTCGGGGGTGAGGTCCGGAAGTCCCTCCCAGGTCGCGAGACCGACCTTGCCCCATCGTCGCCTCCGCGACGGCCGGGCCCTTCGCGGGGGGAGGTGTGGGGGGTCGATGGGCATGTCCTTCCCCGTCAGCGGAGCCATGGAAAGGGGGATAAGCTGGCCCCCTCCTCCCTGGGCCGAGGGACCCCTCGGACCTGACCATGGCGGACGAACTCTCCGCGGCCCACGCTGCTCCTCGCAGCCCGGGGGCCGCTCCCAAGAAGAACGAGAAACCCCCCGAGCCGGGGCCCGCGCTCAAGTGCGCCGACTGCGGCAAGGCCTTCAAGGGCTACTCCGAGACCCGTTGGGACGTCCACGTCGGTGGCGGGGTGTACAAGACGGTCTGCACCTCCTGCTTCGAGAAGCAGGACTCCCAGTGGCCGGACCCGACCGCGAAGGGGGCCCCTCCCGAGCCGGCCCCTCGATCGAAGCGCCGCTAGGTCGGACCGGGCGGCGAGCACCGCCCCCGGGACCGAGGTCTCCGCCTAGCGAGGCCGTGTAGCCCAGCGCACGCTCTCCAGAGGCGGGACCGTTCAGCGAGCTTCCCGGGTCCCCTGCAGAGGGGTCCTTCTCCGCCGCGCACGCACCGGGGTCGCTCGGAGGATCTGCGGCTTCTTCTGAGGTGCATCCGGGCCTTCAGGGTCGGGTAGCCGTTCTGCAAAAGGTGGAACTGCCCCTTTCGAAGGTGCTCCCCAAAGGTGGAACGGGAGAGCCCCAACGAACGTGCGACGGCGTTCCAGCTCATGCGGGTCGGCATGTGGAAGGACCCCCTCCCGTACGCCGCGACGAGCGGGCGGAGCTCACGGTCCGTGGTCACCACGGAGCGGTGGACCGAGGTGACAGGTGCTTGCCGGACCGCCTCGAGCCCGGAGCGGTCGGAGACGGACAGGATCTCCACGTCCCCCAGGCTCTTGGCGGCGCGGACCAGACGGTCCAGGCGGGGCCGGGACGAGGCGAGCTGCCGGAAGGCCCCCGTCCCGCTGTAGTAGACCACCGGGTGGAGCGCCCATGCCCGGGCCTCTCGTGCAAGCGTGGTCACCGAGGGCGGCTCGGAGGAACTCGAACCCGCACGTTCTCCGGGGCAGTTGTTCCATGGCGCAAGACTGACGCATGGACCTCGCTACGGCCAAGCCTCCTAAACGGGGGGTCGCCTTCCCGCCGGACGGCGGTATAACCGTGGTCCAGAGCAGATTCGAGCACGAACCGGGGTCAGCACCTCAGGTCGGAATCCGGCCACCAGGGCCCAAGCCCTCCGACAAGAAGCGGCGACTGGGCCAGTTCTTCACGCTGAGAGACTCCTGGCTGACCCCTGCGGTACGCCAATTCATCCTAGATCCTCCATGCTCCCTACTTTGGGCACCCTGAGCCGCACTTGAACTCGAATTTGCCCGGCCGCCCCTGAGAGGCCTTCAGGCCGTCTTGCCACGTCGACGGCGAGCCTCCCCTTCCGCCACCCGGGCCCCCGGGCGCCGGATGACGACATAGACCGCCCGACCCAGGTACTGCTTCGGACAGTCGATCTTCGCCCCGCTGCCGAACCTCGTCACCACCTTCTCGAAGAACCCTTCCACTCCGTCGACCTCCACCCGGGAGCGCTCCAAGACCGGGACCTTCCGCGTCGCTTGTGATGTATATTCAATAGATATCAAGGCTCGCGCGCCCGAGCAGATGCGGATCAACTCCGAGCGGCTCGGTGCCCTCCCCATCGTCCACTACGTCCTCGCGCGCCTCCACCTCCAGCGCGACCTCGCTCGCGCCCTCCCCACCACCGATGCCGCCCTGGCCTTCGGCAAGGTCCTCGGCGTGCTCCTGCGGAACCTCATCCTCGACCGCGGACCGGTCTACGGGACCGAGCGGTGGGTGATCCCCTTCTCCTCCTACCTGCTCGACCTCGCTCCCGAGGAGGTACGGCTCCTCAACGACGACCGCGGCGGGAGGGCGCTGGACGCCCTCTTCGACGCCGACCGCGCTTCGCTCCTCAACGCCGTGGTCGTCGAGGCCGTCCGGGAGTTCCACCTGGACCTCTCCGAGCTCCACAACGACTCCACCAGCGTCACCTTCTCCGGGGCCTACCCCGACGCCCATGGGAGCCTCCTGCGGGGGAAGCTCGCGGCGGCCCTGCGCCGCTCCGCCCACAACAAGGAGCACCGCCCCGACCTCGAGCAGCTCCTCTGGATCCTCACCGTGACCGCCGACGGGGCGGTCCCGATCTACTACAAGGTGGCCGACGGGAACACCGAGGACTCCACCACGCACCGAGCGACCTGGGACACGTTGAGGACGCTCACCGGGACCCCGGACTTCCTGTACGTGGCGGACTGCAAGCTCGCCACCGGCGCGGCGATGACCTACATCCACGAGCAGAAGGGGCGGTTCCTGACGGCGCTGCCCGAGACCAGGAAGGAGGAGGGAGCGTTCCGGGCCTGGTTCCCGGACCATACCCCCACCTGGCAGGACGTGTCGACGTGTCGCTCACAAGGGAGGAGAGGGCCCAGGGAGAGACCCTTCCTCAGTGGCGGACCGTGGAGGCCCCGGAGCGGTCACGGGAGGGGTTCCGCATCGTCTGGGTCTGGGTCTGGAGCTACGAGAAGGGACGACGGGACGAGGCGACACGCGCGGAGACGTTGAACAAGGCGATCCGGAACCTGGAGGCGCTGGAGAAGCGGCTCCAGAACCCCCGGTGCAAGATCCGCACGAGGGAGGGCGTGGTGGAGGCGGCGGAGAAGGCGCTGGGGAGGCCGGCCGCCCGGTGGGTGGACTACGTGGTCCGCGAGGA
>DAHUZP010000059.1 GCA_027306505.1 Thermoplasmata archaeon | reverse complement strand
TTGAACCATGCTGTTCACCTCTCGGACTTCCGGGCGACGTGATGTAGCGGCCTCGCGGTGCGCGACTCATGGGGAATCACGGGGGTGGCCTGGACAAGGCGCCCGAATCCCCCTTCCCGCGGCGACGGCCCTCAACGCTTCGACGGTGGGAGGCGCAAGGCCTCCTTCCAGGTCGCGTGGGGCTCGCCAATCCGCTTCGCCAGGAAGAGATGGCGGGGATGGAAGCCCCTGGCCAGATAGAGCCGCCTCGCACCCGCGTTGGGGTAGAAGACCCCGATGGAGACCGTGTCGCAGCCCAGACGCGAACCTCCACTCCGACTCCGCGATCAATCGGGAGACGAACCCTCGGCCCCGCCAGCCGCACATGACCACAAGGTCCGAGATGTACCCGGTACGGTTCGGCCCCTCACCCTGGCGCTGGTGGAGCGACACGGGGTGAACCCAGCCGGAGGGGAATCCCACGTGGCGACCTCGGTCCGCCGCGACCAGGATGAACCCGTGGTGCTTTCGGACTTTCCTCAGCATCATGGCAGTGTCCGTCCTCGCGAAGGACCCCGCGCGAGAGAGGCGCCTCCAGGGATCGGCCTGGGCCATCGCGTCCTGAAGCTCTGCCGCGCCAGCTTCGAGGAAGTGGCGGTCGGAGTTTCGGTAGGACCGGATCCGGATCGCCATGATGGTCCGGAAGATGGCGCAGGGCCAAAGACCCTGCCGTCGCGGTTCAGCCCCCGGAGTAGTGCTAGTGGCGCGGCTACGAAGGATGCTGGGCCCTAACGGGGGCGCAGCCATATCAGGCACTTCGCTCGCTGCCTCTTGTCTTTCCGAACGGTGTCCCGGAACCGCTTCCCCCGCCGCTTCCTCTATCGGTTACGGTACGTGACAGCCCGGTCGAGGGCCCGAGCCACTTCCTGAGGTGTGGTGAACTGCCCGCCCGTCAGGGCAAGCTTCTGGAGGTCCCCCGCGTGGCATTCGACAGGGTTGAGGTGGCTGGCATGGGTGGGCATTGAGACCCTCCGCACGTGTTTCGCCACCGCCCAGGCGCGGATCTCCGGGGTCCAGTGGTTGCTCGCCCCGTCCCAGATGAGGTCGACCGGCTGATCAAGGGTATACTTCCGCCGCACCCTGGGCAGGCGGTGGAGCCAATTCCTCGCGTCCTTGGTCCGATGGACCCGCCCCTGGAGTCGCTGATGGAAGACATTGAGCGAGAGGAAGTAGTAGACCGTCCCGAACGTGTGGTTGTACCTGGCAGGGATCGGCCCGGGCTTCTGCTCTCGGAGCCACCCCTCGCCGCCATGGGGAATGAGCTGGGCGGGACCGATCCCGTGCATCGAGAGGACCACGGGGGGCTGTGCTTGAGCTGGGTAAGCTGGTCAATCTTCCCCTTCTTCTTCGCGAACTCGGGGTCGGGGGAGGTCTTCCACGTTCGGATGGACTGATGCGAGACCTCGTCCTCATGGAGAATGACCCGCGGCCACTCATCACGGATGGGTCCCACGATCTCCCGGGTCACCGCCTCCTCTCGCAGGCGGGAGAGGGACCACTGGGCATAGGGGAGTCCCAGGTCACGGGGACGGCTCAGGGCAAGGGCGACGAGCTCCTTGCGCTGTTTGCCGGTGAACTTGGGAGGGCGGCCAGGCCCCCACGTGGGTTCGTGCATGGCGAACCCATGCTCGTTGAAGGTGTGGATCGCTCCGCGGATGTAATCCTCGCTCATCAGAGCGAGGATGGCGATGCGAGGTGGCGCGCTCCCTTGGGCACGCACTGGCCAGGATGATCTGGGCGCGCTTGGACTCGATGGCGTCCTGGCCGCGGCGAACGATACGTCGGGGCTTCTCCTCCTCCTCGTGGGTCAGCTCCCGAACTCGAAGGGCCATGCCGTGGGCATGGCGTCGTCCGGGATAGTACTTCCGGTCCGAAAGTCCGCCAACCTTACCGGCCGGGCCACTAGAACCCAAGCGGCGCACTGCCCGAGACGGAGACCGAGTCAGGCGCCCAGTCGTAGATGCAGAAGTTGTAGGCACTCCCGTCCGCATTGAAGCTCCCCGAACCGCGGGAAGCGTCGTTCGTGTAGACGTTGCCCCCCGAGGAATCTTGGACGCTGAAGGTCACTGTAGCGCCATCGGCTGTGGACCATTGAAAGGAGACCGGAACGCCTGAGGTGAACGTGCGGCTGACGCAGGCGTTTGTGGACAGGCCACCCGGGTTCGATATCCCGAAGGAGAACGGGAGCGGAACGACGAGGATGGCCGCCACGATGGCAATGACGATAAGGACGGCTACGATCTCTCCCACGTGCGACTTGTGCGGCGGCGGCGCTTGAGTGACCGGGGCGCTCCTCCCCCCCGAGTAGAGGACCCCGGGTCCTGCCGGATACGGTGTCGTGGGCTGGTAAGCGCCCTGCCCATTCATGACATACGGAGATGCAGGACCGAGCGGCGTGAAATGAGGCGGGGCCACCGCGGCGGTCGCAGTCGCGCGAGCCGGAGGAGGATTATGGGGGGCGGGAGGGACGACCTGACTGCCGCACTTCGCGCAGAATGCCCCTTTCTCGTCGAGGATTGGTCCGCCGCACCGGGTGCAAAAAGCCGTCATTCGTTCTCACCGATTCGAATCTGACAGGAAACCCCAGTTCACGGTAGAAGATTCACCAACTTCTGGCGCGTCCATCGGGCTGCGAGTCCATGGCCGGGGTCGAAGGGCGGAACCTCACGGCGCGAGGTTGAGTCGACATCCCACCGCGGGGCCTCCCAGCGTACAGCCTCGAGACTGCAGAAAAAGCCATCGCCCAACAGTGACGGGTCAGCGGTCCGAACCCGAGTAGCGTGAGGGGGGTTCCCTCGTCCTCGGGACTACCCGAAGGGGACCAACGTCAGGTGGAGCTGTTCAGGTTGTTGATGGCAAGGACCTATCGGTGATTGGCCAGGTGCTTGAGGTGGTAGCTCGCGATCACGTCCGCTCAGTGAAGGGCGGCCTGAAGCGACGGAAGCTCCCCGACCCTCCTCAAGGAGCTCTCCCTGGGACCGGCCCCATGACCGCCGCTCTAGCGTGGAGGCTACCCCGCTGTCCAGGTTGCTATCCAGTACCAGGGGTCGGGCACGCCGAGGCACTTCTCCCCGTTCCCCCCCCGTGTGGGACCTTGCCCGTGTCGTGAACCGAGCCCTCTAGGTGCTCCCTTCAGGGGGATGGAGGGTCTGGACCGGCCATGCCTACCGACCACCCCGGCCCGGAGGTCCCTTCCCACGCCCTTGGGCATGCGCTGGAAGCGGACCATGCTCGGCTGGACGAGATCTGGGACCAGGGAATGCGGCTATGGGGGACCGACCCAGCTCGGGCGACGGCCCTCTTCCGGGAGTTCACGAGCGGCCTGCTACGCCACATCCAGGTGGAGGAGGGGATGGTCTTCCCGTTCTACGAGGAGCACACTGGCCGTCGGGAGCACCACCTCCTCGAGCTCCTTCGAGAGGAGCACGTCCAGATCCGGGACGCGCTGGAGCGGTTCATGGGCCATGTCGAAGCCGGGGACAAGGAGCTGGAGGAGCCCTCCACGGTCCTTCGCAACGTCCTGTGGGCCCACAACACCCGAGAGGAAGGCCAGCTCTATCCTTGGTTCGGCCCGGAGGTCTCGGAGGGGGAGGCGGCCGAGCTCCACCGTACCATCTCCACGATGCTCAGCTCCTCCGACGGCCCGGGCTGATCGAGGGGAGCCGCAGCCGGCCCACTACGCCGCGTTCCCTCCAGCGCGCCTCCTCCGGGAGAGGAGGCTCGGGAAGAGGACCGGAAGGGTTCCGAGGGCCCAGAGGACCCCCAACCCCGCTTCGAGACCGCCCGCGAGCGCGGTGGCAAGGGCGACGGCCGATCGGGGGATTGCGAGCTCCGACCACACGAGGAGCACGGCGGAGATCTGCAGGATGGCTCCGACCGCGAGCGCCCGGAGCGTCCACCGGTGGGAGAGGAACTGAAAGGGGGCGATCATGCTGAACCACATCCCCAGCACCATGAGCGCTGGGAACCCGAGGAGGGTGGCCCAGGCGTGGATGCCCACGATCGCGAGGTCCGAGGTCGTAACCATCCGAAGCCCCAGCGAGCCGCCGGCGCAGAGCAACACCGCTCCCGCGAGGTAGACGGCATGGGCGCGACGGGGGGTCGTCGCACGGGCCACGGTCCAGAGGAGCTGGACCAGGAACAGGAGGGCCGCCATGCCCTCGAAGAGCCCGGGGACCCCGACGACCCAGATCTCCCCGACCGGGACGAGGAGCATCGTCGCGGGGATCCCCAGGGCCCCCACGACGGCGGAGACGACGAGTGCCCCGGCAAGCCATCTCGGCCCGTCCGCGCCTACGAATCGGGGGAGCAGGCGGAGGCTGACGCCGAAGATGAGGAGGGCGACCTGTCCCAGGACGAACGCGTGGACGCCCGCGAGCCAGTAGCCGAGCCCCGGCCCGTCCTGAACGGCGCTCAGGACCCACAGCGCGGCGGCGGCCGCCCCGAAGGGCCAGGAGAGGAGGAAGAGCTTGGCCGCGAACGCGTCCGCGGGTCTGGGGGCGGGCGGGGCTCCGAGCGCAGGGCCTCGGGACGACCGCAAGAGCGCCGCCATGAACACCGCGCTCACGACGAACCAGAGCACGGCGGCGGCGAACCAGACCCCTTGACAGACCGCAGGGGGCAGTTCCCCCGAGAGGCCGACCGTACCCCCGAGCACCGAGAGCTCGGCCGCGACCCAGTACGCGGGCCCCGAGGGGACACCCACGAGCCTCCGTCGAGAGATGGAGGGGGCAAGGTGCCAGGCGAAGCCCACGAGCGTGTGCCCGAGGAACCCCACCAGGAAGAGCCAGAGGAGCGCGTCGAGGCCCACGACGCCGCTGGCCATGAGGGCCCCCAGCGCCGCGAGGTGGAGCACCGCGGTGGCGAGGAAGCGGCGCGGTCCTGCTCCGATCACCATGTTCGCTCCTCCCGAAGGTGGGGTATGTCGCCCGTGCTCCTCGGCCTCGTTCCGAAAGGTTTCGGTCCTCTCCTCTTCGCAGCCCCTCTTCTGCCCAGGTCAAGGCCCGAAGGGCCGGACGGAGATACCGATGGAGAAGCCTCCCGTGGACCACCAGGACGCTAGGCCGCTGACGCAGGTGCTGCCGGACGAGACGGTCGTCGATGTGAGGAGCACCCCTCCCGCCCAGAGACACCCGAGGATCTTCGGGACGTTCGAGGCGCTCTCGCCCGGAGAATCCTTCGTCCTGCTGAACGACCACGACCCGAAGCCGCTCTACTACCAGTTCCAGGCCGAGCACACCGGCCGGTTCACGTGGGACTACCTGGAGAGGGGCCCGGAGAACTGGCGCGTCCGCATCCGCAAGCTCTCGGTAGCCTCCGACCGCAGCCCGATCCCGACCGTCCAATAGGTCGGGGCGGTCCTCTCAGCCCGGTCCCGCCGTACACACGGTCGACGCTCGGCTCTCCTCTCCACCGGTCCGACGATGGTCGAACGCTCCTCGCTCCGCTACCCGGCGATGGCCGTCGGGATCCTGGCGCTCGCGCTGGGGGTGTGGACGGGGCTCGACCGGGTGGGCTGGGCCCTGCCGGTCCCGTCCTCCGGGTTCCTGGACGCCCATGGGGCGCTCATGGTGAACGGGGTGCTGGCGACGCTCATCGGGCTGGAGCGCGCGGTCGCGCTCGAACGCCGGGGGCTCTTCGCCGGGCCGCTCCTGACGGGGGCGGGCTCGGTCCTCTTCGCCCTCGGTCTCCCGTGGGATCCCGGGGGGCTGCTGCTGACCGCCGGGAGCGCGGTGATCGTGGGGATGTTCCTGATCATCCTCTCACGGCAACCCGCGGTCCACACGATGGCCCAGCTCCTCGGCGCGGTCTCGCTCCTCGTCGGGAACCTGCTCTGGTGGTCCGGCCTGGACGTGCCCTACGTGATCCCCTGGTGGGGGTCCTTCCTCGTCCTGGTGATCGTCGCGGAGCGCCTCGAACTCACCCGGGTCCTGCCCATCTCCCGGACGCGCCGGCTCGCCCTCATCGCGATGGTCGCTCTCGACGTGATCGCGTGCGTCGTCGCCCTCCGGTCGTTCGCGCTCGGGACAGAGCTCCTCGCGATGTCCTGGGCGGGGATGGCGGTGTGGCTGCTCGTCCATGACGTGGCCCGGAGGAACCTCTCCCGGCCCGGGGTTCCCCGGTTCACGGCCGTGAGCCTCCTTTCCGGCCATCTCTGGCTGCTGGCGGGGGGTCTCCTCGTCCTCGCCTACGGCGGGATCCTTCCCGACACGCTGGTGTACGATGCCCAGCTCCACGCGGTCTTCCTGGGCTTTGTCCTATCGATGGTCTTCGCCCATGCGACCATCATCGTGCCTGCGGTGCTGGGACGGCCCGTGCCGTTCCACCGGTTCTTCTACGCGCCGCTCGTCGTCCTCGACCTCTCCGTGGGGGCGCGGGTGGGCGCCGACCTCCTGGGACTGCAGGCGGTGCGCTCCTGGGCCTCCCTCCTCAACGTCGTCGCGATCGTCGGCTTCGGGATCGCGCTCCTCCTCGCCGTAGCCCTCGAGCGCTCGGTCGTGGGGCGGGCCTTCGGCGTGGACTCCTCGGTCTTCTATCCCTGAGGCGGCCGTCCGCCGGAGCCAAGCCGAACGGACGACTGCCGGTCAATCGTAGCCGAACTGGCGCCGCGCGAACGCGCTCATCTTCTCCGGGCCCCAGGCGGGTTCCCACACGATCTCGACCTCCGCTTCCCGGACCCCCGGGATCGCGCGCGCCGCTTCCTCGACCTGGTCGTGGAGCAGACCCGCGACGGGGCAGCCGGGGCTGGTCATCGTCATCCGGACGTGGAGCGTGTTCTCGGCGGGCCAGTCGATCCCGTAGATGAGCCCCAGGTCCAGGATGTTCATGGGGATCTCCGGGTCGTAGATCTTGCGGAGGGCCTGGCGGAGCATCGCATCCCTCTCGGCAGGTCCTCGGGGAGGGTTCGCGGCCGAAGGCGAAGCCGGAGCGGTCGGCGGTCCCGCCGAGGGGGGAGCGGGTCCGGAGGGGTCCGCTCCGGTCGCCTCCCCCTCCCCCGCGCCGGTCGTCGGCACGTTGGGTCCCTCGATGTGAAAACCGGAGCTTCCGGGGGCGTCCAGGTGGTCGATCACGGCCTCCGCGAGGAACTTCTCGCTCACCTCATCCACGAGGAGAGGGACCCCTTCCACCTGGAGCACCTGCTCGTGGGGCCGGGGCTTCTCGATGGACATGTTCGGGCGCGGGTGGGGTCCGGGGAGGGCGAAGACCCGGACGGCGGAGCCCGGCGGCTGGTGGGCCAGGACCTCCTGGAACGCCTTGGCCGCCCGAGGCGTGATGGAGATCTGGAACCCGCCGCCCCCTTCCGACATCGACCCGCTCCTCCTGCCGTCGAGGACGCCCAGGCTCCTCTACATTCTCCCGAAGCGCTTCGGCCCTGTTCCGCCAGGTTCCGCCCTCGCTTCCCCCGCGAAGGCGCTCTCCGACCTTCCGCAGTCACTTCGATGCGCCGGCGCGGCCGGGCGCGACCGAGGGCTCCGCGGTCCTCGGGCTGCGGCCCAGGGCGAAGGGCAGGACCGTCCGGACCACGAGCGTTCCGAAGATGAGGAAGGAGAGGAGCGCCAGCAGTAGGAAGACCAGGGCAAGGTTCGACCCGGGAATGAGGAGCGAGGTCCCGAAGAACCCCAGGATCCCAAGGTTGGTCATCACCAGGTGCAGGCGAGGGACGGAGCGCGGCCAGAGGCCGACACCTACGTGGTTCGGCACGACGATGGTGCTGACCCCGCTGATCGTCAGCCCCACCCATCCGAAGAGCGCGACCAGGTCACGGTCGTCCACGAAACTGTCGGGGAGGGAGCGGCCCCACACGAGTTGAAGCAGGACCGCGACGACCATCGAGGCGCAGAGCAGGAGAAGGTAGCCGGAGCCGTTCAGCAGCATCCAAAGCGCCTCCCTCGAGGGCGCCTTCCGGCCGGCCATCGGGAGCGACGGGAGCATCCGGGGCCCGGATGCGACCTGAGGCGCGTTCACGCGGTCCCCGGGACCGGAGCGGGCGGGCGCGGCATCCCCGAAGGGCCCCGACCTCCTCCGATCGAGCTCGGCCCCGCGTGTCCTCCGTCGTCAGCCCACAAGGCCATCGCCGTGGCGGCAAGCTCGGCCCCAGGGGCGCCGGACGCGTGGCGAGGGCATTGGAAGTGGACCTGAATTCGGACGACCCAGGACCCGTGGGGCGCTACCATCTGGGAAGCCACGGCCCAGCCGTCCTTCGGAGCGACGAGCTCGAGACGCCCTCCGGGCCCCGGGACCACCTGGGCCCTACCCTTGGCCTCGCACCCCTCGTGAGCGCAGTGCACGGCGAGGGGCGAGCCCTCCTTCCGATCAGCGGAGGCGAGTTGCCTCTGGACGTGGGCGTCGAGGTCGGAGAGCTCTCGGCGGGTGGGCGCGAATTGCTCCGCGACACGCTTCGAGGCGTCCTCGGGGAGCGCGGTCAGCAGGCAGGAGAGCGGGTAGTCGCCCTCGTAGGTGCCCACCTCGTGGTCCCGTTGCGTGAGCCGCTCCAGGACCTCGGCGAGACGGCTCGATGACTCGGCCCGTCCCTTCTCGTAGTCGAGGAGGACGGCCTTGGCCTCGGTCAGGAGGCGGCCTTCCTCCACGTGGTACTCGTCCATCTTGTCGAGATGGGCGAAACAGGTCGGCATCGCCACCTCGCGCGCCTCGGGCAGGAGCCCCCGGTCCAGGCGCGCGACGTGGACTCGCAGGTACTGCTCCAGGAGCCGGAGCCCGGCCGAGATCTCCCCCGGCGGCACCGGCTTGCCCGCCCTGAGCAACTGGGCCTCCTCGAGTAGCCGCTCGAGCAGGCGCTCGGTCACCTCGTTCTCGCGTTGAAGTTCTTCCAGTGGGTCCGACGCCTCAATAGCGATCATGGTCAGGTTCCCCGTACGGGGTCTCCTGGGGTGGGGAGTCCCCCGGCTCCGTTAGACCGGCCACCTAGAGCGTTCGGCGTTCCCCCCCGAGCGGGCCAGCGCGGACTTAATCCCGAAGAACGTTGCGTACCTTGTGCCCTCCACCTCCCGGCCCAAGCCTCGTGCCCCACGCCCGAAGAGGGTCGCCGGAGGTCGTCGGTCGGCGCGTGAGGCCCCCCCTCGCTCCCGCGGTCCCAGGCCCGCGCCGGAGAAACCGGTCGAAGCAGCGGTCCAGCCTCTGCTCGCCTGCCGGCTGCGGGTGCCGCTTCCGGAAGGGAGCTGGGTCCAGCGGTTCAGCTCGGCCCGCCCTGAGGTGGTCGTCGAGGTCATGAACCGCCTCGATCTGGGTGGCGGAAGGACCCTGACCGAGGTCCGGGTGAGGGCGGCCGAGGCCGGACCCTGGGCGGAGGAGATTCGAGGGCTTCCCGGGGTGAACCGCGTCGAGCAGCTCGGGGCCCCCGCCCC
>DAHUZP010000005.1 GCA_027306505.1 Thermoplasmata archaeon | reverse complement strand
CGCGATTTGGTCGAGGAGACTGGCCGTCGGCTCGAAGGTTACCAGGAGGTCCAAGTCGCTCCCCTTGCCAGCATCACCATTGCGGACAGAACCGAACACACGGACGTTCGAGGCATGGTGTCTCGCGGCGGCTCCGAGGATATCCGCCCGATAGGGTACAACAACCTCCCGCCACGCGTGATTACTCGGGTTGAAGGGGCGAACGACGGGGGTTCGAGGCACGTTCCAGAATCGAGACTTGCAGAGCGGACAGACCCGCACACGTTCCTGACGGGGCCGCCAAACGTTCCCACAGCGAAAACAGCCCAGGATGCCTGTAGCCATGCAGCCTCGCCCGGCAATCTAAGTAAATTGAATCACTTAAAGGTAAATGGGGCGCCTCAGCGGCCCTCTCGCACCCCTCACCCTCCACCCCTCCCGGAGCGTGGCCTCACGCTCGGCAGGAGCGACGCCGCTCGTCCGCGGGTTCGCCGGTGCCCTTCCTTCGAGACCAAGGAGGGTTCTCGGATCCGTGAGGACCGTCGTCGCGGATAGAGGAGAGGGCGCGTGGCCTACGCCGGGAGCACGAGTCTCTCGTCAAGCTGGGGCGCAGGAGTCCCCAGGGGCTCCCTCAGGTCCCAGTGGTCGACGGCTTCGAAGGTCGCCAGCAAGGCGCGCAGCGCTCTCTCGTCGGCGGGTCCGCACTCGTGGAGAGAGCGAAGCCCTCGAAGCTCCAACAACTTCCGGGCCGCCACCAGCTTGTTCCTCTTCCGACCGACGGAGGCATCGGTGAGTTCGGTCTCGACCTGCCTCACCAACTCGGCGACCGACGGGAGGGGCTCCGCCGAGGAGGGGTGGCAGGTTCCCCCTCCGAGGGAGGGCGCGCCGCCATCCTGCCGCGGTGCGTCCGGCACCCCGGCCTCTGATCCACTAGGGCAGGCGGGGCGCCCCCCGCCCCTCGCCGTTCCGACCCCCGAGCCGGGGGAAGGCGCGCTCGCCGAGGAGGGAGGAGAGGATCGAGGAACCGAAGGTTCTGAGAGAGGACTCGCCTGCGAGGGGAGGCTGAAAGGGGCGGCCGAGGCCCCTTGCGGGGCCCCGGCCGAGCTGGCCGGGGAAGAGGTTCTGGCGAAGCTGGAGCCCGGGACGTCGAGGCGCTCGTGAAGATCCCGCATGGCGCGCACCTGCCACTCCACGTCCGAGAGGACGGTGGTGTGGACGCGCTCTCGCAGCTTCTCCTCGGTCTCGCCGTCCTTCGCGCAGCTCGCGAAGCCCGCCTTGGCGGACTCGAACTGGCCCGCGTTGAAGACGAGCTGGGACGAGGCCCTCCCCGCGGCGGGGTTCGGTCCCGCATCGGGGCCCGTGTGAGCGACCTCCGCGGTCGGCCTCGACGGGGCGGGAGACGGCTCCGCCGAGGGGCGAGGGGCCTGCGCCGCCCCGAGGGAGGACGCGTTCCCGAGGGCAGGGGTCCGAGGGAATGCGTCCGGTGGCGCCTTTGGGGGGGCCACCGGGGGCGCGCTGGCGGGCTGGAACCCGCCTGACGGTGGGGTCGACTCGCCGGCTCGGGGGCGCCCGCGGTAGGTCCCCGCATCGGGCGAGTGCGCCGCGAGGTAGGTCGGGAACGGTTTCGGCGCACCGAAATCGGCCACGACCTTCAGGGTCGGGTCGGCCGGGAGGACCTGGGCGCAGCCGCAGCCGCACCTTCTTTCGAAGCGGTTCCCCACCACGGTTCTCAGACGGGAGCCTCCGTTGTTCGGCGTGTTCGGCGGGGGCGGCGCTGGTGTGTTGATGCTCTGCATCTCTTCACCTCGCGAACGCGGGTGAAGAGGGCAGACCGCGCGGCTCAGACCGGGAGCTCCCGGAGGACGAACTCGCACCTGTCCTCGCGAACCGTCAGCTCGTGATGGCGGAGGAAGGGGCGTCTTCCCAGCAGCGGGATTGGTAGAGTCTCGTCCGAAGGGGCCACCATCAGGGGGTCCAAGAGCCACGAGGGACCGGGCCTACCTGCCGTGTCGGGTCGAATGATCTGTGCGTGGGCCCTCGTCATCCGGACGGGGACCTCGCCTCCCACCCCTTTCACGGGATGTGGCACGGGGCGGGTCTCCAGGGCCAGCTCCTCGGCCACGCTCGGAGGGATGACCGAAACGGTCGCTCCCGTGTCCATGAGCATGAAGACGGGCACCGATTTCCCCCTCCACGACAGCCGCATCTCGACGACGGGGGCTAGATCGGTGAGCGGACTCAGGTCCACCCGCATGTAGGGGATGGCGAAGGACCCCGAGCCACGCTTCCGAGAGGCGGCGGCGGGCAATCGGCCACCTACAGGAGGAGGATGTTGTCCGTGGGAACCCGGAGCATGCTCGGGTCCCTCCCCGGAGCGCTTTCGCGCGCCTTCGCCAGGACCTCGCGGAAACGGTCGCCCGAGGCGACGACCTTCCGATCCACGATTGCGACCCACTCGCCCGCGTGGGTCGCCAGAGTCCGGGCAGTAGGGAGACGGGGGTGCTGCCTCACCGGGCCACGTCGCGCGCTCATCGCCGCCCTCGACCATCCCATCGCCTCCCCGCTCATATCGGTTCGCTCGACCTCCGACCATGCCGAGGTCGCCTCAGGAAGGGGAGGAGACCTCGGCGGAAGGGGTGCCTTCGGCAGCGGCAGCCGGGGCCCGGTGAGCCTCAAGCGACCTGAAGTACCGGGCCGCCGAGCCGTCGAAACCGACGGCGTGAAGGTGCTCGGTGATCGGGTCATACCAGACACAAAGCTCCATCTCGACCCCCTCCTCGCGCCAGGGGTCGTTCCTCCCCCGAGATCCCTCCTCCTCGGAGCGCGCCCGCTCCCGCGGGCCCCTCCGCGGCCCCTCCTCACGGGTCGTGCCTGGGGAAATAGTCAGGAGCCGTAATATACGGAGCCGAACCTCCATGCCTCATGCCCACGGCGGCGCTACGGGCGAAGCCTCGTGGGAAGAGGCGCGAAGAGCCCCAGCCCGCCACCTGGGGACCTTTCGACGACTACCGGTGCGCGCACCACACGTTCCGTCGGGTCCTCGGTCGCATCCTCGGACCGTTCGGGCTCGCGGTGTCGGACTACACGGCGCTGCGCCTGGCGAGCGCGGACCCGGTGCGGCCCTCCTTCCTGAGCGCGCACCTGGGGATCTCCCCGGCGGCGACGACGGAGGTCCTCGACCGCCTTCAGGCACGAGGGCTCGTGCGGAGGGAGCGTGACCCCACCGACCGGAGGGCCGTCGCGGTGAGCCTGACCGAGAACGGGGCGAAGCTCTACCGCTCCGCCTCCCAAACCCACCGCGCCTTCCTCGACTCGCTCGCTCGTGGCATGCGCCCCCACGAGCTCGAGGCGCTCCGTTCCGGTTCGCTCGAGCTCCTTCGCGTGCTCGAGGAACGATCGCGGGAGCTGGACCTGGGCCCGAAGGAGGCCTGATGGTCGCCTACAAGTGGACCGTCCTCTCCAACACGACGCTGGGAGCGCTCCTCGCCTCCCTCGACGGGACGATCGTCCTGATCTCGCTCCCTGTGATCTTCCATGGACTGGGGGTCGACCCCTTCGCTCCGTCGAGCTTCCCCCTGCTCATCTGGATGCTCCTAGGCTACGGTGTGGTCACGGGCACGCTGCTCGTCTCGATGGGCCGACTCTCCGACATCTGGGGACGGGCCCGCATGTACAACTTCGGGTTCGCGATCTTCTCCACCGGATCGATCTGCCTCTTCCTCGCCCCGAACACCGGGACCACGGGAGCGGTCGAGCTCATCCTCTTCCGGCTGATCCAGGCGGTCGGGGCCTCCTTCCTCTTCGCGAACTCCGCCGCGCTGCTGACGGACGCCTTCCCGGCCAACGAGCGGGGGAAGGCCCTGGGAGTGAACCAGGTCGCGTTCCTCGGGGGGTCGCTCTTCGGGCTCATCCTGGGAGGGGTGCTCGCGTCCATCCCGGACATCCACATCGGGCCCCTCGTCCTCCCGACCTGGAGGATCATCTTCCTCGTGAGCGTCCCCGTCGGGATCTTCGGCACGATCTGGGCGTACGCGAAGCTGCGGGAGATCTCCGTGCGCAAGGGCCACCAGCGCATCGACTATCTCGGGAACGTGACGTTCGCCTCGGGCCTCATCCTGGTCCTGGTCGCGACCACCTACGGGCTGCTCCCCTACAACGGCGCGTCGATGGGCTGGGGGAACCCCTGGATCTGGGGCGGGCTCGCCGCAGGAGCGGCGCTGCTCCTGCTCTTCCTCCTCATCGAGGCCCGGGTCCCCGACCCCATGTTCCGTCTCGAGTTCTTCCGCGTGAGGTCCTTCGCGGCCGGGACCTCCGCCTCGTTCCTGGGCTCCGTCGCTCGCGGGGGGATGATGCTGCTCCTCGTCCTCTGGTTCCAGGGGATCTGGCTCCCGCTCCACGGCTACTCCTTCGCAGAGACGCCCCTCTGGGCGGGGCTCATGATGAGCCCCATGATGGTCGGGTTCGTCGTCTCGGGGCCCTTGAGCGGCTGGATCTCCGACCGCCACGGCGCCAGGCTGCTCTCCACCATCGGGATGGCCCTGGGTTCGGCGACGTTCTTCGCCCTCGCGCTCCTGCCGAGCGACTTCGTTTACTGGCAGATGGGGGCGATCATCTTCCTCCAGGGGTGCGGGATGGGGATGTTCGGCTCGCCGAACGCGGCGGCGGTGATGAACTCGGTCCCCGCGGAGAACCGGGGAGCGGCGTCGGGGATGCTCGCGACGCTCCAGAACGTGGGACAGCAAGCCTCCATGGCCCTGTTCTTCACGGTCATCATCCTCGCGCTCTCCCACGGGCTCTCGGGGTCCGTCTCCACCTCCCTCGCCTCTGCCCAGATCGGCCAGCCGGACCAGGGGATCCTCGCCGGCATGATCTCCCAGGACCCTACGGGCGCCCTCTTCGGGGCCTTCCTCGGGGAGAACCCGATGGTCGGGCTCCTCCACGAGGCGGCGATGGTGCCGGGCTGGCAGACGCTCTCTCCGGGGGCCACGAGCACCCTCACGGCCCCTCACTTCTTCGCGACGGCGATCGCGCAGGCCTTCACCGGCGCCCTCTCCGAGGCCTTCGTCCTCGCCGGGAGCCTGACCGCGCTGAGCGCGGCGATCTCCGCGCTGCGCGGCAAGCGCTACGTGTACGGGGAATCGGCACCTGGCCCCCAGGGGACCGCGCCCTCCTCGGCCGCCGCCCCCTCGCCTATCGAGGCGAGCGCGCCCTCAGGGGGCCCCGGCGGCTTCCTGCCCTGGCCCGTGCGCTGGTTCCGGCGCTTCCGCTGAAAGCAGCGCTGCGAGCTCGACCCCCGGGACCCCCCCCGGAAGGACAGGCCTCAGGTGGAGGCCGCGGGAGAGGCCCTGGGGCCTTTGGGTCCCCGTGCCGGCTTCTCCGGCTTCGCCGAGGCGGCGACGGGGGCCTTCTCGGCCTCCGAGTAGCCGCACTTGCCACAGGAGCGGCGGGCGGTGGGGGTGCGATGGATCGCGAGGACCACCCCCGGTCCGCACTTGGGGCAGAAGGTGTGCGTTCGTGTGAAGGCGTCGCCCTTGACCGAGTAGAAGCCGGTTCGTGCCTTTCCCATGGAGGTTCTCCTTCGACTCAAGCCTTGGGCTTAGCAGCGGCGGGCGCAGGGGCCTCGGCCGCGGGAGCTCCGGCGGCGGCCGCCTTGCCGGGCTTCTCCTTGAGGCCGTTACGGATCAGGATGTGCTCGCGGACCACCTTGTTCACGAGGTCCTTCGAGTCGTAGGCGTGCGCGCTGCCCCGGGAGCGCTGGACACCGAAGCGCGCGCGGAGCCACTCCAGGATGAGCCGGTCCTTGGGGACCTTGAGGACCTCCGCTAGGGCCTTGCGGACGTCGTCGCGCCTCGGGGTCGCGGCCCCGGCGTGACCGACCTCGAAGATGTACTCCTTCCGGCCGAGCAACGGGTTCTGCTTCTCAGAGATGACCTTGATGTCCATGGCTCGTGGGTCGTGCCTCCATGCCTTCTAGGATCGTCCGTACGTGCTCCTTCACCGCGTTGTCCACGGCGAGGAAGCAGACGCCCGCACCTGGCTGTCCATATATAACTGTACTACCGATCGGCAGTTCCAGCACCAGCGGAAGCACCGCGAGGTCCTCTTCTCCCTCGACCAGGAGCAGCCCTCCCCCTCCGGCGACCAGGTCGTGGATGGCCCGCGTGAGCTCCGCGGTCACCTGCCCCGGCGGATTGTGGGCCCACAGCTCCCTTCGCGTCGCGAGGGGCCCCAGCTCCGCGACCTCGGTGGTGCGCTCCCGGAGCGTGTGGCCATCGACGATGGCCGCGAACGGGGGGAGCCCCCAGCGCACCGCGTTGACGCTCACCACGTCGCCGCAGGCGACGAAGAGCCCCTCGTGGGCGAGGCGGGCCTTGGCCTCCTCGGTCCCGAGGACCGGGCCCATGGGCCTGGAGAGGAGAGCGCGCTGTGCCGGGCGAAGGAAAAGGTCCGTGGGACCCGCCCGGTCATTTGACCCGGAGCGCGTAGCGGCCACCGGCCTTGATCCCCATCTTGCGGGCGATCTCGGACTTCTCAGGGTCCACCACGATGAGGTAGCCCTGCCACTCCTTGGAGGTCTCTCCCCCGCACTTGGGGCACTTCATCTGGTCGGAGATGGAATGGCAGTTCCGGCACGCCCGTTGGGAGATCGCCATGCTCTAGGGACCCTCTCTAGCTCGCCTTAGCCTTGGCGGGAGGCGGTGCAGCGGGGGCGGCGGCCCTCTTGCCTCCGCCACCACCGCCACCGCTTCCACCGCTTCCACCGGTCGCCTTCTCTGACTTCTTGTGGGACTCGGCGATCCACTCGAGCCGACCGAGCCCGGGTTGGCGCATCGTGAGACCGATGCGGCTGTCGCGGGGCGAGATCTCGGAGAGAGAGAGCGAGACGATCCGAGCGCGGACCTTGTAGCCGACACGGAGGTCCCGCTTGGTCTCGACTCCGACGAGCCTCTGGTTGTGCTCGTCGATGTTGACCCGGTCGTCCATGATCTGGCTCACGTGAAGGAGCCCGTCCAGGGGACCGAACCGCACGAAGGCCCCGAACTTGCGGACCTCCACGACCTGGCCCTCGACGACCTCTTGGAGCTCCGGGCGGAAGAGGAGCGCGGTGTACTCCACATCCTGGTAGACCCCACCATCGCCGTGGATGATGCGGCCCTCGCCGATGAGCTTCACGTTCATGATGAGGACGGTCAGGCTCTGGCCGTCCAGCAACTTCCCTTCGAACTGCTGTTGAGCAAGCTCAGTGATGACGTCACCGATGTTGGGGGAGAGACGGGAGGGAGGGATCCGGACGACATCCCGTCGCGTTTCCAGATAATACATCAGGCTCGGGCCGCGACAAGAACGCCCTATATAAAGGGAAGGCGGAAGGGGCGAATGAGCCCTCCGGCCCGGCGCGGGCGGGGTAGGGGGCGCCCCCTTTAGATCCGGGGGGGCGCGATGCCCATCGTCTCGTCGGTCCTGGCCATGCTCCTTGCCGGGTCGGACTCGAGCTCGAACATGGCCCGGAGCGCGTCGATGTTCTCCGGGACCACGATCGACTCCTGGTGGATCGCCTGGAAGAAGTAGAGGTCGGGTCCCAGGAGCTTGAGGCCGCCCTCCCACAGGACGTTCTCCATCACGTCGTTCCGGGGGCGGCCGAGGTCCCGCGCCCACTCGATGACCTGGGGGGTCCCCTCGATGTGGTCGGAACCGGGGAAGATCACGAAGCGGCGCGTGGAGCGGAACGCGTCGACCACCGCCTTCTCGTCCGACGGGGGGCGCTCCAGCCGCACGTGGTTCACGTGGACGTGCATGAGGGTCGTCGGCACCACGACCGCGCTCGTCGCGATGGAGAGGTCCGGGAAGAGGGTCTGGACGTCCGGTCCGTGGTGGGAGGGGAGGGTCAAGGTCGGCATGATCCCGTTGATCGGTCCGCGCGTGGACTCCCCGGGGTCGGCCGCCCGCCGCACCAGGGTCGCCTCCCAGTGCTGGACCCCGTAGCGCTGTCGCAAGACCGAGACGGCCCGGGAGAGGCCGGTCGTGTTGCAGGAGACCACCCGCAGCCGGCGGGTGCCCCGGCAGGCGGCGTAGTTGGAGAGCGCGTTGAAGGAGCGGTCCGCGACGTTCGCCTTCTCCCCGCCCTGCCAGATCGCCGCGACCTTGGCCGCTTCGTAGACCGGTTTGTAGGAGGAGCCGACTTTCTCCGGTGTGCAATCCACGACGACCTCGGCCTGCTGGAGCAGGTCCGCAAGGGTGCCCGCGGTCCGGATCCCCGCCGCGGTGAACTCCTCCTGCTTGCCGTTGCCGGCCACGTAGAGCGGGTAGCCCTTCTCCACCGCCATGCGGGCCTCGAACCCCGGACGCGTCTTCGCGACCCCCACGAGGGTCATGTCCTTCTGAAGGCGGATCGCGTCAGCGACCCGCTTGCCGATCGTGCCGTACCCGTTGACGGCGATCTTGAGCGCCATACATCGCCCGGCGACACGTGAGCAGGTAAAGTCGTTGCGATGGGGACCAAGCGGGGCCGGGGAGCGGGCACGGGGTCGGCGAGGCCTATCCACGGGGACCGTCTGAGGGTCCCCTGGTCCGGCGGAACGTGGAAATACCCCAGGAAGCGATGGGAACAGCGCGCACGTGAGCAACCCCCCTCAGACACCGGAGCACAGTCACGCGGGAGGCGTGCTCGCGCTCCTCCTGCTGGTGCTGGGCGGAGCCCTCGGCTACTTCGTGTCGCCAGCCTTGGCGGGACTGCTCGCCCTAGTGAGCTTCTACCTAGGTTGGAAGTTCCTCAAGTGGAGGGTCGACCCCCTGGACATGTTCTTCTGGATGAAGAGCAAGCCGAGCTGGGCAGCGGTCGGGCTCACCTGGCTCTGCGGCCTGCTGCTCCTGGGCGTCGCCTACGTGACCTACGTGCTGAACCACCGCTCGATCTGGGGCCCCCTCGCGCACCACTACGGTCTCTGAAGTGCGTCGAGCGAGGCCCGTTCCCCCGCTCCCGCTTCGCCGCGCGCTCGCCGCTCTCGTATCCCATAACCGTCATTGAGGGGTGACCTCGCCCGGGGGCTCGCACCCGACCGAGATCGCCCAGGGGCATCTCTTCCCCCATGTCGTGGACCGCCTGGACGATGTGGGCGAGGGTGAGGGTGAGGGTGAGGGTTCCGCTCATGATGCGGGTGGCGAGGAGACCGAAGTGGGGCGTCTCCAGAGGGAGGGTCTGGAGCAGGGTGGTCCG
>DAHUZP010000047.1 GCA_027306505.1 Thermoplasmata archaeon | reverse complement strand
AGCCTCCGGAGCGCACGTACCGGGCCGCTCCCTCCTCGGGTTCCAGCGGAGTTGCTCCTGAACAGGGTCCTCCTGGGTGCCCTCCAGGACCCTCTCGAGGTCCTGGACGGCCAGGTGTTCGGCTCGGTTCAACAGATGGCCGAGGTCTATCGAGGGGGGTGTCTCTCCATTCACGGGCCTCTCGCCTTTGGGTTCTTGCGGTTCCCAACAGGGGAGAGGTTCCCCTCGCCACCGACAAATTCCTACTCACCACTCTAGAGGTCCCTGCGTGGATGCGTATACTATCCTCATATCCCCTGGGTCGTCCTCCCTAAAGCGGGAGCGTCCGAATCCGCGAACATGAGCGGGGCGTACCGGCAAACTCGGGTGGAAATACCGGAACTGACCGTCGAGCAGCGCTGCTCGCACATGGGGGAGATCCTCCATTCCTACGACAAGGAGGAGGCCATCCTCGAGGCGCAGCGTTGCCTACAGTGCGCGATGCCCTTCTGCGTCCAGGCTTGCCCCATCACCCAGGACTGCAAGGGGTACATCGACAAGGTCGCTCAAGGACGCTTCGACGAGGCGGCCAAGATCACGCTGCTAGGGAATCCACTCGCGACGGTGCTCTGCAAGTCCTGCTACCACTATTGCGAGGAGGACTGCGTCAAGGCCGGTCGCGGCACCTCGATCGCCATCCGGCACCTCAAACGCGCCTCGATGCAATTCGGGAGCTCGGACCTGCTCTACGTGCCCCTCCCGTCGCGCGGCGAGAAGGTCGCTGTGGTGGGCGGCGGCCCGGCGGGGATCATGGCCACCTGGGAGCTTTGCCTCCGTGGGTACAGCGTCACCCTCTTCGAGGCCCAGCCCTTCCTGGGAGGTCAGATCGAGACCATCCCCAAGTACCACCTTGACGGCGACGAGATCGAGGTGGACATCGCGCGCTTCCGCAACTTCGACCTCAAGATCGTGACGGGCAAGAAGTGCGGGGTCGACTTCACCCCAGAGCAGCTCATGCAGGAGGGCTACCTCGCGGTCTACCTTGCGATCGGCGCGTCCGCGCCCGGCCTGCTCAAGATCCCCGGAGAGGAGCTCCCGGGGGTCTTCCACGCGCTCACCTTCCTGCTCAATTCGAACCACAACCCGAAGGGCTTCCTCGGGCGGACCGACCGCACCACCATCGTGATCGGTGGAGGGGATGTGGCGATGGACGCAGCCCGCACCGCCCGCCGTTTCTTCTCCGGCCCGGTCACGGTGGCCTACCGCCGAAGCTGGGAGGAAATGCCCGCGACGGAGGAGGAGCGCGAGGGGATCACCTTGGAGGGGGTCCAGTTCATCGCGTGGAGGGCCCCGATCAAGATCCTGGGGAAGGACCACGTGGAGGGGCTCCTCGTTGCACGCACCGAGCTCGGTCCCCCTGACGCCCGTGGGAAACGCGCTGTCATCACCGTTCCCGGCACCGAAGAGGTGCTGGACTGCGACACGGTCATCATCGCCGCTGGGCAGGTGGCGGACCTGGACGGCTTCCCCAAGGAGCTGGATCTCAAGACCCCCCGAGGATGGCCGGAAGGCAAGGGCGAAGGCTGGGCCTGCGGCATGGAGGGGATCTTCGCTTCGGGCAACAAGTCCATCGTCTACGCGATGTCCGCGGGAACGCGGACGGCCGAAGCGATTGACGCCTATATCGCCCGCAAGAAGGGTCGCACCCCGATCCCTCGCCCCCACCCCTTCGGTGAGGGACCATCGGTCCCCCTACCCACCGGTTATGGGGAACCCAGCTGGACCCTATAGCCGGCCCGTCGGCATACGGTCCGCCTGACCACTACGTATTTCGTAAGCGCGCGCCTGCTCCCCCCGTTGGGCCTGGGTGCCCCTCAGTGGCCCTAGCTTCGTCCGTTCAAGGGGGGGGTCGAGGTCGCTCACCACGCGCCTCCGTGTGAAGGCGAGTCATCCGGACGCTACCTCTCATCCCCCGTCCTCTGAAGGTCGTGCGAGGACTTATGAGCCAGATTAGCGGTGGGAACCTTGGTGTTCCATCGTGAGGTCACGGTGCCTTGGAAGAATCGCGACCCCCATAGCGACCGGTTTCCTTTTGCTCGTCCTTCTTTGGGGCGGGATCTCCCTCGGGCCAGGCCTCAGCGGGGTCGCCCATGCTTCCTCGGCCGTGTTGCCGGAGGCCAACGCTGCTTCGCACGGCACTAATGTCGCTTCGCTCTCGAGATGCGCCCGGGCAGCGACCCTCGCCCTCCCATGTGCCACCCAGGTCCCCCCTGCGTCTTCGACCGTGTCCCCCCTTTCGCACACCTCTTACCATCCCTCCCTGACCTCCGATTCTTGGAACCAGCTCTGCAACGGCTGCGCCCTCGGAGCGCGCGAGGACGTCATGATGGCCTACGACGGCGCGGACGGCTACACCCTCGCCTTCGGTGGCTACTCCAACGGCATCATCATGGGCGACACGTGGACCCTCACCGGGAGCACCTGGACCCAAGTGTTCCCCGCGACCTCTCCCCCTGCTCGGTTCGATGGGACGCTGGCCTACGATCCCGCGGACGGCTACGTGGTCCTGTTCGGAGGCGTCCCTGACGCAGCCTGCTCGTCGGCGCTGAGCGACACCTGGGAGTACAAGGCCGGCGTCTGGACACAGCTCACTCCCTCGTCCTCGCCTGCCGGCCGATACTTCCCGTCGTTCGGCTGGGACGCGAAGGACGGTTACCTCGTGATGTACGGAGGTACCGACTGCGCGGGCACCTACTACGGTGACACGTGGAGCTTCGTTGGAGGGCAGTGGACGCAGCTCGCCCCGGCCACGGGCCCCAGCGCGCGGTTCGGGGCGGGGTTTGCCTACGACTCAGCGGGGGGACAGATGATCCTCTTCGGCGGATATGGCGGCGGTATCTCCCAGTCGGACACGTGGGCGTTCTCCGCCGGGTCCTGGACCCAGCTCGCCCCTACGACGGTGCCGACGGCCCGGTCCCTCCAAGGACAGATGATGGTGACCGACTCAGGGGAACCGTTCTTCTTTGGCGGCTATGACCTATCGACCGGAAGCTGCTTCGGTGACACTTGGAAGTTCAGCGGAGGGAATTGGGTACAGCTCCTTCCGGCCACCTCACCCGCAAGCCGTGGCTGGGGTTCCATGGCGTACGACCCCACCCAGGGAGTCGTGTTGTACGGCGGGTACGACTGCGTCGCCGACCAGTCGGACACCTGGCTATTCTATAACCACTTCCAGGCCAACGGCACCGCGACCCCCGACCCTGACGACATCGGAGGCGCGGTGGTCTTCGCCGGGACCGTGTCCGGCTCGGTCGGACCGTTCACCTACAGTTGGGTCTATGGGGATGGTTCCGCCGCTTCCTCCTACCTGGACCCGACCCACGTCTACAATTCGACCGGCAAGTTCGGAGCCCACTTCTGGGCGAACGAGACGACGGGGCTGCTTCGCTCGCGCGAAGGTAACCTCAGCGTCTCGGTGAACTCCCTGCCTTCGGTCACGGCCTCCGCCACGCCGACTTCGGTGGACGCGCTGGTGTCCATACGGTTCACGGCAGCGACCTCGGGCGGTGCCCCGCCGTTCACCTACGCCTGGCGCTTCGGCGACGGGGGTGTCGGGGCCGGGATGATCGCGAACCATGCCTACCCGCGCGCAGGCGTCTACACGGCCCGGGTCTGGGCGAACGACTCCTCCATCGGTCGGGCCACCAACACGGCGACGGTGACGATCCTCGCCGCCCTTCTCCACAACTCGAACGTGCAACCGAAGCAGCTGGACATGGGGCAGACCACCCACTTCTTCGGGAACGTGACGGAGGGGACCCCTCCACGCACCACGTCCTGGACCTTCGATGATGGCACCGCTCCCTCGTCGGTCGCCAACACCTCGCTCACCTGGGCGGCCCCGGGGACCTACCACGTCGCGTTCTGGGCCAACGACTCCGGTTCGAGCGCCTACGTTTCCTGGTACAACGTGACCGTCAATCCCGACCCCGTGGACAGCTTCTCGATGGCCTACTCCCCCGTCGACGCCGCCGTGCAGGATGGCTTCTCCGCGATCACCTCAGGAGGAACCCTGCCGTTCGCCTATCAATGGAGGTTCGGCGATGGTACCTCCGCGACCGGCGTTGCGGTCACCCACGCCTGGACCACCCCCGGGACCTACGGGATGGCCCTATGGGCCAACGACACGGCGGGACTTTCCGCGGTCCATCACGCGACCATCGTGGTCCATCCGGCGCTCACGGTGTGGGCGAACATCAGTCGGAACCCTGTGGACCTGGGCATGGCGACCGCCTTCACGGGCGCCTGGACCGGCGGCACGCCCCCTGTCGCCTTCACTTGGAACCTCGGTGATGGCACTTGGGTCCACTCGACGGCCTTCTCCCACACCTACGTCGTCCCCGGTTCCTATACGGTCACGACCTGGGCGAACGACACCGCGGGCGGTGCCGCGGTCAAGACCGCGACGATGGTCGTGAACCCAGCCGGCAACGTCACCATCGCGCTCTCCAAGCCGATCATCGATGTCGGAGCCGCCGAGACGTTCACGGCGACCCCCGGAGGCGGGAGCCCCCCCTTCAGCTACTATTGGGACTTCGGCGACGGCACCAGCGGCTCCGGAGCGACCATCTTGCACACCTATGTGACTCCTGGGATCTACTTCCCCCAGCTCTGGGCGAACGACTCTGCCGGTGGGACGGCCTACAACGTGAGCCGTGTGGTCGTGAACTCCGCGCTGCAGGTAACGGTCCACCCCCTTAGCGTGTGGGTCGACCAGGGCTCGCCTGCGGGCTTCTCCACTTTGGTCTCGGGCGGAACGAGCCCCTACAACATCACCTGGAACTTCGGAGATGGCGCATTGGGCTACGGGCTCGGGGTTTCGCACGTTTACGCGAAGTCCGGGAACTACGCCGCGACGCTCACGGTGACCGACGCTGGGGCTAGCCTCGTGACCATACCTCTCGCGGTCACCGTGAACCCCGTTCTGACCCCCACGGTCACGCTCTCCTTGTCCGCCGTCGACATGGGAGCGACGACCCATATCTCGACGACGGTGACCGGGGGCAACTCGACGCTCAGCTACGCCTACCTGGGGCTCCCTCCGGGATGCAACAGCGCCGACCTTGCGACGCTCACATGCACGCCGACAGGCACCGGAGAGTTCGGGATCTCCGTGGAGGTCTCGGACGGACTAGCCACCTCGATCTCGCCCGCGGTGACGCTCTCGGTCACCCCTCCGGTGTCGGTCGCGAGGCTCACCTTCACCCCGTCGGTCGTCACCATCGGCGTTCCGACCACGGCCTTGGTCACACCGTCCGGGGGCGCCGCACCGTTCAACTTCAGCTACGCGAACCTACCGACCGGGTGCTCCGGGTCCTCATCGGTGGGCTCGTTCCTCTGCACGCCGAGCGCCACCGGCACGTTTACGGTCACCGTGACGGTCACCGATGCCTCAGGCGCGACCGCCCACGGGAGCTCGACGTTGCTCGTCAACCCTGCCCCCACCATCTCCTCGTTCAAGGCGAACCCCTCTTCCTTGCGGGTGGGGGAGTCCACCACCTTGACCGCCTCCGCGTCGGGAGGGACAGGGGCGTTGAGTTACGTTTACACCGGGCTCCCCGGCGGATGCACCTCTCAGGACAGCTTCTCCCTCTCCTGCGCGCCCACGAGCTCGGGAACCTTCACGGTCACGGTGCAGGTGACGGACAGCCAGGGGGTCTCGACCACGAGCACGCTCACGCTCACCGTAGGTGGAGCGGTCTCGACCGGGACCGCGAACCCCTTGCTGAGCGGCCTTGGTATCTACTTCCTGCTCATCGCGGTCGTGCTCGTGATCGTGGTGCTGCTCCTCGTGGTATTGATGCGCCGTAGGGGTTCGCGTGCTCCGGCGGCCCGGGCGGCCGCCATGGGCTCCTCCCAGGACCACCCGGAGGCCGCAGAGCCTCCCGTGCAGCCCGAACCCGCCCCGGTCTCCCCCTTGGCACCCTCGGACCCCGGGCCCGGCTCGGCCGCGGTCGGCTCTCCCGCGGACGCCTCCTCCACAGAGACCTTCCCCGGCCTGGCGACCTCACCGGGGGCGACCGAGGCACCGTTGGCCCCTGGGGGCGCCCCCACTCCTCCTCCCTCTCTCCCAGCGACCGAGAAAAGCGTCCGGACCTGCCTCATTTGTGGACGGCCCCTGAACGCACTCGGCGCCTGCCCGGTCTGCGGTTGGCACGCACCCGAGTAGAGGGGGAGACGGCATGCAAGATCTGAAGGGAAGCTCCATGAGCGAGATGCGGGAATGCAAGGGGACGTGCGACGGGCGGGCAACAGGCAAGGCCGAGGACAGCTCGGACCGCGGAGGGAAGGAGTTCCGCTCGCATTTCTCTCCGTTCCTACTGGCCCTGGGGCTTCTCGTCACCGTGCTGATGCTGACCTCGGCGCTGGTCCCGACGGCGCAGGCGCAGTCCACCGGTGCGGTCCCCGCCGCCGCGGTCCCCCACGCTCCAAGGGCGGCTGACCCGCTCAGCGGCTGGCACAGCTACCCGCACCTCTCCATCCTCCTCCCGCCGGGGGTAGCCCATCCTTGGACCCCCGGACCCCACCCCCAGTTGCTTCCGAAAGTGGTCTTCCGCGGATCGAGCACCCCTACGAATGCGTGGGGTCCCCAGGGCGCTGACGGACCCCTCGGCCCCGGGGCCATCACCCCCCAGCTCCTGCAGAACGGGACCTTCGGTTGGAGCGGTATCCAAGGCGTCGCTCCCAACCCCTGCGGATGCGCCCCGCCCGACACGAACAACGGGGAGGGCGCAGGCTATGTGGTGGAGTCCGTGAACGCCTACTGGACGGTCTGGACCACCACCGGGACGTTCGTCTCGGGCAACACCCTGGACAGTTTCTTCGGGGCGGGCTCCGACTTCCTCTCCGACCCTCAGACCTGGTACGACCCCACCAGCGGACACTGGTTCCAATCCATCATCGACATCCAGAACTACGTGAGCACGGGCTCATGCACCCCTTCGTGCCCCATCGACATCGGGGTCTCGGCGACGAGCAATCCGTCGGGCACGTGGTACCAGTACCAGATCAACGACGCCTCCGGCATCCTCCCTGACCAGCCCCAGATCGGGACCGACTCCGTCGCCCTCTTCGTGTCGGTCAACGACTTCGGGAGCGGCACGGAGCACATCTTCGTGCTCAACAAGTCCCAGGCCATCGTCGGAACGACCCCCTCCGAGTGGGACACCGTCGGGCCGGGCAACCTGGGCTACGTCTCGCTCCACCCAGCCCATACCGAGACCGCCTCAAGCACGGAGTACTTCATGGGCGACGACTTGGGCTCCACCACGACGCTCAACATGCTAGGCATCCAGGGTTCCCCGCCGACCATCGGCAAGGTCACCTGGGAGAACCTCACCACCACCGAAGGGACCGTGGGATGCCTCACGGTGCCCGGGGGAGGCGGGATGTGCCAGATCGATGGCCGCGTCCTAGGTCTCGCCTTCTACCAGGGGACCCTTTGGGGCTCCGCGACGGACGGGTGCTCGACGGGCGACTGCACCCACCTGTGGGAGGTGAACACCCTCACCAACCCCTGGACCTTGGTCTCCGACTTCACTTGGAACCCCACCAGTGAAACGACCTTCTACTCCAACCTCGCGATCGACCCCGCGGGCGACGTAGGGATCGTCTTCAGTTACTCTAGCAGCACGAGCTACCCGGGGGTCGGCATCACCGGACGCAGCGTCGTGGACCCTGCGGGCACGCTGGAAACGCCGGTCTTCGTGAAGCCGGGCTACGCGGTCGGCTCATCGAGCATCCGGTACGGAGACTACTCCGGAGCGGCCTACGACCAGGCCACGGGCAAGTTCTGGGTCTCTGGGGAGTGGATCGCCTCGGGCTCCGTGACCGGGACCTACACCGCTTGGTCGACCTGGGTGCAGAGCTTCACCATGGCGAGCTTCCTTGCCATCGGAGGGGCGGCACCGAACCCCACGGATGTGGGAATCCCGGTCGTCTTCAACGGTACCGAGTTCGGGGGCACGTCACCCATCCACTACGCCTGGACCTTCGGAGACGCCTCCCGTGGGAGCGGCGCACAGAACCCGACGCATGCCTACAACACGACCGGTACCTTCCCGGTCCACTTCTGGGCGAACGAGACCACCGGGCTCCTGCGCTCCCGTGAGTCGAACTTCACGATGACGGTCAACGCGCTCCCCACCGCGGTGCTCACGAGCAGCCCGGACCCCACGGACATCGGGATCCCGGTGCACTTCACCTCGACGGTCACCGGCGGAAGCCCGGCGTTCACCTATGCCTGGGCCTTCGGCGACGGCACCACCGGCACCGGCGCTTCGGCCTGGCACAACTACACCGCGGCGGGCACCTACAAGGTCGCGGGCTGGGCGAACGACTCCGCCGGCGCCTCGGCCTACGCGACGCAGACCATGACCGTGAACCCGCAACCCTCCGTCGGCTTCGTCGCGACCCCCTCCCCGAGCGACTCGGGGATCGCGGTCAACTTCGTCGCGACCGCGTCCGGGGGCACCGGGACCCTCACCCTCGCCTGGCTCTTCGGCGACGGCACGGGTGGGACCGGGACCAGCCTCACGCACACCTACGTCGCCCGCGGGAACTACACGGTGCAGGTCTGGGCGAACGACACGATCGGCGGGGTCGGGAACTACTCCGTCGGCATGGCTGTGAACCCGACCCTCCACCTGCTCCTCATGGACGCCTCCATGCTGGTCCTGGACGCCGGGACCCCGGACACGTTCAGCGCGTCGTACTGGGGGGGCACGCCCAGCTACTCCGAGTCGTGGAACTTCGGCGACGGTGGGACCTCCTCCGCCGCGAGCCCCGTGCACACCTACCCGGCGGCGGGGTCCTACACCGTCCACCTGCGCCTCAACGACAGCGGCGGGGGATCGGTCTCGGCCTCGCTCTTGATCCTGGTGAACCCGCGTCCGCTCGTGACCTCCTTCCAGGGGCTCTGGCCCGGGAACGCGACGGACCAGATCGACCTCGGGCAGACCGTCGACCTCAGGGCCTCGGTGTCGGGTGGTACGGGGGCCCTCTCCTACGCCTACACGGGGCTCCCCACGGGCTGCACGACCTGGGACCAGGCCACGCTCTCCTGCTCGCCCGTCCACACCGGGAACTACACGGTGCACCTCGAGGTCTCCGACATGAGGGGGGTCCACGCGTTCGCGAACCTCACCTTCAAGGTGAACCCCGACCCGGTCGTCACCTCCTTCGGGGCGAGCCCGGCCACACTCACCGTCGGCGCGACCACCGTCATCAGCGTCTCGGCCTCGCTGGGGACCCCCGGATACGCCTACTCCTACCCGGTGCTCCCCAAGGGCTGCACCTCGTCCAACAGCGCGAGCCTGAGCTGCTCACCCACCAGCACCGGAACGCTGGGATTGGAGGTGGCGGTCGCCGATGACGCAGGGGTGAGCGCATACGCGAACGCGACGGTCGTCGTCTACCCGACCCTCGTGATCGTGAGCTTCACCGTATCGCCATCGAGCGTCCAGGTGGGCCAGCCGGTCTCCTTCCAGGTCGCCGTGAACGGTGGGTCCGCCCCGTACAGCTACACCTACACGGGGCTGCCCACCGGCTGCGGGCTCGCCGGCAACGGCGGGACCTGCACACCCTCCGCGACCGGGACCTTCACAGTGCAGGTCGTCGTCGCGGACAGCTCTGGGCAGACCCAGACCGCCACGACCAGCCTCAGCGTCAAGAGCGCCCCGAACGAGTTCTCCGGCGGCCTCTTCAGCCTGGGCATGCTCTGGATCCTGCTGCTCATCCTGATCGTGGTCGTGCTCGCGCTCTTGCTGGTCGCGGCGCGCCAGCGGCGACAGGGCAAGGCGGCGATGGCTGCGACGCCACCCCCCTACGCACATGCGGGAGGCCCCGCGGCCTGGGCGGAGGCGAACGCTTCGACCACCGCCCCCTCGCCCGAGGGAACACCATACCCCAGCGAGCCGGCGCCGACCCCTCCGCCCCCTCCGCCCCCCGCGCCTGGAGACTTCGATCGGTCGAACCAGGGATACGATACCAGCTCCCCACCGCCCCTGCCACCGCCGCCTCCCTCGGGCTCCCAGGGGGGTGGCGCATGATGCTCCCCAGCTCGCGCGGCCTGCTGGGCGCGTTCGTCCTCTTCGCGCTCCTGGCCGTGGTCGCCCTCCTCGCGGTCCCTGCCGTCCCTATGGGCGTGAACGCTCCGAGCCCTGCGGCCTCCCTCCCAAGGGAACACGCCTCGGCGGCGACGACCGCCATGTTCGCATGCCCCCACGATGTGTTGGGGCTCCTGCCCTGCTCCGCGTCGGGCTCCGGGGTCACCGCCCCGTCCGCCGTGGGTCCGCTCTCCCCTAGCCTCACCCCGAACTCCTGGACGGAGACCTGTGCGACGTGCCCCCCAGGGGGCCGAGAGGGTCCTCAGGGGACCTACGACGCGGCCGACGGATACACGGTCCTCTTCGGAGGTTACGACATCAACACCGCAGGCATCTACGGCGACACCTGGTCGTACTCGAACGGTGTCTGGACCCAGCTCTTCCCCACCGTCTCGCCACCGGCACGCTACGACGGTCTCATGGCCTACGACCGGGCGGATGGGTACGTCCTGCTCTTCGGCGGCTATGGGGCGTCCGGCTGTCTGTCGGACACCTGGTCGTTCCACGCTGGACAGTGGACCCAGATCACCTCTGCGACCTCCCCCAGCGCTCGGTTCTTCCCCGGGTTGACCTGGGATGGCACCGATGGGTACATGATCCTCTTCGGCGGAACCAGCTGCGCTACGGGAGGGGTGCTCGCTGACACCTGGACCTACTTGGCGGGCCAGTGGACCCAGCTTTCCCCGACGACCAGTCCCCCGGCTCGGGGTGCGCCCGGCTTCGCCTGGGACCCCTCGGACGCGGAGACCATCCTCTTCGGCGGGGATGTTTCGACCACCCAGGACCTGGCTGACACCTGGGCCTGGAGCGGCGGGACCTGGACCCAGCTCTTCCCGGCCACGGCACCCTCGGCGCGTGATGAGCAGGACAACCAGATGGTCTCCACCTCCAACGCGGTCTTCCTCTATGGAGGGTGGTCGTGGAGCAGCCGGACCGTCTGGGGCGACACCTGGGAGTTCCGGGCCGGCGCCTGGACCCAGCTCTTCCCGGCGACCTCACCCCCGGCGAAGGGTTGGGGTATGATGAGCTACGACCCGTCCGCGGGTGTCGTCGACTTCTCCGGATATGATGGGACCACGACACCTGCCGACACCTGGGTGTACCTCACGGGGCCCCTGCTCTCGACCCCCATCGCGGTCCCCGCGACGCCCGAGGTGGGCCAGAACGTCCAGTTCAACTCGACGCTCATCTACGCGGCGAACGGACCGGACACGTTCTTCTGGACCTGGGCGCCGAAGGCCTGGATGACCTGTGCCCCCTCCACGACGCTGTTCGTCAACTGCACCGCGCTCCGGACCGGGAACTACTCGATCACCGTCTGGGCCAACGACTCGACCGGCAACATGGGGGCCTCCACCCTGACGCCCTTCTACGTCGCGAAGGGACCCATGCTGAGCGTCCCCACGGCGGACCGGATCCTGGCGGACGTGGGGCAGACGGTCAATCTGACCACGACGCTCACCTATTCCGGCGCTGGCGGCCTGAGCTACGCCTGGACCGCCTCAGGGGTGGGCATGGGCTGCCCCTCCCCCAACGCCCTCACGGTGACCTGTCTGCCGACGGCCCCCGGGAACTACAACGTGACGGCATGGGTGTATGACGCGGTGGGAGGCAAGGGCTGGAACACTTCGACCCAGATCCTGGTCTCCGCCCGGCCGAGCGCGGGATCGCCTCACGCCTCCCCCGCCGCGAGCGTGGACGTCGGGCAGTCCGTCACCTTCACGGCCAACGTGACCAACGTGGGTGCGGGATCGGACTCGTACTCCTGGGGCGTGAGCCCCTCCGGGGAAATGCTCTGCCCCGTGAGCGCAGGGACGTCCATCACCTGTGAGACGGTCGCCGCGGGCACCGTGTCGGTCACGCTGACCGTGACCGACTCCAACGGGGGCTGGGGATCCGGCACGCTCGCCTACCCCATCTTCGCGCTGCCGAGCTTGGGAGCTCCAACGCCATCGCTCCCGAGCATCGACGTCGGGCAGAGCGTGAGCTTCTCCCCGGTCGTGAACGGCGCCGGCTCCGGGGGCCTCCGCTACGCGTGGAGCGCATCTGGCGCCGGCTTCGGTTGCGGGACCCCTGACCTCAGCACCTACAACTGCACGCCCACGAACGGGGGCAACTACACGGTCGGTCTGACCGTGACGGACTCCAATGGGGGGCAGGGATCGGCGCTGAGCGCCTCCTACGTCGTGTTCGGCTTGCCCAGGGTGAGCGCGCCTTCGACCCTCACGACCACGCCGGCCGCGGGAGAGGCGCTGAACTTCACCTCGGGCCTGCTCGCCCCCGGCTCCGGAGGCGACACCTACGCCTGGACCACCTCCAGCCCGTCCATGACCTGCACCACCTCCGCGTTGGGAGCGCTCTGGGCCCACTGCACGGCCTCGAGGAGCGGGTCCTACAGCGTCACCATCACGGTCATGGACTCGAACCACGGGAGCACCTCGTCGACCTCCACCTTCATGTCGGTGACCGCCCCGCTCCAGGCAACGGCGACGGCCTCGCCCACGAGCGGAGATGCGGCGCTCCAGGTCACGTTCTCGAGCTCGGCGTGGGGCGGCACGGCCCCCTACCACTACGACTGGCGCTTCGGTGACGGGACGGCGAGCTCGAGCTCGGCCCCCAACCCCAGCCACGTCTACGCATCCGCGGGCACCTACCAGGCGACCCTCTGGGTGAACGACTCCGCCGGGAGCTCCGTTGCCGTCTCCGTGACGGTCACGGTCAACTCCCCGGTGACCCCGTCGGGAATCGCCCTGATCCCTGGCGGCTTCACGACCCTCGGGCTCTTCCTCCTTCTGGCGGTGGTGGTGGCGGTCGGCTTCATCCTCCTCTTCCGCCGCAACGCGAGGATCCGCCGTGAGCTGGAGGAGGCCGAGCGGGCCGCCATGACCGCCCCGCCCCCCGGGTCAGGGCTCACCCACGAACCACAAGGCTGACCTGGAGGGCAGCAGGGAGGGGGCCCTCGGGCCCCCCTCCCTACGGGCGGAGAGAGGACGGACCCCGGGGACCCGAGAAGGCCCCCGGCCGGTGCCTGCTCCACGGCGAGGCATGCCGCCCCTTCACCCAGCTCAGGACGTCGACCCACGAACGCATCGCGGCCCGGGCCCGCCACCCTGGAGCCCGCCAAATGGCCCCCCAAAGGGACCGGTGAAAGCGGGCACCCTTCGCGACCGCCCAGGGCTCGCGGGCCACTTGGATCGCGCAGGAGCGTCGTCCTGTTCTGGAATGCCGATTCGGCAACGCATTCCCATACGCTAGGCCCTTCGTCAGCGAACCCTCAGGAGACGTCCCACCCGGACCAAGGAGTGGACAACCCCCCTGCGGGGGGCTCCCGGAAGGGTCCCTTGCGAGGCGTAACGTCGCTCCCACCGCGGCTCCGGCACGGGCCCGAAGGAGGGCCGCCACCTAGACCCGCCGCCTCGCTCCAGCCGACGCTTGGTCGGTCTCTGCTTGGTACCGGATGGGAGCGGAGGACTGCTCTAGGGATCCTGGGCTCCCCCTGGCGCCAGCGCCGTTTCAGGCCCGAAGGGCCCCGAGGTCCCCTCGCGGCGGGCTAGAGGATGCCCTGAGGCTCGCGGGGTGAGCGGTTCATCCTCCGCGCTGGAAGGACCTCTCCGCCCTCGGCCTATCGGCCGTGAGGCCTGCGGGACCCCCCGATCAGCTGGGAGGGGGTCCGCCCGGGCCGCCCGGCGCGTTCCACTCGGGCATCTGGTCGCTCGGGGGCACCTTCCGACGTCGGTGGTGTACGATGAGCGCCACTCCGAGCGCCGCGACCGCGATGATCGCAATGAGCACGACCGCGAAGGTGACCGGGTCCATCCCGAGGATGGTGGAGGACGGGGTGGTGCTGGACGGCCCGGTCCCTCCCGTGACGGTCAGGTTCGTGTAGCGCGTGATGGACGCGGGGGTGGCCGCGCTGTCCGAGACGAGCACCGAGACCAGGTAGGTCCCTCCGACCGAGGGGCTGCAACGGACCACCGCGACGTTGGTCCCCACGCAGCCCGGTGGCAGGTCGGACCAGCTAAACGAGTAGGTCGGCGTGCCGCCGGAGACCGCTGCCGTGAAGGTGACGGGAGACCCTGCGGCCACGGTCGTGGGGCTCACGGTGAGGTTACCGATGAGCGGCCCCGGGCTCGCGGACGGCGAGACGCTGATGACGACAGCGCCAGAGGTCGCCGTGTGGCCCTGGCTGTCGGTCACCGTGACCGTCGCGTTGAACGTCCTCGCCGTCGTGACCGTGTAGGTGTGCGAGGGGTTCTGGAGCGTGCTCGTGGTCGTGTCCCCGAAGCTCCAGGCGTAGCTCACGTAATTGCCGGAGCCCCCGGTCGGGCTGCTGGTGAACGCGACGGTGAGGGGCGAGTTGCCGCTGAGGGGGTTGCCGGCCGCCGTCACCTGCAGCGTGGCCTGGCTCGCGGAAACCGTTACGGCCTGTGCTGAGACGGTCTTGGTGCCGCTCGCCGAGTCGTTGACGGTGAGGGTCGCCGTGTAGGTCCCCGCCGTGGTGTAGGTGTGAGACGGGCTCTGCAAGTTGCTGTGGGAGCCGTCCATGAAGACCCAGAAGTAGGTGTAGGGTCCTGTGCCTCCGCTCGCCGAGCCCGTGAAGGTGACCGCGAGCGGGGCCGTGCCACTGGTGGGCGAGACGGTGGCCGTCGCCGTCAGGGGGGCGGTCGAGGAGACCGTGATGGTGAGCGCGCTGGAGGTCCCGGTCCTGCTCGCGCTGTCGGTCACCGTGACCTTCGCCGAGTAGGTGCCGACCGCGCTGTAGACGTGGGTCGGGTTCTGCGAGGTCGAGGTCGTCGTGTCCCCGAAGTTCCAGAGATAGGTGTAGGGCGAAGTGCCACCGGAGGGGGTCGCGGTGAAGGCGACCGACAGCGGCGCGGCCCCGCTCTGGGGGGTCGCGGTCGCGGTCACGGTGGGGCTGCTCGCCGCGGACACCGTGATCGGGGTCGCCGAGACCGTGATGGTGTGGGAGGCGGAGTCGTTCACGGTGAGCTTCGCGGTGTAGGTCCCCGCCGCGGCGTAGGTGTGGGCGGGGTTCTGCGTCGTGGAGCCGGTGGTCCCGTCCCCGAAGTTCCAGTAGTACGTGTAGGGGCCGGTCCCGCCGCTCGCGGAGCCGGTGAAGGTCACCGCAAGCGGGGCGGTCCCGCTGGTCACCGACGGGGTCGCGGTCGCCGTGAGGCTTCCGGCAGCGCTGACGGTGATGGTGATCGGGGCGCTGGAGGCGGAATTGCTGAGGCTATCGGTCACCGTGACGACCGCCGAGAACGTCCCCGTCGTGGTGTAGGTGTGGGACGGGCTCTGCACGGCGCTCGTGCCGCCGTCACCGAAGGTCCATGCCCACGTGGTGTAGGTGCCCGATCCACCGGCCGGGGTAGCGGTGAAGCTCACCGTGAGCGGGGCGTTCCCCGAGACGGGTGTGGCCGTTGAGGTGACCGATAGCGGAGTGCCGCTGGCACCCGGACAGGTCCCGCCCGCGCCTCCGACGTGGATGGTGAGGAGGTTGCTGGTGGCACCCAACTTCGGGTTGGAGGAGTCGTTCACCGTCGCGTCAGCGCAGAACGTCCCCACCTGTTCGAAGGTGTGGGTCACGGTGTTGGGGGAAGCCGACCCTGAGCTGTAGCCCCCGTAGACGTAGGAGCCGTCGCCGAAGTAGTAGCCCCAGACATAGGGGGAGGTCCCGCCGGTCGCGGTCGCGGTGAAGGTCACCGACTGCCCCACCGTGGGGCTCGTCGTGGAGGCCGCGAGGTTGAGGGAGAGCGTGGAGGTCGCTCCTGCAGTGATCATGACGGCCTGGCTCAGGCTCGAGTTGCCGCTGGTGTCGTAGACCTCCACCTGGGCCGCGTAGGTGCCCGCCGAGGAGTAGGTGTGAGCGAGCACTGGGGTGTGCGTCTCGATGGAGGTGCCGTCGCCCCAGTAGTAATTGTAGGCCACGTACTTCCCCGAGCCGCCGGTCGCGGACACTGTGAAGGTGACCGTGAGCGGGGTCGCCCCGCTGGTGGTCGAAGCGGAGAGCCCGACGATGAGGTTGGTCGAGTTCACCGTGTACCCGCCTGCGGCGATGTAGCGGACCGCGTCGTCCGCGACGGGGGTGCCTACACCGGAGACGGGGCCCCAGTCCGCCTTCTGGGCGTAGCCGTTGTTGCCGCTCGTGATGTTGTGGAAGTAGGCCGTGTAGCTCGAGGACCTAAGCATCGCGTAGACGTTCGGATTGACGAGCCCGAGCCCGTGACCCGCGATCCCGTCCGCGACCGCAATGAGACCGGCCCACTGGGGCGCCCCGTCCGAAGTGCCATAGACGCCCTGCCCGATGCCGCCCACGAAGGTCACGAGCGGTGTGCCCACGGTGATCCCCACATCGGGGACGCCTCGCAGGGTGTTGTAGCGTATGCCGTGTCCGGTCTGGTACCAGGGCTGGGGTACGGGCGCCCAGCCGCCCCCCGCTCCGCCGGCGTTGGTGCACGAGGAGCCGGAGAGGTTACCGGACCAGCCCGTCTCGCTGCCGATCCACGTCCCGTTGGTCGCGAGGGTCAGCACCGTACCGCCGACACCCAGAGAGTCCTCATCGGACGCGGGATAGTCGGTGGAGGTGGTCGAGGATCCATCGGCCGCACCGCAGTCCCCGCTGGCGACGGTGACGGTGATGCCTTCGGCCACGGCCGCCATAATCACGGGGTGGAGGAGCTCGTAGGCCCCTCCTGTGCTCGCGTTGCATCCCATGCTGGCAGTGCACCCGGACGCTACGCCGACGTCGGGGAGGCCCCAGGAGAGGGAGACCACGTTGGCTGTCATCGTCGTGACAAGGTAGTTGACGGCCGCGTAGAGGCTGTAGCCTGAGTCCGGGGTCTGGACGGGCCGGAGCGTAGCCTGGTCCGCCATGGCGTGGGACCACTGCATGTCGAGGGCGGTCTCGCCGCCCCAGTTGCTGCTGGCGCTCGAGTTGACGCCCGATGGGAACGGCACAGGGTACTGGTACTGAGGGGTGGTCGCTCCCACACCACAACTGGAGTCGAAGGAATTGAGATCTGAGGTGAGCTGGGTGGGCGTCTCGGAGGTGTCGTAGGCGTCGACCACGGCGATCTTCATCCCGGAGCCACGCTGACCTGCGGTCCGCAGGACGTTCACCCGGTAGGCGTCCCAGACCTGAGTGGGGGTGTCCCCGCCCGAGCAGGCGGCCTGAGGGCTGGCGGGGGAGGCGGTCGAACCGGAGCTCGGGGTGAGCGGCGTCAGGGTGAAGGAGGGCTTTGCGTTGAAGGCGCTGGTGAGCCCGAAGGTCCCCGAGATCGCGAGGTCGCTCGGGAGGGTCGCGGTGGTCGTGGTGCCATAGTAGGTCTCGCCGTTCAGCCTGTACTCGGCGAACTGCGTGTGGAACGCGGCACCCATCTGGGCGGGCGTGCCGGTGAGCCCTAGGAGCAATCGGTTGCCCGAGGGTTGGACGTGAACGCCGAACTGCTCGAAGTATTGGACGTCCTGCTGGTAGGCCGAGGCGCTGGGAGAGTATTGGGACTCGAACTGGGAGGCGGTCAAGAACTGACGGTAGTCAGGCGAACCGACGGTGGAGGTGGACTGGATGAAGGCCTGCAGTCCCGCGGCATTGGACATGGGCACCCCTACGCCCACGTCGAGGACCTGGTTGGTGGGCAGGGGACCCAGCTCGCTCGCACCCGGGAAAAGTACGTTGAAAGCGCCCCCCTCGACGCCCGCGATGGCCGTCGCGGCGGCGGTCCGCGCCTCCTGGTAGAGGAACACCCCTGCGGGAGAGACCATCAGGGCAACGATCGCCAGGGACAGCACAGCCAGGGTCGCCAATCGACGAATCCGCACGGGTTCTCCTAGGGGACTGGCGAGTCGACACCCTATTGGTATATAGCCCTAAGACGGGAAGGCACGACTCGCGCGGGTTCCCAGGGGAGGTGAGGTCCCCTCCGGGCTCGGTCCACCCCCTGCCCCGCACGGACCTACCCTCTTATTCCGGAATGGCGGTCCCCTCGATGCATGACCCAAGACCAAGGTATCGTCGTGGCAGTGGACGGCTCAGAGGAGTCCGATCGGGCGCTCCGGATGGCCTGCGAGATGGCGAAGGCCTTCGGGCAGACCTTGCACGTGATTGCCGTGGTACCCCCGCCCCCGGTCTACCCCACGGGCACGATCCCCCTGGTCGTGGAGCCCCCGGACGTCACAGAGGCCTTTCGCAAGGTCCTGGTCAGGGCCCAGGAGGAAGCGGCCAAGTCAGGGATCGCAAAGGTCGAACAGCACCTGCTCCAGGGGCCGGTCGTCGACAGCATCGTGCAGTTCCTAGAGGACCGCAAGCCCATGCTCGGCGTTCTGGGGGCGCGTGGTCTCTCCGCGGGAGCCCGGCTCTTCCTAGGAAGCGTTTCCGACGGCGTCGTCCACCATGCGAAATGCCCGATCCTGATCGCACGTGCGCCGGGGCTGTAGGAGCGACGGGCGCCTGGCCCCGACCAGTCTGGAAAGCCTATTGGCCCATGACGAGGTCCCGCACCTCATGAAGATTGGCATCGTGGGAAGCGGCGACGTGGCGCAGGCGCTGGGGCATGGGCTCGCCGCTCGCGGGCACGATGTGATGCTCGGGTCCCGTGACCCCAAGAGCGAGAAGCTCGAGAAGTGGAAGCTGGGTTCCAAGGGGAAGGTCTCCACCGGGACGATGGAGGATTCGGCCCGGCATGGTCAGGTGGTCTTCCTATCCGTGCACGGCGACGCGGCGGAGGAGGCCATCGATAGGGCGGGGGCGAAGAACTTCGAGGGGAAGCTCGTGGTCGACACGATGAACCCGTTGGACCTCTCCAAGGGTATGCCCCCGGGGCTCCTCTACGGGACCACGGACTCCCTGGGCGAGCGCGTGCAGCGCAAACTGCCCCGCGCCCGGGTGGTCAAGGCCTTCAACACCATCTCGAGCGCGTTCATGGCGGACCCGAAGGTTCCCGGCGGAACTCCGGAGCTCATGATCTGCGGAAACGACCCCAGGGCCAAGGAGGAGGTGACCGTGCTCGCAAAGGAACTGGGATGGCCGGGTACCCTCGACGTTGGGGGTATCGAGGTCTCCCGGTGGACCGAGGCGCTCGTCCCCCTCTGGGTGAGAGTAGGAATGAAGCTAGGGACCTGGCACCACGCCGTCCACTGGGCCCACCCTTGAACCCCCCTTGGCCTGACCCGAGCACGGAGCAGCCCCGAGCGGGCCCGGGGTCGCGATAGGCGATCAGTCGCGACGCTTCGGTGGGCCCTCGAAGGCGGAGTTGAGGGCGCCCTGGAACGGGTCGAAGGTGATCTCCAGGTTCGCCCCATCCTTGCTGACGAAGTGGACCGTCACCTTGTTCTGGGGCTGGACCCCGTAGCGCTTGAAGGCGAATTTGAGCTCTCCCGCGAGCGCAGCAGCCTCTCCGGCGTCCATCGAGTGTTCCTCGAGGAGCGGAAACCCCCGGGACTATAGCTCTGCTCAGGGAAGGTCGGAGAGTTGGCGTACCCCCGGAACGGGGGGCTTAGTCCTACCTCAACCCGCGTCCACGCCGATCACGGCGCTCGCCCTGAAGATCCTGGGACCTGGGTCGCCCGTTGGTCCTAGCCTCGATTTTCGCGCCTCGGTAGGTGTACCGTTTTCGGTCCTCTGAAGTGCGCAGCCCCTATCGGTGGCGCCTTCTCGCTCGTGTAACCTCTCCGGGCAACGCCGCCGTTCGACAGGGGGCCAGCTGCCCCCCCTCCCATGAGGTTCCCCTTCCGAGGGACCCCCCACCTTGCCCAGCCCCACCGTCCTATCGACCGGAAAGTATATGTTGTCTAATAGTGTTGCCGACTCATGCGCAAGGGCGGCGAGGTGTTCCTCCGCCCCAAGCACCCCCTTCAGCGCCGCTACGAGGCCCTCCGTGCCTACCTAGTCGAGGGCCTCTCCCCTCGAGAGATCCAGCGACGCTTCGGTTACTCTCCCGCCTCCATCCATGTCCTCGCTGTCCGTTTCCGGAAGGAAGGGGTCGCCCTCTACTTCCGCGACTTCGTCCGTCGGGGGCCCCACGACCGCCCCGTGGTGAGGCCCTTGCGCGAGGAGATCCTCGAGCTTCGTCTCCAGGGCCTCTCCGGCCGGGACATCGCCGAACGATTGACGGCTCGGGGGCGTCCCATCAGCCACCCCACCGTCTGGCTCGTCCTCAAGGAGGAGGGGATCGGTCGGCTTCCCCGAAGGACCCGTGCCCAGCGCGAGGCTCCCCTGTAGGACCACCCACCGGTCGCCGATGTCGGGGAGCTCGACCTCTCCCCGGGGCGCGAGGTCGCCTGCCGTGCCCCCCCGCTCCTACTCTTCGCCCCCTTCCTGGTCCGCATGGACTTCGACCAGAAGGTCACCCCGGCGGGCTTCACCGGGACCGGGATGATTCCCTGCTCGTCCTACATGCGCGCCCTGCTCGCCCTCAAGCTTCTCCCTCGACGTCGGAAGATCCGCGTCATGCCCATCGCTGAGGACGAGGGGTTCGGCCTCTTCGCAGGTCTCAATGTGCTCCCGAAGACCGCCGCCCTCTCCGACTACTCCTACCTCTATGGTTGGCCCGGAGCCCGCCCGACAGTTGCTGACGAGCGTGGTGAAGGCCCGGGAGGGGATGGGGGCCTACCCCAGCCGCGCGTTCAACCTGGACTTCCATCCCATCCCGCACCACGGGGACCCGTGGAACTCCCGTCTGGAGAACAACTACGCGACCCGAAGGGGGAAGGCCGTCCCCTCGGTGCTCGCGGCCTTCTCCCAGGGGCTGGATTCCCGGGAGATGGTCTACTCCCGGCCAACGTGGTGAGGGACGGGCAGGCGGAGGAAGTCCTGCGGTTCGTGGAGTACTGGAAGGGGATCACCGGGGCGTATCCTGCCGAGGTGGTCTTCGACGCGCACATGACCACCCACCGTGTGCTGGCCGAGCTGGAGAAGCGGGGGATCACCATCCTGAAGTTGAGGGAGAGGCAGCCCAAGGAGGTGGCGCGGCTCCAGACCCTTCCCGAGAGCGCCTGGACGAAGGTGAGGGTGGAGATCGAGGGCCGAAAGGATCCGACCCCGAGGGTGGTGGACGAGCGGGTGGAGGTGAGGGACTTCCCGGGGACGATCCGGCAGATCGCGGCGATGGACCTGGGGAAGGAGCGTCCGATGCTGCTCCTGACCAACGACACGCGGAGGAAGCCCGGCACACTCCTGACGAGGTATGCGCGGAGGACGCTGATCGAGAACGGGCTGGGGGCGCAGGTGGAGTTCTTCCACATGGACGCGCTTTCGAGCTCGGTCCGGATCAAGGTGGATCTGGACGTGGTGCTGGACGTGATCGGTCGCGCGTGCTACCGGTGGCTGGGGTCCCAGCTGAAAGGGTATGAACAGGCGAAGGCCCGCCGAGTGCGGGATGCACTCCTGGACCGTCCGGGATGGGTGGAGCTGACGGAGACGGAGGTGGTGCTGAAGGTACCGAGGTTCAGCCGAGGTCCTGTGCTGCTGGAGTCCTCCGTTGCCCGGGACCCGACCCCCATCCCATGGCTCGGGGGCCGCGCGCTACGAGTGGGGGCCACGCGCAGGAAGAAGCCGAAGGGATGGTGAGCTAACAGCCACCCTCGGCGCGAAATCCCAGGTTAGGGGACGTCGTCCTCTATCAGGCGCTAGGCAGAGCCGACATGCCCGCATGGCCGACTCGGCGCCCATCTGGCGGGGCTCAACTTTCCATGAGGAGCCGCGCGCCCACCGCATTGCGCAGCTGCCAGTCCTCGGCCCGGCGAAGCGACACCCGAGGGCGTAGGGGAGGGAGCAGGGTGCTTTCGAAGTGGGAGACGATGGCTCTCCAGAATCCAGGAGCACCCTCCGGCAACCGTCCGCTCACCACGACCGCGGTCGTCCCCAAGAGGTTCACCGCGCCCCCCAACGCCTCCCCGATCGCCCACCCCGCTCGGTCGCGCTCCATCGCCGCCATCGGGTCCTTCTGCTCTGCCACCCGAAGGAGGTCCCAGGCCGAGAGGGCTCCCCTCTCGGCGCGAAGGCGACCCAGCGCGGAGGTAGGCCTCTCTCGGGCCAGCTCCTCGGCCCTGCGGGCAAGGGCCCTACCCCCCGCCACCGCTTCGAGACAGCCCCGGTTGCCACATCCACATCGAGAGAGGGCACCGGGCACACGGAGGTGGCCGAGCTCCCCCGCGGTGCCGTAGCGACCTCTCAGCAGCTGCCCGTCCAGGACCACGCCGGCGCCTATCCCCGTGCCGAGCACGACATAGAGGAGGTCAGGGCCTGTACGCTTCCCACGGAGCCGGTGCTCGGCCCAAGCGCCGCAATTGGCGTCGTTCTCCACCCGGACGCGGGATCGGAGCGCCTTCTCTAGCAGAGGTACCGCTTCCCGATAGAGCCAGCCTGGAAGATTGGGCGCATACACGACCCGTCCGGTCGGCCCCTCTAGGACACCGGGGAATGCGACCCCCACAGTTCGACGCACGCGTCGGCCCTCGGGGAGGCGTACGGCCTCATCCACGGTCCCCACAATGGCTCGGACCCACTCGCGGACGCCACCGCGACGCTCGCACTTCCGTTCCGCGCTCCGATGGACCTTGCCCCTGGCATCGCACACGACGGCCGCGACGTGAGAACCGCCCACATCGACCCCCACCCCCCATCGGGTGGAGCTCTCGCGCGGCACGGTCTCCCGAGCCACCCGACCATTTAATCGCAGATGTCCTTCATCCCTGGAGTCGACCCTGCATAGGAGGCCAGATGGAGCTCTCGTTCGCAGGGGTGAGGATCCAGGTCCTGGGGGGGGACCTGTGCGACCAGTCGGTGGACGCTATCGTGAACGCTGCGAACTCCTCGCTCATGGGCGGAGGGGGCGTGGACGGGGCGATCCACGCACGCGGCGGTTCGCAGGTCACGGATGCGTGCCGAAGGATCGTCGAGTCCGATTGGCCCGGCGGGCTCCCGGCAGGTCGGGCCGTGATCACCACCGGTGGCAGGCTCCCCGCCCGCCATGTGATCCACACCGTGGGGCCGGTCTGGCGGGGCGGAGAGGAGCTCGAGGAGATGGTCCTCGCGGACGCCTACCGGAACTGCCTGTCCTTGGCGGTCGCCCGCGGTCTTCGCTCCATCGCGTTCCCCTCGATCAGCACGGGGGCCTATCGGTATCCCATCGAGCGGGCCTCCCGCGTCGCCCTCGGCACGACCCGGGTCTTTCTCGTGGGGGGGCTCAACCTCCCTCCCCCTGGCCGGGTCAAGGCGTCGACCCTCGAGGAGATCCGGTTCGTGCTCTTCCGGCCCGAGGACCTCGAGGTCTACGAACGGACCCTCGTGGCGATGTTCGGTCTGGGAGACGCTCACTGAGCGCCCCCTCAATGCGTGGGACGCCCGCCAGTTCGACCGATCCGCGCCGGTCCCATAGGCAGGATCCCTCGGAGATCCCTCAGGAACGGGCCCGCGACGAGGTGCCCAGGAGTTCCCGGGCCGCGACGAAGCGCAGGATCTCGCTCGTACCGTGGGCCGAGGTCCCAGAGCGAACATCGCGCCAACGCTGCTCGTGAGGCAGCCGACGGGAATAGCCCGCGCCACCGTGAAACTGCATCGCGTGGTCCAGCGCCTCCAGGGCGACGTGGTTGGAGAGCCACTTGACCAGCGCCGCGTCGGAGTCCGAGCCTCTTCCTTCGCTCGAAGCGATATGCTCCAGGGTCTGCCAGGCGAAGAGACGAGCGGACTCCAATCGGGCGTAGTCCTCCACGAGCGGGAAGGAGATGCCCTGGTTCGAGGCGAGGGGACGCCCGAAGGCGGTGCGCTCCCCCACGTGCTGGCGGGTCTCCTCCCAGCTTCGGCGAGCGATAGCGAGGTAGACGAGGCCGAGGAGCGCCCGCTCGGGGGTGAGCTCCTCCATGAGGTAGGTGAACCCCTGGCCCTCCTGGCCGATGAGGTGGCTCGAGGGCACCCGGACCCGGTCGTAGGTGATGGTGCCACGGCGCATCCAGCGCTCCCCCAGGTCGTCGAAGGTCTCGGTGGAGATGCCCCGAAGGTCCTGGGGTACGAGGAACGCGGAGATCCCGCGCGCCCCCAGGCCGGGGGAGGTCGATGCATAGACGATCGCGGCCTGGGCGTCCTTCGCGAAGGCGATCTCGCTCTTCGTGCCCGTGAGCAGGTAGGTCTCTCCCTCCTTCTCCGCCCGGCTCTCCAGCCCCGCCGCGTCCGAGCCGGCCTTGGGTTCCGTGATCTGGTTGCCGACGAGCAGCTCGCCCTTCAGCAGCGGGACGTACCACCGGTCGATGAGCTCCGCTGAAGCGTGGAGCAGCGGGGAGCAGAACTCCGGTTGCAGGACGAGCTTCGCAAAGACGCTTCCGCCCCCATAGGCGAGCTCCTCCAACAGGGCCGCCTCTTCGGCGAGCTTCCAGCCGGGGCCTCCCACGCGCCGGGGGGCCCTGGGACCCAGCCAGCCCTTGCGGGCAAACGCCTGGTACTCCTTCATCGGGAAGATCGGTTCGCGGTCCAACTCCTGGTAACGACGGGCAAGCTCGAAGTCCAGCACGGCGGTCCGGGCCTCCGCTCGGATCTCGCCCTCCCTCGGCGTCGGACGGGGGGAGGCCGGATGGGCGGGGACCTTCGGCGTAGAGCTCGATGTCATGTACGGTGCCTTCCTCGGCCTCTCAACGTCCCTAAAGAGGGGGCAGATGAAGCCCCCGCGGAGGATCCCCGGGCAGGCTCGTCCTTCACACCCCCGTTCGTGGGGCGATAGGCGCCGATGATCCCGGTGGCACGAAGCCTGTCGATAGAGCCTGAAGGGAGACCGAGGACCCCTCTCAGCACCTGCTCATTGTCCTGGCCCAGCCACGGAGCGCCCCGCCAGACGCGGCCCGGGGTTCGGGAGAGCTTCGGGACGATGCCGGCTCCCCGGACCGGTCCCGCGACGGGGTCGTTCCAGGAGAGGAGCATCTCCCGGGCGGCGTACTGGGGGTTCTGGGCGATCTCGCGCATGGTGAGGATGGGAGCGAAGGCGACGTCGTTCGCGACCCCGAGCTCCTCGAGCTCGCGCACCGTCCTGGTCGAAGTGAAGGTCCGCAGACGAGGATCGATGGACTCCCGCGCGGCGAGCCTTCCTGACATGGTCTCCCAGGCCGGCTCCTGAGGGAGGCCTACCAACTGCCCCAGCTTCCGCCAGCTGAGCGGAGTAGGGGCGGCGAGCACGATCCATCCGTCCTTCGCCGGATAGATCCCGTAAGGGTAGAGGCGGGGGTGGGCACGGCCGTGCCGGGCGCGGACCTCGCCCCGGGCGAAGTAGTCCACCGCCATGTTCTCCATCATGAGGAAGAAGAGCTCGTAAGCGGCCACGTCGACGACCTGCCCCTCTCCCGTCCTTTCGGCATGGCGCAGCGCCATGACCGCGGCGGCGGCGCCTCCGAGCCCCGTTACCAGGTCGTTGATCGCGGTCCCGCTCTGCATCGGAGGGGAGGGCTCCGGTTCTCCCTGGGCGGAGAGGTAACCGCTCATGGCCTGGGCGACGAGGTCGTAGGAGGCGCGACGCCGGTAGCCCTCGACCCCCGTCTGTCCGAATCCCGAGACATGCACGATCACGAGCGAGGGGTTCGCTCGAAGGACGGTGCGGTCCGAGAGGCCTAGCTTGTCGAAGGTCCCTGGGCGGGAAGCGTCGATCCAGATCTGCGAGCGACGGAAAAGCTCCAGCAGGAGCCTGCGCCCCTGGGGGCGCGTGATATCGAGGCCGAGGGAGAACTTGTTCCTGCCGTACTGGACCCAGCTCTCGGAGACCTGGGCGCCGGAAGGGGCACCTGGGGGAAGCAACGGGGGCAGGAGCCTCGAAGGGTCGGCGTAGCTAGGGCCGAAGGGCGGGCCCTCCACGTGGATCACCTCTGCGCCGAAGTCTCCCAGGAAGGTCGCTGCCCACGGACCGGCGACGACCCGTCCGGTGTCCACCACCCTGACCCCGTTGAGGGGCCCGTACGGGGGTGCGAGGCGCGAGGATGGACCTCCCTGCTTCGATCTTCTTCCGCGGAAAGAGCGGGGGGACCCCTTCCTTCCACGCATCGCTGGGCTTCGGGCCGGCATAGCGGACGAGGTTCACCGACACCATCGTCGTCCTTAAGGCCCCCCCCCGAAGTCCCGCCGAGATGTCGTTCGGGAGGAGAGGGATGGCGCAGGCGCCCTGGGAGATGTCACCGCAGAAGTTCTGTGAGGAACTGCGCCGCTACAAGCTGGAGAACCACCCGTTCAAGGTCCATCCGTTCTTCCTGGACTGGGAGCAGGGGAAGCTTCCCCTCGGACATCTTCAGGCCTGGGCGCCCCAGTTCTACGCGTGGCTCTGTGTCATCCCCAGGGCCTATGCCCTCCGGTTCGCCCAACTGCCCTGGGAGGACAAGTTCGCGAAGTACCGGAACATGCTCCTCGAGCACCTCGCCGAGGAGGCGGGCTATCCGGAGGGAAAGGAGAAGCCCCATCCCGAGCTCTTCCTCAACTTCTGCGAGGGCATCGACCTTCCCCGCCAGAAGGTCGTCTCGGCACCTTGGCTCCCCGGGACCTACCTCGCGGTCGACGACTTCCTCTACGTGAACCACCACGAGCCCTTCTACGTCTCCGCTGCGGGCTCCTCCGAGCCCCCCAACGTGGAACTTTGCGAGCGGCTCCTCCCGGTCCTTCGGAAGGTGTACAGGGTGCCCGAGGCGAACCTCGAGTACTACGTCATGCACGGGGAGCTCGACAAGGAGCACAGCGAGCTCGTGGGCTCCATCGTCGCGGACTTCGCCGGCGAGGGTGAAGCGACCCGCCGCCGGATGTGGGAGGCGATGCTTCGCGGTTTCGGCGTCCATCAAGGGCTGGTCGACTCCGTCCTGACCGCCCTTCGATCTCCGGCGAACGCGCGTGGGGCGGTCGCTCCGCTGGGCGGCTGAGGTTCGGACTTCGCGTCCGCGGCGAAGGAAGGCCACCTCCACCTACGGTGGACGAGCTCCGTGTCCAGCGTGGGTGCGGGCTCCCCGGCGACGCCCGTCGGCGCACTCGCCACTATCGCGGGGAGCGGGGGGGCGCGTCGAGCGCCGCCTGGCCGGAAACACTCCGTTCTTGACCATCTCCCATCAGTCAGGGAGATCCGCGGCGCGGTTGAACATCCAGAGGAGGCCCGACCTCCTTCGGATCCGTACGACCGCCAGACGGAGTCTCCGGCGCAGCTTCTTCAAGTCGTGAGGAGCGTAGCTGGCCAACTCGTGGTTCTTCGGGTGACGCCAGCCCCACTCGTCGAGATTGAGTTCGGAGCCACAGCCGGGGAAGCGGTGTGCCTTGAGCCGCGGATTCGCTTTCACGAAGGCCAAGGTCCTCTCGGACCCGGGTTTCAGTGGACGTGAAAGCGCCCATATCCACCCATCTCCCATCCCGGAAGGTGTGAACTCGGGCCCGGGCGGCCGTTCAAGTCTGTGCGCCACGAGCGCGAGTGTCAGTGTGGCCGCCCCAACGACGGGTCCATCTCCGCCACCGGCCCCCAAGGCCAAGTCGCGCGAACAGGAGAGTGTCGAGACCCGTGCCCGGGTCCACCAACCCAACCAGGAGGTGGCGACGACCGTGCAGCCCGAACTCGGAGCCCAACCTACGCCGAACTACCTACGACCGTGCGTGAGCCTCCCTGGCCTGATTGCGGTTTAAGTGGCGGGTAGGTAGGTATCGCCTCCGAGGAGGGCGAGAAGTTCCTCCTGCTCCCCGTTGAGCTTGGTGGCGAACTCCCGGACCGTTTTCCCGGACCCGATCTTCACCACCGACACATCTCTGAGGGCCCAGAGGGCGTCCTCCAGC
>DAHUZP010000004.1 GCA_027306505.1 Thermoplasmata archaeon | reverse complement strand
CGCCCAAGGGACCCCCGCGGCGGGGTTCGGGGTCGCGTCTGTGTTCCCCGCGGAGGCCAAGAGCGCCAAGGGCGGTGGCGACGCTGGTCCCTTGGGCGCTGCCGGAGGCGTCGCGGGAGCCGGCGGCGGGGCCGAGAGGGCGCTGGCGGGCTGGAACCCCGCTGCGTGACCATTCCCGTCACTGGGGGGCACCGCCGTCGAGCCGTTCCCGCGCCACGTCCCCGCGTCTGGGCCGAGAGAGCCAGACCCGGTGGAAGAGGCCGGAGGACAGGGGCCCGGCTCTCGAGGTAGGACGCGTCCGACCCCCGAACTCCGAGAAGCCCAGGAGGACGCGTCCGGACTGTGCTCAGGGATCCACGTCTTGCGCGGGTGGGCGTCGAAGTCGACGACCACCTTGACGTCGGGGCCCGGCGGAATGACAGCCCCGCATCCGTCCGCGCATCGCGCCGGCCATCGCTGGCCCGTCAGGGTCCTCAGCCTCATGGGGTCCCCCATGAGGCGATGTTGTCGTTCGTCGCAGGGCGGTTCGCCCGGTTCTCGATGTGTTCGCACATCTTCGTTCCTCGCGGAGAGAGGAACGAAGGGTGCGGGGGGCGGTCAGGGGCCGAGCAACGCGCGGTTCAGGACAGCCTCCTTGAGGTCGTCCAGCGAGCTCCAGAACTCCACATGCTCTGCCTTTCTCGAGAACGATCTGAGATAGCGGGCGCGCTTTCCCTTCTCGACGAACTCCACGCCGCCGCCAGGGAGGCTCTTGACGGTGCTCGCCTCGAGGAAGAGAGAGATGCGTGGATTCCGTCCATACTTGAAGTCCCGGCGGAGCATGCCCTCCTCGAAGACCGTCCCCACCACCTTCGCCTTCGCAGGCATGATGAAGTAGTACGCCTCGAGTTCGGGGTCTCCCTCGAGCCGCTCGAAAAGGTCCGTGTCGTCCTCCCCGGGGCGCTGGAGGCGGGGGTCCATCACAATCCCACGGCGCCGGCCAGCCGACTCCCGCTCCAGGAGGAGGGCAAGGGCGAGCCGCAGAGCATGTGGCTCGAAGGCCGCCGCCGATGCCCCCAGGACGGCGCTCGCCCAGCCGGGGGCGGCAACGGCGACTCCCTCGTCCCAGTGGTCGGGGCCGAGGAGAAAGACGGCGGACGAGGCGTTCCCCCCCTCAGGGTGCGGTCGGGATGGCGGACAGGAACGTGTGCTGGAGCTCGAGGCGGTCTCGCTCGGGGAGGTCTCGGGGGAGGGAGCCCCGCTCCGAGAGCGAGACCAGGACGCGGGCGATCTCCTTCCCCGCGCGGGTCAGGGAGAGGTGGCTCTCGAAACGCCGGCCGCGCTCGACGAGGCGACGGTTGAGCAACGCGGCGCGGGTCAGGCGGTCCACGGTGTACTTGAACATCTGGGGAGAGTCCTCGTGGATGCCCTTCCGGAGCGCCTCGTAGCGGACCTCCCGACCCTCGGAGAGAAGGTGGGCCAGGACCTGCCGGTCCTCGGTGTGGGCGAGGACTCCCTCGAAGGCATCGGACAGCCGCGTCATATCAGTCATATCGTATGACTATCCCTCTATTTGACGGTGCCCGCATGCTCGGCGCGAGGTCTCCTCAAGGAGGGGAGGAGACCTCGGAAGGGATGGGCCGTTCCGGGGTTCCCTCGGAGGGCCTCTCGGACTCGAGGCCGCGGAAGTAGCGGGCGGGCGAGCCGTCAAACCCCGTCGCGTCCAGGGTTCCGGTGATCGGGTCATACCAGACACAAAGCTCCATCTCGAGCCCGTGCTCGGAGAGCAGGGCCTGGACTTGGTCGGTCAC
>DAHUZP010000042.1 GCA_027306505.1 Thermoplasmata archaeon | reverse complement strand
AACCACGATGGGGGAACTCCAAGTGTATGCACTTTGTGCATTCTGTTCCCGAGCCTAAAAAGCTCGAGAAGTAAGGGCCGGGTAAGACGGGTGCCAGCCGCCGCGGTAATACCCGCGGCCCGAGTGGTACTCATTATTATTGAGTCTAAAGCGTCCGTAGCCGGCCGGGTAAATCCCTGGGTAAATCGGGCGGCCCAACCGTCCGAACACCAGGGACACTGCTCGGCTTGGGATCGGGAGAGGGAGATGGTACTTCTTGGGTAGGGGTAAAATCCTGTAATCCGAGGGGGACCACCAGTGGCGAAGGCGATCTCCTAGAACGAATCCGACGGTGAGGGACGAAGCCCTAGGGCGCAAACGGGATTAGATACCCCGGTAGTCTAGGGTGTAAACGCTGCAGACTTGGTGTCGGGGGTCCTGTGGGGGCTCCCGGTGCCGGAGCGAAGGTGTTAAGTCTGCCACTTGGGGAGTACGGCCGCAAGGCTGAAACTTAAAGGAATTGGCGGGGGAGCACCGCAACGGGAGGAGCGTGCGGTTCAATTGGATTCAACGCCGGAAAACTCACCGGGAGCGACGGAAGTATGAAGGCCAGCCTGAAGAGCTTGCTCGATCTTCCGAGAGGTGGTGCATGGCCGTCGACAGTTCGTACCGTAAGGCGTTCTGTTAAGTCAGATAACGAACGAGACCCTCGCCTTCAGTCGCAACTCCGGGAGAGATCCCGGGGGCACACTGAAGGGATCGCCGTCGCTAAGACGGAGGAAGGAGAGGTCTACGGTAGGTCCGTATGCCCCGAATCTCCCGGGCAACACGCGCGCTACAAAGGCTGGGACAATGGGTTCCGACCTCGAAAGGGGAAGGCAATCTCGAAACCCAGTCGTGGTCTGGACTGAGGGCTGTAACTCGCCCTCACGAAAATGGATTCCGTAGTAATCGCGGGTCAACATCCCGCGGTGAATATGCCCCTGCTCCTTGCACACACCGCCCGTCAAGTCATCCGAGTTGGGCCTGAGTGAGGGTGACCCCGTGGGGTCGTTCGAACTTAGGTTCAGCAAGGGGGACTAAGTCGTAACAAGGTATCTGTAGGGGAACCTGCAGATGGATCACCTCCTAACGAACGCTCATACCGAGCGCTCGCACGTTTCAGGACTCTGATGACAGCGTTCTCGAACCTTCCCCGACCCTTTCGGGCCATCGAAAACCCCCATCTTGACCAACCATAGATTTGGTAATTACAAGGTGGTTAAATAGTCCGCACGGGTGCTGCGGTCCATGGCGGGACTCGCGCAGACTCGTCGGTCGACGAAGACGGTCGCACTCTCCTCGAGCGTACGCCGGGCCATGACTGCGCTCGCCTCGGGTGGTCCGGTGCTCATCTTCGATGCGCCGACCCGGGAGGGGGAGACCGACCTGGTGCAGCTCGCGGAGACGGTAACGGCGGAGAGCGTGCGGCGGCTGCGCGAGGAGGCTGGCGGGTTCATCTGCGTCACGTTTCCCGACGACCTGCGTCGCCGGCTCGGATTGCCCTACCTTTCCGAGCTCTACCGTGCGAGCGGGAAGGACCACCCGCTGCTCCCCTCGCTCGTCCCCGAGTCCTTCAAGTATGACAAGCGCAGCCCCTTTGGGATACTTGTGAACCACCGGGACACCTACACGGGCATCCCTGACCTCGACCGAGCGCTCACCATCCGCAGCCTAGGCGTCTTCGTCCGCGAAGGGCCCGGTCTCTCCGACCAGGAGCTGCGGGAACGGTTCCTCCGGGAGTTCCAGGCCCCCGGTCACGTGGCGCTCCTCCACCCCACTCCCCATCTGCTGCGGGAGCGGCGGGGTCACACCGAGCTCTCCCCGGCGCTCGCCGAGCTCGCCGGGGTCCCAGCCTCGCTCGTGCTCTGCGAGATGCTGGGCGGGGAGGGGCGCTCGCTCTCCCGTGAGGAGGCCCAAGCGGTGGCGGTCCGGAAGGGCTGGCCCTTCGTTGAAGGCGAGGAGATCGTCGAGGCCTGGTCCCGATGGTCCGCGTGATGGCCAGCGGGGTCTTCGACCTCCTGCACCCCGGTCACCTCTACTTCCTCACCCAGTCGAAGAAGCTGGGAGACGAGCTGGTGGTCGTCGTGGCCCGGGACCGGACGGCCTCCCGCTTGAAGCGACAGCCGATCCTCCCCGAGGAGATGCGCCGGGAGATGGTGGAGGCGCTGAAGCCCGTGGACCGGGCCGTGCTAGGCTCGCTCACCGACATCTATCACACCGTGGAGGAGCTCCGGCCGGACATCATCGCCCTGGGGTACGACCAGCACTTCGACGAGGCCGAGGTGGAGCGGGAGTGCGCCCGCCGGGGCCTCAAGCTGCGCGTCGTGCGCCTGGGCTCGCTGCCCCATGACTTCCTGGCGACCCGCCAGATCCTGGAGCGCGTGCTGGACCGCTACGCGGGGACGCGCAGGGACCTGGGGGGCGCGGGCGAGCCCCGGGAGCTCCGTCGACCAGAGGGTGGGCCATGAAGCGGATCGGCATCGCTGACACCACCTTCGCGCGCGTGAACATGGGTCAGGTGGCGATTGAGACGCTCCGCACCCTCAGCTCCGAGATCGAGATCGAACGGGCGACGGTGCCCGGGATCAAGGACCTGCCGGTCGCGACCCGCCGGCTGTTCCGGGAGAGGAACGCGGACCTGGTGATGGCCCTGGGGATGCCGGGCAAGGCGGCGGTGGACAAGGTGTGCGCCCACGAAGCCTCCCAGGGGCTCATGCAGGTGGGGATCCTCGAGCTCCGTCCCATCCTCGAGATCTTCGTCCACGAGGACGAGGGGAAGGACGAGAAGGAGCTCGCCTGGCTCGCTCGCCGCAGAACGGAGGAGCACGCGGAGAACGCCTATCTCATGCTCTTCCACCCCGAGGAGATGGTGAAGCGGGCAGGCCAGGGACTTCGCCAGGGGTTCGCCGACGCGGGGCCCCTCCCCAAGGGGGAGTGAGACACGTCCCCTCCCAAGCGTGCCAACGGTCCCATCCATCCTCCACAGCCGAGCGTCCAGGGGTAGATCCGATTGGCCAAGGACATCTCCGCCTCCCGGCCTCTTCCTGAGGTGGCGCATGGGAAGGGGATCCGCCTCGCCATCGCCCTGAGCGAATACCATCGGGACATCACCGAGCGGATGCTCGAGGATGCGATGAGCAGTGCCTCGGCCTCGGGGGCCCGCGTCACGCACGTCGTCCGCGTGCCCGGGGTCTACGACCTTCCGATCGCGGTCGCCGCGCTCCTTCGTCGGGCCGACGTGGACGCGGTGGTCACGCTGGGGGCCGTCGTCCAGGGCGCGACCGACCACGACCAGCTGATCACCCACGCGGTGGCCCAGATGCTCCTTGAGCTCTCGGTCGCGAGGCGAAAACCGGTCACCCTGGGCGTCACCGGCCCCGGACAGACACGTGCTCAGGCAAGGGCCCGTATCGGCCGCGCGGGGTACGCGGTCCAGGCCGCCTTGCGCCTGGTGCACACCTTGCGCGGCCTCTGACCCGGGTCACCCCTCTCCCTGCATCCGCAACTCTCGATCTCGCCGACATGGGATGGTCGGGCAGTCAGGGAACGGTCTCGAGGACGACCGTTAGGGCGCCATCCCATCCCTCAGGGGTTCGCGAGGGCGGGATGCCGCGGGCCGGACTTGAACCAGCGACTTCCAGATCTTCAGTCTGGCGCTCTCCCAACTGAGCTACCGCGGCGTGGCCGAAGGGCCGCACCGAACCTCCCCTAAAAAAGGTGCACGTCGGCGCGAAGGAGCCCCGGACCCCATCCCTCCGCCCCGGCCACCCCTCCCACCTCTGCGGCATAGTTCCCCCACCCAGCGATCGGGGAGGCCCAGAAGGGAGGCTGGGCATCGGATCCCCGCTCTAGTTCCGATGTCCCTTCCCCTGACCCCCGGTTCCCCCGATCCCCCCCCTCGCCTCCGGTCGAGGTGGCGGACGACGCTCGAACGCACCCGTACGCGCGTTCAGGGCTCCCCACCCACCTCTTCCCCTTCCGGGGACGGAGCCCCTTTATCTTCCCCCCGTCGCCTGATAGGGGACCCGAGGGAGCATGCGCACGCTCGTCACCACCGAGAAGTTCAGCACCGCTCTGCGCATCGCCGTCGTGCTTTCCGACGGGAAGATGGAGCGCGAGAAGCGCGGGAAGGTCTCGGTCTTCCGCTTCCGCCGCGACGACGGCGAATGGGCTGTGGTGGGCCTCGCCGGCCATATCGTCGAGCTCGACTACTCCAAGGAGCTCGAGTCCTGGAGCTTCCAGACCCTTCCCCAGCTCCTCGAGGCGACCGCCCAGCGGCGGGTGACCGAACCGGTCATCGTCGAGACCCTGCGCTCGCTCGCGCCCCAGTTCGACCGGGTCATCCTCGCGACCGACTGGGACCGGGAAGGAGAGGTCATCGCGGCCGAGTGCCTGGAGATCCTCCACGACGTCAACCCCCATCTCAGCGTCCAAAGGGCCCAATACAGCGCCCTCACCCGCTCGGAGATCGAGGATTCCTTCGCGAACCTCAAGGAGCTCGACCGGAACCTCGCGGACGCGGGGCTCTCTCGCCAGCATGTGGACCTCATGTGGGGCGCTCTCCTGACCCGCTACCTCACGCTCACCTCCCAGAAGGGGGGCGGGCGTGCCCCTGGGGGGCAGGGAAGCGGCTTCCTCTCCGTCGGCCGCGTCCAGACCCCGACGCTCGCTCTGCTGGTCGAGCGCGACCAGGAGATCAAGAACTTCGTGCCTCAACCGTACTGGAACCTCTTCGCCGAGGGAAAGAAGGGTGACACCGCCTTCCGGGCGCAGCACTCCCACGGGGGGTTCTTCGACAGGGCGGAGGTGGAGAAGCTCGTCGGCCGTCTCCAGAACGAGAAGCAGGCCGAGGTGGCCTCCTTCGTGGAGGAGGAACGGCGGCTCCGTCCCCCGGTCCCCTTCAACACGACGCTCTTCGTCGCGGAGGCGACGAAGATCGGCTTTGGCGCCTCGCAGGCGATGAGGGTCGCCGAGGAGCTCTACACTTCAGGGATCATCAGCTACCCCAGGACGGACAACACGGTCTACCCCCACACCCTGGGGATCCGGGGGATCGTCGAGAAGCTCAAGGACGGCGCCTTCGAGAAGGAGGCGAGCCTCGTCCTCTCCCAGGAGACGCTCCGCCCCACGCGCGGGCGGTCCGAGACGACCGACCACCCTCCCATCTACCCCACGGCGTCCGCCGACCCCAAGAAGCTCCGGGGGGACAAGGCGCAGATCTTCGAGCTCATCGCTCGCCGGTTCCTCGCCACCGTCGCACCGGAAGGGAAGGGCCGGGGACGGAAGTCCGAGCTCAAGGTCGGTGGCGAGACCTTCACCGCTGAGGGGTTCCACATGCTCGACCCTGGTTGGTACCGCATCTATCCCTACCTCAAGCCCCCGGACGAGGTGGACCTGCCGGTCCTCTCCCCAGGGGAGCGGGTCCCCCTCGAGCGGGTCTACACCACGGAGGAGCACACCCAGCCCCCCCGCCGCTTCGGACAGGGCAGCCTCGTGCAAGAGATGGAGAAGCTGGGCCTGGGGACCAAGTCCACCCGTCACGAGGTCATCCAGAAGCTCCTCGACCGGCACTACATCCAGGCCCGTGGGCTCGAACCCACGACGAGCGGAGTGGCCGTGACGGAGGCCCTGAGGGCCCACGCCTCCTTCGTGACGAAGCCGGACATGACCGCCCAGCTCGAGAAGGACATGGACCGGATCGCCCAGGGCGAGAAGGGGCTCAAGGATGTGGTGGAGGAATCGCGCGGGATGCTGCGCGAGGTCTACCAGGTGCTCCAGCAGAACGCCTCCGGGATCCAGGCGACGCTGCAGACCGCCCTGGATGCCCAGCACTTCGTGGGCCCCTGTCCGAAGTGCGGTGGAGCGCTCCGCATGCTCCGCTCCCAGAAGGGGACCCGATGGGTCCAGTGCGCGAACAACCCGAGCACCTGCACCGCGAGCTACGCGCTGCCGGCGGCGGGGTTCATCGAACCCTCCCCTGAGATCTGTGCCAAGTGCAAGACCCCCAAGATGCGGATCACCTTCCGCGGCCAGCGACCGGCCCTCTACTGCATCGAACCGCTCTGCGAGGAGCACAAGAAGGAGTTCCACATCGGGGTCTGTCCCTCGTGCGGCGCGCCGCTCCAGATCCGGTACTCGTTCAAGGGGAACAGGTTCGTCGGGTGCAGCGGTTGGCCCAGCTGCAAGGTCACCTACCCCCTCCCCCAGCGGGGACACCTCGACAAGGACCACGCGCCCTGCGAGGTCTGCCGTGCCCCAATCGTGACGGTCATCGAGCGGGGCCGCCCCCCATGGACCTTCTGCATCAACCTCGAGTGCCCCACGCGACAGGGGGCCTCCCCCTACGCTCCCCACCCGGCGGCGAAGCCCATCCCCGGCAGCTCGGAAGGGTCGGGCGCGCCCGCCGCTCCTTCGGCGACCACCGCCCCCATCGGGGCGAGCGCAGCCCCCTCGTCCTCCTCCACCGCTCCGCGAGCCGGGCGCGGGCGAGGTACGACCAAAGCCCCGCGGGCCTCCGGGGGCACCCATCGCGCTCCTTCCTCCGGGGGTCGGAGCGCAGGCTCCAAGCTCGCCACCGGCGAGGCGCAGGCCACGGAAGCCGCCGCGCCCACCCCTCCAGCGCGCGACCGGAGCAAGCGGAGCGCCTCCAAGGCGCCTGCTTCGGGTGCTTGACGGTTTCACGGCCCCCGACGGGGTAAATAGCGTCCCCACCCTCGAACCGCCGTGTCGGGGACCCCTCGTCGTCTCGAGCAGATGGACTCCCGAACCCTAGAGCGCGGGGCCGCGGCCGGTCGGCTCCTCATCCTTCCCGTGGGGGCCCTCGAAGCGCACGGGCCTCACCTGCCCCTTGGGGCGGACCTCCTGCAAGCCGAGCGCACGGCGGAAGCTTTGGCGGAGCGGATCGATGCCTGGGTCGCCCCAGGTCTTCCCTACGGCGTCTGCCCGGGGACCCGGCGGTTCCCTGGCACGGTCTCTCACTCCATGAGCACCCTTTCGACCTGCGTGGCGGAGCTGCTGGAGGACTTCCACCGCTTCGGGTTCCGACGTATCCTGGTCCTCTCGGGTCACGGGGCGGGCAGCCACATGGCGGCCTTGAGGGAGGCCGCGGCGCGGTGCCTGGAGCTCCATCCTTCGGGGCTGCGGATCGCGGTCCTCTGCGACTACGAGTTCGTCTACGAGCTCCGGGGAAAGGAGTCGCCCCCGGGAGATGGCCACGCCGGCCTGCTCGAGACCTCTCGGGTCATGGCGCTCTCCCCGGGCTCGGTCAGGCCCGAGCGACCCAAGGTGGACTATGGGGTGCCCCCTTCGCTCGTTGGCCCCATCACCGATGAGCAATGGCCCGAGAGCGTCATCGGGGACACGACGCAAGCCTCCGAGGAGCTTGGGAAGAAGGTCCAGAGCTACGTGCTCGACCGATTGGTCGAGACCGTCGCCCGGGCCCTTCCGGCGTGAGGGGTACCCAGGTAGGGAACGTCCATGGTGGAAGGGAACATCATCGTCCGCGGCGCGCGGCAGCACAACCTCAAGAACGTCTCCCTGGAGATCCCTCGCAACCAGTTCGTGGTCATCACCGGGGTGAGCGGATCGGGGAAGAGCTCTCTGGCCTTCGATACGCTCTACGCCGAGGGCCAGCGCCGGTACATCGAGAGCCTCTCCTCCTACGCCCGACAGTTCCTGGGGCAGATGGACAAGCCGGATGTGGACTCCATCGATGGCCTCTCCCCAGCGATCGCGATCCAGCAGCGGGCCGGTAGCCGCAACCCCCGGTCCACGGTCGGCACGGTCACGGAGATCCACGACTACCTCCGGCTGCTCTTCGCCCGGGTCGGTGTACCGCACTGCCCGAAGCATGGGGTCGAGATCACCCCACAGACCGTGGACCGGATCGTGAGCTCGATCGTCTCCACCCTCGAGGGCCAGAGGATCGAGGTGCTGGCGCCGGTGGTCCGGGGCAAGAAGGGGGAGTTCCGCGACCTGCTCGAGGACCTTCGAAAGCAGGGCTTCCGGCGCGTCCTGGTCGACGGCGAGGAGGTGCGGAGCGGCGCTGGAGGCTCCCCGCAGTCCAAGAGCAAGCTCGAGAAGAACCGCAAGCACACGATCGAGGTGGTCGTGGACGCCTTCGTCGCGGGCAGCGCTGACGCGAGCCGCCTCGCTGAGGCGATCGAGCTGGGGCAGAAGCTGGGGGGTGGAGTGATCTACGTCGTGCGGCCGGGCGGGGCCCGGAGCACCTATTCGCTCTCCCGGGCGTGTCCCACGTGCGGATTCTCACTCGAAGAGCTCGAGCCTCGGCTATTCTCCTTCAACGCCCCCTTCGGGGCCTGCCCCACCTGCTCGGGGATCGGTGCGACCCTGCACGCCGACCCCGAGCTCATTCTGCGGCACCCGGACCGGTCCCTCACCCAGGGCGCGTTCTCCATCGCCGGCATCTCCGTGTGCGACGAGTGCCTTCGACGGTTCGCGAAACACTACCGATTCGACCTGAAGCGACCGGCCTCCGAGATGCCGGAGCGTGCGAAGCACGCGCTGCTGTGGGGCAGTTCGGACGAAGTGGGGGTCCACTGGACCTGCCAGCACATGCTGCGCCCGGGGATTGCGAACGTGATCGAGCGGAGGTTCAAGGAGACCAAGAGCGCGGGGATGCGCGATTACTACATGGATTTCATGACCTTCACCCCGTGCCGCGACTGCGGGGGTCACCGCCTCAAGCCCGAGGTGCTCGCGGTCACGGTACGGGACCGGTCGATCGCCCAGGTCTCGGCGATGAGCGTCGAGGAGTCGCTCCGTTTCTTCCGCGCGATCGAGCTCTCCGAGCGCGAGAGCACCATCGTCGGTCAGGTGGTGAAGGAGATCCTCGCCCGCCTCGGTTTCCTGGAGAGCGTCGGGCTCACCTACCTCACGTTGGACCGCTCCGCCGGGACCCTCTCGGGAGGCGAGTCAGAGAGGATCTCGCTCGCGACCCAGATCGGAAGCGGTCTTGTCGGCGTGCTCTACATCCTCGACGAACCGTCCATCGGACTCCACCCGCGGGACCACGACCGTCTGCTTCGGACCCTCGAGTCGCTCCGCGACCTCGGCAACACCGTGGTCGTCGTGGAGCACGACGAGGAGACCATGCGCAGGTCCGACTGGCTCATCGACCTGGGACCTGGGGCGGGGGTCAATGGGGGAGAGGTGCTCTTCACCGGACCGCCCGGCAAGGTGGGGACGGCGACGCGCTCGCTCACGGCGGACTACCTGCTGGGACGCCGCATGATCCCGCTCCCGCCCCGACGGGAGAAGGGGAGGGAGGACTTCCTCGAGATCCACGGGGCCCGTGAGAACAATCTCAAGGGCGTCAACGTCCGGATCCCGCTCGGGACGCTCACCGGGGTGAGCGGGGTCTCCGGCAGCGGGAAGAGCACGCTCGTCCAGGAGATCCTCTACAAGGGCCTGCGGCGGGCGCTGGGGCTGGGGGGTCCTCCTGCGGGCAAGCACGACTACATCAAGGGGGTCGACCACCTGGACAGGGTCCTCCTCATCGACCAGTCCCCGATAGGCCGTACCCCCCGGAGCAACCCCGCGACCTACACGGGTCTCTTCACCCCGATACGCGAGCTCTTCTCCGGCCTTCCGGAGGCCCGGGCCCGGGGGTTCGCCCCGGGTCGGTTCTCCTTCAACGTCGCGGGCGGCCGGTGCGAGGCCTGCGAGGGTGACGGGATCATCCGGCACGAGATGCACTTCCTCCCGGACGTGTACGTCGTGTGCGAGGTCTGCAAGGGCAAGCGGTTCAACCAGGAGACCCTCTCGGTCGCCTACCGCGGCAAGAACATCGCGGACGTGCTCAAGATGAACGTGGAGGAGGCGCTCTCCTTCTTCGCGGCCCATCCCCGGATACGCTCGCGCCTCCAGCTCCTCTCGGACGTGGGGCTGGGCTACGTGGAGCTCGGGCAGAGCGCTACGACGCTATCGGGGGGGGAGGCCCAGCGGATCAAGATCGCCTTCGAGCTCTCCAAGGTCCCCACCGGCCGGACCCTCTACCTGCTGGACGAGCCGACGACCGGGCTGCACTTCGACGACATCCGTCGGCTGCTGGAGGTCCTCTTCCGTCTCCGCGAGGGGGGCAACACGGTGCTCGTGATCGAGCACAACCTGGACGTGCTCAAGTCCGCCGACTGGCTCATCGACCTGGGCCCGGAGGGCGGCGACCGCGGCGGGGAGATCGTGGCCCAGGGGCCTCCCGAGGAGGTCGCGCGCGTCGCGGGGTCCTACACGGGCAGGTTCCTGAGGCCCTTGCTCCAGCACCGCGGGGCGGGACCCGCCCTTGGCACCGCGGGAGGGGGCACCCCACGTCCCGGGACACCCCCTGCCTCCGTCGGCACCATGGGGTCGTGAGCACGCCTGCCCGCGGAAGGACCATGGGCGGACCGGAGCCTACCGGCAACCCTTCTCCCTCGGAGCTGCCGAGGGGGCCGTCCCACCCGGGGGTCTACCTCTTCAAGGCCGGGGACGGCTCCGTCCTCTACATCGGGAAGGCCCGGAACCTGCGGAAGCGGGTCACGGACCATCTTCGGCTGCAGACCGACAAGGACGGGCACATCACCTCCCGTTCCTCCGACGTCGAGTTCCTCCCGACCCGGAACGAGCGCGAGGCGCTGCTGCTGGAGGCCCACCTCATCCGCCTCTACCAGCCCCGCTACAACGTGATCTTCCGCGACGACAAGAGCTACCCCTACCTGGCCCTCACCGAGGGGGAGCAGGTGCCCCGGGTCTACTTTGTCCGTCGGCCCAAGCGCGAGGCGGGCACCACCCTGTTCGGCCCCTACCTCTCCGCTCGGGAGGCCCGCAGCCTCGTTCGATTGCTGGCGGAGAGCTTCCAGGTCCGCCGCTGCCGCACCCTCCCCAAGCGAGCCTGCCTCTACTACCACCTCAAGACCTGCTCCGCCCCGTGCATCGGGGCGATCACCCCCGAGCAGTACAGGGCCCAGGTCGCGAAGGCGCGCCAGCTGCTGAGAGGCCGAGTGAAGGAGGTGCTGCCCGACCTGGAGCGGGACATGTCCGAAGCGGCGGAGGCTCAAGAGTTCGAACGCGCGGCGGTGCTGCGCGACGCGATCCGAGGGCTCCTCGACCTGGAGGCTCGCCAGCACGTCGTCGATCTGGGACGCGATCGGACCGACGCGGTGGAGATCGCGCTGCCAGCGGACGCCTCCTCGCTGACGGCCGCCGTGGGGGTCCTCCGGGTGCGGGAGGGGAGCATCGCCGGGGGCGAACCGCATCTCCTCGAGATGACCCCCGATGTGGAGTCCCCGTCCACGGAGCTCCTCGCGACCTTCCTGCTGCAATACTACGGGGACCTGCCGGACCCTCCTGGCCAGGTGCTGCTACCGGACCATGTGGATGGGCTAGAGGAGGCGCTCGAGGCCCTAGGGGAAGCGCGTGGGATCGAATTCGTACGGGCACGCGCCGGTCGACCCCGGGAGCTCGTGACGATGGCGGGGCGGATGGCCAGGGCCCACTTGGACGCCCATGCCCGTCCCGCGGCCGTGGAGCCGGTCCTTCGCGCCCTCATGGGGCTGCTCGAGCTCCCGAGGCTGCCCCGGCACATCGAGGGGGTGGACATCTCGCTCATCCAGGGGACGTCGGCGGTGGGCTCGCTGGTGGTGTTCAAGAACGCGGTCCCCTCGAAGGACGACTACCGACGGTTCCGGATCCGCACCGTGGAGGGCACCAACGACTTCGCCATGGTCCACGAGGTCGTGCTCCGAAGGTTCCGTCGACTCGTCGCGGAGGAGGAGAAGCTCCCCGACCTGCTGCTGATCGATGGGGGCGCGGGGCAGCTCGCCTCGGCGAGGAAGGCCCTGGAGGAGCTCCACCTCTTCGAAGAGGTCCCTCTGGCCTCGCTCGCGAAGCAGCGGGAGGAGGTCTACCGCCCCGACCGCCCCGAACCGCTTGCTCCCGACCCCAACTCCCCCCCGATGCTCCTGCTCCGTCACGTGCGCGATGAGAGCCACCGCTTCGCCATCACCTACCACCGCAAGCGCCGTCGGATGGCGCTGCGCGACGAGGTGGACCGTCTCCAAGGTCTCCGAGGACGCGGGGGTCCCTCCGGGGACTAGACCGCGAAGTGGAGCCAGCCCGTCCCGCCGCCCTTATCACGGCGCGTTCCTCGGCCGGACATGGAAGTTCGTGAGTTCGAAGGAACCCCCCGTTCCATCGCGGTGCGTCTCGACCCCGGCGAGGAGGTCCTCCCGGCGCTGGAGAGCATCGCGGAGAAGCACGACGTCCGCGCCGGGTTCGTCACGGTGGGGATCGGCTCCCTCCGGGACACGACGCTCGGCTACTTCGACGGGGAGAGGTACCTCAAGCGCGAGCTCAAGGAGCCCCACGAGCTCCTCGGGCTGAGCGGCAGCATCGCCCGCTGGGAAGGGCGACCTCACATCCACCTCCACGCGACGCTCTCCGACCGGGCCTGCCAGTCCGTCGGCGGTCACTTCCATGGCGGGACCGTCGAGATCCTGGCGGAGATCTTGGTCCAGGCGTTCCGTGGAGAGTTCGGCAGGGTTCCCCATGGCGAGCTGCTCAAGGTGCTGACGCTCCACCCCGCCGGATCCGAGGCGAAGTGAAAGGCCCCCGGCCCTCCCCTCTCAGGAACATGCTTAAGTGCCGGCTCGTTCCCCGAGCGTGGGAGTGGGGACATAGGCTAACTTGGCAGACCAGCGGGCTCCAGTCAGGGGCGATCCCTTCGCGGGGTCCTCCTGAGCAGCACGAACCCTAACGGGTCAGCGGAGACCTCCTACGGAGGTCGGTGACGAGTGACTGGAGCGCGCCAAGGAGAGACCCGCATATCGGGGTTCAAATCCCCGTGTCCCCATCCCTGTCACTTCCGCGGCGCTTTCGCTCCTCCAGTCGCATTTCCCTACTCCCGGCTCTCGAACGCTCCATTTCCGCAACCTCGGTCCTGACGGACATGGATTCATCGCCCTCCTCGGGCCCTGACGTGCCGTGCAGATGGGATCCCAGCTCCAGGAGCTCGCGATCGCGGGCCCCCGCGCTGGAGTTTCCGCAACAGAACCTGGAGCTCACTCCAGTCGGGACCGCTCATGGTCGCGAGGATCCCCCAGTCCCGGCGCCAGGGCGGCAGCTTCCTTGCGGCCTCGTCCAGTCGGTGGCTGAGCCGCGACGGGGAGATCCCCATCCACTTGGCGGTCTCAGCATAGCTCAGCCCTCTCAGCTGGATCAACCGCATGGCTTCGAGGAGATCCTCCCGGAACCACTCCGTCGGGCGCCCCCCTCCGCGCTTGCGGAAACTCGGGCGGGATTGGCGAGCTCGACTTGGACCACGTCCAGGCCCAGCTGCAGCTGCATGAGCTCGCGCTTCGAGGTGAACTTCCGGGCGAGGCGCGCTGCTCGAAGCACCGTCCCGCTTCTTCCCCTTCACTTGCGGGGTTGCGGAAACTGCTGCCCTCTCGTAGAGCATCCCTCGTGGGACGAAACTCGAATGGGTGATGTCGAGCTCGAGATCTGGGCGCCACCAGGAGGGCCCTCGGCCCTTTCCCCGATAAACGCCATGCCAGAAGAGCTCCAGCAGCTCGTTCCTGGGATGGGACTCCCTCCGGTGGAGCTCCATCACACGCTTGACAGGACCAACGCCGCGGGTCGAGTCACCCATCACGCCGACCTGGAGCTTGCAGAGCTGGCAAGTCGAATAGGACGCGCAGGCCGCCCTCGGGGGGCCTCCTGGGTCGAGGGAAACCCTCGCGACGGCCCCGCTCACCCGAACCTCCTCTTGGCGGCGCGGCGGATCTCCTCCTCGGCGAGCCGCGCCGTCGCGCGCTGCTCCCTGTAGATCCTCACGGTCTCCCAGCTGGAGTGTCCCATCTGCTGAGCTACGCTCGGGACCGAGACGCCGTGGTCCAGAAGGTCGTCCACGCAGAAGTGCCGGAGCTTGTGACAAGTGAGCT
>DAHUZP010000041.1 GCA_027306505.1 Thermoplasmata archaeon | reverse complement strand
TTCGGTGTCCACGGAGCGGTCCCGTGCAGCAGGACGCGACCCTGCCGCATCCGGACCCTCAGGTGCAGGCTCGCAAGCGGGCGCATCACCTGGAGCAGGGGGTCGTCGCTCCTCCCCGCGACAATGGCATGGGTCTGTCTTCCCCCCAGGAATGCGTGGATGGCGCTGGGCAGAAAGCGTGCGGATTCGGGACCCACGGGAAGATGGAAGGCGTTCGCCACGGCATACATCCCCCCGGTGTTGAGGAGCGATAGCGACGGGGCTCCCGTTCCGTCGCCCGACCGCATGAACTCCTCAACCTCGGTCGGCGGTGCCACGGCCGCCGCGGGGTCCGGCGGTCGCAGCTCCAAGACCATCCTGGCGAAGCGCGGGTCCAGTGCCCCAGAGCCGCCCCCGTTGGCCCGAGGAACTCCCAAGAACCGGATGCGGTCGACGAACTTCTTCTGAGGCAGGGTGAACTGTAGGCGCTTCCAGAGGAGGTCGGGGGTGGGCTTCGTGTCCGGCAAGATGAGGACGGGCCCTCCTTGGGACGCGACGGCCCCCATGGCAGGGGCCAGGAGCAGGTACGGGACGGCCTGCGGGGCGGACCCGTCCAACTCGAGCAAGGTCAGCCCGCCGAGGGAGAGGCGGCCGAAACTCTCGGCGAAGTCCGTCGACCCCGGCCAGATGTGCCCCGGCATCGGGTCCGGCTCGCTCTCGGCCCGCCCGGAGGGGATTTCGGCGTAGGGGCGCATGGGCTCGATGCACTCGAACTTCCCGCCCTCGAGCGTGAACGGATACATCGCGTTCGCGATCCGGATGCCGCGTAGTTTGCGCAGGTAGAGCCATCGCTCGAGCCGCTCGTCCGAGAACTCCACCCGGGTCTCGACCACGGCATTGACCAGATAGTCGAGTTGGGTCTGCTCCCCGCGCTCGAGGACGAGGACCAGGTGGACCGGCGCCTCGGCCATGCGTGCGAGAAGGAGACGCTCGACCTCGGCGCGGTCAAGACCCCCGCCCTCGGGTCCCTTCTGGGACCCGAGGTAGGCCTCCACGAGAGCGTCCCAGGAGTCCACGACGAGGAGGGTTCGATCCTCCTCGGAGAGCGCGGCCCAGGCGGCCTGCATCGCCTCGGGAAGCCAGAGGAAGCTTCGCAACTGGTCGGTCGAGGCGGAGTCGCCCTTCAGGAGCGTGTCGAGCTTGCCGACGGCCTCCGCGGCACCCGACGCCCCGGCCCGGGGGGAGCGGGCCTCGATGACCTGCGTCGCGCCCTTGCCGGTCTCGCCCAGCCAGGGGAACTCCCGGCGCAGCTCCATGGGGGGGACGCGGCTGGTGACGAGGATCCGTCGGCCCGAGAACGCTTCGAGCAGGGCGAGCGAGAGCGTGGTCTTTCCGGACCCGGGGGGTCCGCGAAGGAGCAACGACTGTGGGCCGTCAATGCCCAAGAACTGCGTGAGTTCGCTGGGGAGCCGTACGGAAGTGCCCATGACCTGCCTCGAAACGATGGCGGACTGTGCAATCCCCTTACCCGTAAGGGCTCATATCGCTTGCCGACGACGGTCAGTACAGTCACAGGAAAGATAGGGAGGGACGGCGGGGCGAGGCTCCGCTCCCACCGGGCCCGGCGAGCTTCCTCGCGTTCAGGCAAGGGCCCCCTCCTGGGTCGGCAGGAGCAGGGCGCTCGCGGCCGCGCGCTCGAACTCCCTCGACCGCGCGGGGGAGACGCGCGGAGCGATCTCGTGGGTGATCGCGGAGGTTGCGAGATTGTACGCGGACCACCGGGTGAGGAGCGAGTTGTGCGTCGCGGCCACCTCCGCGCGCGCGCCGATGTCCGAGGCGTAACAGCGCGGGAGCCCCGCTGCGACGAGGGAGGGCTCGACCTCGCACGCGAGGACCTCCTCCCCCATCGCGGACTCGTAGAGGCGCGTCGCGTCGCGGAACTTGTCCAAGATGCCGTGAATGGCCCGTTGGAGCATGCCAAGCAGGTCCGTCGCGCTGGACAGGTGGACCTCACGAAGCTCCACCAGCGAGGACATCCCCGCGTGCAATTGGTTCGCGCAGGCGATCCGGACTCCGATTCCTTCGCAGGTCAAGGCGGTCCCGCCATCGAGCCCGTTGACCACACGGACGCCAGGAAAGAGCGCCTCTCCCGGGGCAATCTCGTAGCGCGTGCCAACGACG